>NZ_JAYFSI010000011.1:0-368068 GCF_034929455.1 Amycolatopsis heterodermiae
CCTGGAGCCGGGTCAGCCGGTCGAGCACTCGCTGACCACCGCGGACCTGCTCGGCGTCGACGAGGAAACGTTGAAGCCGAACCGGCAGGAACGTCGTCTGGACGCCGGGTACAACGGCTGGTGGTCCTGCCTGATCCCGTATGAGGTCGTGCAGGCCACCGGGTATCCGATGCCGTTCTTCTTCCAGTGGGACGACGCGGAGTACTCCTACCGCGCCCGCGCCCACGGCTTCCCGACCGTCACCCTGCCGGGGGCGGGGGTGTGGCACGCGGACTTCCACATGAAGGACTGGGACGAGTGGCACCGCTACTTCAACCTGCGCAACTCCATCATCACCGCGGCGCTGCACTCGCCGTTCAACCTGAACCTGCTCTCCCGCGTGCTGCTGGCCCAGCTGGTGCGGTACCTGCTGGGGATGCAGTACGGGCTGTCGGCGACGTTGATCAAGGCCGTGGAGGACTTCCTCGAAGGTCCTGAGGTGCTGCGTGACGGTGGTGTGGAGGCGATGAAGGAGATCCGCCGGATCCGGGACCAGTACCCGGAGACCAAGCGGCACAAGGCCACCGACGTCCCGGGCATCGCCTCCAACGACATCGGCATCATCAACAGCGCGCCGCCGCCCAGCCGGACCCTCGTGGTCCTGCTCAAGCGGCTGCTCGACCAGACCAGGGGCCGGCACCGGTTCGGCCTGGGTGCCGTCCCGGCCGACGAGGCCCACTGGTGGCACGTCGCGCTGTTCTCGACCGTCGTCGTCACCGACGCGAACCAGGACGGCGTCCGCGTCCGCTCCTACGACCGGGCGAAGACGTTCGAACTGGCCAAGCGCGGCGTCCGGGTGATCCAGCGGCTACGCAGGAAAGGTGCGGCCGTTCAGGAGCAGTACCAGCGCGCGATGCCGGAGCTGACGTCCCGGGAGAACTGGGCGCGGCTCTACGCGAGCTGACGCTCCGCTCATCCGAGCGATCAAGGAATTCGCCTGGACGCCAGACTGCGCCGGAGGCCGGGGAGGCCATAGGGTTCGGTCATGAAGGTCGGCCTGCTCACCCGGGAGTACCCGCCGGAGGTCTACGGCGGAGCCGGGGTTCACGTGGAGTTCCTCGCCCGGGAGTTGCGGTCGCTGGTCGATCTCGACGTGCACTGCTGGGGCCCGGACCGCCCGGACGCGACCGGGCACACCGACCCGCACGGCTACCGCCAGCCCGCGTTCACGACCATGGACATCGCCGTCTCGATGGCGAACGCCCTCGAAGGCCACGACCTCGCGCACAGCCACACCTGGTACGCGAACCTGGCCGGCCACCTGGCGAAGATGACCTACGGCATCCCCCACGTCGTCACCGCGCATTCGCTGGAGCCGCTGCGGCCGTGGAAGGCCGAGCAGCTCGGCGGGGGCTACCGGGTGTCGTCGTGGATCGAGCGCGAGGCCTACGAGTCGGCCGACGCGATCGTCGCGGTCAGCGGCGGCATGCGCCAGGACGTGCTGACCGCGTACCCGGCCGTGCCGCCCGAGCGCGTCCACGTGATCCACAACGGCATCGACACCACGCTCTACCGGCCCGACCCGGGCACCGACGTCCTGGCGAAGCACGGCATCGACCCGGACCGGCCGTACGTGCTGTTCGTCGGGCGGATCACCCGGCAGAAGGGCGTCCCGCACCTGGTCAGGGCCGGTGCGGCCCTCGACCCGGGCACGCAGCTGGTGCTGTGCGCGGGCGGCGCGGACACCCCCGAGCTGGACGCCGAGTTCCGCGGGCTGGTCGCCGACCTCGAGAAGACCCGCACCGGCGTCCGCTGGATCCCGGAGATGCTGCCGCGCCCCGAGGTCGTCCAGCTGCTAACCCACGCCGCGGTGTTCGCCTGCCCGTCGGTCTACGAGCCGCTCGGCATCGTGAACCTGGAGGCGGCGGCGTGCGGCACGGCCGTGGTCGCCAGCGACGTCGGCGGGATCCCGGAGGTCGTCGACGACGGCCGGACCGGCCTGCTGGTGCACTACGACGAGGCGGACACCGCCGGGTACGAGGCGCGGCTGGGCGCGGCCCTCAACGAGCTGGTGGGCGACCCGGACCGGGCCGCCGCGATGGGTACCGCCGGCCGCGAGCGCGCGGTCGGCGAGTTCGGCTGGAAGGCGATCGCCGAGCAGACGGTCGCCCTCTACGAAGCGTGCGGGAGGTCCTCGTGAACAGTGGAGCCGACGTTCTGGGCATCGTGCTCGCGGGCGGCGAGGGCAAGCGCCTGATGCCGCTCACCGCCGACCGCGCCAAACCCGCCGTGCCGTTCGGGGGTGTGCACCGGCTGGTCGACTTCGTGCTGTCGAACCTGGTGCACGGCGGGATCCGGCGGCTGTGCGTGCTGACGCAGTACAAGTCGCACTCGCTCGACCGGCACATCTCGACCACGTGGCGGCTCTCGGCCCTCACCGGCGAGTACGTCACGCCGGTGCCGGCGCAGCAGCGGCTGGGCCCGCGCTGGTACCAGGGCAGCGCCGACGCGATCCACCAGAGTCTCAACCTGGTCTACGACGAGGACCCCGAGTACATCGCGGTGTTCGGCGCGGACAACATCTACCGGATGGACCCCCGGCAGATGCTGGAGACCCACATCTCCTCGGGCGCCGGCGTCACGGTCGCCGGGATCCGGGTGCCGCGCGCCGAGGCGAGCTCGTTCGGCGTCATCCGGACGACCGACGGCCTGATGATCGACGCGTTCATGGAGAAGCCCGCCGACCCGCCGGGGCTGCCCGACTCCCCCGAGGAGTCGTTCGTGTCGATGGGCAACTACATCTTCACGACGAAGGTGATGCTGGAGGCGCTGCACGCCGACGCGGAGAACGCGGCGTCGCACCACGACATGGGCCGCGACATCATCCCGGCGCTGGTGAAGTCCGGCGAGGCGGCGGTCTACGACTTCAGCGGCAACGTCGTCCCGGGGGAGACCGAGCGCGACCACGGCTACTGGCGCGACGTCGGGACGATCGACAGCTACTACGACGCGCACACCGACCTGATCTCGACGCACCCGATCTTCAACCTCTACAACCGCAAGTGGCCGATCCTGGCCCACCCCGGCCAGCGGGCGGCGGCGAAGTTCGTCGAAGGCGGCTCGGCCAACCAGTCGATCATCAGCAACGGCTGCATCATCTCCGGCGCGCAGGTCGTCGACTCGGTGCTCTCCCCCGACGTCCTGGTCGAGCACGGCGCGGTGGTGCAGGGCTCGGTGCTGCTCGACGGGGCCCGGGTGGGCCGCGGCGCGGTGGTGCGGCGGGCGATCCTGGACAAGAACGTGGTGGTCCCGCCGGGCGCGCACATCGGGGTGGACCTGGCCCGCGACCGCGGGCACTACCACGTGAGCGAGGGCGGGATCGTGGTGCTGGGCAAGGGGGAGCGCGCCATCTGAGGCGCTGGGCAGGCCGCCTGGCCGGTCAGGACCCGGCGGCGGCGGAGATCCGCTCGACGACCTGGCGCGGGTCGATGCCCCAACGCTCGGCCAGCTCCGAGATCGAGGCTCCCGCCGCGTACTCGGCGGCGATCATGCTGTTGACCACGCCTGCCAACGTCCTACTCCTCACCCGCAGATGCACGTGCAGCCAAGATGCTACATGTTCCGCGCGGACGTCGAACAATCTGCCTCAGATCCCGAGTGTGCCGGTGTGGTCAGCGCGCCGCTTTGCCCTCGCCCGCGGGTTTCCCGGGCTTCGTGTTCTCCCCCGCCCCCTTGCGGGCCGCGTTCGCCACGGCGTCGAAGATGGGCGTCGGCTCACCGTCGTCGGACTTCGAACGCTCTTCGCGCGATGTGCGCAATTCCTCTCCCACACGCTCAGTTTCTGTGACCCCGGCCGGTTTCGCTCGGGCAACACCGAAAATCGCCCGGCCGGGGGATCACCCGTACCGCGGTGCCTTTCCGCGGCATTTTCCGCTTGCGCGCATTTCCGCACGTCACGCAATTCCGGGCGGCCCGGGGAATATCCCGGGGGTCCGGCGGGATTGCACCGGGCATGAAAGCTGTCGTCTACCGCCGCGCAGGCGGACCCGAGGTGCTGACGCTGTCCGAGCGGGACGTCGCGGAGCCCGGGCCCGGCGAGGTCCGCGTCCGGCTCGTGGTGTCCGCCGTCAACCCCACCGACTGGAAGGCGCGGCAGGGCCGCGGCGTCGAGGCCGGGACCGAAGTGCCCGACACCGTCCCCAACCAGGACGGCGCCGGGATCGTCGACGCGGTCGGCCCGGACGTGACCGGCTTCGCCCCCGGCGATCGCGTGTGGACGCTGCTGGCGGGCACGCACGCGCCGGAGTCCGGCACCGCCCAGGAGTACACGGTGCTGCCCGCCGAAAAGCTCGCCGGGCTGCCCGGCGGCGTCGGCTTCGACGAAGGAGCCGGCTTCGGCATCCCGGCGCTGACCGCGCACCGCGCGCTGACCGTCGCCGAAGACGGCCCGGCACGCCTGTCCCCCGGCGCCCTGGCGGGCAAGACGGTGCTGGTCAGCGGCGGCGCGGGCGCGGTCGGCAACGCCACGATCCAGCTGGGCCGCTGGGCCGGCGCGACGGTGATCGCCACGGTCAGCAGCGACGCGAAGGCTGCACTGGCAACCGCGGCCGGCGCCCAGCACGTGCTGCGCTACCCCGACCCGGAACTGGCGGAGCGGGTCCGCGAAATCGCGCCCGACGGCGTCGACCTGGTGGTCGAGGTCGCCACCGGCGTCAACGCCCCGCTGCACGCGGCGGTCCTGCGCACCCGCGGCACGGTAGCGGCCTACGGCGACGACCGCGGCACGGGCACGATCAGCCTGGAGTTCGGCGCGAACCTCTGGCTGAACACGCGCTACCAGTTCCTGGTGCTCTACACGGTCGGCGCGGACAAACTGCGCGCCGGGGCCGAGGACATCAACGCAGCCTTCGCGGACGGCGCCCTGCGGCTCGGGGACGAGCGCGGGGTGCCGGTGCACCGGTTTTCGCTGGCCGACACGGCGAAGGCGCACATCGCGTCTGAGGAAGGCGCGACTGGGAAGGTGCTGATCGACATCAGCCCGGAGTCGTGAGGTCCGGGGTGACGGCCGGCAGCTCGCCGGCCGTCACCTCCTCGTCACCCCGATACTCGCGCCAGCGGCCGAATGAGCCCATCGACATCAGCCTGGCTCCGCGACCTCCGGGGTAACAGCCAGCGCCGCAAGCAACTCGCCGGCCGTCACCTCTTCGTCGTCGCGGTGGTCGCGCCAGCGGCCGAACAGTTCCTGGGCCGCCGTCAGCAGCGCTGGGGACAGGCCGGCGTCCGTGCACGCGGCCGCGATCTCCGCCATCTCGCCCTCCCAGCGCCAACCCCGCTGCGCCGCGGACTCGAGGGCGCCCGGGGCGCCGAGCGGGGTGTCGCGCCGGACCGCGCCGGCCAGGTCGCGGAACACCTCGTCCACGCCGTGGTGGGCCGCGAGGGCGTGGGCCTGCGCGGCGAGCGCGTAGGTCAGCTTGTTGTACGACGCGAACGCGAGCTTGAGCGCCGAAGCCCGCCCGACCGGGCCGTCGAGCACGATGGGCCGCAGGAGGGTCCCCTCGAAAAGGCTTTCCACGCGCCCGGCGTCCGGTCCGGACAGGTAGAGCCGCGTGGAGCCGTCGTGGCGCGGCGGCGGCCCGACGATCCCGCCGTCCACGACGGACGCCTGGCCGCGGAACAGGTCCTCGATCTCCTGGGCGTGCCCGGGGCTGATGGCGTTCGCGTCCAGGTAGACACCCGCGAACCCACTCGCGGCGACCTCCCGGGCGACATCCACGGCGGACGCGGGCGGGCAGATGCTGAGCACGACGTCGCAGCCGGCGAGGTCGTCGGCCTGGGTGAACCCGGCGTCCTCGGCGCGACGGCGGGTGGCGGGCCCGCGTCCGGCGGGCAGCCAGCGGACGGGAACGCCCCGGTGCACCAGCAGCGCGCCGACCGCCGCGCCCATCGCCCCCGGGTGCAGCACCCCGACGGAAATCTTCACGTGTGCTCCTTTCACGGCTTCGAGACCCAGCGTAGGCAGAGTTCGCGCAGGGGGCCGACGAGCACTTCCGGCTCCCCTAGACTCGGCGGCGTGACCGATCTCGCCACGACCAGGCGTTCCCTGCACGGCGTCGCCGAGCTGCTGCTGGCGGGTCCGCAGCACCGGGCGAGCGGCCGGATCGAGCTGCGCGTGGCCGAGGGCGGCTTCGCCACCGTCGTCGCGCCGGACCTGCGGGTCGACGGCACCGAGCTGGTGACGAACTCGGTGCGCGTCCCACTGGCCGGCCGTACCTACCTCGACGTCGCCGCGGCGGCCGGGCTGACGGCGGGGGAACCCGAAGGGGTCTACTCGGGCGGCCCCGGCGTCCGCCCCGGCGAGACGATCGCCTTCGACGCGGCGTCACTGACGGCCCTGCTGCGGGGTTTCGCCGACGGCGACCGCGCGCTGCGGGAGTTCGCGCCGGACGCGACGCCGGTGCTGTGGCCGGAGCACTTCGACGTCGCGATCACCGTGGACGAGGTCAACTACGGCGTCTCCCCCGGCGACGGGTACCTCGGCGAGCCGTACGCCTACGTCGGGCCGTTCGAGCCGCGGGAGGGCGAGTTCTGGAACGCCCCCTTCGGCGCGGCCCGGCCGCTGAGCGACCTCGACGGCCCGATCACGGAGTTCTTCCGGGCCGGCCGCGAACAGCTTTGACGTGTCGGCCGCGCGCCCGGTCTTCGGCCGCCGCGGCCCACTGCGGGAACGCGAACTCGAAGCCCGCGTCCAGCACCACCCGGCGGCTCTTCAGGAGCGGCTCCGTGTCGCTGCGCAGGACGAACGCGGCCATCCAGCGGGCGGCGGGCAGCCCGTACGGTCGTCCCCCGCGACCGACCGTACCGGAGGAGTTGAACGCGTTCAAATACCCTCGTGAGCAGCGACGAGGTCGAGGAGCGTGTGCAGGGCCCGGCTCGGCGGCTTGGTGCTCGCGGAGACGAGGTTGAGCGGCCAGTCCAGGCCCGCGCCGGCCAGCGGCAGCGAGACGACGTCCGCCTCGTCGGCTTCGGGCAGCTCCGGGATGACCGCGATCCCCAGGCCGGCGCGGACGTACCCGGGCACGGTCCGCAGGTCGGCGACCTCGACGGTGACGCGCCGGGGCGAGCCCAGCGCGTCGTAGGCGCGGTCCACCAGGACCCGGTTGCCGAAGCCGCGGGGCATGTCCACGAAGGACTCGCCCGCGAGGCTCTCGAGCCGGATCTCCCGCTCGCGCGCCAGCGGATGACCGACGGGCAGCAGCGCGACGAACGGCCGGGTTTCGAGGCTCCGGACGTCCAGGCCGGGCAGGTCCGCGCCGGGCAGGCCGACCAGCGCGGCGTCGAGGCGGCCCTGGCGGACGTCCTCGGCCAGGCCGGTCGAGCCGGTGATCGACACCGTGACCTGGATGTCCACCAGCGGGTAGCGGCGGTGGAACGCGCCGAGCAGGCCCGGCAGGTCGACGCTGCCGATCGAGGTCAGCGTGCCGATCCGGAGGCTGCCGCGCAGGCCCGCCGACGCCTCCTGGACCGTCGCGCGGGCGCGTTCGAGGGCTTCGATCGCCGCCTTGGCCTCGGGCAGGAACGCGACGCCGGCCGCCGACAGCGCGACCCTGCGGGTGGACCGGTCGAACAGCCGGGCGCCGAGCTCCGTCTCCAGCGCCCGGACCGCGGCCGACACGGTGGACTGCACCGCGTACAGCCGCTGGGCGGCCCGGGTGAAACTGAGCTCCTCGGCGACGGCGACGAAGTACTCGAGCTGGCGCGTCTCCATACGCGCCAACTTATCGCTTGATCCGATAACTGGCACCACAACTCTTCGTTGGACTTGGTGAGTCAGCGGGTTCATGGTGGAAGGCGGAAGATCCGTAGACCAGGAGGTCAGCATGTCCGCCACCGTCACCCCGGCCCGGCCCGCCGCGCGCCCGCGGGTGAGCCACGGCCTGGGGTTCCGCATCATCGCCGTCGCCTTCGCGACCGCGCTCGCGTTCTCGACCGTCCCCACCCCGCTGTACGCGCTTTACCAGCAGCGCGACGGCTTTCCGACCTTCGTCGTCACCGTCGTCTTCGCCGCCTACGCGGTCGGCGTGATGCTGAGCCTCTACCTGGCCGGGCACGTCAGCGACTGGCTGGGCCGCCGCCGCGTCATCGTCGCCGGGCTGCTGGCCGAGGCCGTCGCCGCGGCCCTGTTCCTGCTGTGGCCGGACGTCCCGGGCCTGATCGTCGCCCGGCTGATCAGCGGCGCCGGGATCGGCGCGCTCACCGCGACCGCCACCGCGCACCTGTCCGAGCTGCGCGCGCAGGCGAACCCGGACGCCGACGCCGGGCGGTCCGGCCTGATCACGACCGTGGTCAACGCCGGCGGCCTCGCCCTCGGCCCGCTGGTCGGCGGGTTCTTCGCGCGGTTCGCCGGCCAGCCACTGCACACGCCGTTCACGGTCTTCCTGATCGTGCTGCTCGTCGAGGCGATCGCGGTGAGCCTGGTGCCGGAAACCGTCGAACGGCTGGAGGAGCGCCCCGCCTACCGCCCGCAGCGGCTCTCGCTGCCGCCGGCCGCCCGGTCCGAGTTCACCGGCGCCGCGATCGGCGTGTTCGGCGCGTTCGCGATCAGCGGCCTGTTCATGGCGCTCGCCCCCTCGCTGCTGGTGCAGGAGCTGCACCAGACTTCGCGGCTGCTGGCCGGCATCGCGCCGTTCGTGATGCTCGGCAGCGCCGCGGTCGTCCAGATCGTGTTCGCCCGCGCCGGCACGCGCCCGCAGCTTCAGGCCGGGTACGTGCTGATGGGCGTCGGCCTGGTGCTGCTGGCGGTGTCGGCTTTCGCCGCCTCCCTCCCGCTCTTCTTCGTGGCTGCGGTGCTCGGCGGCGCCGGGTTCGGCCTGGGCTTCCGGGCGGGTGTCGGGACCGTCGCCGCGCTCGCCGACCCCCTTCGCCGCGGCGAAGTGCTGGCCGCGCTGTTCCTCGCCGCCTACGCGGGCCTGGTCCTGCCGGTGCTGACGACCGGCCTGGCGCTGCTCTGGCTGCCCGGCTCGGTCGTGCTCGCCGGGTTCGCGGTGCTGGAACTGGGGTTGATCGGCTGGTCCGCGCGGCGCACGCTCAGCTGACCGCGGGCCGGGAGCCGGCGGACGACCGCCGCGTCAGGAGCCGCCGATGTCCCCCTCGCCGATCGTCACGGGAGCCGACGGCTCGGCGGAGTCGCTCGACGCCGTCCGGTGGGCGGCGCGGGCGGCCCGGCTGCACGGCCGTCCGCTGGAGATCCGGCACGCGCTGGATTTCCCGGCTCTGCTCGCGGGCGGCGAGGTGCCCCCACCCGAGGACATGCTGGACGCGCTGCGCGCCCGCGGCCACCGGGCCCTGAGGACCGCGCAGGAGCTGGCCGGGGCGCAGGGCATGCCGGACGCGGTCACCCGGCTCGACCCGGATCGCGCCGCGCAGTCGCTGATCGAGGCGTCGAGGACCGCGGCGTTGCTGGTGGTCGGCGCGTCCGGGCGGGGCCGGTGCGCCGGGCCGCTCGCCGGCTCGGTCGCCGCGGCGATCGGCACCCACGGGCGCTGCGACACGGTCGTCGTCCGCGGCGACCGCTGGGACGAGCCGGACGCGGACGGCCCGGTCGTCACGGGCATCGACGGCAGCGACACCGGGAGGCGGGTGCTCGCGACGGCGCTGGCCGAAGCTCGGGCCCGCGAGGTGCCACTGGTGGTGCTGCACGCGTGGGCCGACGAGCCACCCGCGGAGCTGGACCGCCAAGCCGTCGCCGAAGCCGGCCGGCGGTTGCTGGACGCGCGGGTCCCGGACACCGGCGACGTCGAGGTGGCGCGGGTGGTGGTGCCGGCGCACCCGCGGCGTGAGCTGGTCGAGCGCAGCGCGGCGGCCCAGCTGGTGGTGCTGGGCGACCGCGGCCGCGGCGGCTTCCCGGGGCTGCTGCTGGGCTCGACCGCCCAGGCCCTGCTGCACAACGCGGGCTGCCCGGTCCTGCTGGTCCGCACGGCGGGGCCGCCCGTCCGGCCGTAGGTTGGACCGGGTGATCGCTCCCCTCATCGACGTCGTCCTCGACCGGACGGCGACCGGGTACACCCGCTTCGGCTACTTGCTGCGCCGGCCGCACTGGCGCTCCGGCGACCCCGCACCCGGTTCCCTGAAGGGGAAGGTCGCGCTGGTGACCGGCGCGGGTTCCGGGCTGGGCCAGGCGTGCGCGGTGGAGCTGGCCCGGCTGGGCGCGTCGGTCGTCATGCTGGTCCGCGACCTCGGCCGCGGCGAGCCCGCCCGCGACGACGTCCTCGCCCGGGTGCCCGGCGCCGACGTCCGGCTCGCGCAGTGCGACCTGTCGAGCCTGGCCTCCGTGCGCGCCTGCGCCCCGGAGTTCGCCCGCGTGGACGTCCTGATCCACAACGCCGGCACACTCCCGCCTGAGCGCACGGAAACCGAGGACGGGCACGAAGTCACGCTCGCCACCCACGTCCTCGGCCCGCTGCTGCTGACCGAACTGCTCCGGCCCGCGCTCGGCGACGGCCGGGTGATCTTCATGTCGTCGGGCGGGATGTACACCCAGGCCCTGGCCGCGGACGACCCGGAATACCGGTCAGGCACCTACCGCGGCGCCGTCGCTTACGCGCGCACGAAACGGATGCAGGTCGAGCTGACCCCGCTCTTGGCCCAGCGCTGGGGCCTGGCCGTGCACAGCTGTCACCCGGGCTGGGCCGACACCCCGGGCTTATCCAGCTCGCTCCCGGCGTTCCGGCGCCTGACCCGGCCGTTCCTCCGCACGGCCGCGCAGGGCGCCGACACCGCCGTCTGGCTCGCCGCGACCGAGCCGCCGCCCCCGGCGGGCCGCTTCTGGCACGACCGGCGCCCGCGTCCGGAGCACCTGCTCCCCCGCACCCGCCCCAGTGAGGCGCAGGTCCGGGAACTGCTGGCGTACTGCCTGGAAGCCGTCGGCGAAACGCCGTAAACGCTCGCCCGGTACGACGTATCCCACGCGCTGCGTTCCGCTCCTGTAGACCGAACGCGGACTCGTCCGCGGTGAAGGGGCGGGGATGAGCGGGAACACCGCGCGGGGCGTGGATCTCGGGGTGCTGGGGCCGTTCGAGGTCGGGGTCGGCGGGGAGCCGGTGGACGTGGGCGGGCCACGGCTGCGCACGCTGCTGGCCGTGCTGGCGGCCGAGGCCGGCCGGGTCGTCAGTGTCGGCGCGCTCGGGCGGGCGCTGTGGGGTGACCGGCCGCCCGACCAGGTCGACCGGACCGTGCGGACGTACCTTTCGCGGCTGCGCAAGCCTTTCGACCCGCCGCTGATCCTGACCCGGCCGCCGGGGTACGTGCTGCACGTGCCGCCGCAGGCCATCGACGCGGTGCGGTTCGAGCAGCTCGCCGCGGAGGGGCGGCGCGCGCTCGCCGCCGGCGACGCGACCACCGCGCGCACGCACCTGACCGCCGCGCTGGACCTGTGGCGCGGGACCGCCTACGGCGAGTTCGACGAGGTCGAAGTGCTGGCCGCGGAAGGGATGCGGCTGGAACGGGTGCGCCACAACACCGTGCAGGACCGGATCGACGCCGACCTCGCGGCGGGCGAGGACACCGGGCTGATCGCGGAGCTGGAGGTGCTGACCGCCGCGTTCCCCGGCCACGAACGGCTTTGGGCGCAGCTGATGACCGCCCTCTACCGGGCCGGGCGCCAGGGCGACGCGCTCGAGACGTTCCGCCGGGCCCGCCGCGGGCTGGTCAGCGCGTCCGGCCTGGAACCCTCACCGGTGCTCACCGAGGTGCACCGGCGGGTCCTCGCCCACGACCCCGGCCTGCTCGCCGAGCGCCCGCGGGAGGCGATCGAGATCCCGGCCGTGGACCCGCTGACCGCCGGAGAGCACGCGCTGCTCGAAGAAGGCGACCTCCGCACGAGCCGGGAGCACTTCGAAGAGGCCTACCGCCGCGCCGAGCACACCGGGGACGTCGACACCCTCGCGCACGCCGTGCTCGGGCTGGGCGGGGTGTGGGTGCACGAGCACCGGACGTCGGCCGCGTCGACGGTGCTGCTGACCCGGCTGCGGCAGGTGCTGGGCCGCGTCGACCCGGCGTCCCCGCTCGGCCTCCGGCTCCGGACCCGGCTGACCGGCGAGCTGGACTACCAGGACGGGGCGTACGGCCGGATCCTCGCGCTGACCGCGGAAACCCGGGCGGCCGGTGATCCCGTCGCGCACGCCGAGGCGCTGAGCCTGGCCCACCACTGCGTGCTCGGCCCGGACCACGCCGCCCTGCGCCGCTCGCTGGCCTCCGAGCTGATCGGGGTGAGCGCGCGGCGGACCGACCTCGTCATGGGGGTCGTGTGGGACACCGTCGACCGGTTCCTGGCCGCCGATCCGCACGCCGAACGGCGGCTCAGCGAGCTCAAGGACCTGCTGGCCACGCGGAAGCACCTGGCGGCCGGGTTCGTGGCCGCGTCCCTCGAGGTGATGCTGGCGATCCGGGCGGGCCGGTTCGCCGAGGCCGAAGCCGGCGCGCAGGCGTGCGCCCTGCTCGGCGAGGTGGCGGGCGATCCCGACGCGCTCGGCTGGTACGGCGCGCAGCTGGTGGCCATCCGGTGGTTCCAGAACCGGCTCGGGGAGCTTGTCCCGGTGCTGGACCAGCTGATGCACTCCCCCACGCTCAGCACCATCGACAACTCCTACTACGCGGCGCTGGCCGCGGCCGCCGCCTCGGCGGGCGACCGCCGCACGGCCGTGGGCGCCCTGGCGCGTCTCTGCGGCGACGACGTCGGGGCGCTGCCCCGTTCCAGCACCTGGCTGCTTTCCCTGTGCGGCGCGGCGGAAACGGCGTACCTGGTGGACGACCCCGAGACGGCGGCGCGGGTCTACGACCTGCTCAAGCCGTTCGGCCACCTGCCGGTGATGGCCAGCCTCGGAGTCGCCTGCTTCGGCTCGGCCCACTACCCACTGGGCACGGCGGCCCTGGCCACCGGCGACGCCGACCGGGCCGTGACACACCTGCGGACGGCCGTCCAGCACAACCTGGCCCTGTCCCATTGGCCGGCGGTGGTGTTCTCCCGCCGGAGGCACGCCGAAGCCCTGACCCGCCGAGGCCGCCCGGGCGACAGTGCGGCCGCCGACCGTGAATTGGCTGCGGCGGAAGAGGAAGCTCATGCTCTTGATGGGGAGCTCACTTCGCCATGCCGATGACGAGTACGCCGCGCCCGTGCGCCGCGGAGGGGGATGTCCACGCCCTGAACGGCGAACTCACCTCGCCGCGACGGTGACCATCACCAGCGATGCGCCCGCCAGCGCCAGGTACGCGACCGGGGCGCCGATCGTGCGCAACGCCCGGGCCCGCACGTGTGCCCCGACCGCGCCGACGAAGAACAAGACCAAGCCGATCGCCGCGGCGGTGCCCAGCGCCGTCCACCCGGCCAGGCCCGCGGCGAGCCCGGCCGCGCCCGCGAGCTTCAGCAGGCCCAACGCAGGCACCCAACCGGGCGGCACGTCGACCGCGGCGGAGTTGGCCAGCACGAAACGCGCACGGGCGAGGTCCGCGACCGCGATCCCGGCGTTCGCCGCGATGGTCACCAGGGTGACGACGAAGTAGGCGATGGTCATCGGCAAAGTCCTTGCGTCGGAAGCGGTTACGCCTCCTCGACGGACCGGACGCACCGAAGGTGACCGGGGTCAGCGAGCAGCGGAACGCCCTGCCTCCGTACCAGGCCCCGCCCAAGGCCCGGCCAACCGGAACAGCGGGCTCAACGCCGCGAGGTCCAACGCCCGCCGCACCACGCTGGACGGGCGGACCACCAGCTCCGTCCCCGCCTCCGCGCAGCGGGACCGCAACCGGGTCAGCGTCGCCATTCCGGTCACCCCGCAAAAGCCGACCCCCGTCAGGTCGGCGACCAGCCGCTCCGGCGCGTCACGCACCGCACGGTCCAGTTCCGCCTCCAGCGCTCGGCGGGTGGACATGTCGACCTCGCCTGTCACCGTGACGCGCAGGGTTCCCGGTGCGGGCTCGGACGTCGACGCGGTCAGCATCAGGCCCGGGGTCTCGGTCAAGGTGGGGCTCCTTCCGGCGGATGATCACCGCCTACCCGGTCAACCGCGGCCCGAAACGCCCGCGCCCGCCGTCACCCGGGCCGGGACCTCGCGTGCCGGGTCCAGGTGGGGCACCAGGGTCGGCGTCCAGCCGACGTCCGGGCCCAGGTCCGGGTCGTTCGCCGCGTTGTACTCCGCCAGGAGGTCGACCGGGCGCGGGCGGCCGTGGCCGGTGGCGACCAGCGTGCCCGTGGCGTGCAGGACCGTGCCCTTCCAGTACTTCACCAGCGCGCCCAGCGGCAGCGCCGCCGGGATCCGGAAGAAGTTCTCCTCCGCGTAGATGCGGGATTCGACGCCCACGCCCAGCGAGTACGTGTACGACGCGACCTCCGGCACGCGGTATAGGTTGTTATACACATGGACTTGGCCGTAACGCACTCGCGGTGCGCGCTGGCCGATCGCGGTGAACTCGTTGTGGTGGACGGTGACGCGCAGCTTGCCGGCGTCGGCGTCCGGGCGGTCGGTGCTGCCGATCAGCATGGTCTTGTCGTGGTCGTGCAGGCGGTTCCACGAAACCGTCACCAGGTCCGAGCCGGTGACGATGTCGAGCAGCCCGTCGTGGACCTCGTACTTGCGCCCGAAGTACTCGACGGACCCGGTGTTGTCGCCGTCGCCGAAGTCGTTGTGGTCCACCCAGACGTGGGTCGCGCCGACCAGGTCGAGGTTGTCGTACTCGGAGTTCCAGTTGCCGTCGGCGCCGTCGAGCGGGTCCCACTGCGGGAAGCAGTCGTGCGCGTCCTCGAACCGCAGGTTCCGGAGGATGACGTTGTCGCCGGTGACGCGCAGGGTCAGCCCGTGCAGCTTCGCCCCGCGGAGGCCGACGACGGTCGTGTTCGGGCCGACGTCGAGCACCACCTGCGCGGCCTGGTTGGCCTGCGACCGCGCTCGCGCTTCCTCCAGCGGCCCGGAAACCGGGGTCTTGCCCCAGGTCGCCGGGTCGTACTGCGTCAGGTACGCGGGCAGGGTGTACGCCGGGTCGGCGAAGTCGTCGCAGCTCATCGGCCGGTCGCGGGCGTCGACGTTGCCCTCGATCGTCCCGCGGACGTAGACGATCTTCGGCACGCCGGGGCGCGCCGCGAGCGCGGCGGCCAGCTCGGACCGCTTGGACACCGTGCGGACGTCCCGGGGTGCCGCCGCGGCTCCCCCGGTCGTCCCCGCGGCCCAGCCGTCGCGCGCGCCCAGCACGACCCGGCCGGGCTCGACGCCGTGCGCGGCCGCCGGAGCAGCCGTGGCCAACAGTCCTAAAAGGACAATACCCGCCGTCAAGCGCATCTTCACTCCCTAAGGTCCGATCTCGTCGAGCAGCCCGCGGATCCCGACGGACTCGCCGGTGAGCAGGGACCGGTTCGCGGCCAGCCCGGTGAGCAGGGCACGCAGGCCGTCCTCGTGGTCGGCCGCGCAGCCGAGCGGGTCGGGCTCCGCGTCGCCGAGCAGCTCGGCGAGCATCCGTTCGTCGCCGCCGCCGTGGCCCTCCCCCAGCCGGACGTCGAGCACGGCCTCGGGCGCCGCCCAGTGCCGCTGCACGGTCAGCCGCGCCCGGGCGGGCCGGGCCGCGGCGCTCGCGTGCACGTTCTCCCGGACGTCGAGTTCCAGCCGGCCCTCGCTGCCGGAGAACGCGACGCGGTAGCCCTCGCGGGGCGAATAAGCGTGCAGGTGGTAGTTCAGCACCACGCCGTTGCGGTGGCGGACGAGCACCGACAGGTCGTCCTCGATGGTGACGCCCGGGGAGAACACGTTGCGGTCGCGCAGATAGCCGTCCTCCTGCTCGGCGTCGCGGTACAGCGCCCGCAGCCGGGGCGAGCTTTCGAGGTCCAGGGCGAACGGGTCGTCGCGGGCCGCGTCGTCGCCGGTCCCGCGGGCGTATCCGGTGGCCTGTCCGTGGCGCCGGCCGTTCTCCTCGCCGTAGAACACCAGCCCGCCCAGCGCGAACACCGTCTCCGGTCCGCTGCCGAGCCACCAGTTGACCAGGTCGAAGTGGTGCCCGGACTTGTGCACGAGCAGCCCGCCGGAACGGTCCTTGTCGCGGTGCCAGCGGCGGAAGTAGTCGGCGCCGTGCGCGGTGTCGAGCAGCCAGCTGAACTCCACCGAGCCGATCTCGCCGACGGCGCCCTCGGCGAGCAGCTCGCGCACCCGCCGGTGCACCGGGTTGTAGCGGTAGTTGAAGGCGACCCGCACCGCGCGCCCGGTCCGCCGCTGCGCCGCGAGGATCAACCGGGCGCCTTCGACGTCGGTCGTCATGGGCTTCTCGGTGACGACGTCGCAGCCGGCGTCGAGCGCGCCCGCGACGTACTGGGCGTGCGTGTGGTCCGGTGTGCACACCACGACGACGTCAATCCGCTCCTTCGCGAGCATGACGGCGAAGTCGTCCGGCCGGTAGCACGGCAAGGACGTGCCGAGCCAGCCGTTGTGGACCCGCATCCGCGTCCGGTTGCGGTCGCAGAACGCGGCCAGCTCGGCCCGCGGGGACTTCGCCAGTGCCCGGGCGAACAGCTCGGCCCGGGAGCCGAGCCCGACGATCGCGTACCGCCTCATGACGGGCACCCCCAGGGCAGGTCGAGTTCGGAGAACAGGGCGAGCCGCCCGGCCGCTTCGTCGACGGCGGCGTCGATGCCCGGCACGACGAACCGGTCCTCCCGGCGCTCGGCGGGCAGCGGCCGGGGTTCCGGGGCGCCGCGCACGGCCTCGACCAGCGCCGTGAACGCGCGGGTCGACGCCAGCGGCGCGAGCAGCGGGACGTCGTCACGCACGTGCCGGACCAGGTTGGCCAGCAGGTCCTCGGGCGGGCCGACGCCGACCGTCTCGTCGCCGATGACGAGGACGTCGGTCTTGTAGTGCCAGCGGATCCGGCCCGCGGTCCCGTGGACGAGCACGTACGGATCGTGATCGGCCTCGGCGGCGAGGGTGGCCGCGACGACGACGTCCGGGGCGCCGTCGAAGGTGAGCCGGGCGCACGCCGTGTCGTCGCCCTTGATGTCGCGCGCCCGGTACAGCTCGACGGTGACGCTCTCCGGGACGGCGCCGGCGGTGCCGTTCAGCAGCAACGCGGAGGCCACGGCGTGGGCGAACGGGTTGGTCAGCGACCCGTCGCCGAGGTCGCGGCGGCCCGCCCACGCGGCCCGCCGGTAGTACTCGTCCCGCCGGATCCACGCCCCGGCCGCGCCGATCCCGGTCACCTCGCCGATCGCGCCGCGCCCGATCGCCGCGCGGATCACCGGCACGGCGGCCGAGCCGAAGCTCTGGAACCCGGTCTGGACGGTCCGGGCCCGCTGCTCGAGCTCGCCGAAGGCGGCCAGGTCGAGGACGGGTGGTTTCTCGACGAGCACGTGGCACCCGGCGTCGAGGGCGAGCCGCGCGAGCACCAGGTGCGTGCGGGGCGGGGTCGCCACCACGGCGAGCACGGCGCCGGTGCGGGACAGCAGCTCGCCCGGGCCGTAGGTGACGATCGCGTCGTCCGGCAGCAGGTCGAAGGCTTCCGCCGGGGGCTCCCGGACGTCGCACGCGCCGGCGAGGACGATCTCGCCGCGGTCGTGCAACGCGCGGGCCCGGCGCAGGTGGGTGGCCGCGTAACCCGCCGTGCCGAAGACGACCAGCGAGGGCGCGTCGCTCATCGACGCGCGCCGGTCGCCACCGCGGCCAGGCACAGCGGTCCGGCCACCACGAGAACCAGCACCGGCAACATCCACACCAGCACCGCCGACAGGGCCACCGCCACCGCGACGAGCAGGGCCTTTCCCGGTGCGCCGACGGTCTCACGGGCGGCCGCCACCACTGCCCGGCGCCAGGCCAGTTCGGTAGCCGCAACCACTTCGCACGTCCGCACCGCGATCACCGCACCCACCGCAGCAAGCACCTGCAGCACCGGCCCGAGCACACCCGCGCCCGGCATCGAGCGCGTCACCTCGAGGTCCACCGCGACCAGCACGGCCGCCACCACGACCACCGCGCCGAAGGGCACCCCACCTCGGGCCGCCTGCCGGAAGTCCGCCCAGAACGTCGTCCACAGTGGACGTACGATCCCGTGCCGGGCGCGGTCCAGCGCCCGGCAGCCCGCCACGAACCCCGCGGGTGCGGTCACCACCGGCACCGACGCCAGCGCGACCAGCAACCCGGCCAGCAGGCAGTCGGAGAAGTCGCCCAGCCCCGAGCGCCAGTCCACCCGCCGCACGGCCGCCTTCGGCATCGGCGTCATCCCTTCAGGCCGCTGGTGCTGACGCCTTCGACCAGCAGGCGCTGGAAGGCGAGGAAGAACAGGACGATCGGGACCAGCGCCAGCGCCGACATCGCGAACATCGCGCCGAAGTCGGACTGGCTGCTGGTGTCGACGAACAGCCGCAGGCCGAGCGGCACGGTGAACTTCTCCGTGTCGTTGAGGTACACCATCTGCGTGAAGAAGTCGTTCCACGTCCAGATGAACGTGAAGATCGACGTCGTCACCAGCGCCGGTTTGGACAACGGCAGCACGACGTGCCAGAACGTCCGGTAGACGCTGCAGCCGTCGATGATCGCCGCCTCGTCCAGCTCGCGCGGGATGCCGCGCATGAACTGGACGATGAGGAACACGAAGAACGCTTGGGTGGCCAGGAGTTTCGGCAGGATCAGCGGGACGAACGTGTTGACCAGCCCGGCCTGCTGGAAGATCACGTACTGCGGGATGAGCGTCACGTGGTAGGGCAGCATCAGCGTCGTGATCATGAACGCGAACAGCGCGCCGCGGAACCGGAACCGCAGCCGGGCGAAAGCGAACGCGGCCAGCGAGCACGAGAGGACGTTGGCCAGCACCGAAAGACCGGCGACGAGGAACGAGTTGAGGAAGAACCGGCCGAAGCCGACACCCGCCGCGCCTTCCCAGCCCTTCGAGTAGCCGTCGAAGACGAACCGGGTCGGCAGCAGCGCCAGCCGCGAGAGGATCTCGTCCGGCGGCTTGACCGACGCGAAAGCCAGCCACGCCAGCGGGTACAGCACCACGGCCACCCCGCAAAGGCAGAGCACGTGCCAGCCGATCGACCGTGCGGTGCGGGGCACCCGGAGCGCGGTCACGGGCGGTCCTCGTAGAACACCCAGAGCTTCGCGGTGCGGAACACGATCGCCGTCACGATGGCGATCACCACCAGCAGCACCCAGGCCATCGCGGACGCGTACCCCATGCGGAAGTCCTGGAAGCCGACCTCGAACAGGTAGAGCGTGTAGAACAGGTCCGCGTCGGCGGGCCCGCCGCGGCCGCCGCCGATGACGAACGCCGGGGTGAACGCCTGGAACGCGTGGATGGCCTCCATCACGAGGTTGAAGAAGATCACCGGCGACAGCATGGGCAGCGTGATGTGCCGGAACCGGCGCAGCGCGCCCGCGCCGTCGATGGCGGCGGCCTCGTGCAGCTCGGCCGGGACCTGCTTGAGCCCGGCCAGGAAGATCACCATCGGCGCGCCGAACTGCCACACCCCGAGCAGGACGATCGAGGCCAGGCTGAAGCTCGGGTCGTCGACCCAGCTCGGCGTGTGCCAGCCGAGCCCGGCGAGGACCTCGTTAACCGGGCCGCCGCCGGTGAACAGCGCCCGCCAGACGAGCGCGGCCGCGACGCTCGCACCGAGCAGCGAAGGCGCGTAGAACGCCGCGCGGTAGAAGCCGTTTGTGCCGCGGCGGGAGTTGAGCAGCAGCGCCACCCCCAGCGACACGGCGAGCTTCACCGGCACCGACACGAGGACGTAGATCAGCGTGACCTCGACCGAGCGCAGGTAGCGGTCGTCGTCGGTGAACATGTGCGTGAAGTTGCCGAAGCCGACCCAGTGCGGCGCCGTGAACAGGTCGTAGTCGGTGAACGAGAGGTACAGCGAGACGACCATCGGGCCGACGGTCAGCGCCACCGCCCCCAGCAGCCACGGCGTCAGGAACGCGAACGCCTCCGGCTGGCTCCTGCGGCGGTACCCGCGGCGCGGGACCCCCGGCGCCGCCGGCCGTGGCGGTGCCGGGGTGCGCAGCGTCGTCATCGGCTACGCCAGGCTCTTGTCGGCTTCGGACATGAACCGGGTGACGGCGTCGTCGATGCCCAGCCGCCCGAACGCGATCTCCTCGTAGGTGCGCTGGAGGAGCTTCTGGATCGCGCCCGCGCCCTTCGGCGGGACCGGCGGCGCGGCCCCGAGCTTCGGTTCGAGGGCGGCTTCGTAGGCGTAGAGCGTCTTGTCGTCGCCGGTCGCGCCGGACGAGAGCTGCGAGCGGATCTTGAGGTTGGGGGCGAGACCCCGGTCCGTGCCGAGGATCTTGGCCGCGTCCGCGTCGTTGACGAAGAAGTCGACGAGTTTCGCCGCGGCCTCCTGCTGCTGGCTGCGCGCGGAGACGGACAGGAACATCGACGGCCGCCGGTACTGCCCGAGGTCGCCGTTCGCCGCGGTCGGGTAGGGCGCAACGGCCAGGTTCTTGCCGTTCGCCTTGCGGTAGGCCGGCAGCAGGTTGTCGTAGGCGAACTCCGAGCTGGTCAGCTTCTTGCCGAGCGGCGACTGCTCGGGCGAGGTGTTGTAGGACGCCGTGACGTCGGCGGGCGAGGAACCCTTGGCGTCACGGAACTTGCTCGCGAGCTGCCAGTACCGGCGCAGGTCGTCGGCGGTGAAGCCGAGCTTGCCCTCGGGGGTGTAGAACTGCTTGCCCTGCTGGCGCAGCCAGATCTCCAGGGGCGTGTCGAGGATGCCGAAGTCGGTCGCCCCGCGGGCGGCGAACCCGCTGGCCGCGCTGACCCTGGTGGTCGCGTCGGCGTACTGGTCCCAGGTCAGGCCCTTCGCCGGGTCCGCGCCGGCCGCGGTGAAGGCGGCGGGGTCGTACAGCATCGCCGGGGTGTTCTGCGCCCAGGGCACGGCGTAGCGCTTGCCCTGGTAGACGCCGGTGGCGGCCAGCTCTGGGTTGACGTCGGCCAGCGAGATCGCCTTGCCGGCGCCCTGGTTCAGGTCGGCCAGCACGTTCCGCCCGCCGTACTCGGCGAGGTAGCGGGTGTCGACGTTCATCACGTCCGGCGGCTTGCCCCCGGCCGTCTGCGTCGCCAGCTTCTCCCAGTAGGCCGCGTACGCCGCGAACGACGTCTGCACCTTGATCGCCGGATTCTTCTTCTGGAACAGCTCGACGGCCTGCTTGGTCAGGTTCGCCCGGCCGTCACTGCCCCACCAGGCGAAGGTGATGGTGACGTCACCGCCGTTCCCGCTGTCCCCGCCACAGGCGGTGCTCCCGGTCAGCAGCAGGGCGGCCACCGCGGCCACCCCGAACCTGCGCGCTCGCGTCCGACGCATCGACATCTCCGTCCGGTCGGAATGGCTGGAAGCGCTCCCGTCCGAAAGCGAGAAAGCGCTTACAAGGATCCGGCGGTCCACCGTAGGGCGCCCGCGACAAACGTGTCAATACGCGGATTTCACCTTCGAATTCGTCGAATTCCGGTTACTCCGAACGCATTCACGGGTGAAGGCGCCGGCGGCTAGACCCCGGACTCGCCGAAGACGTGACGGCGGACGAACGGGGTGCGGAACGTGCCTCCCGGGTCCAGGCTTCCCGCCAGGGAACGGAAATCGGCCAGGCGCGGGTACACCGCGTCCAGGCCGCCGCCGTGGAAGAGCTTGCCCCAGTGCGGGCGCGCGCCGAACGGGGCCAGGCGCTCTTCGAGCAGCGGCAGCACCGCCTCGACCTCGGGCTGGCGCGGCTGCCACGTGAAGTGGAACGCGACGCGGTCGCCGCCCTGGGCGGGGCTCAGCCACAGCTCGTCCCCCGCGACCGCGCGGATCTCGGACACCAGCAGCACCGGCGCCAGCCGGTCGCCGATCCCGCGCACCGCCTCGATCGCGGCCGCCGCGTCCCGGTAGGGCACGAAGTACTCCGACTGCAGCTCGTCCCCGACGCTCGGGGTGAACTCCAGCGCGAAGTGCGGGATCCGCTGGTGCCACGGCCCCGGCGCGCCCTGCTGCGGCGTGACGTTGCCGGCCGGGATCCCGGCGGCGTGCGCCGGGTGGCGCGGGCCGTCGGCCGGGACCGCGCCGAACAGCCCGGCCCGCTCGGTGAAGGCGTCCACGCGACTCTTGACCCAGACCTGGTCGACCACGTCGTTCACCCAGTTCGTGAACAGGCTGACGCTGTACCCGGCGTCCTCGATCTCGTCGAAGTGCCGCTGGGCGGCGTCCCAGGACAGGCCGTCGAAGACGTCCTGCCGGACGTCGAACGCGGGCACCAGGTCCAGGGTCAGGCGGGTGACGACGCCGAGCGCGCCGAGGCTCACGACCAGGCCGGGGAAGACGTCCGGATCACCGTCGCGCGAGAAGGTGCGGACCTCGCCGCCCGCGGTGACCAGCTCCAGCGCCGAGACGGCCGCGGCGAGCCCGCGCTGCCGCCGTCCGGACCCGTGGGTGCCGGTGGCGACGCTGCCGGCGACCGTGATGTGCGGCAGCGACGCGAGGTTGGCCAGCGCGAACCCGGCGGCGTGCAGTTGGCCCGCGAAGTCGCCGTAACGCGCGGAGCCGCCGACGGTCACCGTCGCGGCGTCGGCGTCGATCTCCACCGGGCTCTCGAGCGCGCTCAGGTCGAGGAGCACGCCGCCGGGCGCGTCCGCGATGTCGTTGAAGCAGTGCCTGCTGCCCAGCGCCTTGACGCTCGACGCGGCGGCGACCGCCTCGCGCACTTCGTCGTGGGTGCGCGGCGTCACCACGGTTTCCGCGGCGTACTCGTGGTTGCCCGCCCAGTTCGACTCGCCCATGCCGCCGACCCTACGCGGCCGCGTACTGCCAGAAGTCCCGCATCCACGCCGGCACGACCGGGCTGTCCGCGCCGACCTGGGTGAACAGCACGCTGACCGTACCGGTGGCCGGGACGATGTGAGCGGAGGTGCCGGTGCCGCCGACCCAGCCGTAGCGGCCCGGCACGTTCCACGGGTCGAGGGCGGCGATGTCGACCGACCCGCCCATCCCCCAGCCCTGGCCCTCCAGGAACAGCGCGCCGATCTCCCGCTGCGCCGCGGTGGTGTGGTCGGTGGTCATCAGCCGGACGGACTCGGGCGTGAGGACCCGCTTGCCGTCGGCCGCGGCGCCTTCGGCCAGCAGCATCCGCCCGAACGCGACCCAGTCGCCTGCCGTCCCGGCCAGGCCGCCCGAGCCCAGCGGCATCGCCGGCATGGTGCTCCACTGGCCGTCCGGCGCGTCGGCGAGCTCCAGCCCGTCCGGGCCGGCCTTGTAGAAGCTGGTGAACCGGTCGCGCCGGTCGGCCCCGACGACGAACCCGGTGTCGGCCATCCCCAGCGGCGCGAGGATCCGCTCCTCGAGGAACTCCGGCAGCGACGCTCCGGACACCCGGGCGGCGAGCACCCCCTGCACCGCCGAACACGTGTCGTAGAGCCAGCCCTCACCCGGTTGGTAGACCAGGGGCACCTCACCCAGCCGGGCGACCCAGACGTCGGTCTCGGGGAAGTGCTGCACCTCCCGGCCGTCGATCTGGACGGGGAACAGCGCCTGCATCGCGGGGAGCGAGAAGTCGGACGCGAACCCCCAGCCGGCCTGGCTGGTGAGCAGGTCTGACACGGTGATGGGCCGCTTCGCCGGGACGAGGTCGTCGAGGGGGCCCGCCGGGGTGCGCACGACCTTCGGGTCCGCCAGCTCGGGCAGCCACCGGCCGATCGGGTCGTCCAGGGCGAGCCGCCCGTCGTCCACCAGCGCCAGGACGGCGGCGGCGGTGATCGGCTTGGTGAGGGACGCGATCCGGAAGAGGGAGTCCTCGGTCATCGGCCGGCTGCCCTCGACATCGGCCGAGCCGACGGCCGCGACCTCCGTGCCCCGGGGGCCGGCCACGACGGCGACCGCGCCGGGCAGCGCACCCGTGTCCACGTGGTGCTGCAGGGTGTCACGCAGGCTCATGGCTACTCCCCAGCTCGGCTTTCGGCCGAGGTTAGCTCAGCGAGCCGGGATGATCGCCTGACGCGCCCCGCCAGGCCACGCGGACTCGGAAGACGGCCCATCCGCACGGTGATCGCGCAGGCACACAGCCAGCTCAGCGAGCCGGGATGATCGCCTGGTGCGCCCCCGCCAGGCCGTGCGGACTGAGGAGACGGCCCATCCGCTTGGGCATCCGCAGGGTGATCGCGCGGTCGACGATCCGGGCGCCCGGCGCGGCGGCCGCCAGCCGGGTCTCGTAGCCGGTGCAGTCGGCCGGGGTTCGCAGCCATGCCGACACCACCAGGTTCCCCTCCCCCACCACCGCGGCCGACAGCCGGGTTTCGGGCAGGTGCCCTACAGCGATCCCGGCCGCGTCCAGCCCGGGCGGGGTGACGTCGAGGCGGTAGCCCGTGATCACCGGCCAGCCCGCCGGGACGTGCGCGAGGTCGCAGCGGAAGTCCAGCTCGTGGTTGCGCAGCATCCGGGCCAGCGTGCGGCGCACCGCCGACTCGCTCATCCGGCAGTCGCGGGCCAGCTCGGCGTAGCTGCGCCGCCCGTCGACCCCGAGCGACTCGACCAGCGCGCGCAGGTCGCGGTCGTTCCACAGCTGCGGGATGACGTCGCGGGCCTGCACCGCCGTCTCGTCCAGCACCGCCCGCTGCTCCGGGGCGAGCGCGTTGACCAGCCAGCCGCTGCCCTCCCGGAAGACGCGGGTGGCGACGGCGAAGCGGACCTCGCGGACGCCGGGCAGGTCGCCGATCCGGCCGGTGACCAGGGCGTCCAGCGCGTCGAGGTCGCGGGCGGCCAGGCTGAGGAACAGCTGGTGCCTGCTGGTCGTGCGCTCGACGCTGAACACCGCGGGCCACCCGCACAGCTCACGGGTCAACGCGGTCAGGGTGTCGGGGCGGCAGACCAGGTCGGCGTAGCCGACCGTCGTCGTCGGGGCCGTCGAGTAGGCGGTCAGCCAGGCGAGACCCGCGGCCTGCAGGCGGTCCCAGCGGCGGGCCGCGGTCGTCGCGTCGGTGCCGACGGCCGTGGCGATCCGCGTCCAGGGCGCCCGCGGGTCGCGTTGCAGCGCCTCCACCAGCGCGAGGTCCGAGCCGGTCAGCCCCGGCTCGCGGCGCGCCGGGTCCGGCGGGGAGCCCGGGGATACGGCCATGGCGCATTCTGGCGTGATCATCATCGGGTGCCAAGGGGCTGCCGGGAAGGGGTGCCGGCAGCCCCTCGACGTCCTACCGCCGGCGCAGGCGCGGCACCACGGCCGCGCCGGCCAGCAGCACGAGGGCCCCGCCGACGGCGAACGGCAGCACCGGCACCGTGTCCGGGGCGGCCGCCGGCACCGCGCGCTCGCGGCCGCCGTACCCGCCGCCCGCGCCGTCGCGGTCGTAGGCCGAGCCCGGCAGCTTGTCGGCGTACCGCCGGTGCAGCGCCGCGCGGTAGTCGGCGAGCACCAGCTTCGTGCCCGCCGCGACGCCGGTCACGGAGCCGTCCAGCACCGTCACGGCGTCGCCGCGCACCGCGTACCAGGCGTTGACCTGCGGCTCGTGCAGGAGGTATCCCCCGGCCGCGGCGGCCGCGTACTTCTGTTCGTAGTCACCGGAAGCGACGTTCACGACGGTCCACGACGGACCCTGCCGCTCGGCCCACACGGTGGCCGCGGTCCCGTCGCCGGTCCTCGCCGGGACCGCGACGTAGGCGAGCGCGGCCGGGACGTCCGAGGTCCCGGTGACGAACGCCGCCGTCGGCTCGTAGACCGCGACCTGGGTCTTCGGGTCCGCCGTCGCGGCCGCGGCGACGGCGGCGTGCGCGCCGGGGAACTTCGTCGAGGCGAGCCGGTCGAGCGTCGCCCGGCCGCCGGTCAGCTGCCCGATCGCGGCGGTGTCGGCGGCGGTCGGGGTGCCCGACGGCCCGGTGGCCGCGTCGGCGCCACCGGCCCCGAGCACGGTGAGCGCCAGGGCGCCGGCCACCACGGCCGCGCGCAGGATGGTCCTCGGCATGCTCATCCCTCGATCCCGTACAGCGTGTGGGTCCACTGGAACTGGTTGTTCGAGCGGTAGGTGTCGTAGTTCATCGAGTTGTAGCGGCTGTTGTTCGGCCACGGATCGCCGTAGTCCACGCGGGTGGCGCCGTTGGAGGTGTCGTAGCCGTAGAGGACGTGCATGTGGCCGCCGCCGGAACGCCAGCCGATGCGGGTGCCGATCGGCTGTCCGGCGTCGATCTGGTTCTTGATGCCGGTGAACGAAAGCACTTCACCGTTCGAGTTGTACGAACCGACGCTCGTGAATCCCAGGTACCGGAACACGCGCTGCTGGTCGCTCAAATAACCCTGGTTGTTCGCGCAGTCCGAGCCGGACTCGTTGTGCGCGATCTGGCAGAACCGGGTCTGGGTCAGGGAATCGCCCCAGTAGGCGGCGATGGTGTTGCCGCTGGCGTCCCAGCACCACTGGTCCTTCTGCTGCGCCTGCATGGTGATGCCGAGGTCGGACCGGGCCGCGGCCGCGGCGGCGGCCGGAGCCTGCAGCGCGACGGCGGCGGCCGTGGCGGCCACGGCCGCCGTGAGTCCACGTAGGACTCCAGAGGTGACTTTCACGCCGGTGTTCCTCCACTCGGTGAGGGATTTCCGCGAACGGTTCGGTGGCAGGGAATACTCCGCGCACCGGACGTCGATCCGGTACCTACTAAGGGAGGATCACGTTGGCAGGGAACGAATCCCGGCGGATCCCGGCATTTCCCGGGTGCCGGATTCCGGCATCGGGCGCGGCCGGCAGACGGATTCCGGCGGGCTCCCGGCCGGGCGACGGCACCCGGCCCGGGCACGGCCGTTCGGACCACGACGAAAGTCGTGTTTTTCCTTTACCGACCATCGTCGGGTTCCAAGATTCATTCACAACGGTGACGGTAGGTGCGTCCTTGACCACTCGTCACCGCGAGGCCGCCGCCCGCGGATGGAGGTTGATTCCCCAGTGCGTATCGCGCGAACCGGCGTTCTCGTCTCCGGCATCCTGCTGTCGGCCCTGGCGACTGCGGCGCCGTCCCTGGCCGCCCAGCCGGCCATCATCGACGGCGGCAACGCCGACTCGCTCCACGCGGCCGCCCGGATGTTCGCCGGCGGCCAGGAGATCTGCTCGGCGACGATCATCGCGCCGGACTGGATCCTGACCGCGCGCCACTGCACCCAGGGCGCGAACGGCCAGCAGATCAGCTTCCACGTCGGCGACCTGGACCAGACCAAGGGCACCACGGTCAACGCGACGTCGGTGCACGAGGCGCCGGACTCGGACATCGCGCTCGTGCAGATCGACCAGCAGGTGCAGACCGACTACGCGCCGCTCGGCTCGGAAGGCGACGTCAACGTCGGCGACCAGGCCGAGGTCTACGGCTGGGGTGCGACCTGCACCGACAAGCCGGAGATCGAGTGCCAGTCGCAGCTGCTGAAGGTGGCCAAGGTCAGCGTCACCTCGATCGACTGCCCGGACGGCGCGGCCGGCGTCTCGGTGTGCGCGAACCGCGGCGACGGCATCACCGCCGGCGGCGACTCGGGCGGCCCGATGTACGCGAACGGCAAGCAGGTCGGCGTCGCGTCCACGAGTGACCGCCAGTCCTACACCGCGTACATCAACATCACGAAGTACCGCGACTGGATCTCCACCACCGCGGGCGTCTGACCCGCCGGGCCCGGTTCGCCCCCGCCCCACACCGAGCGGGGGCGAACCGCCGGGGTCAGCTGACCCAGAAGGAGCGGATGCGGTCGTCCCAGATCTCGGCGAAGCAGTACCGCAGGTCGGCACAGCCGTGGTCGGCGTCGTCGGTGACGAGCTTCGACGAGCCGGTGAAACCGATGCCGTCGAACACCCGCACGCGACAACCCGAGCCCGGGCGGATGTAGATCGAGCTGACCGACTGGTCCATCGACACGCCGTTGTTCTGGTAGTAGGCGTCCCGCAGATCACCGTCCGAGGCCTCGTGCGGGCTGTCCGCGGCGGTGCAGGTGGTGCGGTTGTAGACGTTGGTGTAGTTGGTGAACCCCTGGTCGCCGGAGTACTCGACGTTGTTGAACAGGGTCGCCACCGGCGCGAGCGCCGCCGCGGTTTCGTAGGCCGCGAGCCCGTCCGCGGTGGTGAAGCACGTTTTCGCACCGCCGGTCAGGTTCACGTCACAGAACGGCTTCGCGGACGCGGCCGGCGCGCCGGCGAACATGAGCCCCGCGACCGCTACCAGCGCGAAGAACCCGGCCACGATTCTCTGGGAAAGCTTCATCGGTACCTCCCGAGCCGACGTGGGCCCCATGCCCACGCTGGAGGTATACCGAGATTGCCCGTCCCGTAGGCGGTTCTGTCCGGTGCTGGACACTGACCAGCGAGTGAGTGTACAGTCACTCACATGACGAAGCGCGGAGCCACTCTCTCCACCTCGGACGCCCGGCGGGACGCCGTGGTCGACGCGGCCGTCGCCGAGTTCGCGCGGACCGGGTTCCACAGCACGCCGATCAGCGCGGTGGCGACCCGGGCGGCCATCTCCCCCGCCTACGTCTTCAAGTTGTTCCCCGGCAAGGTCTCCCTCTTCGTGGCCGCGCTCGACCGGTGTTACGAGCAGGTCGTGCACGCGCTCTCGAACGGCGCCGCCCGCGCCGGGGACGCCGAGCCGGAGAAGATCCTCTACGAGATGGGCGGTGCCTACGCCGACCTGATCGCCGACCGGAACCTGCTCATGCTGCAGGTGCACGCCCAGTCGGCCGCCGACACCCCCGAGATCGCCGACGCCGTGCGCCGCGGCCTCCAGCGGGTGACCGAGTTCGCCCGCTCCCGCTCGGGCGCGCCGGACGACCAAGTACAGCGGTTCCTCGCCTACGGCCAGCTCTGCCACCTCATCACCACCCTCGACCTCGACACCCACCCCGGCGACTGGGCGGCCGTGCTGTCCGCCGGCATCCGCCACCCCGGCAAGAACTGAACCGCCCGGACCACCGGGGCACTTTTTCCCGGCCCAAGAGTGATTGACCAGTCACACACCAATCGAAGGAGCAGTCCGATGACCACCACCGCCACCGAAATCGTCCTCCCCGGCCTCGTCGAGCCGGACGGCCTCCAGGTCACCACCCGCGCACTGCCGGCGCCGGGCCCGGGCCAGGCGCTCCTGCGCGTCGAGGCCAGCGGGATCTCGTTCGCCGAGCAGCAGATGCGGCGCGGCAAGTACTACGACCAGCCGCCGTTCCCGTTCGTCCCCGGCTACGACGTCGTCGGCACCGTGCTCGAAGCGGCCGACCCGGCCCTCGTCGGCCGCCGGGTGGCCGCGATGACCAAGATCGGCGGCTGGAGCAGCCACCTCGTCGTCGACGCGGCCGACCTCGTGCCGGTGCCGGACGGACTGGACGCCGCCGACGCCGAGACGTTCGTGGTCAACGGGATCACCGCCTGGCAGATGCTGCACCGCAAGGCCCGGGTGCGCGCGGGCGGCACGATCCTGGTGCACGGCGCCAGCGGCGGCGTCGGCACCACGCTGGTCCAGCTGGCCCGCGCGGCCGGGATCCGGGTGATCGGCACGGCGTCCGCGCGCAACGCCGACGTCGTCACCGCGCTCGGCGCCACCGCGATCGACTACCGCGGCGACGTCCCGGCGCAGGTCCGCGCGCTGGCCCCCGGCGGCGTGGACGCGGTCTTCGACCACGTCGGCGGGCCCGGCATCGTCGACTCGTTCCGGCTGCTGACCCCGGGCGGCACGCTGGTCGCCTACGGCAGCGCGTCCACGAAGGACACCGGCGGCAACCCGCGCCCGGCGGTGCTGAAGCTGGTCGCCCGCCTGCTGTGGTGGCAGGCGCTGCCGAACGGCCGCCACACGCACTTCTACAACGTCTGGGGCGGCAAGCGGAACCTCGCGAAGTTCCGCGCCCGCCTGGCGGAGGACCTCACGGCCGTCTTCGGCCTCGCCGCCACCGGTGCGCTGCAGGCCCAGGTCGCGGCCCGGTTCCCGCTGACGGACGCGGCGAAGGCCCTGACACTCGCGGAATCCGGCACGGTCACCGGCAAGGTCGTTCTCGTGCCGTCGGGTGAGTGACCAGTCACCCACCTGACAGTCCGAAAAGGACCCGGCCGGGTGCGGCCGGGTCCTTTCGAGCGGGTCAGTCGGTGCCGGACTCCATCGCGGCCTGGTCCAGCAGCTCGTCGCCGCGGGCGGCCTTGCCGCGCGACGCGATCACCTCCGCACCACCCTCGGCCATGGCGCCGATCAGGCCGGTCGAGGCCGCCTGGGCGGCGCCGATCAGCTTGGGGTGCGTGCCGCCGACCATGCCGAGGCTGGCGTACTGCTCCAGCTTCGCGCGCGAGTCGGCGATGTCGAGGTTGCGCATGGTCAGCTGGCCGATGCGGTCCACCGGGCCGAACGCCGAGTCCGTCGTGCGCTCCATCGACAGCTTGTCCGGGTGGTAGCTGAACGCCGGGCCCGTCGTGTCGACGATCGAGTAGTCCTCGCCGCGGCGCAGCCGCAGCGTCACCTCGCCGGTGATCGCGGTGCCGACCCAGCGCTGCAGCGACTCGCGCAGCATCATCGCCTGCGGGTCGAGCCAGCGGCCTTCGTACATCAGGCGGCCGAGGCGACGGCCTTCGTTGTGGTAGCTGGCGACGGTGTCCTCGTTGTGGACGGCGTTGACCAGCCGCTCGTAGGCCGCGTGCAGCAGCGCCATGCCCGGCGCCTCGTAGATGCCGCGGCTCTTGGCCTCGATGATCCGGTTCTCGATCTGGTCGGACATGCCCAGGCCGTGCCGGCCGCCGACGGCGTTGGCCTCCAGCACCAGGTCGACGGCGGTGGCGAACTCCTTGCCGTTGATCGACACCGGGCGGCCCTGCTCGAAGCCGATCGTGACGTCCTCGGCGGCGATCTCGACCTCGGGGTCCCAGAACTTCACGCCCATGATCGGCTGGACGATCTCGAGGCCGGTGTCGAGGTGCTCCAGCGACTTCGCCTCGTGCGTGGCGCCCCAGATGTTGGCGTCGGTCGAGTACGCCTTCTCTGTGCTGTCGCGGTAGGGCAGGTCGTGCGCCTGCAGCCACTCCGACATCTCCTTGCGGCCGCCGAGCTCGGTGACGAAGGCGGCGTCGAGCCACGGCTTGTAGATCCGCAGGGAGGGGTTGGCGAGCAGGCCGTAGCGGTAGAACCGCTCGATGTCGTTGCCCTTGAAGGTGGAGCCGTCGCCCCAGATCTGGACGTCGTCCTCGAGCATGGCCCGCACCAGCAGGGTGCCGGTGACGGCGCGCCCGAGCGGGGTGGTGTTGAAGTAGCTGCGGCCGCCGGAGCGGATGTGGAACGCGCCGCACGTCAGCGCCGCGAGCCCCTCTTCGACGAGGGCTTCCCGGCAGTCGACCAGCCGCGCGACCTCCGCGCCGTAGGCGTGGGCACGCCCGGGCACCGACGCGATGTCGGGCTCGTCGTACTGGCCGATGTCGGCGGTGTAGGTGCAGGGGACAGCGCCTTTGTCGCGCATCCAGGCGACGGCCACGGAAGTGTCGAGGCCACCGGAGAAGGCGATACCGACACGCTCGCCGACGGGCAGGGAAGTGAGCACCTTGGACATGCGAATGATTATGCACGTCGATGCATCATCGTGCAATTCGGGGTCGCGGAAATCCGTTGACCCCGGCTTGACCTGCTGATTCGGTAACGGCATGCCCGCCATCGACACGACGCTCGTCCGCCGGCTGGTCCGCGCGCAGTTCCCGCGCTGGGCTTCGCTGCCGGTCGTGCCACTCCCTTCGGGCGGCACGGTGAACGCCGTCTTCCGCCTCGGCGACGACCTCACCGTCCGCCTGCCGTTGACCGCGAGCGGCGCGGGGGACGTCGCGAAGGAAGCCCAGGTGCTGGCGTCGCTCGGCTGCCTGCCGGTGGCGGTCCCGGCGGTCGCCGGGCTCGGCGAACCCGCCCAGGGTTATCCGTGGCCGTGGTCGGTACACCGGTGGCTGGACGGCGAACCCGCGGTCGAAGGGCGCCCGTTCGCCCCGGAGGCTTTGGCGGAGTTCGTCCTCGCGGTGCGTTCCGCGAAGGCCGACGCTCCCCCGGCCTACCGCGGCGGCCCCCTGACGCTCCTCGACCGCGCGACCCGCGACGCCGTCGAGGAGTTGCGCCGCACCGACGAACCCTTCGACGCTTCAGCAGCCCTCGACGTCTGGACCGAGGCCCTGGACGCCCCCACCGGCCCGGAGGGCTGGGTCCACGGCGACCTGATGCCGAGCAACCTCCTGGTCCACAATGGACGCCTGACGGCAGTCCTCGACTGGGCCACGGCGGGCATCGGCGACCCGGCCTGCGACCTGATCCCGGCGTGGAACCTGCTCACCGCGGCCACGCGCCCGGCCTTCCGCGACGCCGTAGGCGCCGACGACGCGGCCTGGGCACGCAGCCGCGGCCGGGCGCTGTCGATGGCCGTGATCCAGCTGCCGTACTACCGCGGCACGAACCCCGTCATCTCCGCCAACGCCCGCTACGTCCTCACCCAGCTCGGTTGCCGGTCGGCTCGCCGAGCTTCCACAGGACCGCGTGGGAGTTCTGGCCGGGCACCGAACACGAGCCGGTGACGGCCCAGTCGGTCAACCCGTTCGCGTAGCAGCTCCCGTCGTCGGCCAGCAGCGGCAGCACCGAGACCCGGCCGGCGGTGTCCCAGGTGAACGACGTCCCCGTGTCGGTCCGCCCGAGCACGACACCGGTCCGGCCGGCGGCGGTGAACCGGCTCGGCACGTCGCCCGGGGTCGGCAGCACGGTCACGATGCCCGTCCGGTCCCAGCGCGCCACCCGGGTCTTGTGGTCCGTGCCCGTAACCTCGCCGAAGATCGTCCCGTCGGCGGTGATCGCCAGCGCGGTGCTGGACGCCCAGGTGGTGTCGAGCACCGTGAGGTGCCCGGCCGAGTCCCACTTCGCGGCCTGGAGGCCGCTGCTGCCGACCACGGTGCCCGCGTCGTCGAGGTCGTGCAGGGAACCGCCCTCGGCCAGCTCGACGACGGTGCCCGCCGGGTCCCAGTACGTGTTCTGGCTGATCACCGCGCCCGCCTCGTTGATCGCCACGGCCCGGCCGAAGCCCAGCTCGGTGACCGTGCCCCGGCCGGTGTCCCACCGCACGACCGTGTCCGGCCCGGGAGCGCCGTAGACGAATCCGGCGACCATGCCGTGTTCGTTGATCGCAGACGCTTCGGAGAACGGGTGGTGCGGGAACTCGTCCGACAGCGGCAGGGCCACCGGCACACCCGAAGCATCCCAGAGCGCGGCCCGCCCGGTGATGATGCTGCCCATCGAGTTCCCGATCGCCACCCCGGCCTCGTTGAGCGCGACGGCCCGCACGGTGTCGTAACCGTCCAGCGGCGGCCGCAGTTCCGAGATCCGGCCGGCCGCGTCCCACCGCGCGCCGTGCTCGTGGAACGCGGAGTCGTAGGCCGTGCCGAACACGGTGCCGTGGTAGTTCACCCGCGCTCCTGCGCTGGTCAGCCCGCCAGGCAGCGTGCCAAGGTCGACCGGTCTTGCGATGGCCGCGGCGTTGGCGGGAGCGGCGGTGGTGGCGAGCACCACCACCGCTCCCGCGAGCGCACTCGCGATTCTCTTGAACATCCCTGCTCCCCCTTCAAAGGCGACAACGGGATGTCCACGCGCGAAGGGCGTGATCGGTTGAGTCAGCCCGGCAGGAGGGCTGGAGCCGTGAGGCGGCTGGCGTTGGCCGCCTCGTCGTCCGGGGCCTCCTGGGCCGTGCGCTCCGCCTCTACGCGCGCGAGGTAGTTGGCCACCTCGCGCTCCTGCTTGGGCGCGTCCCAGCCCAGCAGCGGGGCCATCAGCTCCGCGACCCAGGGCGCCGCCGTGACGCCGCGGTCGCGTTCCTCGATCGAGATGCGCGTGCGGCGGGTGAGGACGTCCTCCAGGTGCAGCGCGCCCTCGTGCGAAACCGCGTACACGACCTCCGCCTTCAGGTACTCCGCCGCGCCCGGCAGCGGCGCACCCAGCTCGGGGCGCTCCGCGATCGACGTCAGGACGTCCTCGATCGCCGAGCCGTAGCGGCCCAGCAGGTGCTCGATCCGGGCCACCGGCAGGGCGGCCCGGGACGCCAGCGCGAACCGGCCGTCCCACAGTTCGTGGTAGCCGGCCGCGCCGACGATCGGCAGCCGGTCGGTCCACGACGGCGGGGTCGGGCGGTCGACCTCTTCGACCGCGACGTCGACGGCGTCCGCGGCCATCACCCGGTACGTCGTGTACTTGCCGCCGGCCACGATCACCAGGCCCGGCACCGGGTGCGCCACCGCGTGCTCCCGCGACAGCTTCGTCGTCGCGGCCGCCTTCGCCGCCAGCAGCGGGCGAAGACCGGCGTAGACGCCTTCGATGTCGTCGTGCGTGACCGGCGTGCGCAGCACCGCGTTGAGGTGCTCCAGCACGTAGTCGACGTCCGCGCGGCTCGCCGCCGGGTGCTCGCGGTCGAGGTCCCACTCGGTGTCGGTGGTGCCGACCAGCCAGTGCTTGCCCCACGGGATGACGAACAGCACGCTCTTCTCGGTGCGCAGGATCAGCCCCGTGTCGAGGTCGATCTTCTCCCGCGGCACCACGAGGTGGATGCCCTTCGACGCGCGCACGGTGAACGGCGCGGGGATCCCGGCCGCCTCGGACATGTCGTCGCTCCACACGCCGGTCGCCGCGATCACCGTGCGAGCCCGCACTTCGAACTCGACGCCGCTCTCGCGGTCCACGACCTTCGCGCCGATCACGCGCTCGCCGTCCCGCAGCAACGACGTCACGCGCGCCCGCGTCAGCACCGAAGCACCCTGCTCGGCGGCGGTCCGCGCGATGGTCATCGTGTGGCGGGCGTCGTCGACCTGGGCGTCGTAGTACTGGATCGCGCCGACCAGCGCGTCGTCGGCCAGGGCCGGCGCCACCTTGAACGCGCCGCGCTTGGACAGGTGCCGGTGCCGCGGCAGGGCGCGGGCCCCGCCGAGGGTGTCGTACAGCGTGACGCCGGCGCCGATGTACCCGCGCTCCCACACCCGGTGGGTCAGCGGCACCAGGAACTTCACCGGCCGCACCAGGTGCGGCGCGAGGGTCTGCAGCAGCAGCCCGCGTTCCTTGAGCGCCTCGCGCACCAGCTTGAAGTCCAGCTGCTCCAGGTAACGCAGGCCGCCGTGGATCAGCTTGGACGACCGGCTGGACGTCCCGGCGGCGAAGTCCCGCGCCTCGACGAGCGCCACGGACAACCCCCGCGACGCCGCGTCGAGCGCGGCACCGGCGCCGGTCACTCCCCCGCCGACGACCAGCACGTCGACCTCTTCGCGGGCCAGCTTGCGCAGCGTTTCCGCGCGGTACAGCGGGGAAAGCGGTGTCACGGTGTTCCTCTTGGTCATTTCTTTCACTCCACGTCTACCCAGTCGAGCGTGCGGCCCACGGCCTTCTGCCAGCCCGCGTAGCCCTCCGCGCGCTGTTCTTCCGTCCACGACGGCTCCCAGCGCTTGTCCTCGTTCCAGTTCTGTTCCAGCTCGTCGGCCGACCGCCAGAAGCCGACGGCCAGCCCGGCCGCGTAGGCGGCCCCGAGCGCGGTGGTCTCGGCGACGACCGGCTTCGACACCGGCACGCCGAGGATGTCCGCCTGCAGCTGCATGCACAGCTCGTTCGCCGTGACCCCGCCGTCGACCCGCAGCACGTCGAGGGTGACCCCGGAGTCGTTCTGCATCGCCTCGACGACGTCGCGGGTCTGGTAGCAGATCGCTTCCAGGGTGGCCCGCGCGAGATGGGCGTTGGTCGTGGCGCGGGTGAGCCCGACGATCGCGCCGCGGGCGTCCGAACGCCAGTACGGCGCGAACAGGCCGGAGAACGCCGGTACGAAGTAGACCCCGCCGTTGTCCTCGACCTGGCGGGCCAGGCTCTCGCTCTGCGACGCGCCGCTGATGATGCCCAGCTGGTCGCGCAGCCACTGCACGGCCGAGCCGGTGACGGCGATCGAGCCCTCCAGCGCGTACACCGGCTTCTCGTCGCCGAACTGGTAGCACAGCGTCGTGAGCAGGCCGTGCTTCGAGCGGACCAGCTCGTGGCCGGTGTTGAGCAGCAGGAAGTTGCCGGTGCCGTAGGTGTTCTTGGCCTCGCCGGGCCGGAAGCAGACCTGCCCGACGGTGGCCGCCTGCTGGTCACCGAGCACGCCGGCGATCGGGACCTCGCCACCGAGCGGGCCGTCCGCGCGGGTCGTGCCGAAGAAGCCCGGGTTCGACGACGGCCGGATCTTCGGCAGCATCTGGCGCGGGACGTCGAAGAACGACAGCAGCTCGTCGTCCCAGTCGAGGGTTTCGAGGTCCATCAGCATGGTGCGCGACGCGTTGGTCGGGTCGGTCACGTGGACGCCGCCGTCGGGGCCACCGGTGAGGTTCCAGATGAGCCACGAGTCGGTGGTGCCGAACAGGGCGTCACCCTTTTCGGCGTCTTCGCGGACGCCGTCGACGTTCTCGAGGATCCACTGCAGCTTGCCGCCGGAGAAGTACGTCGCGGGCGGCAGGCCGGCCTTGCGGCGGATGACCTCGCCCTTTCCGGAACGTTCCAGCGCGGAGGCGATCCGGTCGGTGCGGGTGTCCTGCCAGACGATCGCGTGGCCGTACGGGCGGCCGGTGCGGCGGTTCCACACGACGGTGGTCTCGCGCTGGTTGGTGATGCCGAGCGAGGCCAGGTCACCGGCGGTGAGGTTGGCCTTGTTGAGCGCGGTGGCGATGACCGAGCGGGTGCGTTCCCAGATCTCGGTGGCGTCGTGCTCGACCCAGCCGGGCCGGGGCAGGATCTGCTCGTGCTCCAGCTGGTGGCGGGCGATCTCGTTGCCGCCGTGGTCGAAGATCATGAAGCGGGTGCTGGTGGTTCCCTGGTCGACGGCGCCGATGTAGTCAGGCATGGTGTTCTCCCCTTCTCAGGCGGCGGGCTCGAGGTCCTTGGCGGACACGGTGTCGAACTGCTCCGCCGGGAGGAACCGCTCGATCAGGTACTTGTAGATCGCGCCGCCGATGACGGCGCCGAGGACCGGTGCCACGATCGGGATCCACCAGTAGGGGTAGCCGTACTGGTCGGTGAACGCCGTGTCGTAGCCGGTGAGCCAGGACGCGAGCCGCGGGCCGAAGTCGCGGGCGGGGTTGATCGCGTAGCCGGCGTCGGTCCCCCAGGCCATGCCGATCGCGACGACCAGGAAGCCGATGACGACCGGGGCGAGGTTGGCGCCGGGGGCGGTGTTCCGCAGGTCCGTGATGGCGAAGATGACCAGGGCGAGGATCGCGGTGCCGATGATCTGGTCGCGGAAGGCACCCCAGTCACCCACCGGGAGGGTGCCGTTGCCCGGCAGGGTGGAGAAGACGCCCTGGGTCTTGATCGTCAGGCCGGGGTCCTTGGCGTTGAGGATCTCCGTGTAGTTCCAGCGCACCAGCATCGCGGCGAGGAACGCGCCGGCGGTCTGCGCGAGGGCGTACGGGGCGACCTTGCGCCAGGAGAACCCCTTGAACACGGCGAGGGCGACGGTGATCGCCGGGTTGAGGTGCGCGCCACTCACCCGTGAAGCGACGTAGACACCGAGCGTGACGCCGATGCCCCACGCCCAGGCGATGCTGTCGTGGTCCCCGATGCCCGCGGCGGCGACCTGCGCCACCACCCCGCACCCGAACAGGATGAGGATCATCGTCCCCACGAACTCCGCGGCCATCTCGCCGGCGAGTCCGTGGGCCTTGAGGTTTCGCACCATTGCTTCCTCCACAAAGGACCAGTTCCCCCTGGTTCGTCCAGCCAAGCCCGCCCGTCACAGCGGGTCAACGCGGCCCGGTCGGCATTGTCGAACGTGTGAAGACGATGTTCGACATTGTCGAATCAGGGCCGGTCGGGCTAGGGTCGCGGACGTGCCGGGTCCGATCCAGTCCATCGAGCGCGCCGCCGCGATCCTGCGGCTGCTGGCGCGGGGCTCGGGCCGGCTGGGCGTCGGCGAGATCGCCGAATCCCTCGAACTGGCGAAGGGCACGGCGCACGGCATCCTGCGGACGCTGCAGGGCGTCGGGTTCGTCGAGCAGGACCGCGACACGGGCAAGTACCAGCTCGGCGCCACGCTGCTGCACCTGGGCACGAGCTACCTGGACGTCAACGAGCTGCGGTCCCGGGCGATCAACTGGGCCGACGCGCTGGCGTCCCGCAGCGGCGAGGCCGTCCGGATCGGCGCGTCGCTGGAGGGCCGGGTGCTGGTCGTGCACCACGTGTTCCGCCCGGACGACAGCCTGCAGACCCTCGACGTCGGCACGCTGCTGCCGCTGCACGCGACGTCCCTCGGCAAGGTGCTGCTGGCCTACGACACGACGTTGAAGGCCACGACGGAGGCGTACACGCGCCGCACGCTGGTCACCCAGACGGCGATCAAGCGCGAGTGTGCGAAGGTACGCGAAGCGGGCTGGGCGGCGGAGAACGGCGAGATGATCTCGGACGAGGCGGGCATCGCCGCCCCGATCCGCGGCCACGGCGGCATCGTGGTCGGCGCGATCGGCGTGTCGGGCGCGGTGGAACGCATCTGCGAGCACGACGGCAGCCCCAACCCGCGGCTGCTGGGCCACGTGCGCGACGCGGCCCGCGCGGTGTCCCGCGACCTGGGCGCGTCCCGATGGTGAGGGCGGCGGCGCTCCTCGTCCGGCGCAAACCTGGCCGAGGGAGGCGGGTCCCGGTGGTCATCGAACAGGCCGGTACTCCGCGGCTCATGGGTGATGGAGGTGCTCGCGCAACCCGGCACCGCCCCCGGCCACTGCGACCCGGCGGCGCCGCCCGGCAACAGCCACGACCGCGACCTGGGCGCGTCCCGATGGTGAAGGAGGTGCGGCCGTGGTCCAGCGGTACGTGATGTCCATCGACCAGGGCACCACCTCCACCCGGTGCATCCTGTTCGACGCCCGCGGCCGGCTGGTGTCGGTCGTGCAGCGGGAGCACCAGCAGCACTTCCCGCGGCCCGGCTGGGTCGAGCACGACGCCACCGAGATCTGGCGCAACCTCGCCCGGATCGTCCCGCAGGCCCTCGCCGATGCCGGCGCCACCGCTGATCAGATCGTCGGCCTCGGGATCGCCAACCAGCGGGAGACCACCGTCCTGTGGGACCGGCACACCGGCAACCCCGTCGGGCGGGCGATCGTCTGGCAGGACACCCGCACCGACGCCATGCTCGAACAGCTCGCCCGCGAGCCCGGCGCGGACCGCGTCCGGCAGCTGTGCGGCCTGCCGCTGGCCACCTACTTCTCGGCGCCGCGCATCCGCTGGATGCTGGACCGCACGCCCGGCCTGCGCGAACGCGCCGAGCGCGGTGACGTCCTCTTCGGCACCATCGAGAGCTGGCTGATCTGGAAGCTGACCGGTGGCGTGCACGTCACCGACGTCACCAACGCCTCGCGCACCATGCTGATGAACCTGCGCACCCTGAGCTGGGACGACGAGCTCCTCGGCTTCTTCGGCGTCCCGCGCGCGATGCTGCCGGAGATCCGTTCCTCCACCGAGGTCTACGGCACCACCAGCGAAGTCGTGCCCGGCATCCGGATCGCCGCCGCGCTCGGCGACCAGCAGGCCGCGCTGTTCGGCCAGACCTGCTTCGCGCCCGGCGAGGCGAAGTGCACCTACGGCACCGGCAGCTTCCTGCTGCTCAACACCGGCCCGGAGCCGGTGCTGTCCACCCACGGCATGCTCACCACCGTCGGTTTCAAGATCGGCGACGAGCCCGCGGTGTACGCGCTGGAAGGCTCGATCGCCGTCACCGGGTCGCTGGTGCAGTGGTTCCGCGACGGCCTCGAGCTGATCGGCAGCGCGCCGGAGATCGAGACCCTGGCCAGGACGGTCGACGACAACGGCGGCTGCTACATCGTCCCGGCGTTCTCCGGCCTGTTCGCGCCGCACTGGCACAGCGAGGCCCGCGGCGTGATCGCCGGGCTGACGTCGTACATCACCAAGGGCCACCTCGCGCGGGCGGTGCTGGAGGCGACCGGCTGGCAGACCCGCGAGGTCGTCGACGCCATGAACGCCGACTCGGGCCTGGCCCTCAAGACCCTCAAGGTCGACGGCGGGATGACGGCGGACAACCTGCTCATGCAGTTCGTCGCCGACGTCCTCGACGTCCCGGTCGTCCGCCCGATGGTGGCCGAGACGGTGTCGCTCGGCGCGGCCTACGCGGCCGGGCTGTCCGTCGGGTACTGGCCGGACCTCGAGGGCCTGCGGCGCAACTGGCACCGGGCCGGGCAGTGGCTGCCGGCGATGGACCCGGCCCGCCGCACCACCGAGTACGGGCACTGGCGCCAGGCCGTGGAGCTGACGTTCGGCTGGATGCGCCCCGGCCCGGCGGCGGTCGCGCCCGGCTCGGACCTGGTCGAGGTGCTGCTGGCCGACCACCGCCGGTTCGAGCAGCTGTTCCGCGACCTGCGCAACACCGAGGCCGACCGCCCGGCCCTGGTCGCCGAGCTGGCGGCCCTGCTGGTCGCGCACGCGACGGCGACCGAGCGGATCGTCCGCCCGGAGGCGCCCGGAGAGCTGTTCGCCGACGACCTCCTGGCCGCCCTCGACCCCGACGACTTCGAGAAGGCGTTGCAGCGCCTGGAAAACCTCGTCGACACGCACGTCCGAGGCGAGGAACGCGGTCTGCTCAACGACCTCCGCGCGACAATGTCCACTTCGGACCGGACGGCGCTGGGCCGCGCGTTCGCGGCAGAGCGCCGCCGCCAGCTGGACCTCGGCAGCGGCGACCCCGCGTACATCCGGGACCTCGCCGACCGACTGCGGCTCTAACCCGCTTCCAGGACGAAGAACAGGAAGGTCGGGAAGGTGTCCAGGATCGGGAAGTCGTCCGGGTACACCTCCCGCGCCTCCGGCGTGGGGTGCGGCTCGTGGATGACGGAGATCCGGAAACCGGCTTCGGTGAAGGCGTCGGTCATCGCGTGCAGCGGCTTGTTCCAGAACGTCATCCGGCAGGGCCGGCCCTGCAGCACGAACTCGTCGGTCCAGGTGTAGCGCTCGAAGTAGTCGGGCCGGGGACCTTCCGCGCGGTGCGTGAGGTTGACCATCATCGGGTGGTTGACCGACGCGATGAGCCGCCCGCCGGTGCGCAGCACCCGGTGCAGCTCGGCCAGCGCCGGCTTCCAGTCCGCCAGGTAGTGCAGCACCAGGGACGCCATGACGTCGTCGAAGGCGTCGTCGGGGAAGGGCAGCGGGTCGGCCAGGTCGGCGACGCGCAGGTCCGCGTCGTCACCGAGCCGCTTCCGCGCCTGGTCCACCATCCCGGCGCTCTGGTCGAAGCCGGACACGACGGCACCGCGGTCGCGCAGTGCCGCGAACAGCGGACCCGAGCCGCAGCCGGCGTCGAGGATCCGCCGTCCGGGCACGTCACCGGCGAGGGCCAGGGCCGCGGGCCGTTCGTAGTAGGCGTTCATGAGGCTGGTCTCGTTCTCGGCCGCGTAGGTCCCGGCGAAAGCGTCGTATCCACTCGTCTCCTGAGCCATGCGGCCCATCCTGCACCATTCAGGCCGGGATCCCCTGCGGCACCGAGCCGCCCAGGCGAGCGCGCACGCGGGACGCGAAGAGGTCGTAGCGCGTGGCCATGCGGGCGCCGGGACGGCGGATCGGCGCGTGCGCGGACACCGGGCCCAGGTGCTCGCCGTCGCGGAACTGCTCGCGGGTGAGGTCGAGCTCCAGGCCGCTGGGCAGCCGGTTCCAGTAGTGCAGGCCGGCGCGCTCACCGTCGGGCCGGAACACCTCCGAGCAGAGCAGGACGCCGCCGAGGAGCTCCGCCACGGCCATCGCGGTGACGCTGCAGTGCCCGCCGGCGGGGTTCCCGGCGTCCCAGGTGTCGGACGGGTCGCAGGTCCGCTCGTCCCAGCACTCCCGCAACACGGCTTCGAGCTCCGTCAACGACCACACCACGGTCAGCCACCCCTCCGGATCACGTCCCCCGAACAGTAGCCGCCAACCGAAGGTAACGAAAAGATAACGGCCGAATCGCGGTTTGAACCGCCCCCGACTTCTGGCCGTTTCAGCCAATGCCGGAACCAGTGACACCGGGCGCGGTCCCCGACAGCCGCGCGCGGTGGCACTCCCCCGGGTTCCGCGCGTTCTCCCAGCCGGGCACGCAGCTTTCCTTGTCGTGCCCGGAAAACCTAACGAGGTGAACAACTCCATGTCCCGATCCCCCGCCACGGGCCGGCACCGCATCTCCCGCAGAACGAAGATCGCGACCGGCGGCCTCGCCCTCGCGATCGCCGTCGGCGGCATCGTCGTCGCGACCACCGCCGGCAAGACCGGTGAAGCCAGCGCCGACCCCGCCGACCCGTCGTTCTTCCTGGACATCGCGAAGGTCCCCGCCGGCAACTTCGTGAACAAGGCGCTGCAGCAGAAGGGCGCGCGCGGCACGTTCACGGTGAACTGCGGCCGCAACGAGAACGGCCACTTCAACCCCGACAACTTCATCGCGCAGCCCGGTGTCCGCAACGGCGCCCAGCACCTGCACGACTACGTCGGCAACCTTTCGACGAACGCCGACTCCAACAACAAGAGCCTGTCGAAGGCCGGCACCACCTGCAAGAACGGCGACAAGTCCGCCTACTACTGGCCGGTCGTGCGCATCGACACCGGCGACGAAGAGGCAGCGGCGGCGAACCCGCCCGCCAGCGTGCCGGCCAGCGATCGCGCGGGCGCGGCGAAGGACAACGCGTCCACGCAGGTCGACTGCCCGGACGTCGCGAGCCAGCTGCCCGAAGACGTCCCCGACCAGGCGATGGACGAGGTGAACCGCAACCTCACGCTGATCGACCAGCAGATCGACGAGGCGAACAAGCGGATCGCCAAGGGTGACCTGAAGACCCCGCAGGACGTCCAGAACGCCGTCGTGGGCCCGCTCAAGGACAAGCGGACCGCGGTGCTCGACCGGATCGCCACGGCGATCGGGCGCAACGCGGCCAAGCCGACGAACCTCGGCGGGCTCGCCGCGTGCAAGCTCAAGCAGGGCGGACAGGGCGGCCTGGACAACGGCGGCCAGAACAGCGACGGCGACAAGGGCGCTTCGGCCGGCAAAAAGCAGCAGAAGCAGGCCGACGGCGCGGCCGCGGAACTGCCCGGCGTGAACGACAAGAACGAGGTCGCCGGCAACGACGGCGAGATCCAGCGCGTCCAGTCCGCGACCATCACGTTCACCAGCGGTGGCGCGCGGAAGGTCGTCGCGATGCCGCAGTTCCTGCGCATCCTCTACGGCGACGCCAAGCAGAGCACCAACGGCCCGGCCAACGCCCGGCCGAGCTGGACGTGCACCGGCTTCGAAGACCGGCTGACCGACCACTACCCGATCTGCCCGGGCAACAGCAAGGTCGAGCGGATCCACGCCTTCCCGAACTGCTGGGACGGCAAGAACATCGACAGCACCAACCACCGCACGCACATCGTGTTCGCCGACCAGCAGGGCAAGTGCCCGCAGGGCTTCAAGAACGTGCCGCAGCTGGTGATCAAGCTCGTCTACAACATCCCGCACGACATCCAGGTCAAGGGCCAGTACAAAGTGGACGCCTTCCCGCAGGAGAGCCACAACCCCCGCTCGGACCACGACGACTTCGCCAACGTCATGGGCCAGTGCCTGATGAACCAGGTCGTCAAGTGCATCAACAGCGGCCACCGCTGCTCGCAGTAGCCAGTCGTCCGTGAAGGCCACATCGAGGGACTCCGAGTCCCTCGATGTGGCCTTCACGGACTTTCGGGGTCAGGAAGCCGCGCGGCGCTTGGTCCAGATGTCGTAGGCGACTGCCGCGAGCAGGACGACGCCCTTCACCAGCATCACCCGCTCGCTCGGGGCGCCGATCAGGGACATGCCGTTGTTGATGACGGCCATGATCAGGCCGCCGGTGATCGCGCCGACCACCTTGCCGACGCCGCCCTGGACCGCCGCGCCGCCGATGAAGGCCGCCGCGATCGCGTCCAGCTCGAAGTTGACGCCCGCCGTCGGGCCCGCCTGGTTGAGCCGGCCCGCGAAGATGATCCCGGCCAGGGCCGCCAGCACGCCCATGTTGACGAAGATCCAGAACGTCACCGACTTGACCTTGACGCCCGAGAGCGTCGCGGCCTGCAGGTTGCCGCCCACGGCGTAGATGTGCCGGCCGAACACCGACTTCCCGGCCACCAGCGAGTAACCGAGCACCAGCACGGCCAGCAGGATCAGCACCCAGGGCAGGTTCTTGAACCGGGCCAGCTGCACCACCAGCGCGAGCACGACCACCGCGACCCCGGCGATCTTCAGCAGGAACACCGGGAACGGGTCGACGTCCTGGCCGTAGCCCAGCCGCGCCGAGCGCTTCCGCCACTGCGTGAACCCGATCCCGGCGACGGCCGCGACGCCGGCCAGCAGCGACACCAGATCGGCTCCCCCCAACGGCCCGAGGCCGATGTTGCCCAGGTAGCCGTCGGTGAAGCCGTTGGACAGCGTGCGGATCGCGTCCGGGAACGGGCCGATGCCCTGGTTGCCGAGCACCGTCAGGGTCAGCGCGCGGAACGCGAGCATCCCCGCCAGCGTCACGATGAACGCCGGGATGCCGAAGTAGGCGACCCAGTACCCCTGCCACGCGCCGATCGCCGCGCCGACGACGAGGGTGACCAGCACGGCCAGGAACCACGGCAGGTGCCAGTTCACCATCAGCACCGCCGACACCGCGCCGGTCATCGCGACCACCGACCCGGCGGACAGGTCGATGTGCCCGGAGATGATCACCAGGATCATCCCGATCGCGAGGATCAGCACGTAGGAGTTCTGCACGATGATGTTGGAGATGTTCTGCGGCTCCAGCAGCGCACCACCGGTGAGCACCTCGAACAGCACCACGATCAGCGCGAACGCGACGTAGATGCCGCTCTGGCGCGGGTTGATCGAGATCCGCCGGGCGGAGTGCTCGACCGGCGGCGCGTCGGGCCGCGCTTCGGTCGTGGTCATTCCCGTTCCTTCGTCATGTACTGCATGAGCAGTTCCTGGGTGGCTTCCTCGCGGGTCGCCTGGCCGGTGATCCGCCCGGCCGACAGCGCGTAGATCCGGTCGCAGAGCCCGAGCAGCTCCGGCAGCTCGGAGGAGATGACCAGCACCGCCTTCCCCTGCGCGGCGAGGGCGTTGATGATCGAGTAGATCTCGAACTTGGCGCCGACGTCGATGCCGCGGGTCGGCTCGTCGAGGATCAGCACGTCCGGGTCGGTGAAGATCCACTTGGCCAGCACGACCTTCTGCTGGTTGCCGCCGGAGAGCTTCCCGGTCACGCTGCGCACGGTCGGCGCCTTGATCGAGAGGTCACGGCGGTACCGGGCGGCCGTGTCGTGCTCGGCGTTCTCGTTCACCCAGCCGCGCTTCGCGAGCTTGCCCAGCCCCGCCGCGGACACGTTGCGCTGGATGTCCTCGATGAGGTTGAGCCCGTAGCGCTTCCGGTCCTCGGTGGCGTAGGCGATGCCGTGGCGGACGGCGTCGCGCACCGACCGGACGTCGATCTCCTCGCCGTGCTTGAGGATCCGCCCGGAGATGTCCTTGCCGTAGGACCGGCCGAACACGCTCATCGCGAGCTCGGTGCGGCCGGCGCCCATCAGGCCGGCCAGCCCGACGATCTCCCCGCGCCGCAGCGAAAGCGACGCGTGGTCGACGACGACCCGGCCCGCCTGCGTGGGGCTGTGCACCGTCCAGTCCTCGATCCGCAGGACCTCTTCGCCGATGTCCGGTTCCCGGGGCGGGAACCGGTGCTCGAGGTCGCGCCCGACCATCCCGGTGATGATCCGTTCCTCGGTCAGGCCGGCCGCGTCGAGGGTGTCGATGGTGCGGCCGTCCCGCAGGATCGTGACGGTGTCGGCGATCGCCGTCACCTCACCGAGCTTGTGCGAGATGATCACGCACGTGACGCCGTCGGCCCGCAGCTCGCGCAGCAGGTCGAGCAGGTGCGCCGAGTCCTCGTCGTTGAGCGCCGCGGTCGGCTCGTCGAGGATCAGCAACCGGACCTCTTTGGACAGTGCCTTGGCGATTTCGACGAGCTGCTGCTTGCCGACACCGAGGTCCCGCACCGGCGTCACCGGGTTTTCGGCGAGGCCGACGCGCCGCAGGAGCGCGCCGGCCTCGTGGTTGGTGCGGTTCCAGTCGATCCAGCCCCGCTTGTCGCGTTCGTTGCCGAGGAAGATGTTCTCCGCTATCGAGAGCTGCCCGCACAGCGCGAGCTCCTGGTGGATGATCACGATTCCGCGCCGCTCACTGTCGCGCACCGAACCGAACTCGCACCGCTGCCCGTCGAAGTGGATCTCGCCGTCGTACGTCCCGTGCGGGTAGACGCCGGAAAGCACCTTCATCAAGGTGGACTTCCCGGCGCCGTTCTCCCCGCAGATCGCGTGGATCTCGCCGCTGTTCACGGAAAGGGTGACGTCCGACAGCGCCTTGACCCCGGGGAAGGTCTTGGTGATCCCGCGCATGCCGAGCAGTTCGGTCATTTCAGCTGACCCGCCGTGTAGTAGCCGGAGTCGACGAGCTCCTTCTGGTAGTTGGCCTTGTCCACGGTCACCGGCTGCAGCAGGAACGACGGGACGACCTTCTTGCCGTTGTCGTAGTCGGTGGTGTTGTTGACCTCGGGCTTGCCGCCCTTGAGCACGGCGTCGGCCATCTTCACCGTGGTGTCGGCGAGGATGCGCGTGTCCTTGAAGATCGTCGAGTACTGCTCGCCGGCGATGATGGACTTGACCGACGCGACCTCGGCGTCCTGCCCGGTGACCACCGGGTACGGCTGGCCGGCGGTGCCGTAGCCGTTGCTCTTCAGGGCGGAGAGGATGCCGATCGAGAGGCCGTCATACGGCGAAAGCACGCCCGCGACCTTCGCGCCACCGGTGTAGGTCTTGGTGAGCAGGTCCTCCATGCGCCGCTGCGCGGTGGCCGGGTCCCAGCGCAGGATCGCCGCGCGGGCGAAGTCGGTCTGGGTGCTCTTGACGACGAGCTTGCCGCTGTCCATCAGGGGCTTGAGCACGGACATCGCGCCGTTGAAGAAGAACGTCGCGTTGTTGTCGTCGGGCGACCCGGCGAACAGCTCGACGTTGAACGGGCCGGCGCCGGTGCCGAGGCCCTTGACCAGCGAGTTCGCCTGCTCGACGCCGACCTTGAAGTTGTCGAAGGTGGCGTAGTAGTCGACGTTCGGCGAGTTGCGGATCAGCCGGTCGTAGGCGATGACCGGGATCTTGCGGTCGGCCGCCTCCTGCAGCTGCGTGGTGATCGCGGTGCCGTCGATCGAGGCGATGACCAGCAGCTTCGCGCCCTTGGTGATCTGGTTCTCGATCTGGTTGACCTGCGTCGGGATGTCGTTCTCGGCGTACTGCAGGTCGACCTTGTAGCCGAGCTTCTCCAGCGCGGCCTTGATGTTGTCGCCGTCGTGGATCCAGCGCTCCGACGACTTGGTCGGCATGGTGACGCCGACCAGCCCGCCCGCCGCGCTCGCGGCACCGGAGGCCGGCGCCTGGTCGGCGGTCTTCTGGCTCGAACCGCACGCCGACAGCGTGAGCACGAGCCCCGCGGCGGCGATCCCCGCCATTGTTCTGGTGAACTTCATTGTTCCTCTTCCTTTCTCAGAAGCCGATTCAGAAGCCTTGAGCGAGCCGGTGGTACGCCTGGTTCCAGCGGATGCGGTCGGCGAAGCCGTGCGGCGTGGTGTCCTTGTCGATCACCAGCAGCTCGACGCCGAGCAGGTTCGCGAAGTCGCGAAGGGTCTCCGTGCCCACGGCCTGGGTGAGCACGGTGTGGTGCGGGCCGCCCGCGGTGATCCACGACTCCGCGGACGTCGCCAGCGTCGGCGCCGGCTGCCACACCGCTCGCGCGACCGGCAGGTTCGGCAGCGGCTCGTCGGGCGGGACGACGTCGATCTCGTTGGCCACCAGCCGGAACCGGTCGCCGAGGTCGACCAGGCCGAGGGTGACGCCGGGCCCGGGCGCGGCGTCGAACACCAGCCGCACGGGGTCCTCGCGCCCGCCGATGCCCAGCGGGTGGATCTCGCACGACGGCGTCTCGGCGGCGATGCTCGGGCAGACCTCGAGCATGTGCGCGCCGAGGATCTTCGGCGTGCCCGGCCCGAAGTGGTAGGTGTAGTCCTCCATGAACGACGTCCCGCGCCCGGTGCCGGTGCCCATCGCCTTCACCGCGGCGAGCAGCGCGGACGTCTTCCAGTCGCCTTCGCCGCCGAAGCCGTACCCGTCGGCCATCAGCCGCTGGACCGCGAGGCCCGGCAGCTGGCGGAGGCCGCCGAGGTCCTCGAAGTTCGTCGTGAACGCGCCGAAGCCGCCGTCGTCGAGGAACTTCCGCAACCCGGCCTCGATCTTCGCCGCGTAGCGCAGCGACTCGTGCCGCGCTCCCCCGGCGGCCAGTTCCGGGACGATGGCATAGTCCTCGGCGTACCGCTCCAGCAGATCGTCCACATCGGACACCGCGTCGACCAGCTCGACGAGTTCGTTGACGCCGTAGGTGTTGACCGAGACGCCGAACCGCAGCTCGGCCTCGACCTTGTCCCCTTCGGTGACCGCGACGTCGCGCATGTTGTCGCCGAATCGGGCCAGGCGCAGGTTCCGCAGGTGGTCGGCGCCGATCGCCGCGCGCGCCCACGCGTCGATGCGGGCCACGACGACCGGGTCGGTGACGTGCCCGGCCACCGTCTTGCGCGGAATGCCCAAGCGCGTCTGGACGAACCCGAACTCGCGGTCGCCGTGCGCGGCCTGGTTGAGGTTCATGAAGTCCATGTCGATCGTGGACCACGGGAGCGCCTCGTTGAGCTGGGTGTGCAGGTGCAGCAACGGCTTGCGCAGCGCGTCCAGCCCGGTGATCCACATCTTCGCCGGCGAGAACGTGTGCATCCAGGCGATCACGCCGACGCAGGCGGCGTCGGCGTTGGCCTCCTGCAGCACCCGGCGGATCGAGGACGCCTCGGTCAGCACCGGCTTGCCGACGATCTCGGCCGGCAGCCCGCCGGCGCCCGCCAGCAGCTGCTGGATGCGCAGGGACTGGCCGGCGACCTGCTCGAGGGTCTCCTCGCCGTAGAGGGCCTGGCTCCCGGTCAGGAACCAGAGCTGCGGTTTGGCCGCGGAAGTCATCGTTCTCCTCATCGCGATCATTGCTGGCCGTAGACGTTCTGGTACCGGGCGTAGAGCCGGTCGACGTCCTCGGGCGGCAGGGGTTCGGGCGTGCCCAGCTCGAAGGCCTTGTGCACGGTGCGGGCGACGTCCTCGACCATCACCGCGGCCTTGACGGCGTCACGGGCGGTGCGCCCGACGGTGAACGGGCCGTGGCTGCGCATCAGCACGGCCTTGGAGCGGCTGGTGCGCAGGGTCTCGACGAGGCCGCGGCCGATCGAGTCGTCGCCGATCAGGGCGAACGGCCCGACCGGGACGTCACCGCCGAACTCGTCGGCGATCATCGTGAGCACGCACGGGATCGGCTCGCCGCGCGCGGCCCACGCCGTCGCGTAGGTCGAGTGCGTGTGGACGACCCCACCGATCTCCGGCATGTGCCGGTAGACGTAGGCGTGCGCGGCGGTGTCGGACGACGGCGCCAGCTCCCCGTGCACCAGCTCACCGTGCAGGTCGGTGACCACCATGGTGTCGGCGGACAGGTCGTCGTAGGACACCCCGGACGGCTTGATGACCATCAGGTCGCGGCCGGGGACCCGCGCCGAGACGTTGCCCGCGGTCCAGATGACCAGCGCGTTGCGGGTCAGCTCGCCGTGCAGGCTCGCCACGGTCTCCCGCAGTTCCGCGATGGTGTCGAGGACTTCGCCGGTCAGGGACATCAGGACCGTCCTTTCGCGACAGCTCGGCGGCGGGCGGCCAGCCGGTGCATGACGTCGTTGGTGCCGCGGCCGAAGTAGTCGTGCAGGGTGGTGTACTCGGCGTACAGCTCGTCGTAGGCCGTGACGTGCGCGGGCACCGGCTCGTACACCGCGGAGCGGGCCGAGCCCATCGCCCCGGCCGCCGCGCGGATGTCCGGGTAGGCCCCGGCCGCGACGGCGGCGTGGATCGCGGAGCCGAGGGCGGGCGCCTGCGCCGAGCCGACGACCGAGAGCGGCAGGTTGGTGACGTCGGCGTAGATCTGCATCAGCAGGGCGTTCTTCGTCAGGCCGCCCGCGACGATCAGCTCGGTGACCGGGATGCCGGCCTCGGCGAACGTCTCGACGATCTTGCGGGTGCCGAACGCGGTGGCCTCCAGCAGCGCGCGGTAGACGTCCTCGGCGCGAGTGGCCAGGGTCTGCCCGACGACGACGCCGGAGAGGTCGTGGTCGACCAGGACCGAGCGGTTGCCGCTGTGCCAGTCGAGCGCGACGAGCCCGTGTTCGCCGACTTCCTGCCGGGCGGCGAGCCGGGTGAGCTCGTCGTGGCTTTCGCGGGCGAAGTGCCCGGCGAACCAGCCGAAGATGTCACCGACGCCGCTCTGCCCGGCTTCGTACCCCCACAGGCCCGGCACGATCCCGCCGTCGACGACCCCGCACATGCCGGGGACCTCGCGCAGCTCGGCGCCGTTCACGACGTGGCACGTCGAGGTGCCCATGATCGCGACCAGCTGCCCGGGTTCGACGGCCCGCGCGGCGGGGGCGGTGACGTGCGCGTCGACGTTGCCGACGGCGACCGCGATCCCCTCCGGCAGGCCCGTCCACGCGGCGGCCTCGGCGGTGAGCGTGCCCGCCCGGTCGCCCAGCTGCCCGAGCGGGTGCTCGAGCTTGTCGGCCACGAAGGACTCGAAGCCCGGCGCCAGCTCGCGGAGGAAGTCGCGGCTCGGGTACTGGCCGTCCTGCAGGATGCCCTTGTACCCGGCGGTGCAGGCGTTGCGGACGTAGGAGCCGGTCAGCTGCCAGACGATCCAGTCGGCCGCCTCGACCCAGTGGCGCGTCGCCGCGTAGACGTCCGGCGCCTCTTCGAACAGCTCGAGGCCCTTGGCGAACTCCCACTCCGACGAGATCAGCCCGCCGTAGCGCGGCAGCCACTTCTCACCGCGGGCGCGGGCCAGCTCGTTGATCCGGTCGGCCTGCGGCTGGGCGGCGTGGTGGCGCCAGAGCTTGACGTAGGCGTGCGGGTTCTCGGCGAACTCGGGCAGCTCGCACAGCGGCGTTCCGTCCACTGTGGCCGGAACCATCGTGCAGGCGGTGAAGTCGGTGCCGATGCCGAGCACGTCGGCGGGGTCCGCGCCGGCGTCGGCCAGCGCGGCGGGGACGGCGGTGCGCAGGACGTCGACGTAGTCCGAGGGCACCTGCAGCGCCCACTCCGGCGGCAGCGCCCGCCCGGTCGCCGGGAGCTCGCGGTCGACGACGCCGTGGCGGTACTCCGTCACGGCGCTGCCCAGCTCGGCACCGTCCCGCACGCGGACGACGACCGCGCGCCCGGAGAGCGTGCCGAAGTCGACGCCGACGACGAGGGGATCTGCTGACACTGCCGGTTCACTTCCTTCTGTTAGCGCTAACACTCGCGAGTGTTATCTCGGTCCGGTGCTCTCTCGCACGATCAACTCGGGCGCGACCAGCGCGCGGTCGTGCCGGTCACCGCCGCTCATCCGCGCGGCCAGCAGGCCGAACGTGCGGCGGCCGAGTTCGATGAAGTCCTGCCGGACCGTGGTGAGCGGCGGCGTGAAGAAGGCCGCCTCGGGGACGTCGTCGAAGCCCGCGACGCGGACGTCGCCGGGCACCGAGATACCGGCTTCGGCGAACGCGCGCAGCAGGCCGAGGGCCATCTGGTCGTTGGCGGTGAAGACGGCGTCCAGGTCCTTTTCCCGGGCCAGCGCCCGGCCCGCGTCGTAGCCGGAGCGCGAGCTCCAGTCACCGCGGACGACCTTCGGCACCGGAGCGCCGTGGCGTTCGAGGGTTTCGCGCCAGCCGGCCTCGCGGTCGAGTGCTTCCAGCCAGTCCTCCGGCCCGGCGACGTGCCAGACCGTGCGGTGGCCCAGGGCCAAGAGGTGTTCGGTGGCGCGGCGGGCGCCGTCGCGCTGGTCGACGGCGATCACCGGGACCGGCGCGTCGTCCCCGCCGCCGACGGCGACGAGCGGGATGTCGGCGGGCGCGGCCTCCAGGGCCCGCCCGGCGGTGACGTGCGGGGCGATGACGATGATGCCTTCGACCGCCTGGCCGCGCAGGTTCTCGACGGCGTCCGCGATGGACGACCGGCCGGGACGGCTGACGCTGGAGATCGTGATCGCGAACCCGGCTTCGCGGGCGGCGTTCTCGATGCCGTAGAGCGTGCTGGCCGGACCGTACAGATTGGACTCGAGGGCGAGCACGCCGAGGGTGCCGGTGCGCCCGGTGACCAGCGCGCGGGCGGCGGAGTTCGGGCGGTAGCCCAGTTCCTCGATCGCGGCGAGCACCCGGGCCCGGGTCGTGGGCCGCACCGGGCCGGTCCCGTTGATGACGCGGGAGACGGTCATGTGCGACACCCCGGCCCGCCCGGCGACGTCGGTCAGGCTCGGCTGCCGGGCCCCGTTGAGGGGTCCACCAGGGCGCGCTCGTTCGGCCACCGACAACCCCTTCCGTCCCCGTCGACGTGGTCCCCGTCACTCGTTCAGGTGACGGCGAGGAGTCAGTGTTAGCGATAACACCAGCGCGGTCAAGCCCGATGGCCGTAACGGTCTCGTCACGCGAGCCGGACGGCCGGCGGCGATTTCGACGCGTTCGACCAGCGGTTTTGGTGAACAATTCACCGCGGGTCCGCGGGCGGCTGCTGGATCGTGGTCTGCCGCGGCTGTCGTGAGTGTTCAGGAGGGTTCTAACCCTCCTAAACACTCACGACCGGCTACAGGGTCAGGGTGGCGGCCACCGGGAGGTGGTCGGAGCCCGTCGCGGGGAGGGTCCAGGCCGCCGTGGGACGGGCGCCCGTCACGAAGATCTGGTCGATCCGGGCCAGCGGCAGCGAGGCCGGCCAGCTGAAGCCGAAGCCGTCGCCAGCCTCGTCCTGGGCCGACTGCATGCGGCTGGTGATCGGGGTGAGGGCACGGTCGTCGGTGGTGCCGTTGAAGTCGCCGACCAGGACCTTGCGCGGGGCCGGGTCAGCGAAAAGAGCGTCGGAGAGGAGACCCAGCGCCGCGTCGCGGCCGTTCGCCGTGAAGCCCGAGTCGACGCGGACCCGCACCGACGGCAGGTGGGCCACGAACACCACGACCGGCCCTTTTGGACTGTCCACAGTGGTCCGCAGCGCGCGGGTCCACGGCATGATCGCCACCGGCTCGGTGTCGCGGATCGGGTAGGTGCTCCAGATCCCGACCGTGCCCTGCACCGAGTGGTGCGGGTACGCCGCGGCCAGCGCGTCCTCGTACTTCGGCACCTCGGAGCGCTTCAGCTCCTCCAGCGCGATCACCTGCGCGCCCGACGCGGCCAGCGCCCGCGCGGTACCCGCCGGATCCGGGTTCTCGTCGTTCACGTTGTGGGAGACGATCGTGAGGTCTCCGCCGGTGCCGCGCTTGTCGAAGACCCGGCCGCCGAAGGACACACCCCAGACGAGCGCGGGCAGCAACAGCGCCACCAACGCCAGGGCCGAACGCCGGATCAGCGCCGCCACCAGCAGCGGCACCAAGAGCAGGCCGGCCCACGGCAGGAACGTCTCCAGCAGGCTGCCGGCGTTGCCCGCCCAGTTCGGCACCAGCGGGTGCGCGAGCAGCAGCAGCGCCGTCAGGACGGCGAACACCGCGACGACCCGGCCGCGCCGCCAAGGCCCCCTGCGCACGGGCGGCACGGTGATCGGTTCGGTCACCGCGGTCATCGGGTCGCCGCCGGGAGCTGCTGCTGGATCGCGGCGATGAGCGTCTCGCTGGCGGCCAGCGCGGCCTGCAGCCCGGCCGACGGGGTCCCGCCGGGGTTCTGGTGCAGCACCACCCCGAGGATCAGCGCGCCGCCCGGCGTCCGGGCCGCCCACATCAGGGCGCCGCCGGCCGCGGTCGACGAGCCCGTCTTCAGCCCGATCACGCCGGAGCGCCCGAGCAGGGTGTTCGTGTTGACGACGGCGCCGGGCACCCCGTCCACGCGCAGGCTCGGCGTGGCGACGAGCGAGCGGACGACCTCGTCCTTCATCACCTCGCGGGCGAGCTTGAGCTGGTCCTCGGCGGTGCTGGTCGTCGAGTCCTCGACGCCGCTGGCGCCGGTGTAGGTCGTGCTGGTCATGCCGAGGTCGGCCGCCGCGCGGTTCATCTTCGCGACGAACGCGTCCTGGCTCCCGGCGTCCCACCGGGCGAGCAGCCGGGCGACGTTGTTGCCGGACGGGATGAGCATCAGCGCGAGCAGGTCGCGCTGGCCGATCGTGCGGCCCGCCCGGACCGGCGCGGTCGACTCCTCGGCCGACGTCGACTCGTCCTGCGCCTGCTGGTCGACGGTGATCCGCGGGCCCGCGTCACCCGGAGCGAGCGGGTGGTCCTTGAGCACCACGTAGGCGGTCATCACCTTCGTGACGCTGGCGATCGGGACCGGCGTCCGCTCCCCGTGGGTGCCGAGCGAGCCCAGGCCCTGCACCTCGGCGGTGGCCTGGCCGCCGGCCGGCCACGGCAGCGGCAGGTCGAGGGCGGGCCGCGCGGGAACCGCCTGGCCCGCCACCGACGGCGGGAAGACGACCCAGGCGGCCGCGGCGAGCGCCACCGCCCCCGCGGCGGCGAACCCGCTCGCGGCGGGCGGGAAACGAAAGCGGGCCATGGATCTCCTCCGGGTGCCGGGGTGCGCCGCTCGAGCGCACCCCGGTCACTCTGTCCGGGGAAGATCGCCGTCCCGTCGGGGTTGTTCGACAGGTCTGAACCAGAAGTGTCACGGTTCTGTACTGAAACGAGAGAGGGCCCCCTGCCGCCAACCCGGCAGGGGGCCCGTCCCGCACCGCGCGCTCAGCTCACGTGGACGTAGTCCACGACGAGCTGCTGCGGGAACTGGGTGCTGCCGTCGGGGTCGCCGGGCCAGTAGCCGCCGACCGCCAGGTTGAGGATGAGGAAGAACTCGTGGTTGAACGCCCACTGGTTGCCGCCGACGTCGGCCGGCGTGCGGGTCTGGTAGGCGTTGCCGTCGACGGACCAGACGATCCGGTCCGTCGACCAGTCGACCGCGTAGGTGTGGAAGTCGTCGGAGAAGTTCGGCCCGCTGTAGGGGGCGCCGATGCCGGCGGACCCGGAGTAGCCGGGGCCGTGGATGGTGCCGTGCACCGTGTTCGGCTCGAAACCGACGTTCTCCATGATGTCGATCTCGCCGCAGTTGGGCCAGCCGGCGCTGCCGATGTCGGTGCCGAGCATCCAGAACGCGGGCCACATGCCCTGCCCGCGCGGCAGCTTCATCCGGGCCTCGATGTGGCCGGACGACGCGGAGAACTTGCCGGAGGTGTTGAGCCGCGCCGAGGTGTACTCGCAGGGCCCGTACCAGCAGTTGTTCCCGCTGTTCTCCTTCTTCGCGGTGATCACGAGGTGGCCCTGGCCGTCGAGCGCCGCGTTGGCGGTGCCGTCGGTGTACCACTGCCGTTCGTGGTTGTTGACGTTGTCCCCGGTCTCGTGGCCCCACTTCGACCCGTCGACGCCGGCACCGGCCGGGCCGTCGAAGTCGTCACTGAAGCTCGCGAGCAGGTTCGTGGGGACGGCCGAAGCGGCCTGGCTCTGCGGTGCGGCCAGCAGTGCGCCGGTCACGAGCAGCGCCGCGGGCGCCACCAGCAGGCGGGCGGTCCGCCGCCATCGGGCGGAGTTCTCGGTCGACATCGTCGTCGCCCCTTCTCATTCCGCGGGCGACGGCTGGCGGCTCACCGGCACCCTATTTGTTGTGGATGGCAACAAAGTATCCACGGGTACCTGGCGAAGAACAAGGCTAACCGGTCGGACATTTTCCGACCATGACCCGATGGTCCGGACCATCGGGTACTTTCGGGCAACCGGCGCGCGTCAGCGCCGAATTTCAGCGCAGGATGCAGTCCAGTCCGAGCCCGACGCCGGTGGCCACGTACTCGCAGATGTGCGACGCGTGGGCGACGTCGGTCTCGGTGCAGCCCAGCGGGACGCCGAGCAGGTCGACCGAGCAGTAGGCGTAGAACTGGTTCGGGCTGCCCGGAACGGGGTCCGCCGAAGCCGGGGCGGCCGTGGCGAGGGCCGCGGAAACGGTGAGCGCGGCCGCGGCCGCGAGGGCGGCGATACGGGTCCTCATGGTGCTCTCCTCCCGGAAATCCCCTGTGCGCCAGGGGTTTGTGCGGTGAGGATGCCCCGCGCGACACTGGTTCAGCTCCAAGTCACCGGAAAGTGTCACCGGACCGGACCGCGGACCGAACAGAACATGAACACCAGATGCTCGTTTACGTCCGAACGTAGGTAGTTACGAGCAGCTTCGATCATCTAGGCTGACGATCGCCCTGCCGTGGTCCCCCAGGAGGCTCTCGTGACGCCCGACCGCTCCGGACTCACCCGCCGCAGTTTCCTCGGCGGGGTCGCCGCCGCCGGCGCCCTCGGCGCCCTGCCGCCCGGGATGGCCGAGGCGCTGGCCGAACCGCGCGCGAGCGGCAGCCTCGCCGACGTCCAGCACGTCGTGGTCCTGATGCAGGAGAACCGCTCGTTCGACCACTACTACGGCACGATGAAGGGCGTCCGCGGCTTCGGCGACCGGTCGGCGATCGTGCAGCCGAACGGCCAGGACGTCTTCCACCAGCCGGATTCCGGCCGCAGCGACGGCAAGTACCTGCTGCCGTTCCGCGTCGACACGTCCAAGGTGGACGGTCAGGACCTCGGCGACCTCGGCCACGGCTGGGCCGACCAGCACCAGGCCGTCGCCGGCGGCGCGAACAACGCGTGGGTCCCCGCCAAGGGCGAGATGACCATGGGCTACTTCGGCCAGGGCGACATCCCGTTCCACCGGGCGCTCGCCGACGCGTTCACCCTGTGCGACCACTACCACTGCTCGGTGCAGGGCCCGACCACTCCCAACCGGCTCTACCTGTTCACCGGCACCATCGACGCCGACGGCAAGGCCGGCGGCCCGGCGAACTACAACCCGGCCGACTACAAGCCGGTGTTCAGCTGGACGACCTACCCGGAACGCCTGCAGCAGCACGGGGTTTCGTGGAAGGTGTACGCCAGCAAGGAGGTCGGCGACGCGGGCGGCTCGTTCGTCGGCGACTACGGCGACAACCCGCTCTGGCTGTTCAAGGCCTACCACCAGGACTACGCGAGCGACCTTTCGAAGCGCGCCAGCGTCTTCAAGACCTGGGGCCCGGACTCGGGTAAGGGCAAGGACGTCAACCACGTCCTGAGCGAGTTCACCGCCGACTGCGCGAGCGGGTCGCTCCCCCGCGTGTCGTGGATCGTCGCGCCCTACGGTTACTGCGAGCACCCCGAAGCGCGTCCGGTCGACGGCGCCGCGTACACCCAGACCGTGCTGAACGCCCTGTGGGCCAACCCGAAGCTCTGGGAGTCCACCGTGGTCCTCATCAACTACGACGAGAACGACGGGTTCTTCGACCACGTCGCGCCGCCGATCGCGCCGTCCGGCACCGCGGGTGAGTACATCGGCGGCAAGCCGATCGGGCTCGGCGCCCGGGTGCCGATGACGGTGATCTCGCCGTGGAGCCGCGGTGGCTGGGTCAGCTCCGAGGTCACCGACCACACGTCGGTGATCCGGTTCCTCGAGCGCTGGACCGGCGTCGCCGAGCCGAACATCAGCGCGTGGCGCCGCGCTCTCTGCGGCGACCTGATGAGCTGCTTCGACTTCGGCACCTCCGACGTCCGGATCCCGCTCCTGCCGGACACCGCGGCGCTGCGCAAGCAGGCCGACGACACCCAGCGCAAGCTGCCGAAGCCCGCGCCACCGGCGACCGGGAAACAGCAGGTCCCGGTGCAGGAGGCCGGCACCCGCCCGGCCCGCGCGCTGCCTTACCAGCCGCTGGTGACGACGTCGCTGAGCGCCGACCACCAGATCCTGACCACGACGTTCGCCAACCAGGGCACCGCGGCCGTCCAGCTGATGGCGTACCGCAACGACGGCCAGACCGACGGGCCGTGGCCCTACGACCTCGCCGCCGGTGCGCAGGTCAGCGACACGTGGCGGATCCAGCTCTACGGCGGCGGCAAGTACGGCGTCGCGGTGCACGGGCCGAACCGCTTCCGCTGGGTGTTCGCCGGGGACGCGAACAGCGCGGGTGCCGGGGTCGACGTCACCGCGGGCTACACCGCCGACCACAAGCTGCGGCTGACCCTGCGCAACGGCGGCACGACGGCCGTCAAGGTCACGGTGACCGCGAACCAGTACCGCACCGACGGGCCCTGGACGTACGCGCTGGCCGCGGGCCAGACCGTGACCGACGACTGGAACGCCGTCGCCTACGGCTCGGGCTGGTACGACCTGTCCGCGACGCTCGACGCCGACCCGAAGTTCCTGCGCCGGTTCAGCGGGCACATCGAGACGGGCTCGCCGAGTATCACGGGCTGATCTTTCACATACGTGACGGGCGTTCAGTTTGTTGACGCACGTCACATCCGTGACCTATAAAGGGCGAGTCCGGGTGTCCGCCGCAACACCTCCGCTGTAACTCCTCTCCCGGAGGTCACGGGTGTTCCGACGCAGTCCGCTCCGCCGTGCCGCTTTCCTGGGCGGTGCCACCGTTTCGGCCGCCGCCGTCGCCGTCGCGCTGATCGGCGGCGGCCCCGCGCAGGCCGCGGCGGCGAACCTGTCCGCCACGTTCGCGCAGACCTCGGTCTGGAACGGGGGTTACGGCGCCGGCTACACGATCGCGAACCGTGGCGACGCGGCCTCGACCGGCTGGACGGTCGAGTTCGACCTGCCCGCCGGGACGTCGGTGAGCAGCTCGTGGAGCTCCGTGAAGACCCAGGCCGGGCAGCACTACAAGTTCACCAACGCCGGGTTCAACGGCACGATCAAGCCGGGGGCCACCGCGGACTTCGGGTTCAACGTCAGCGGCGCCGGACTGCCCTCGGGCTGCACCGTCAACGGCGCGGCGTGCGCGGGCGGCGGTCCCGTCACGACGACCCCGACGACGACCACCACCACGACTCCCCCGCCGACCACCACCACGACGCCTCCGCCCAGCGGCGACACGGTGACCGTCTCGACGGCCGCCCAGCTGCAGGCGGCGCTGGCGAACGCGACGCCGGGCCAGGCGATCAAGCTCGCGGCGGGCACCTACCGCGGCTCGTTCGTCACCACCAAGGCCGGGACGGCGGCGAAGCCGATCACGCTGTCGGGGCCGTCGAACGCGATCCTGATCAACGACGGCCCGTCCGGCGACGCGCCGGACTGCCCGGTGCCGACGGCGGGCTGGGACTCCGGCTACGGCCTGTGGCTGTCGGGGGCGCCGTACTGGAACCTGACCGGCTTCACCGTGCAGGAGTCCAAGAAGGGCATCGTGGTCGACAACTCGCCGCACACCGTCGTCGACGGGGTGAACGTCAACCACGTCGACGAGGAGGCGGTGCACTTCCGGCGTTCGTCGGCCGACAGCGTCCTGAAGAACTCGACGATCACCTACACGGGCCTGGTGCAGCCGGGCTACGGCGAGGGCGTCTACCTCGGCTCGGCGAACTCGAACTGGGCCTGCCACGGCAACTCCGGCGGCGTCGACCGCGGCGACCGGATCCAGGTGCTGGACAACCACATCGGCCCGTTCATCGCGGCCGAGCCGATCGACGTCAAGGAAGGCACGTTCAACGGGGTCATCCGCGGCAACACCTTCGACGGCCGCGGCATCTCCGGCGAGAACTCGGCCGACTCCTGGATCGACGTCAAGGGCATCGGCTACACGATCGAGGACAACACGGGCACGTTCGCCCCGCCGGGGGTGTTCGCGAACGGCTACGAGAACCACAACACGAGCACGTCGCCGTCGTTCGCCAACGGCTGCGGCAACGTCTGGCGCAACAACAGGTCCGACCTGGGCGGCGTGGGCGCCTACGCGATCAAGATCAGCTCGGTGTCCAAGTGCGCGGCCGACCCGAACGTGGTGTACGCGTCGAACACGGTCACGAACGCGACGTCCGGGCTGACGAACATCACCGTCACCCCCTAGGGGCACTGGTCAGAGGTGCATGGCCAGCCAGAGCGCTATCCAGGCGGCGGCCGCGAAGGCCGCGCCCATCACCGCTCCGAAGAGCACCCGCCGTAGGGCCACTGGTGTCCTGGTCTGCTCCATGCAGATGATCATGAACCACGCGGCCGGATCGCGACAGGCGGCGCGCTCGACCGGGCGACCCCCGCGCGGGGTACCCCGGCGACGTACGTCACTCCGCGGGGCGGAACACCACGCCGCCCGGGGCGTTGTACGGTGTGTCGGTACGGCGGTGCCCCCGGGCCTCACCCCTTGCCTTCACGGAATACCGGTCACGCTGGAGCCGTGTTGTGCCACTCGCCGCGAGGCGGACCCCGTACCGGCCCCAAATCTCTCGTCCTCACCCGGGGTTCCCCCGTGCTTCCGGGTGGGGACGGGACTCACGGCACGATCGAGTCCACATAACCGCCGTCGACGCGGACGGCCGCGCCGGTGGTCGCCGAGGCGAACGTCGAACTCAGGTACACCACCAGGTTCGCGATCTCTTCCGGCTCGATCAGCCGCTGCAGCAACGACTGCGGCCGGTGCTTCTTCATGAATTCGCGCTGCGCCTCGTCCCACGGCAGGTCCTTGTCGACCAGCTCGTAGACGAAGTCCTCGACGCCACCGGTGTGCGTCGGGCCGGCGATCACGGAGTTGACGGTGACGCCGGTGCCCGCCGCGTGCTTGGCGAACCCGCGGGAGACGCCGAGCAGCGCCGTCTTCGACACTCCATAGTGGATCATCTCGGCGGGGATCACGATCGCGGAGTCGCTGGCGATGTACTGGATCCGGCCCCAGCCGCGCTCCGTCATGCCCGGCAGGTAGGCGCGGGTGAGGCGTACCGCGGCGAGGACGTTGACCTCGAAGTAGCGCCGCCAGTCCGCGTCGGTGATGTCGAGGGGCTCCTGGGCGCCGAAGATGCCGAGGTTGTTGACGAGGACGTCGGCGTCGGGCACGGCCTCGACGACCTTCGCCGCGCCGGCCTCGTCGGAGACGTCCCCCGCGGCGGCGACCAGGTCGGCGTCCGGCATCTCCCGCTTGAGCCGCACGATGGCGCCCTGCACGCTGTCGGCGGTCCGGCCGTTGATCGCCACGCGCGCGCCCGCGGCGGCGAGTCCCTTCGCGATCGCCGACCCGATGCCCTGGGTGGACCCGGTGACCAGCGCCGTCTTCCCACTGAGGTCGACCCGCATTCGTGAAAGCCCTTTCTCGCGCCGACGTCCGTCCGGCCGATTGAAGCACAGCTCAGGACCACCCACCGGCTGGACGACGGCGGCCGAAAAGTGGTTGCCCCGGGTTCCGGTGGGCGGCACCATCGGCGCCATGACCACGCACCGCACCGCGCTCCTGCCGACCGTCGCCGCGATCTCCGCGCCGGTCCAGCAGCAGCCGTGCCGTCCGCGGAGGTCCGACGCCGTCGCGTCGTGACCGGCGCGCTGGTCGCCGGCCTGCTGGCCGGGTACGGCATCGCGATCCCCGTCGGCGCCGTGGCGACCTACCTCGTCGCCCTCACCGCGCGGACGTCCCTCAGGACCGGCCTCGCCGCCTCGCTCGGCGTCGCCACCGCCGACGGCGTGTACGCGCTGGTGGCGGTACTCGGCGGTGCCGCGATCGCCGGGCTGATCACGCCGATCGCCGGGCCGCTGCGGCTGGTTTCCGCGGCGATCCTGATCGGGCTGGCCGTCCGCGGCGCGGTGCAAGCCCTCCAGAAAACGACGACCAGACCGGTGACCGAGATCAGCGCCGGGCGCGCGTACCTCAGCCTGCTCGGGATCACCCTGGTCAACCCGACCACGGTCGTCTACTTCACGGCCCTGGTGGTCGGTGACCGGGCGGGCACCGCCGTCGCCATCACCGACCAGGCCGTGTTCGTGCTGGCCGCGTTCGCCGCGTCGGCGAGCTGGCAGGCGCTGCTCGCCGGGGGCGGGGCGTTGCTCGGGCGGGTGCTGACCGGACCGCGCGGGCGGCTCGTGACGGCCCTCGTCTCGAGTGCGGTGATCACCGCACTCGCCGTCCGGCTTGTGGCGCAAACCGTTGCCCTGTAACGGTTTGCCCGGTTCGTACGGTCCTCATGAGACGCACGCAGGGAGAAGGTCCGGTGCCGTTTTCCCGGCTACCCTTCGACCAGACCGGGGGAATTGGAGGCCGTCATGACCATGCCCATGTCTGCGATGTCGGGCTGGGACACCGCGGGCGCGACGCTGCTCGTGCTCTGGGCGCTCGCCATGTGGGCGGCCGTCGGTGTCCTCGCCTACGCCAACCGCGGGCCGGTGCGCCCCTGGGTGTACCGCGGTTCGGTGCTGCTCATCGGCGTCGGCGTGCTCGGGCAGCTCGGGCACGTCCAAGAGCACGTCGCCCAGGTCGGCTACTGGCTCGGCCACCCGAACTCGCCCGCCTGGATGACGCCGTGGGGCACCAGCCTCGCCAACGGGCTGCAGATGGTGCTGCCGAACCGGCCGACGTTCGGCATGGAACTGCTGCACCTGACCGGGAACTTCATCTTCCTCGCCGGCCTGGTCGGCGTCATGGTGATCACCCGCCGCGCCACGCAGACGCGGGCCCGCCGCTGGGGGAAGATGGGCGTCTGGATGCAGGGCATCCACGGCCTCGAGCACCTCGTGCTGACACTGTCGGTCGCGTTCGGCTCGCGCGCCATCGGCCTGTCCACGTTCTTCGGCCTCATCGACCCGGGCCCGGGCCTCACCACCTACCGCGTCTGGTGGCACTTCATCGCCAACGTGATCGGCACGATCATCTTCGGTCTCGCCGTCTACCACCTGTGGAAGGAGCGCCGGGCGGTCCGCGCCACGTACTTCGTCCGCCCGGCGCCCGTGCTCACCGAGCAGGCGGCGTGACGCAGGTCAGCGTCGGCTGCGCCCAGTCCGCGTGGTCGTTGCCGTTGCCGTCGCCGCCGTCGTTCACCAGCAGGTCCAGCACCTGCGCGCCGGTGACGTCGACGTCGATCGGGACCGCCGCCTGCCCGCCGCGCAGCACCGGTGTCGTCACCCGGGTCGTGCCGTCAACTGAAACGCTGAAGCTGACGCTGCCCGCGGTGCCGACTTCGCCGTCGACGCCGACCGAGGCCGTCAAGCGGGTGCAGGCGCCGGCCAGGTAGAGCTGGACGTCGCCCGGCGCGTGGACGCCCAGGCCCTTCGCGTACGACGTCCCGGCGATCGTCATCGGCTTGCCGTCACCCGCGTTCGCCTCGCCGTTGCTCGTGTCGCGCTCGACCGGGCCCCAGCCGTTGGCCGCGGTCAGGAACGGCAGGTCGCTGACGGCGTCCTGCCCGGCGGGCGGCGCGGCCGGGACGGCGCCGACGATCCGCTCGTCCGTCACCGTCCCGGGCCGTCCGGCCTGCCGGTAGCCGACCCGCACCGAGAGCGCCGCGGTGTCTACTGTGGACGGCGCGGTCACCGGCCAGGAGAACGTCGCCGAGGCGCCGCCGTTGATTCGCGCGACGGAAGGCGGTGACGCCGCGCCGACGGTCCACCCGGCCGGGGCCGTCAGGACCGGCCGGACGTCCGTCGCCGGCGGCGCGCCCGCCGGGACCCGGACGGTGGCCGTCGCCGTGAACGACTGGCCCGCTGTGGCGGTGTCCGGCGTCGACAGCGAGACCGCCGCCGTCGGAGCCGGGGGCATCGTGTACCGGCCGTCGTAACCCGGCGACGCGTTCTGCCGCACGACCAAGGGCGAGCGGTGCGAACCGTAGTTCGTCCAGGTCACCGAGCCGAGACCGCCGGTGCTGCCGTCCAGGTTCCAGACGGCGACGGCGATCGTGTTGTGGCCGTTGGGGTTCAGGATGCCGTTGGGGATCGGGAAGCTGTGCTGCGGCCCGAGGTAGTTGACGTACTGGCCGAGCTGCCACCCGTTGACGAACAGCAGCGCCCGGTACTGCCGACCCGGGTCGTCGGTGATCGTGAGACCCAGCGACGTGTCCTGGCCGCGCGGCAGGTCGAGGTCCGCGTTGGTGCGGTACCAGGAGACACCCGGTGTGCTGTCCTTCACGGGCAGCGTGGCCGGTTTCCAGGCCGCGTCGGGGAAGCCGGGCAGCGACCAGCCCGCGCGCTCGCCGTAGAGGCCGCCGGTGTTGAGCGGGCCGCGCACGGGGTCGAGGCCCTGCTCGCCGCCGCGGACGCCCTGCAGCCGCCAAGTCACCGACGTCAGCGGGGACCCGGTCAGCCGCGCCGACGTCAGGCCGCGCGCGGCCTTGCTGCCGTTGGCCGCGCCGTAGTCCTCCTCGTGCCCCATGTTCACGGTGAGGACGGAGATCTCGTTGTCCCCCGGTTTCACCGCACCGGCCGGGAACGTGAAGGTGTGCTGCTGGGTGGTCGAACTGCCCAGGAAGACGCCGTTGAGCCACGCAGAGAATGCGCCTGCCGGTCCGCCGCTCTGGCTGTTCAACGTGATGCCGGTCTGCTTCCCGTCGCCGGTGAAGCGGCCGCGGTACCAGGTGTTGCCGGTGTGGAAGCCGTAGTCGTCGGCGAACAGCACCGGTTTGGTGCCGACGGCGGTGCTGCTGTTGCTGGTGGTCTTGTCGGCCACCGGCCACGCCGAGTCGTCGAAGCCCGGCGCGCTCTCCGGCGACTCCTGCTGGTGCTTCCAGCCGGTCAGGGCGGGCAGGGTCACCGGCTTCGCCGTCGGCAGGGTGCCCGTGCGGCTGCCGCTGGACGTCGGCCGCGTCGCGACCGGCTGCCCGTTCCAGGTGACGTTCCCGCCGCCGAACACCTCGAACGCGCCGTCCGCGCCCGTGTCGCCGGTCAGGTCGAGGCTGCCGGGACGGGCCGTCGCCGTGCGCAGCAGGTCGGTACCGCGGACGAGCACCGGCCCGGCCGCGGTGTCCTGACGCCAGAACGTCCCGGCCATCGCCTTGTCCGCGAGCAGCAGGAGCAGCGGCCGCTTGCCCGGGGCGGTGACGAGCACCCGGGCCACGCCGTCGTGGGTGTAGTTCAGCCGCAGGTCGCCGCGGGCCGCGTCCCAGGTGCTGGTGGCGGCGCCGTCGAGGACCTGGACCTTCGGCTGCTGCGCGAACCGCAGGACCGTCTCCCCCGGGCCGCCGTGGTCGCCGTAGAGCACCGCGAGGTCGCGGCCGCCGATCGTCGCGGACGTCATGATCTCCGACGTCGAGTACTGCAGCCGCGTCTGCCCGAGGTCGTAGCCGGCGACGACGATCTTGGACTGGCGCCCGTCGAGCGTCACGCCGGTGCCGGGCTGCTGCGGCACGACCGGGTAGAAGTCGGTGCTCGCCGAGAGCAGGTCGACGGCGTCCACCACGACGAACGGCCCGGTCGCCTGCGCGTTCTTCTGGCCGGTGACGACGATCTTGAGCGTGTGCGGACCGGCGGGCAGGCCGCGCGTCTCGTAGCCGGTGACCTGGTTCTGCTTGCTCGTCGCGTAGAGGTCGACGGTGCTGACCTTGGCGTCGTCGAGGTAGACGTCGGCGACACCGTGGCTCGGGTCCTTCGAGGTGACCCAGCGAATCCCGGTACCGGTGAACGGGATGCTCACGCTGTCGCCGGTGACCTCGGAGAACGACTCCGTGTGCTGGTAGTCGCCACCGGTGTAGTCGACCTCGGGCCCGGCGTGGGTCCAAGTGCCGGTGTAGCCCACCTCGGCCGCGCGGTCGTCGTAGGTGTAGCCGGCGTGCGCCGCGAGGTCGAGGGACAGGCTGGTGGTGTTCTTCGCGTTCGACGTCGAGTCGGTGTGGCGCAGGGTGTGGAACTGGGTGCGGGTGTCCGGGTTGATCCGCGCGGTGTCGGTCAGCGCCGGGTCGGTCAGCGGCGCGGCGGCCAGGCCCTCGGTCTTGGTCAGCGGCGCGACGGACTGGGTGAAGTAGCCGATCAGCTTGTCTTCGCTGTACTTCGGGTCGAACTGCCGGGCTTCGGTGATCGCCGCGCCGTAGTCGTAGGACGTGTAGTTCTGCGGGATCGCGCTCCAGCCCCACGACGTGCCGCCGTGCAGCATGTAGAAGCTCTGGCCGGTGGCGCCGACCGCGATGTTCTGCTTGTAGAAGACGTTCGCGAACTTGTCGTTGATCAGCTGGGCACACTTCGCGTACCCGGGGCCGCCCCACGGGTCGAACGCGCCGCCCTGGAACTCCGCGGTGATCAGCGGTTTCCCGGGGACGTGGTCGTAGCTGATGTCCGGGACGCCGTTCCACTTCTCCGGGTTCGAGCAGTCGAAGCCCTGCGGGTAGGAGTCGGCGGCGTCGACGTCGAGGGCGGCCTCACCGGCGTTGAAGGTGCCGTTGTTGTTGCCTACCAACGGAACCGTGATGCCGTCGGCGTGGGCCTTGTCCTCGAGGTGCTTCATGTAGGCGCGGCCGTCGGCGTCACCGTTGTAGTACTCGTTCTCGACCTGGTAGGCGAGCACACTGCCGGTGCCGTTGGTCAGCTGGTGGCGCGCGATGATGCGGTCGATCTGCGTCTGCCACTCGTCGGAGTACTTCAGGTAGACGGGGTCGGCGCTGCGGGTGTGGCCGGGCGTGGTGGACAGCCAGGTCGGGAAGCCGCCGCCGTCGACCTCGGCGTTGATGTACGGGCCGGGCCGCGCGATCACGTAGAGGCCGGCCTGCTGGGCCATGTCGAGCAGCTTGTCGAGGTCGCGGACGCCGGTGAAGTCGTAGACGCCCTGACGCGGCGAGTGGTAACCCCAGTCGAAGTAGAGCGAGGTCGCGTTGAAGCCGGCGGCCTTCATCTTCTGGAAGATGTCGAGCCACAGGTCGGGGCTGGGCAGCCGGTAGGAGTGGAACTCGCCGGACCACAGGTAGGTGCGGTTCCCGTCGACGAGGAACGAGTAGCCGTCGTAGGTGACGGTGTGACTCGCTCTGCCGGGCGGCGGTGGCGCGGCGGACGCGGCCTGCGGGACCACGACCCCGGCGAGCGCGAAGACGACCGAAAGCAGGGCGGCGAACAGCGTCCGGGCGGCGGTGCGCATGGCGAGGTCCTCCTGGATCGACGGTGAACCAGAATGTCCGGATTCACGCAGAATCGAACACGAACGCTAGGGAACCTCAACAGAAGCCGTCAAGATACGACACCAGGATGGATCAAGCCGTACGTCGGGGTCAGCGCGGGCCCGGTGCTCTCGCGGACGATCAGCTCGGCCGGCCGACGTCTTACCCGCGGCAGTCCTGCCGGACCCGTCGACGAGCCTCGGACGCGTGACACCAGGTCGCTCGAGGTGACGCGGAGGCCTCGGTGTTCGTCGCCATGAACAGCGGTAAGCCGCCGGGGTCAGCGCGGGCCGGTGCTCTCGCGGACGATCAGCTCGGCGGGTACCAGGTGCCGGGCGCCGACGTCGCCGCCGGCCATGCGGGCCTCCAGGAGCCCGAACGTGCGGCGGCCCACCTCGATGAAGTCCTGGCGGACCGTCGTCAGGGGCGGGGAGAAGTACGCCGCCTCGGGGACGTCGTCGAAGCCGGCGACGTGGACGTCGCCCGGGACCCGCAGGCCGGCCTCGGTGAACGCCCTCAGCAGACCCAGCGCCATCTGGTCGTTGGCCGAGAAGACGGCCCCCAGGCCGCGCACGGCGGCGAGCGTCCGGCCGGCGTCGTAGCCCGACCGGGGGCTCCAGTCGCCGCGGATGACGTCGGGAACCTGCAGGCCGTGGCGTTCGAGGGTCTCGCGCCAGCCGCGCTCGCGGTCGCGCGCCTCCAGCCAGTCCTCCGGCCCGGCGACGTGCCAGACGGTCTTGTGCCCCAGCGCCAGCAGGTGCTCGGTCGCGCGGCGGGCGCCGTCGTACTGGTCGACGGAGATGACCGGGACCGGGGCCCCTTCGCCGCCACCGACCGCGACGACCGCGATGTCCGCGGGCGCCGCCGCGAGGGCGCGTCCCGCCGTGACGTGCGGGGCGATCACGATGATGCCCTCCACGGCCTGGCGCCGCAGGCTCTCCACCGCGTCGCCGATCGACGACCGCCCGGGCCGGCCGACGCTGCAGATCGCGACGCCGTAGCCGGCCTCGCGGGCGGCGTTCTCGATGCCGTAGAGGGTGCTCGCCGGCCCGTAGAGGTTCGACTCCAGCGCGACGACGCCGAGCGTGCCCGACCGGCCCGTGACCAGCGTCCGCGCCGCCGAGTTCGGCCGGTAACCCAGCTTCTGCACGGCCGCCTGCACGCGGGCGCGGGTCTCCGGGTGCACCGGCCCGCTCTCGTTGACCACCCGCGAGACGGTCATGTGCGAGACGCCGGCCAGGCCCGCGACGTCGGCCAGGCTCGGCTGGCGCTCCCCCGGCCGTGTCCGCTCCGCCACCTGGCCCCCCTCCGCTCGTCCCCCGCCGGGTTCACGATAACCAGTCCCGGGAACCGTCCGGGGCCCGCGTTCGTTGCCAGTACCTACGGCACCGTAAGTTACGGTCGCGTAGGTGACGGACGGAAGGAACCCCGCCATGCCGGTCCCCGAAAGCACGCGCCTGATGTACGAGCTGGAGGGCACGGTCGAGGAGAACCTCAACCGGCACCTCACGGCCGCCCAGGAGTGGATGCCGCACGAGTACGTCCCCTGGAGCCAGGGCCGCGACTTCGCCGACCTGGGCGGCGAGGCCTGGGACCCGGAGCAGTCCCGTGTGACGCCGATCGCCCGGACGGCCCTCGAGGTCAACCTCCTCACCGAGGACAACCTGCCCAGCTACCACCGTGAGATCGAGCGCGCCTTCGGCCGCGACGGCGCCTGGGGCACCTGGGTGCACCGCTGGACCGCCGAAGAGGGCCGCCACGGCATCGCCATCCGCGACTACCTGCTCGTGACGCGGGCGGTCGACCCGGTCGAGCTCGAGCGGATGCGCATGGAGACCATGCAGGCCGGGTACGAGACCGGCGACAAGCCGCTGCTGCACGTCTGCGCGTACGTCTCGTTCCAGGAGCTGGCCACGCGGCTCTCGCACCGCAACACCGGCCGGTACACGCAGGATCCCCTGGCCGAGAAGCTCCTCGCCCGGGTGTCCACGGACGAGAACCTGCACATGGTCTTCTACCGCAACCTGGTCAAGGCCGCGCTGGAGATCTCGCCCGACGCCATGATGCGCGCCATCACCGACGAGGTCCTCGACTTCGCGATGCCCGGCGCGGTCATCCCCAGCTTCGTCCGCAAGGCGGCCCTGATCGCCAAGGCGGGCATCTACGACCTGCGCATCCACCACGACGACGTCGTGATGCCGCTGCTGCGCTACTGGAAGGTCTTCGAGCTGACCGGCCTCGGCGAGGCCGGCGAGACCGCGCGGCAGGAGCTGGCGGACTTCCTCAAGACGCTCAACGCCCAGGCGTCCCGCTTCGAGGAGCGCCGTGACGCCGCCGCCGCGCGGGCCGCGGCCCGGGGCGTGCCGGCGGTCTGACGCCAAGGGCAGCATCCAAGCGGGCGCGGGTGACCCCCCGCGCCCGCTTTGCTTTCTGCCCGCATCGACACCAGAAGTGACCAATGGTCACCACCCGGCACATCCCCATGGCCTGCGCGTGTGCGGATAACAAGGTCTAGACCAAACGACCTAACTTCGTTGACTTTACCAATGGTCACCTGCAAGCTCCTCACCACCCGAGGAGGTTGCCCCCGTGAACAGACGCTCCCTTGCCGCCGTGGTCGGCACGCTCGCCCTCACCCTCACCGCCTGCGGCACCTCCGCCGGCCCGGCCGCGGCGCCGGGTGGCGGGCAGCTGACCGTGTGGCTGATGAACGGTGACCTGAGCGACCAGGCCACCGCCGCCGTGAACACCGCGTTCGAGAAGGCCACCGGCGCCAAGGTGACCGTGCAGATCCAAGAGTGGGACAACATCAACACCAAGATCAGCACGGCGCTCGCGCAGGACGACACGCCGGACGTGATCGAGATCGGCAACACCGACGTCCCGCTGTTCGCCGCGAACGGCGCGCTGGCCGACCTTTCCGGCCACCGCGACGACCTGGCCGCGGGCCAGACCTGGCTGCCCGGCCTCGCCGGACCCGCCACAGTGGACGGCAAGATCTACGCCGCGCCGCTGTTCGCCGGGAACCGCGCGGTGATCTACGACAAGCAGCTCTGGGCCGACGCCGGGGTCACCGCGCCGCCGGCGACGTTCGCCGAGCTCACCGCGGACCTCGACAAGATCAAGGCCAAGCACCCGGACCCGGGCTTCTCCGCCTTCCACTTCCCCGGCCAGTACTGGTACGGCGCGCTGCAGTTCGTCTGGGACGCCGGGGGCGAGCTGGCCACCGAGTCCGGCGGCAAGTGGTCCGGGGCGCTCGAGACGCCGGCCGCGCAGCGGGGACTGCAGGCGTGGAAGGACTTCCAGGCCGCCTACTCGACCCCCGCGTCGCGCAATGTCGACACCAAGGCACCCGACCAGGCCGCGATGTTCGCCTCCGGCGGTGCCGGAGCCATCCTGGACACCAGCGTGAACACCGTGCTGAAGAACAAGCCCGAGCTGAAGGACCGGCTCGGCACGTTCCCCTTCCCCAGCGCGACGCCGGGCAAGAGCCAGCCGGTGTTCCTCGGCGGGTCCGACCTCGGGATCGCGGCGAAGAGCAAGAACCAGGACCTCGCGCTCGCCTACCTCAAGGCCGCGGCGAGCCCGGCCGTGCAGCGGGACGCGATCGTCGGCATCGACGGCTGGACGCCGGTGTCGCCGCAGATCATCGACCAGGTGACGCCGACGCTGCCGCCGGTGCGGGCCGCGTTCTACGCCGCCGCGAAGTCGAGCGGCGCCACGCCGGCCACGGCGGGCTGGGCGACCATCGAGAGCGACAAGTCCGTCAACACCTTCTTCGCCGACATCGCCACCGGCCGCAAGTCCGTGGCGGACGCGGCCAAGGACTTCGACGCGCACCTGACGCAGGCGCTCAACGCCGGCCAATGACCGGGTGGGACGCCCGCGGTGGACTGCCGTCCCCTGACCGCGGGCGTCCCGCCCACCCCCATGGAGGAACGCCGTGAAGGTCCTGAAGCGGCCCGCGCCGGTCGCGCCGCCACCACCCGTACCCGCCCGGAAACGCCGCCGCACCCTGCTGCCCTACGGCCTGCTCGTGCCCGCGGTCGTCGTCCTCGGGCTGGTACTGGGGTATCCCCTGGTCCGGCTGGTGCTGATCTCGTTCCAGGACTACGGGCTCCGGGCGCTGTTCACCGGCACGGCGACCTGGGCGGGCGGGGACAACTACGCCGCCGTGCTCGGCGACGGCCAGCTGGTGCCCGTGCTGCTGCGCAGCGTCGGGTTCTGCGCGGCGCTGGTGCTCGGCACGCTCGTGATCGGCATGGCCGTCGCGCTGATGCTGCGGCGGCTCGGCCCCCGGATGCGGATCGCCGTCACGATGAGCCTGATCGCCGCGTGGGCGCTGCCGAACGTGGCGTCCACCTTGGTCTGGCAGTGGCTCTTCCAGCCGGGCTACGGCGTGGTGAACTGGCTGCTCTCTCAGCTGGGCCTCGGCGACTTCACCCAGCGGGACTGGACGACGACCCCGGCGTCGGCGTTCACGCTCGTGTGGCTGCTGGTGGTGTGGCAGTCGGTGCCGTTCGTGGCGCTCACGCTGCACGCCGGGCTGTCGCAGATCCCCCGGTCCTACTACGAAGCGGCCACTTTGGACGGTGCCGGCCCGTGGCGGGTGCACCTGACCATCACCTGGCCGTTCCTGCAACCGATCCTCGGCCTGGTCACGATCCTCTCGGTGATCTGGGACTTCACCGTGTTCAACCAGATCTGGATCCTCACCCAGGGCGGCCCCAGCCAGGGCACGACGACACTCGGGATCTGGACGTTCACCCGGGCCTTCAGCACCAACTCCTTCGGGCAGGGCGCGGCGATCGCCGTCGTCTCGGTCCTGCTGCTGCTGGCCATGACCATCGTGTACGTGCGCCGCCTGGTGCGGGCGGGAGAGGACTTCTGATGCGGGCACGGCGGATCGGCACCAACGTGATGGCAGCGCTCTTCTGCCTGGTGTGGGTGTTCCCGGTCTACTGGATGGTGAACACGGCGTTCAAGCCGCGCGGGGACATCCTGAGCCCGACCCCGCAGTTCCTCCCGCTGAACTTCACGTTGGACAACTTCGCCGACGCGCTCGCCAAACCGGGCTTCACGCGGGATCTCCTGAACAGCGTGCTGGTGACCGTGACGGTGGTGCTGCTGTCGATCGTGGTGGCGTTCCTGGCGGCGACGGCGTTGACCCGCTTCCGGTTCTTCGGCCGCCGCAGCTTCCTCATCGGCGTGCTGATCCTGCAGATGGTGCCGGTGCCCGCACTGGTCATCCCGCTGTTCCTCGGCCTGAAGAGCGCGCACCTGCTGAACAACCTGCTCGGGCTCACGCTCACCTACGTCGCGCTCGTGCTGCCGTTCACGATCTGGACGTTGCGGGGCTTCCTGCACGGGATCCCGGTGGAACTGGAGGAAGCGGCCATGGTGGACGGCGCGTCACGGGCCCGGATCATGCGCTCGGTGCTGCTGCCGCTCGTACTGCCCGGGCTCATCGCCACGAGCGTGTTCGCGTTCATCACCGCGTGGAACGACTTCCTGTTCGCGTACGTGATCATGAAGGACCAGTCCGGCTACACGCTGCCGGTGTGGCTGGTCTCGTTCAGCACCAGCACCGGGACCGACTACGGCGGCCTGATCGCGGCGTCCACGCTGTTCGCGCTGCCCGTGGTCGTGTTCTTCGCGCTCGTCCAACGGCACCTCGTCGAGGGCATGACCGCGGGCGCGGTGAAGGGCTAGTGCTCCCCCTCATCCCCCGGCCCGCCGAACTGGCGCGCCGCAGCGGGTTCTTCGCGCTCCACAACGGGGTGCGGGTCGTGGCCGGCCCGGGAGCCGGGCGGGCGGCGGACCTCCTGACGAGCGTCGTCGGGTCCGGCCACGGCCCGGAGATCCGGCTGGACCTGCGCCCCGGGCTCGGGCCCGAGGAGTACGAACTCGACGTCGCCGAGGACCGCGTCACGCTCGTCGCGACGCGGGAAGCCGGGCTGTTCCACGGGGTCCAGACCCTGCGGCAGCTCGGCGCGGACCAGTGGCCCTGCCTGCGGATCCGGGACCGGCCGAAGCTGGCCTGGCGCGGGGTGCTGCTCGACGTCGCCCGGCACTTCATGCCGCTGGAGTTCCTGTACGAGTTCACCGACCTCATCGCGCTGCACAAGTACAACGTGCTGCACCTGCACCTCACCGACGACCAGGGCTGGCGGCTGGAGATCGAGGGCCGGCCGAAGCTGACGGAGATCGGCGCGTGGCGCAGCGAGTCGATGGTCGGCGCGGCCGGCAGCACGCTCTTCGACGGCGTCCCGCACGGCGGTTTCTACACCCGCGCCGAGCTGCGCGGGCTGGTCGCCCACGCGGCCGCCCGCGGGGTACGGGTCGTGCCGGAGATCGACCTGCCCGGCCACGTCCGGGCGGCCCTGGCCGCCTACCCGGAGCTGGGCAACCACCCGGACCGGCCGCTGCCGGTGTGGACGGAATGGGGCATCAGCCCCGACATCCTCGGCATGCACGACGAGGCCCTGGACTTCTGCCGGGACGTCCTGACCCAGACCGCCGGGATCTTCCCCTCGCGGCACCTCCACGTCGGCGGGGACGAATGCCCGACGACGCAGTGGGAGACCGCGCCCGCCGCCCGGGACCGCGCGAGGGCGCTCGGGCTGGACGGCACGGCCGGGCTGCACAGCTGGTTCCTCGGTGAGCTGCACGGGTTCCTCGGCGAGCTCGGGCGTCAAGCCGTCTGCTGGGACGAGACGGGCCACTCGCCGGGCACGCTGCCCTCGGGAATGACCGTGGCGAGCTGGCGGGACGCCGGCCACGGCGCGCAGGCCGTCGCCCGCGGCCACCAGGTGATCATGGCGCCGCACACGTCGACCTACTTCGACTACCCGCAGACCGACGGGCCGGGCGAGCCGCCACGCGAGCTGGTGACGACCCTGGCCGACGTCCACGCCTACGACCCGTTGGCGGGAAACCTGCCCGTCGCGGACCCCGACAACGGCGGCCGGCCCGGCGTCGTCGGCACCCAGGCGCAGCTGTGGACCGAGCACGCGCCGACCCCCGACCACGTGCGGCAGCTGGCCTTCCCGCGGCTGTGCGCGCTCGCCGAGTCGGCCTGGTCCCCGGGCCCACGCGACTATGCTGGCTTCCAAGCCCGCTTGGCCGGTCACCTGGATCTGCTGCGCGCGCTGAACGCCCTGCCGAAGGAGCGCGTCCGGTTCCCGGGCGCGGTCCCCGTACCCCGAAAGCCGAGAACTTGACCGCAGACGCGCTCGGACCCGACCGGCCGCCCACCGCGAAACGGGACCGGGTCCGCCGCCACCTGCTGAACGTGATCGAGAAGGCCGGGCCGGGCACCGGGCTGGCCTCGGAACGCGACCTGGCCCAGGAGCTCGGCGTGTCCCGCCCCACCGTCCGCGCGGCCATCGACGAGCTGACCCGCACCGGGCTGCTGGTCCGCCAGCGCGGCCGCGGCACGTTCACCAGCCCGCACAAGGTCACCCAGGAGCTCGCCGGCACCGCCGCGGGCCTGGGCGTGCCGCCGGCCGAGGGGCACTGGACCAGCGGCGTCGTCGGGTTCACCACGGCGCCCGCGAGCCCGCCCCGAGCGGCGCGGCTGGAGATCACGCCCGGCGCGCCGGTCCTGCGGGTCACGCGGGTCCGCTACGTCGACGACGAGCCGATCGCCATCGAACGGCTGGACCTGCCCGCCGAGCTCGTCCCCGGCCTGGCCCCGGCCGACATGGAGGCCGGGAACTTCTACCGGCTGCTGCGGGAGCGGTTCGGCATCACCGTGGCCGAGGCGGAGCAGACGATGGAGCCGGCGGTCACCAACCCCGAACAGGCCGAGCTGCTCGACGTCCCGGTGTACGCGCCGATCCTGCAGGTCGAGCGGGTCACCCGGGACTCCGGCGGCCGGATCGTCGAGCTGACCCGGTCGGTCTACCGCGGCGACCGCTACCGGATCACCTCGAAGCTGCGGTTCGACGCCGACTCCGGCTGAGTCACTTCGCCCAGCCGAGCGGCCCGGAGAGCGCTTTCACCACGGCCGTCACGCGGTCCGAGGCGGTCTGCCAGCCGGTGTCGGCGGACTGGGCGCTGAGGACGACCACGACGTAACGCCGTCCCTCGACGAGCCCGCTGGTGTGCAGGTTGCGGCCCGGGTCGCAGCACGACCAGCCCTGCTTGACCGCCCAGTCGACGGCCGTGACCGCGCCCGGGATGCCGAAGAACTGGTCGAAGCCGTCGGCGCCGTGCTCGGTGGCGGCGTCCAGCGCGTGGAGCACCACCTGCCGGGTACCTTCCGGTGCCTGGTCCATCAGGTACTCGTAGAGCTTCACCAGGTCGGTGGCGGTGACGGTCGTGCCGCCCCAGTGCCCCGGGTCGGCCGGCGGACGCGTCGACCTCATGCCGATCCGCGCGGCCCAGCCCGAGACGATCGCGGGGCCGCCGAGCCGGGTCCACAGCCGGCTCGCGACGTCGTCGTCGCTGCGCGAGAGCATCTCCGCCACGACACCGGAGTCCACGCCCTGCCGGAGCGCCTCGAACGCGATCAGCAGCTTGACCAGCGACGCCGAGGTGTAGGTCGCGTCCGGCCGGTAGGAGACGAGGTCGTCACCGTTCTTCCGGTCGTGGACGAGCACGCTGACCTTGCCCGGCACCAGCTTCGCCAGCTCGGCACCCGAAGGCAGCTTGCCCTGCCCCTGGTCCACCGTCGGCGACGGCTTCGCCGGCGTGGTCTCCGGCGGCGCCGAGGTCGCCGTGGTCGCGACGCTCGTCGTCACCGGCGGCGCCGTCCCGAGCAGCGACGCGGACGCGGCCACCGGGCCGGGGGAACGCAGGGTCGCCGCCGCGATCAGCATCGCCGCGACCGCCCCCGCACACAGCCCGGCCAGCAACATGACGTTTCCTCGGTGCATACCGGCTGTTGTCCGGGCGCCCCGGTCGTGTTCGCCCGAGCGGGCCGGAATGTGGGATGCGTCTCACCCGGCCGTGAAATCGGGGACGCGGACGCACGTTCCGGACAACAAGTACCGTGACCAGAATCGTCGAACGGCTGGACCGGCCCGATCTGGCCGCGCGGGATCCGAAGCAGGTCTTCGCGCGGCTCTTCGACGAGTACGCCCCTCCCCTGCGCGGTTACCTCGCGGGCCGGGTGGGCGTGCACGCCGCCGACGACCTCGTGGCGGAGACGTTCGTCGTCGCCCTGCGAAGACGGGCCAGCTACGACCCGCGGCAGGCCCCGATCCGGGGCTGGCTCTACGGCATCGCCACCAACCTGCTGCGCAACCACGTCCGCCAGGAGGTGCGCGGCTTCGAGCTGACCGCGAAGGCCGGCGCCGAAGACCGCCCGGCCGAGAACCACGACCTCGCCGTGGCCGGCCGGGTCGACGCGGCGGCCCGGCTGCGCACCCTCGCCGGTGAGCTCGCCGGACTGTCCGAACAGGACAGAGACGTCCTGCTCCTGACGTCTTGGGCCGGGCTCGAACCGGCCGAAGTCGCCGAAGCACTCGGCGTCCCCGCCAGCACCGTGCGGTCCCGGCTGCACCGCGTCCGCCACCGCCTCCAGGCCCTGCTCGTCCCCACCGAGGAGAACACGCATGAATGAGCTCGACGAGACCCTCGAGCGGCTGCACCGGGACGCCCGCCGGGCCCCCGCCGACCTGACCGCGGCCCGCGCGAAGCTGATGGCGGAGCTGGACGCCGTCTCCGCGCCGGACGCCACCGTGCTCCCGCTGCGGGCGGGCCGCCGCCGGGCGCGCCGGTTCGCGCTGCCGGTCGCGGCGGCCGTCGCCGGGGTGGCCGCCGCGACCGTCGTGGTCGTGCAGTCCGGTTCGCCCGGTGCGCCGCCCGCCGGGCCGGACGTCCGGCTGATGTCGGCCACCGAGGTGCTCACCAAGGCCGCGGACCTCAGTGTGGGCGCGGTCGACCAGCCGCTCGCGCCCGGGCAGTTCCGCTACGTCGTCGAGCACACGTGGGTGACCAGCGGCGTGCGGCTCAACGGCACGACCGGCTACACCTACCTGTGGGAGCAGCAGATCCAGCGCTGGATCCCGGCCGACGAGCACGATGTCTGGCAGGAGAACCGCAAGATCCTGAGCACCGGGAAGTTCCTCGGCGGCACGGTGCCGCAGGCGCAGGCGCCCGAACCGGAGATCACCGACACCGACCAGGGCCAGTGGCAGGGCCGCTGCGGCGACTTCTTCCCCGCGTCCAAGCCGGCCAAGACGTGCGACGACCCCGCGGACTGGGACGGCCCCGCGTTCTACGCCACGCTCCCCCGCGACCCCGCGCAGCTGTACGCGAAGCTGCAGGACCTGACCAAGGTGCGCGGCTCGACGCCGGCCGTGCTGTTCCACTACGGCATCGAGATCCTCCGCAGCGGCATGATGCCCGCGTCGCTGCGGCCCGCGTGGTACCGGGCGCTGGCGATGATCCCGGGCATCCAGGTGCTCGCCGCCGAAACCAACCTGGATGGCCGGGCGGGCGTCGCGCTCGGGCTCGACGACCGGCACGAGCTGACCCAGCTCATCATCGACCCGGTGACCGGCCAGTTCATCGGCGAGCGGACGATCGCCGGTGCCCAGCCGAACGAGCCGTGGATCAAGCCGGGCACCGAACTCGGCGCCAGCGCCATCACCACGGCCGTCGCCGACCGCATCGGCGTCGCCCCGGCGAAGTAGCCGGCCTTGGTCACCGGGTGAGGGCGGCGTTCAGGTCGCCGTAGGGGATGCCGTCCGCCGTCGCGTCGTAGGTGCCTGCGGCCAGGAGTTCCGACGTCGCGCGGGCTGCGACTGCGTACGCGGCTTGGGCGATCGCCGAACCGAGGCTGATCCGGACGGCGCCCGCGGCGGCCAGCTCGGCCACCGAGGGCGCGCCCGCCCAGACCATCACCGCGACCGGCAGCGGGCCCGCCGCCAGCTCGGCGATGGCGTCCGGATCGGTCAGGCCCGGCACGAACAAGCTGTCCGCGCCCGCGGCCGCGTAGACCTCCGACCGGCGCCGGGCCTCCTCGAGACCGCCGGTGCCGGTCAGGTATAGGTCGGTCCGGGCGTTGAGCCACACGGGAATCCCGAGCGCGTCGGCCGCCGCGCGGGCCGCGGCCAGGCGCTCGGCCTGCGCCGCCTCGGCGAATAGCCCGGTGCCGGACCGGTCCTCGAGGTTGACCCCGACGGCACCGGCCCGGACGACCGCGGTGGTCGTCTCGGCGACGTCTTCGTACCCGCCCTCGATGTCGGCGGAGACCGGGACGTCGACCGCCGCGCAGAGCCGGGCCACGACGGCGGCGGACCGTTCCGCGCCGAGGCCGGCGCCGTCCGGCACCCCCAGGGACCACGCGACCCCCGCGCTGGTCGTCGCGATGGCCGCCGCCCCGGCGCCCGCGATCGCGACCGCCGACGCGACGTCCCAGGCGTTGGGCAGCAGCAACGGGTCCCCGCGCCGGTGGCTCGCGGCGAACGCCTTCGCCCGCGCGAGCTGCCCCTCGTTCACAGCGCGACGAGCAGTTCGTGGTCGAGTTCGACGAACTCGACGACCATGCCGGCGAACCGCCCGGCGATCAGCTCCCGGTAGGCCGCCGACCCGGTGTGCGCGTCGTAGGCGGCTTGGTCCGCGAAGTGCTCGACGAACAGCAGGTAGTCCGCGCGGGCCGGGTCGCGGTAGACGCGGAAGGACAGCGTGCCGTCCTCGGCGCCGGGGCCCTTCGGCGCGAACTCCTCGACGAGCGCCTCGGCCTCGGCCTGCTTGCCGTCCTTGAGCTGGATGGGGAAAACCTTGGTGAGCAACGGAAAATCCTCGTTCTCGATGACTGACGAAGACCATCTTGGAGCGGCGCGCGCGCCGGGTCCGGCCACATCCGGACACGGCCTCGATGTCCGGATGTGTCCGGCGCCGCCGTCGCGGCACGGCTATACCTGGGTCATGACCACGTATTCCGCCGTCGTCACGACCGGGATCTACTGCCGGCCCGGCTGTGGTGCGAGGCCGCTCGCGAAGAACGTCCTGACGTTCGAGCACGCCGCCGCCGCGGAGGCCGAGGGGTTCCGGGCGTGCCTGCGCTGCCGTCCCTACCGGGTGGCCGGGCCGGTCACCTCGGACGCGCCCGAGCTGGTGTGCCGGGCGGTGCAGCTGGTCATCGGCGGCGCGCTCGACGACGGCACGGAGGCCGCGCTCGCGGAGCGGGTCGGGCTGTCGCCGCGGCACCTGCGCCGGCTGTTCCTGCAGCACCTCGGCGCGAGCCCCGACCAGCTGGCCCGGTCGCGGCGCGCGCACTTCGCCCGCCGGCTGCTCGACGACACCGACCTCACGGTGCTCGACGTCGCGTTCGCGTCCGGGTTCGGCAGCCTGCGGCAGTTCAACCGGACCATGCGGGAGGTGTTCCGCGCGGCGCCCTCGGACCTGCGCGAGCGCCGCCGCCGCGCGGACCGCCTGGTCGCCGACGGCGGGCTGCCGCTGCGGCTGCCCGTGCTGCCCGGCTACGACTGGGACGCCGTCCGCGGGCTGCTCGCCGCCCGCGCGGTGCCCGGCGTCGAGGCGGTCGACGGCGCGGTCTATCGCCGCACGATCACCGTCGAAGGCGCGCCGGGGGTGCTGGAGCTGTCCCCCGGCGACGGCGGGCACCTGCTGCTGCGCGCCCACCTGCCGTACTGGGAGGGCCTGATCCACGTCGTCGACCGCGCGGCGCGGCTAGCCGGGACCGACGTCGACCCGGGCCCGGCCGTCGCGGAGCTGGCCACCGATCCCGTGCTGGGCCCGCTGGTCCGGGCGCGTCCCGGGCTCGCCGTCCCGGGAACGTGGAGCGCACTGGAGGTCGGCGTCCGGGCGCTGGCGGGCGCTTCCGGAGTCCGGACCGTCGTGCAGTCACTGGGCACGCCGGTGCCGGGGCTGCCCGGCGGCCTCACACACACCTTCCCACCGGCGAGCGCGCTGACGGCCACGGCCCTGCACGACCTCGGGATGCCCCGCGCGGACACGATCGCGGCGCTGGCGAAGGCCGCGGACCACCCGGCGCTGGGCGAGGGAACCAGCCTGAGCGCCCTCGAAGCCGTACCGGGCCTCGCCGAAGGCCTGCGCCACGACCTGGCGTTCCGGCTGGGAGTCCGCGACGCGTTCCCCAGCACCGACCCGGCTTTGCGGTCGGCACTCCGACGGCTCGGCACGCCGGGGGCGACGAGGTGGCCCGCCCTCGCCGCAGCCCACCTACTGGCCGCGGCCGGCCCGGGTGGCCAGCAATGAGGGTTGGAGCGGACCCACTTTGGTGAGCTGCCGGTTCCGGTTGGCGGCCTGTGGTCGCCGGAGCTGGCGCGGCTGCCGATCATGGTCTGCCGCGGCTGGTCGTGAGTGTTTAGAAGGGTTAGAACCCTCCTAAACACTCACGACCGGTACCGGGGTCGCGCATGTGACGTCTAGTGCGGCGGGGGTTGGCCTGCCCAACGCTGGTCCGCAGGAGCCGCCGATGAGGGGGCACGGCTCGGGCCGTACTACCGTCGGGGTGTGAGTTTCTCCGCGGGCGGATCGTGTTAGCCGTTCTGCTGGTCGCGGTGCCGGTGGGGGTGCTCATCGGGACCGTCGGGGTCGGCGGGGTGGTGCTGCCGCCCGCGCTCGTCGGGCTAGGTGGGCTCGACGTGCACGCCGCGGCCGGGACCAGCAGCTGGGCGTTCCTGTTCACCGGGATCGTCGGCACCCTCGGGTACGCGCGCCGGCAGGCGATGCCCTGGCGGTTCGGCGGGCTGCTCACCCTCGGGGCCGCGCCCGCCGCGGCCGCCGGGGCGCTGGTCAACGGGCTGCTGCCGGCCGCGGTGCTGTGGCTGGTGCTGGCCGTGGTGACCGCCGGGTCCGGCGCCTACAACCTGTGGTTCCGCATGAAGACGTCCCGGGTGCGGGAGGACCTGCCCGTCGCCGCCACCGTCGGGATCGGCGTGGTCGTCGGGTTCGGTTCGGCGCTGACCGGGACCGGCGGGCCGGTGCTGCTCGTCCCGGCCCTGCTGGCGCTCGGCGTGCCCGCGCTGACCACCGTCGCGGCCGGGCAGCTGATCCAGCTGCCGCTCGTCGGCTTCGCGACGCTCGGCTACGCCGCGCACGGGTCCGTCCACTTCGGACTCGGCACGCTGCTGGGCGTGCTGGCCGGGCTCGGCGCGCTGCTCGGCACGCAGCTGGCGCACCGCCTGCGCCAGCAGCACCTCCACCGCGTCGTGTCGGCGGCGCTGGTCGTCTTCGGCGCGTTCCTCTTCGTGCTGGCGGCCCGGAGCTAGGACGTCAGGCGGACGCAGCACCGGCCCGGCCGCGGGTCGGGGCGCGCGGTCAGCCCGTCCGGGCCCGCCGCGGCCAGCATGCCCTCCACCAGCGCCAGGCTCATCGCGCAGACCAGCCCCGGGTGCGCCCGGGCCAGCCGGTGGAACGGGCAGTTCCCCAGCTCCACCTCGCCCTCCCCGGCCCGGGGCTCGAACCCGTGGGCCTCGAGGACGGCGAAGACGTCGGACGCCCCGGCGCCCCGCTCCCGCCCCAGTTCGCGCGCCCGCCGCGTGAGGATCTCCCGCGGCGAGCCGCCGGACTCGCCTGCCTCCTCCACCGCCGTCGCCAGGAGGTGCCCGGCCAGCTCGTAGTCGCGTTCCGGCAGCGAGACCGTCACCTGCCGGTCCGAGCGGCGGTAGAGCTTCGCCGGGCGCCCGGCACCCGGGCCGGTGCGGCCCGTGCGGCGTTCGTGCCCGACGTCCAGGAGCCGTTCGTCCACCAGGCGGTCGAGGTGGAACGCGACGGTCGCCCGGGGCACACTCAGGGCGGCGGCGACGTCGTCGCGGCTCACCGGCGCGGGCTGGCGGACGACGTAGTCGTACAGCCGGCGGCGGGTGGGCTCGTCGAGGGCGGCGGCCGCGGCCAGCTCACCGGCCTGGGCTTCGTGCATCACAGCACTCTAAAACAAATAACCGTTGACGAAAACCCGGGCGGCCTTCTAACATCGGTACAACTTGGTTTTAGAAGGAAGGGGCGCCCCGTGACCGTCGACCCCATGAGCGAGCCGGTTCCCCTCAGGCACCTCGGCGTCGTCCCCGACCGCGACGACTTCGACCTCCACGCGGCCGAGCGCGCGGTCGCCGACCTGCTGCGGGCCCTGGGCAAGGACCCGACGTCGGAGCACCTCGGCGACACCCCGCGGCGGGTGGCGAACGCCTACGCGGAGATGCTGCGGCCGCGGGACTTCAAGCTCACGACGTTCCCCAACGACGAGGGGTACGACGAGCTCGTGCTGGCCAAGAGCATCCCGGTGCAGTCCCTGTGCGAGCACCACCTGCTGCCCTTCCGCGGGGTCGCGCACGTGGGCTACCTCCCGGGCGAGCGGATCCTCGGCCTGTCGAAGCTCGCCCGGGTCGTCGAGCTGTTCGCGCGCGACCTGCAGGTGCAGGAGCGGCTGACCAAGCAGGTCGCCGACTGGCTGCAGGAACACCTCGCGCCCAAGGGCGTCGGCGTGGTGATCGAGGCCGAGCACCTCTGCATGTCGCTGCGCGGTGTCCGCGCGACCGGCGCGCTCACCGTCACCTCGTCGCTGCACGGCCTGCTGCGCGAGGAACCCAAGACCCGTCAGGAGTTCTTCGCCCTGACGGGGGTCAACGCCTGAGTCAGTTCCGGCGGTGGCGGCCGCCCGGGCCCGCTTCGATCGCCTGCACCCGGGTCACCAGGTCGCTGCGCCGGGCGCGGCGCGCGTACTCCAGCAGCGCTTCCACCTGGGCCTCCGGCAGCCAGCCCTGGTCGGCACCGATCTCCAGGCGGAGCAGGTGCGTGACCAGCTCGCGGGAATCGTCGTCGCACTCGCCCGCCAGCTCCGCGAACCGCAGCGCCGCGTCGGCCGCGCCGTCGCACCAGGCCGTCATCGCCAGCAGCGTCGCGGTCGCGGTCAGGATGTCACCGCGGTGGACGCCTCCTTCCGCGGCCAGGTGCTCGGCCAGCTGGAAGCTGTGGGTACCGACGCCGCCCGCCCCTTCCTCGCGCACCGCTCTCGCGAGCGCGTGGATCTGCTGCGTGACGTAGTCCCCGCTCGAAAACCCCGACATGCCGTCCCCTCCACCCGCACCAGGTCCCGTGCGGCCCGTGCGGTCACACGACAGGTGTACTCCATCCGTGGCCAGATACGTCGGATGCCCCACCGGTTTTCCCCCGACTGGCCGGTGAATCACCCCGAACGCCCTGGTTCGTTCCGCCGCTGCGACACGTAGACCGCCGCCGACGTCCGCCGCTCGACGCCGAGCTTGTGCAGCACCGAGGATACGTAGTTCTTGACCGTTTTTTCGGCCAGGAACAGCCGCTCGGCGATCTGCCGGTTGGTCAGGCCCTCGGCGACCAGGTCGAGCACCCGCCGCTCCTGCGGGCTGAGCTGCTCGTACCGCGGATCCGGGGCCGAGACCGTCTCCCCCCGCAACCGGTTCATGACGGACGCCGTGAGCGTGGCGTCCAGCAGCGAGCCGCCCACGGCGACCGTGCGGACGGCGTCGATCAGCGACCGCCCGGAGACCTGCTTGAGCATGTACCCGGCCGCGCCGGCCATGATGGCGCCGAAGAGCGCGTCGTCGTCCGAATAGGACGTCAGCATCAGGCAGGCCGGCGGCGGCTCGACCGTCGAGCGGATCTCGCGGCACACCTCCACGCCCTGGCCGTCCGGCAGCCGGACGTCGAGGATGGCCACGTCCGGCCGGACCTGCGGGATCCGGACCAGCGCCTCGGCCGCCGTGCCCGCCTCCCCCGCCACTTCGATGTCCTCCTCGGATTCGAAGACGGTCTTCAGCCCGGTGCGGACCAGCTCGTGGTCGTCGAGCAGGAACACCGAAATCGTCATCTTCCATTCCCCTGTCCGCCGGCAATCCGGGCCGGCAGTTCGGCGGTCCATTCCAGCCGGGACCCGCCCCCGTCGGCGGGCAGCAGCGCGCAGCCGCCGCCCCACCGTTCCGCGCGGGCCGCCAGGTTGGCGAGCCCGCTGACCCGCCCGGGTCCCTCGGGCGGCCCGGTGCCGTCGTCGCGCACCACCAGGTTCAGGCGCGTGCCGAGCGTGTCCACGGTGACGTCGACCGAGCACGTGGTCGCCCCGGCGTGGCGGGCGACGTTGGTCAGCGCCTCCCGCAGCGACGCGATCAGGTCGGAGCGCACCGCGTCCGGCACCGCGGCGTCCAGCGGCCCGTCGAAGCCGACGCGCGGCTCGAAGCCCAGCGTGTCCCGGGCGTCGACCGCCACGCGCAGCAGCTCGGCGCGCAGGCTTCCCTGGGCCTGCGCGGGCGCCTGCAACGAAAAGATGCTGTTGCGGATCTCCCGGATCGTCCCGTCGAGGTCCTGGGCGAACCCGGCGACGCGCGCCGCGACCCCCGGGTCGGCGATCAGCCTGCTGACGCCCTCGAGCCCGAGCCCGGTCGCGAACAGCCGCTGGATCACCAGGTCGTGCAGGTCCCGCGCGATCCGGTCGCGGTCCTCGAAGACGGCGAGCTGCTGCCGGGCCTCCTGCGCCCGGGAGAACTCGACGGCCAGCGCGGCGTGCCCGGCGAACGTCTCGGCCAGCTGGACGTCGGCGTCGGTGAACGGCGAGCGGTCGCGGAACTTCGCCACCAGCAGCACGCCGAGGGTCTCCTCGCCGACGAGCAGCGGCACCGAGATCGCCGAGTCCAGGTCCTTGATCATCGCGGGCATCGGCCCGGCGCGGTCGCGCTGCTCGTTCTGGACGTGCTCGCCGTAGTCCCGCACGACGATCGGGCGGCGGGTGGTGAAGGCGATCCCGGTCGCGGTGCCCTCGGTCGGGATGGTCAGGCCGGTGAGCCGCTCGGAGTCCTCCCCCGGCGGCTCGACGACGTCGAACACCAGCAGGCCCGGCCCCGCGGGCAGGGCGATCGCCCCGCCGGTGCCCCCGGCCACGACGCGGGCGCGTTCGGCGATCAGCCGCAGCGTCTCGCGCAGCCCCTGGGAGCTCACCAGCGCCTTGGTGACGTCGTAGGAGGCTTCGAGCCAGCGTTCGCGGCGGCGCATCCCGTCGACGAGCAGCGCCTTCTCGACGGCCATCCCGGTCGCCGCGGTCAGCGCGCCCAGCACCTCGCGACGCCGGCCGCCGAGGCCGTCCTCGCCGGGTTCGATCCGGAACGTGCCGAACACCTTGGGCCCGGCGCGCACCGGGATCTCGACGACCCCGTCGTTACCGTCCGCGGCCTGGCCGTACTCCGCCACCCCACCGTCGGGTCCGATGACCTCGAGCCGGCCGTGGCGTGCGCCGACCAGGTCGCACACCGTCGTCACCGCGCGCCGCAGCAGCGCGGGCATCTCCAGCTCCCGCGCGATCCCGGCCACCGCGGCCAGGATCGCCGGCATGCCGATTTCGTCCGCCACTTCCCGTTGACTCCGCTGGCGTCGCCCACTCCCGGGGGTATCCCCGGGCCGTCAAGGGTCCCACAGGTGACTGCCCGTGTCGGCCCATGCCGGTTCGTCCATCCGGTGGGTCGCTCGGTGACATGACCTTGTTACTCGGCGGCACAAACCATGCGGTGACCGGTGATGGTCTCGACCGGGATCTGCAGGAACCGCCGTCCCGCCTGGGAAGGACAGGGGCACAGGCAGGCGATTTCCGCGGCCGAGGCGTCCCGGAACTCCCCCGCCCGGCCGAGCAGGCTGACGAACCAGCCCGCGCCGAGGTCGTCGGCGAACTCGTCGGCTTCGAACGCGACGACGGCGCCCCGTGCGCCGGCGTAGAGCGGGCTTCCGTCGGGAACGGCGAACACGACCGCGTCCCCGACCACGGTGAACCGCACGGGACGGACGGCGGGCATCGCGCGGTGGGTGAAGATCACCCGGCCCAGGCTCGCCGTGCGCAGCAGCGCGAGGCACTGCGCCCGGTCGAGCAGGAGGCCGAAGCCCACATCGTCAGCCATCTCGTCCCTGTGTTTCTCCTGTGAAAACCCCGGCTACCAGCGTGATCCGTAGCGGCAGGCGGCCGATAGGGCCGTTGGACCCACCCCCGCGCCACCCCGGGTACGAAACACACGGGCCGGAGCCGTCCGCCAGTGCCGAAAGACCCGGGTCCGCACGGGCGCCCGGCACGTGTGGCGGACACGCACCGCGACCTACGGTTCTCACCGTCCGTTGCCGGCCCGTGTCCGAGGGGAGAGTGAGGCCGATGCCGCCGCAACCCGCCGGGGGTGACACCCCACCCACGGCGACGTTCGCCCTCGACACCGCGCTCGTCCGGCAGGCCGTCGGCGGCAACCGGGCCGCGGTGGCGGGACTGCTGCGCGAACTGCGGCCGCTGGTGCACCGCTACTGCCTCGGCCGGCTCGGCAGCTGGCAGGACGGCTCGTCCGACGCCGAGGACTGCGCCCAGGACGTGCTGCTCGCGGTCGTCCGCGCGCTGCCCGGCTACCGGTACGAGCTCGACGGGTTCCTGCCGTTCGTCTTCGGCATCGCCGCACACAAGGTCTCCGACTTCCACCGCCGCCGCGCCCGCGACCGCACCAGCCCGGTCGCCGAGCTGCCCGCCGGGCGCAGCGAGGGCGCGGAGGCCACCGACCCCACGGGGGAAGAGGTCGAGCGCTCGGCCGCGCTCGACTGGTCGTCCGGCCTGCTCGACACGCTCCCGCCGCGCCAGCGCGAGATCCTGGTGCTGCGCATCATCCTGGGCATGACGGCCGAGGAGACGGCGGTGGCGGTGGGGCTGAGCAGCGCGGGCGCCGTCCGGGTCGCCCAGCACCGGGCCCTCACGACGCTGCGTCGCAACCTGCGGGCGAAGTCCTCCTCTTGACCGCTCCCGCCGATCCCCGACAGGACCCCGGATGCTCTACCGACTCCACCCGCCGGCCACGGTGACCTGGTGCGCCGCGCCTGGCGGCACCCTCCGGCTCGGCCCGGCCGGCCTGGACGCGCTCGCGTGGGCGCCCGCCGAGGAGCTCGGCTTCACCGATGACCTGCTGCGGATCGCCCTCCGGCACGGCGTGCCGTCGGGCACCGGCCTCGTCCTCGACGTCCGGCACACCCTGGACCTGGGCCGGGCCGACGCCCTGCGGCGCAACCAGGCCGTCCTCGACGAGGCCCGCGCGGAACTCGCCGAGAGCGAAAGCATGCGGGTGGTCGAGCAGCTCTACCCCGGGTCGTACGAATGGGGCGCGCAGCTCGACGAGCGCGCGCGGGAGACCATCGAAAACGTGGCCCGCAAGGCCGAAGCCGATCTCACCGAGGTGCTGGCGGCCCCCGTGCGGCCCGAACTGGCCGAGCACTGGCGGCGGCTCGGCGGGCACGACCCGGACTGAGCGCGTGCGATCATGCCCGGGTGCCTCCGCTGCTGATCGTCGTCGGCGGGCTGCCGGCGTCCGGGAAGACCACCGTGGCGACCGAACTGGCCCGCCGCACCGGGTTCTCCTACCTGCGCGTCGACACGATCGAGCAGGCGATCGTCCGCAGCACGCCGCTGACGAACCCGGTCGGGCCGGTCGGATACGTCGTCGCCTACGACGTCGCCGCGGACCTGCTGCGGACCGGCGTCAGCGTGATCGCCGAGTGCGTGAACTCCCTGGCCGTCACCCGGGATGCCTGGCGGGACACCGGAACCGCCTGCGGCGCGCGGGTGCTGGAGACCGAGATCGTCTGCTCAGACCCGGCGGAACACCGGCGCCGCGCGGAAACCCGCGACACCGGCATCCCCGGCCACGTGCCGCCGACGTGGCGGCAGATCGTCGACCGCGAGTACGAGCCCTGGACCCGCGACCGCCTCGTCGTCGACACCGCCGCGCTCTCGAGCGGCGAGGCGGCCGCGCTCATCGCGTCGGCTGCCCGGCCCTGACGTCGTCGTCGAAGGCCGCGCCCGGAATGACGATGCGGGTGTCGTGATATGTGGCGGCGCCCGATCCCGGGAATGTGATGCTGGGACCGGAGGGCGTCCGGCGGGCGCGATTGTGACCAGTCTGCGACGATCTGGCCGGCAGGCATTCGAGCCGCTTCACTGAGGGATACGGCTGCCGGTTCGGATCGGTTCAAGGAATTTTCCGCGGGTTTCGACACACCCCCGGATGCTGGACAACCACCCGGTCAGGGGCCCAGGATGACCGCCGTCACCCAGTACTTGAGAGCGCAACCAGCGTACACGCACGACTACCGCGCGTGACGCACCCGCGAGCCGCTGCGGGCGCGATGCGCGCACGCCTGTTTTCGCGCGTGCCATTCTTCGACCATTCTTGGTGACCATTCACGACCGCATCCGATTACGGAAACGGAAACCGGCCCTGACGGTTCGTGATTGCCGGAAACAGCTTCTTGCCCGGTGTCAAACCCCGGTGTAGCGTCCATAACGGAACGATAACCACCCGGTCGACGGCGTGGTCACGGGCAGGTGACCAGCCGCGTCCACTGATGTCGGGTCAGTGGACCGGCCGGGCTTCGTTCCTTCCCTGCCGACGTCTTTCCTGATGGGTACGCCCCTGGGCTCGTACCGGTCAGTGTCGCGTTTTCCCGCCAGCCCGACCCGGAGGATCCATGTCCCGCACCCAAGGACGGCATCGCATTTCCCGCAGAACGAAGATCGCCACCGGCGGTCTCGCGTTCGCGATCGCCGTCGGCGGCATCGCCGTCGCCGTCACGACCGGCAACACCGGCCAGGCCAGCGCCGACGAGGTCGACCCCGCCCTCTTCGTCGACATCCTGACGGTGCAGCCGAACCAGTTCGACCCGCGCCCGGTCTACGGCGCGTCGACGGGCACGTTCACCGTCGACTGCGGCCGCAACGAGAACGGCCACTTCAACCCCGACAACTTCATCGCGCAGCCCGGCGTCAAGAACGGCGCCCAGCACCTGCACGACTACGTCGGCAACCTCTCCACCAACGCCGACTCCAACAACAAGAGCCTCGTCAAGGCCGGCACCACCTGCCGCAACGGTGACAAGTCCGCCTACTTCTGGCCGGTCGTCCGCATCGACACCGGTGAAGAGGAGAAGGCGGCCGCCGAGAACCCGCCCGCGAAGGCGCCGGACGCCGAGCGCGCCCAGGCCGCCCAGGAGGCGAAGACCGACCAGGTCGCCTGCCCGGACGTCGCCAGCAAGCTCGCCGACGTCCCCGACCAGGCGATGGACGAGGTCGACGGCAACCTGGACCAGCTCGACACCCAGACCGACGAGGCCAACCAGCGCGTCGCCTCGACGCAGGGCCAGGGCGGCGCGGACTTCATGCGCAACGCTATCCTGACGCCGCTCAAGGACCGTCGTGCCGCGATCCTGGAGCGGATCGCCGCCGCGATCGCCCGGTTCCGGCAGAAACCGGACCTGGGCGGGCTCGCGCCGTGCGCGCCGAAGCCGGGCAAGGACACCGGGACCGGGACGACCCCGCCGCCGAGCAGCACCGCCCCGGGCGGCGCGCTGCCGGGGCAGGACCAGAACAACGAGCTGCCCGGCAACGACGGCGTGATCCAGCGGCCGCAGAAGGTGCAGATCACCTTCCGGGGCAGCCCGGTCGGCAAGGTCGTGGCGATGCCGAAGTTCCTGCGCGTGCTCTACGGCGACGCGAAGGTGTCGACCAACGGGCCGGCCAACGCCCGCGCGAGCTGGACGTGCAGCGGGTTCGAGAACCGCGTCACCCAGCTCTACCCGATCTGCCCGCCGAACAGCAAGGTCAAGCGGATCCACACGTTCCCGAGCTGCTGGGACGGGCAGAACACCGACAGCGCGAACCACCGCACGCACATCGTGTTCCCGGACCAGAACGGCCGGTGCGCCCAGGGTTTCAAGGCCGTGCCGCAGCTGCAGATCTCGCTGACCTACGACATCCCGCACGACATCCAGGTCAAGAAGCAGTACAAAGTGGACGGTTTCCCGCAGGAGCACCACAACCCGTTCTCCGACCACGACGACTTCGCCAACGTGATGTCGCAGCGGATCATGAACAACCTGGTCAACTGCGTGAACCGCGGCAAGACCTGCCGGGCCTGACCACCCCCGGCACTCCACAAAGGACAGACCGAGCGCCCCGCCACCCATTCCCGGGTGGCGGGGCGCTCGCGTGCGCGCGGGGAATCGTCATTCCGGGGGCGTGCGTTCCTCACGGGTGCCTCCGTGCGCATCGCACTCCAGAAGACGTCGCGGTGCACCCCGGCACCCCAGACTTGTTCACGTCACCCCGTCCCGGAATCCACACCGGAGACACTCCACATCGCACAGGAGGACCCATGATCTCGACCTTCGAGCGCCCCTCGGCCGTCGTCGTCCACAACCGCGCCGTGGTGCACAACCGGGCCGTCGTCCACAACCGCGCGGTGGTCCACAACCGCGCCGTCGTCCACAACCGCGCTTCCGCCAAGTAGCAGCACCCGTTCCCTGCCGCACCACGTGCCGCGGCCCCACCCCGGGGCCGCGGCACGGCCGTCTCGACCCAGGGGGTCCGCCATGCCTTCCGACGACGTACGCCTGGAGCTCACCGGGGTCGAGGTCCACGACCTGGAGCCGGCCCTGTGCCTGCTCATCACGCCGAACGGCGGCCAGTACTCGATCACGGCGCCCACCAGGGAGTTCCGCGCGTGGATCGCCCGCTGCGACGGCACCCGCACCCGGGCCGAGCTGCTCGCCGGGATGAACCCCGACTACGAGGAGGTGCTCGACGTCCTGGAGGCGGACGGCAGCCTGCGCCCCGTGTCGGACGGGTCCGGGGTCCTGCGCGCGGCCGAGACCACCGTCCTGATCGCCGGGACGCCCGAGCTGACCGCGCCCCTCGCGCAGCTCCTCGCGCCGGTCGGGTACGCGCGAGTCGAGACGCTCTCCGACCTCGACGGGCCGTTCCCCGTCGACCCGGCCGACACCGTCGTCGTCGCCGCGTTCACCCATCCGGCATATTCGGAACTCACCGCGCTCGACGCGTTCTGCACGGACCGCGGCGTGCGCCTGCTGCCCTTCCGCTGTGAACGCGGGCAGGGGCTCGCCGGCCCCGCGATCACGCCCGGCGGCGCCGGCCCCGACTTCGCCGACGTGCTCGCCCGGCGGCGCTCGGCGGCCCTGGACCCGCGGGTGATCGACGCCTTCGCCAGCGCCGACCCGCCGCGCGGCCGGCGGTTCCGGCCCGGCGACGCCCGCTGGATGATGAGCGTGCTCGCCGTCCAGCTCGAACGCTGGCTCGCCGGCGAACCCGCCGAGACGACCACCGGCGAGCTCGAGATCGACCCCGTCCGGCTGAGCGTGCTCCCCCGGCCGGTGCTGCCCGTCCCGGACCGGCCCCGGCCGGTCGAGGCGCACGGCCCGCGCCCGGACCTGCTCGTCGACGACCGCACCGGGATCGTGACCGCGGTGCACGAGCTCCCGCCCGCGCCGGGGATGCCCGCGCGGCTGCGGGTGTGCGCCGTGGACGTCGCGGACATGCGCCGGGTCGTCGACTGGCCCAACGACCGCCAGGCGTTCGGCACCTCCTGGCACGACTTCGACCAGGCCCGCGACTCCGCGATCGGGGAGGCCGTGGAACGCTACTGCGGCAGCTGGCTGGCCCCGGAGCGCGAGATCCGGCACGGGAGCTTCCGGCAGCTGCGCCGCAACGGCGTCCCCGCGCTCGATCCGCGCCGCCTGAACCTCTACTCCCCGCGCCAGCACGCCACGCCCGGCTTCCCGTTCGCGCCGCTGACCCCCGAGACGGAGTGCGCCTGGATCGAGGCTTTTTCGCACACGACAAGGGAAGCCGTGTGGGTCCCCGCCTGTCTCGTGTCCCAGGAGGCCGAACCCGGCGGCGCCCGGTTCACCGATCCCCTGATCGCCGGCCTCGCCAGTGGCACCAGCGAAGAGCACGCCGTGACCTCGGGCCTGGAAGAGGTGCTCGAACGCGACACCACCATGCTCTGGTGGGCCAACACGCCGCAGCTGCGCCGGCTGCCGGTCCCGGCCGAGATCCGGGCGCTGGTCGCCGACACCGCCGAGACCTACGACGTCACGCTGATCCCGCTGGACAACGAGTTCGCCGTCCCGATCGTCGCCGCCGCGGTGTTCGACCGGGCCCGGCGCTGGCTGTCGATCGGCTTCGCCACCCGCCCCGACGCGCTCGAGGCGGCCAAGAAGGCGCTCGCCGAAGGGTTCACGCTGCAGCACACCTGCCTCGCCCTCGACGACGAGCGCGAACTCGCCGGGATGCAGGCCGACCTGCCGCACCTGTCCAACCTCAAGGCCTACCGCGCCGACCGCCGCTACCTCGACTCCTACCGCGAGGACTTCGGTGACGTCGTGGACCTGCTGTGCCAGCAGCAGATCTACCTCGACCCTCGTGCCGCGACCCGGGTGGCGCCGTGGGTGCGCGACCTGGCGGTGCGGCCCTGGGAGGGCCTGCCCGCCCTCGGCGAGCGGCGGCTCAAGGCCTACCGCGAACGCGTCGAGGAGCGCGGGTTCGAGGTGATCAGCGTCGACCTGACCACCCGGGACGTCGCGGCCGCCGGGTTCCACGCCGCGCACACGATCGTGCCGGGGCTGGTGTCCAACTTCCCGGCCGGGTTCCCGTACTGGGGCGACGGCCGGATCCGCCGGGCGGCCGTCGACCTGGGCTGGCGGACGACACCCCTGCCCGAAGAGCGGCTGAACGTGTTCCCGCTCCCCCACGCGTGAGGGATACCGATGGCTGTCACCGAACTGCTCGGGCTGCCCCGCACCCGCGGGCGGCTGCCGCTGGTCGCCGCGCAGGGCGTGGACGCGCTCGGCACGGGGCTGTTCCTCCCGTTCGCCGTCGTGTACTTCCACGCGGCGAAGGACCTTCCGCTGACGGCGGTCGGCGGCGCGCTGTCGGCCGCCGCGCTGCTGGCGCTCCCGGCCGGCCCGCTCGCGGGCCCGCTCGTCGACCGGCTCGGCGCCCGCCGGGTCGTGGTCGTCGCGAACCTGCTGCGGGTGCTGACCTTCGCCGGGTACGTCTTCGCCGGCTCCCTCTGGCAGCTGGTCGTCCTGGCGGCGCTGACGTTCTGGGGTGAGGGCCTGTTCTGGCCCGCCTCGGGCGCGCTCGTGGCGCAGGTGGCCGACGAGGGCCAGCGGGCCCGCTGGTACGCGATGGACCGCGCGCTGCGCAACGTCGGCATCGGCGTCGGTGGGCTGGCCGGGGGTGTGCTCGTCGCCTGGGGCGGGACCAGCGGCTACACCGGGATCGTCCTGCTGAACGCGGCGACCTTCCTGGTCGCGGCCGCGCTGGTCGCGTCGTGGCGGGGCCCGGCCGCCACGCCCGCCCCGCCACCGCGTGAGACGGCGGCGCGCGGGGGTTATCGCGCGGTGCTCGCGGACCGGGCGTTCCGGCGCGTGCTGGTGACCGTCTTCGTGTTCGCCTTGTGCGACCTGGCGTTGACCGTGCTGCTCAGCGCGTACGTGATCGACACCCTCAGCCTGCCGACGTGGCAGCCGGGGATCCTGTTCGCCCTCAACACCGTGCTGGTGGTGGCCGGGCAGACGGTGGTGGCGAGCCGGCTGGAAGGACACCGCAAGCCGCGCGTACTGCAGATTGCCGCGATCGTGTGGGCCCTGTCGTTCCTGCTGTTCGCCGTCGTACCGTGGGCTGTGCCCGTACCCGCGATCGTCGTGCTCACGGTGGCGACGGCGGTGTTCACCGCCGCGGAGCTGCTGCAGGCGCCGACCAGCAGCGCGCTCACCGTCGCGCTGGCCCCGCCGCACCTGCGCGGCCGCTACTTCGGCCTGGAGGAGCTGCTCTGGGGGGCCGCCAGGGTCGTCGCGCCGGTGACGTTCACCGCGTTGCTGGCCGGCGGGGCCCAGCTGCCGTGGCTCGTGCTCGCCGGCTGCTGCGCGGTGGCCTTCGCCGTCCTCAAAGGACTGAAGCCGGCCGAGGCCGTCTCCGAGGCGAAACAGCCCGCGGATGCGTGATCCGGCGGAACTGGAAGACGTCTACCTCGCGGTCTACCGCGAGCCGCCGTACCGGGAGGACGCGGCGGACGCGGCCCGCTTCCGTGACACCGTGACCCGGCACGCGCGGCTGCCGGGGTTCGCGCTGACGACCGTCCGCGACGGTGCCGGGCTCGGCGGGTTCGCCTACGGCGTCGGCCGCGAGGCCGGCTGGTGGCACCCGGCCGCCGCGACGCCGGCGCCCCTTCCGCTCGGCCGGGGTCCGCTGTTCTACGTCTACGAGCTCGCCGTCCGGCCGGCCCTGCGCGGCCGGGGGCACGGCGGCGCGCTGCTGCGCGACCTGCTCGACGGGCGGCCCGAACCATTCGCCGTGCTGGCGGCGGCGAGCGCGGCGCCGGCGTACGCGATGTACCTGCGGTGGGGCTGGGAGCGGGTCGGCGCCCTCACGTCGGGCTCGGACCTGCTGGCGCTGCCGCTGCCCGTCCGGCCTCGCGTTCCGCGGCCACGAGCGCGTCCTCGGTGACCACGAAGAGCCCGGCCACCACGGTGAAGGCCAGCACCGCCATGACCACGAACACCGCGTGCAGGCCCAGCGCCTGGGCGAGCACGCCGGCCGTCAGGGCGCCGAGCGACTTGGTGCCCCAGGCGACCAGGCGGTAGCTGCTGTTGAGGCGCCCGAGCAGCCGGTCGGGCGTGAGGCGCTGGCGCAGCGACACCATGACGACGTTCGACACCACGATCCCCATCCCGCCGGCGAAGAACCCCGCGCCGACGGCGTACGGATTCGCCGTCACCGCGAGGACGCCGACCGAGAGCCCGCCGGCGAGCCAGGCCACCCACAGCGCCGGGATCCGGCCGAGCCGGCGTTCCACCGCTTCGGCGAGGAACGACCCGGCGACCCCGCCCGCCGCGTTGACGGCCATCAGCAGCCCGAAGGCCGGCTCGGACAGGCCCATCGGCGAACCCGGGCCGACCGCGTAGAGCACGAACACGGCGAAGGTCGCGCCGGTCGCGAAGTTGAACGTGCCGACCATGACCGAGAACGTGCGCAACACCTTGTGCCGCACCAGGAACCGCAGTCCTTCGGCGATGTCCGCGCGGAGCGTGGTGCGGCCGGTCCGCTCGACCCGGTACGAGCCGCGCACCAGCAGCAGTGCCGCCACGGCCACCGCCCACAGCGCCACCGGCGTGACGAGCGCGGCCAGCACGCCCGCGGCGACCAGCAGCCCGGCCAGCGGCGGCCCGGCGAACTCGTTGGCCGTCTGCTCGGCGGCGTACATCCGGCCGTTGGCCGCCGGCAGCCGCTCGCGCCCGACGACCTGCGGGACGATCGACTGCGCGGCGGTGTCGTAGATCGTCTCGGCGAACCCGACCCCCGCGGCGACGACGTAGAGCGCCCAGATCGACCCGCCGCCGAAGAGGGTCAGGGCGGTGACGGCGGCGAGCAGGCCGCCGCGGACCAGGTTCGCGCCGAGCATCGCGCGACGGCGGTCCAGCCGGTCGACCAGCGCGCCGGCGGGGAGCGCGAAGAGCAGCCACGGCAGGGTGAAGGCGAAGGCCAGCCCGGCGATCAGGGCCGGCGACCGCGTGTAACCGACCGCCAGCAGGGGCAGGGCCACCTTGAGGACGCCGTCGGCGAGGCTCGAGAGGCCGGCCGCGGTCCACAACCGCCAGTAGGTGCTGCCCAGGCTCATGCTATTGAGAGTTGCACATCGATGGGGAAATCTCCATCGATGTGTCGGAATTCGATCGATGGACTACGCTGCGTTCATGACCGAACCCCGCCGGCGCCGGCCGGCGACCCCGCGGGAGGCGAAGGCCCTCGGCCACCCGCTGCGCCTGCGCATCATGCGGATGTGCCTGGTCGAGGAGCTGACGAACAAGCAGCTCGCCGACCGCCTCGACCGGGATCCCGGCACGGTCCTGCACCACGTCCGCCAGCTGGTCGCCGCCGGGCTGCTGGAGCAGGCCCCGGTCCGCACCGGCCCGAGCGGCGCGCTGGAGAAGCCGTACCGGTCGAACAACGAGACGTGGTGGCTGGACGGCCCGCTGGCCGGCGCCGACGCCGAAACCCGGTTCGCGCCGATCGAGATCTTCCAGGAGGAGCTGGCCGCGTCCGGCCCGGACTCGGTGGCGGTGCACGAGAAGTTCCTGCTGCACCTGTCCCCCGACGAGGTCCGGGAGCTGGACCGGCGCATCCTGGCGGTGCTGGACGAGTACGTGGCGTCCGACCACGAGCGGCTGGACCGCCCGGCCCTGGGCGGCATCTTCGTGCTGCACCGGGTGAAACCGTCGTGAGTGGCAAGGAGGGTTAGAACCCTCCTCACCACTCACGACCAGCCGCGGCAGACGATCAGTGGTTCACCTTGAACCACGGCTGCGACCAGCCGAGGTAGGTCTGGCCCCACTTGCTCTTGATCTGCGCGATCGTCGTCTCGGTGTAGGTGCCCGCGCCGTTGATGTCGTTCGACAGGAACTTGCCGCCGCCGATGGAGATCATCGTGTGGCCCGAGCCGCCGTTGGAGAAGAACGCCAGGCCGCCGGCCGGGACGTCCGTGCTGCCCGCGTGCTTGTACTGGGCCGGGATCTGCGTCCAGTGCACGTACGCCGTTTCCGAGCCGCTCGCGCTGAAGCCGTAGTTCTGCGCGTTGATGCGGTCGCACCAGCCGTTGTAGGACGAGTCGTTGTTCGTGTGCACGCGCGACTTCGCCTTCGCGACGGCCTGGGCGCAGGTGTTCGGGTCGTTCAGCCCGGACGTCGTGCAGTTCGCCGCCGGCGGCGGCGGGACGTCGGTGCAGTCCGGCGCGATCCGGCCGTCGGAGCCGGTGTAGACGTAGGTGTCGGTGATGTAGCCGCCCGGGACGTGGTCCCAAATGTTGCTGGTGCCGTACTTGCCGGTGACCGACTCGCCGGTGGTCTGGCAGTCGATGTCGACGGCGGTGCCGTCGGCGACCGTCCCGGTCGAGCCCGCGCCGGTGCTCGGCGACGAGCGCACCGTCAGCGGCGCGCCCGAATCGGTGTGCACGGTGCCGGTGGCCGCCAGCGCCGGGGTGGCGCCGGCCAGCACGATCGCCGCGGCGATGCCGACCACCCCGGCCGCACGCTTGCCGATGCGAATTCTCATTTGTCCGTCCTCCGTCGTTCTGGTGTGCCGACAGAGTGACGAGCACCGGTACAAGCCCCGTACAAACGCCGGTGCGGCTCGTGGAGATACGGCAAAAAGGACGGGCCCCGCCGGTCGAAACCGGCGGGGCCCCGTCAAGGCGAACTCAGGCCAGGTACTCGGCCGCCGCGCGCAGGCTGACGTACGAGCCGCTGAACGTGTCCAGCCGCGGGCCGTCGCCGTCCGGCGGTCCCGGGACGCCCGTCTCGACGCGGATGAAGTCCACAGTGGACAACGCCGACAGCAGGGCGCGCACCCGCGGGTGGCGGTGCGCCTCGCGCGTCACGACGACGACACTCGAGAACCCTTGCGCCGCTTCGAGAATCTTGTCGAGGTCGTCCGGGCCTGCGGTGATCGCCCGCGTGCCGGGAACCAGCTCGGCCAGGTGCGCGCCGAGGCCCCACGGCATCGGGCCGGCCGCGATGGTCGGCTCCGTCTCGACGTCCACCACCAGCGGCGGGCCGTCGAGCCGGGGCTCGCCGGTGACGCGCAGGGCCTTGCGGGCCGCCTCCAGGCCGAGCCGGCGGTCGACCGGGCCGACCGTCGCCGGGGCCGGGTCGGTGCCCAGCGCCGCCGTCCGCTCCGCCGCCTCCGCCAGCCGCTCCAGCGGCAGGTCCCCCGACGCGACCGCGGCCACGATCGCCGCGTTGATCGCGTCCAGGGCGTCGGCCTCGAAGGCCGCGCCGCCGATGCAGAGCGCGTCCGCGCCCGCCTTCAGCGCCCGCACCGCCGAGAGGCCGAGACCGTCGTGGCGGCCGTACCCGCCCGACACCGCGCCCATCTCCAGCGCGTCGGTGATGACCGCGCCGGTGAAGCCCAGCTCGCCGCGCAGGACGTCGGTCAGGGCGGTGCGGTTGAACGTCGCCGGCTCGTCGCCCCAGGCCTGGACGACCAAGTGGCCGGTCATCACCGAACGCACCCCCGCCCGGATCGCGGCGGCGAACGGGACCAGCTCGATCTCGCGCAGCTCTTCGGGCGTCCGCGGCAGCACGGGCAGGGCCACGTGCGAGTCCTCGGTCGCCGCGCCGTGGCCCGGGAAGTGCTTCGCGCACGCCGCGACGCCGTACTTCTGCAGCCCGGTGACGTACGCCGCGACGTGCGGTGACGCCTTCGCCGGGTCGGACCCGAACGCCCGGACGCCGATGATCGGGTCCTCGGCCGCCAGGGTCAGGTCCGCGCACGGCGCCAGGTTGATCGTGACGCCGCAGGCCGCGAGCCGCTCGCCGAGCGCGGCGGCGACCGCCGTGGTCAGCTCCGGGTCGTCGGCCGCGCCGAGGGCCAGCGGCCCCGGCACGAACGACCCGGTGTTCACGTCGAGGCGGGGGGGGGCGCCCCCCCCCCCCCCCCGCCGTTCACACCGCCGCGATCAGCTCTTGGCCGCGACTCCCTGCCGGGCCCGCAGGTCCAGCTCGATCTGCTCCAGCGAACGGCCCTTCGTCTCCGGGACCAGCCACTTGGTGAGGACGAACAGCACCACGTTGATGCCGGCGAACAGGAACATCGAACCGCCGATGCCGAGCGAGCCCACCGCGGAGATGAGCGGGAAGACCGCGCTCACGATGCCCGTCGCCGCCCAGAGGATGACGCTGCTGACGCCCATGCCCGCCGCGCGGTACTTGAGCGGGAACACCTCGGCCATCATCACCCAGACGACCGCGCCCCAGCCGAGCTCGTAGCCGACCAGGTACAGCACCATCATCACCAGCATCAGGATGCCGCGGGTACCGGTGTCGTGGACGTTCAGCACCACGAGCCCGGCCGCCACCAGCGTGATCACCATGATCACGTTGCCGATGAGCAGCAGCGGCTTGCGGCCCCAGCGGTCCACCACGAACACGACCCACGCGGTGAACAGGAACTTCGTGACGCCCAGCAGCACGCCGGACAGCAGCGCGGCCTGCGTGGCGAACCCGAGGCCGATCAGCATCGTCGGGAAGTACGCGTTGATCGCGTTGACGCCGCTGAACTGCTGGCCGATCGCGAGCAGGGCCGCGACGATCATCATCGGCCGCACGAAGCCGGAGAACAGGTCGCGGAACCGCGGCTTGTCCTCGGTGTCCATCTGGATGACGCCGCGGATGGTGGCGATCTCCTCGTCGAGGTCCACGGTGTTGCCGTGCGCGCTCGCCAGGACCCGCCGGGCCTCTTCCTCCTGACCGTTCTTGACCAGCCAGCGCGGGGTCTCGGGCAGGAACGCGAGCCCGACGAGCAGGATCGCCGCGGGCACGATCGCGCCGGCGAACATCCAGCGCCACGCCGAGATCGGGCCGAGCCAGTAGCTGACCAGGAACGCGATCAGGATGCCGAGCACGATGAAGATCTGGTTCAGCGCGCCCATCGCGCCCCGCAGCCGCGCCGGGGCCAGTTCGGACAGGTACGTCGGCACGGTCGACGAGGAAAGGCCGATACCGAGCCCGATGACCAGCCGCGAAACCACCAGGAGCGCGAACGTCGGCGAGAAGGTCGCCGCCAGCGTGCCCACGATGACGATCGCCGCGGCGACCATGATGGTGCGCCGCCGGCCGAGTGCTTCGTTGATGCGGCTGGAGAACAGCGCGCCCACGATGGCACCGACCGAAAGGCTGGCGGTGATCACACCCTTGTCCCAGGCGGTCAGCGACCACGCTTTCCCGATGAACGGGAGCACCCCGGAGATCACCCCGAGGTCGTATCCGAACAGGATTCCGCCGAGCGCGCCGAAGAAGTACAGGGTTGTTCGGCTTATCTGCCGTGGCGGGGCCGTCTGCGTCATTGCCGGGTCGCCTCTTTCATAGGTCCAGTCCAGCCAGCGGCACCACACTCACACGCCGAAAAAGGCCCGGCAAGACAGTCCTTGATAACGATTCAGAAACGTGATCGCCGTTCACATATGTGACAGCAATTGGCGCACAACGCTACTCCGTCCGCCATTTCGCCATTCACATGCTCGAATCGGTGCACAGTGGACACGGTTCGGATTCGCCGGCGGTTCAGGCGTCCATTCCGGACGCCGGACCGGGAAGGGTTTGAAAGCGCTCCCAGAGGGGAAAGAAGAACGCAGCAGGAGAGGGGTTCAACCCACCCCCAGGTGGTTGAACCCCTCTCCGCGCCCCCAGACCGGACAGTCGGGGCCGAGCATCCGCAGCCTTGCTCGGGTGCTGTCCGATGTCTGTCTGGTACCACTCTCCCCGGTACTGGGACCCGACGCCATTCCTGCCCGGATGCGAGTTTTTCGCCCGTTCGCACCCCGCCTGAGCTGCGGAAATCGTAGATCGGGGTACAGAACTACCCAAGCGGGCGGGCAAAAATTACCCGGTCACGGGGCTTCCAGCACGACCTTGCCGACGTGGGTGCCGGACTCGAGGTGCTTGAACGCCGCCGCGACGTCGTCGAAGCCGAACCGGCGGTCGATCACCGGCCGCAGCCCGGACTGCTCGATCGCGCGGTTCATCACCTGGAACGTCTCCCGGGAGGCGTTGGTGAGCCCGCGCAGGGTCAGCTGCTTGACCAGCACGAGGACCGGGTCCGCGGCACCTTCGTGTGTGAGGACGCCGGCGACGCTGACGTGCCCGCCGACGCGGGCGGCGAGCATCGACTGGCCGATCGTGCCGCCCCCGCCGACGTCGACGACGTGGTCGGCGCCGCCGCCGGTCAGCTCCGCCACGGCGGGACCCCACTCGGGGGTGGTCGTGTAGTTGAGGGTCTCGGCCGCGCCGAGCGCGCGCAGCCGCTCCAGCTTCTCGTCGGAGCTGGACGTCGCGATGACGCGGGCCCCGGCGAGCGCGGCGAACTGCAGGGCGAACGCGGACAGGCCGCCGCTGCCGAGGGTCAGCACGGTCTGGCCGGGGAACACCCCGCCCTCCTCGACGATCGCGCGCCACGCCGTCACCCCGGCGCTGGGCAGCGTCGCGGCCTCGGCGTAGTCCAGGTGCGCCGGCACGGCCACCAGCGCGTCCTCCGGGAACACGGCGTACTCGGCGAGCGTCCCGTCGAGCGAGCCGAACAGATCGTCCGCGGTCTTCTCCGGCGTCCCGGGACCGGCGAGCCAGTTCGGGAAGTACGTCGCGGCCACCCGGTCGCCCACCGACCACGAGCCCACGCCGTCGCCGAGGCCGACGACCTCGCCCGCGCCGTCGGACAGCGCGACGACGTCCGGCTTGACCGGTTTCGGGTAGAAACCCTTGAGGATCATCAGGTCGCGGGCGTTGAGCGCCCACCCGCGCAACCGCACGAGGACCTGACCGGGGCCGGGTTCCGGGACGTCACGCTCGCCCAGAACGAGCCCGGCTCCGGGACGCGGCAGGGAAAAGTACTTCACAGCGGCTCCAAGGGTGCGGGAAAGTCGTCAACAGGGCCAGTGTGTCGAAGTCGCGAGCTCTTCGTCGACGGTCCCGAGAAGTTCCGGCGTCAGTTCGGCGAGTGACACCGGGAGGTGCCGGACGCCGTACCCGGCCATGAACTCCCGCTGCCGCGCGTGGGCCGGGCTGGAGGGGAACCCGATGAACCCCGCGCCGTGCTCGCGCGCGTCGGCGGCCACCCGGCTCACGTCGTCGACGAACACGATCTCGTCGAACCCGACGTCGAACACCGTGCGGGCGATGTGCTCGACGCCCGGCCGGTGTTCGTTGATGCTGACGTACGGCACCTCGGGGTCGAGCAGCGCGGTGAAGTCGCCGAGGTACCGGTCGAACGTGTGCTCCCGGGTCCGCCCGCCGTAACAGGCGAGCCGGACGGGCAGCCCACCCAGCGCCGTCAGGCAGTCCTGGACGCCCTCGGCGACCCGGATCGGGTGCTCCCGCAGGTACTCCTGCCGCGCGGCCCACAGCTGCTTCAGCGTCTCCTCGGCCGGCTGGTCCAGATCGCAGAGCCGGGTGACCTTCTCGGCGACTACGAGGTCGCGCAGCCCGATCACGTCCCGCTCGGCCGCGGCGTCGTACCGGCCGCCGTGCTCGGTGACGAACCGGGCGATCATGTCCAGGTACGTGTCGTCGATGAGCACGCCGTCGCAGTCGAGCGCGACCACGCGCAGCTTCTCGAGCGCGGTCACCGCTGCGCGAACACTTCCCGCGCGGCCGCGATGGCGTTGAGCGCGGCCGGGAAGCCGCAGTAGAACGCCAGGTGCAGGATCGTCTCGACGATCTCCTTCTCCGTGCCGCCGACGTTGAGCATGCCGTGCAGGTGCACCTTCAGCTGCGGGGTCGCGGTCCCGAGCGCGACGCACGCGGCAATCGTGACGATCTCGCGGTGGCGCAGGCTCAGGTGCGGCCGGCTGTAGAGCTCGCCGAAGGAGAACTCGATGATGTAAGTGGCCAGGTCGGGCGCGATGTCCTTCAGCGCCTCGGCGACCTTCTCCCCCGCGTCGCCGTCGATCGCCTTCATCGCGGCCAGGCCGCGCTCGTAGCGGTCCTCGATGCCGGCCCACGGCACGGCGGGCTCGTTCCGTTCCTCGGGCGCCGGCTCGTCGTCCGGCAGGCCGGCGAACGCCGCCTTCAGCTCCCCCAGCGCGTTCAGCGTGGCGGGGAACCCGGCGAACGAGCTGATGTGGATGACCGCCTCGATCAGCTGGCGGCGGGTGCAGCCGACGTTCAGCGCGGCCTTCGCGTGGAACTGCAGCTGGGAGCCCGCGTAGCCCAGGGCGGTCAGCGCGGCGACCGTCGCCAGCTGCCGGTCCGGGAGCGGGAGGCCGGGACGGTGGTAGACGTCGCCGTAGATGAACCCGACGCACTGCTCGCCGAACTCGGCTTCGCCGATGCTCGCGAACAGGTCCAGCACGGCCGGGCGGTCCACCCCGCCGAGCCGCTGGATGAGGGCCAATCCCTGGGCGAAGGACGCGTCGGACATCGTCGTGGGGTTTCCTTCCGCAGTGGTTTCGCCGGGTGTTCCCCGCGTCAGCCGAGGTAGGCGCGGGTCGCCTGGTCCGCCTTGCGGCGTTCCAGGGTGTCGATGCGGTCCAGCCGGATCATCGCGTAGTCGATGCCGGCGGTGGCCACGGTCCGCCCGTGCTGGCGCACGGCGGCGGTGGCCCGGAACTTCAGGTGGTGGTCGCGGCCGAGGTCGGACTCCTCGATGCGCGACTCGACCGTGGCCGGCAGCGGGAACAGGAAGTCCTCGAAGGACAGGTCGATCCGCTTCCACACCCCCGCATAACCGGAAGAGGTCAGGGACGGGCGGACCGCGGTCTCGAACTGCGCGATGCAGATCTGCCGCATCGCCTCGATGATCACGATGCCCTGCACGTGCTCGCCGGTGTGGTGGTCGAGGACCAGCTCGTTGTCCCGGTGGATGCGCAGGCCGGCCTGGCAGAGTGTCGCTTCCGGACTGTGCACGCCCGCCAGCAGGACGTTCTCCTGGCGGTGCTTGTGGACGACCTCCGGGGCCACCGGCACCGGCCCGAACGCCGCCGGGTCCACCAGCCCCACCACGCCGCCGGTCTTGTCGGCGGCGGCTTCCAGCAGGTCGCGGTCGGTCCCGTCGATGCCCTGTCCCGGGTGGACGATCCAGTGGCAGCCCTCGACGTCCGGGCCGCCGGAGGTCATGAAGGTCAGCAGCCCCGACATCGTGAACACCCGGTCGCCGCGGGCGAACCGGGCGAACCGGTCGGCCACCACCACGACGTGCCGGCGCGTGCGGCCGTCGAGCGCCCAGTCCGGGGCGGTGCCGGCCGGCCCCGGGGGACCGTCATGAGGTGCGCGGCGTGCAGAACCATCCGGCTCTGCCATCGGCACCTCCATCCGGATCGGGTCGATCGTCACGGCCGCGCCGACGCCTGCGCGTCCAGGAGCGCCTCAGCGAGGTTGCGGGCCGCCGTGACGTTACGCCAGCGCGGACCGGACAATTCGTCGGCGAGGACCTTGAGCATGGCATGCACCATGTCCGGCTGTCTGCCCACATCGGCGATCAGCAGCGGTTCGACTTGGGCGGCGGCCCCCTCGAGATCGTCGAGCCGCAGGTGCGCGCGGCCCGTGTCGATCCGGATCATCGGGTCCATGGCGCCCCAGCGGTTCTCCAGCGACAGCTTCTCGTGGGCCTCGCGCGCCGTCTTGAACTCGCGCAACGCCGCCGAAGCCTGCCCGACCGACAGCAGCGACGTCCCCGCCATGTAGTGCCGGCGGTCCTTCGTGATGTTGAAGAACCGGTCCTCGCCACCCGCGCCGAGCTCCGGGTCCTCGATGCTGGTCCAGCGCGCGATCGCGTCCAGCACCTGCGGCTCGGCCTGCACCGACGACCACCCGCGCGCCTCGGCGAGGATCAGCGGCGCGTCGGTCAGCCGCCCGCCCACCTGGTAGTTGAGCCCGTCGGCGGCCAGTTTCGCGGACTCCACGCCGCTGCCGGCCCAGAACGCCACGCGGGCCTGCGAAGTGCGCACCCAGCGCCGGGCGAGGAAGTCGTCGGCGTACTGCGTGTAGAGCCAGGCGGCGGAGTTCAGCTCCCGCGAAAGCCGGAACCGCCCGAGGTCACCCGCGATCCACGCCATCATCGACGCGCACTTCGCCCCGACGAGCAGCAGGTCCTGGGTCTGCTTCGGACGCTGACGGCCCCGCAGCAGCGCGGCCGTCCGTTCCCCGACGACGGCGAGCTGCGAGAGCGCCGAGTCCGGCGCGGTCCGCGTGTAGGCGCCGCCGACGAAGTCGAGGTCCGACCACAGGTCGTCGAGCTGGACGTCGTCCACGTTGGTCTTGGTGAGCAGGATGGCGTCGTCGAGCGAACCCGCGCCGACGTCGGCGTCCGGGCCGGGCTCGACGCGGGCGACGGCGCGGGCCGGGTACGGCAGTTCCTCCGCCGCGGCCGGCGGGGCCGCGGCGGGCTCGACGTCGGCGTGGTACTCGGCGAGGTCCTTGGCCGGGAGCTGCTCGAGGTCACGCAGCCCGAGCAGGGACTTCCAGCTCGTGCCGTACACCTGGGCCAGCACCCGCAGGGCGGTGATGGTGGGCCGGACGCCGCGTTCGGGCCACTGCTCGTACTCCCAGATGCGGGTACCCCGCATACCCGCACGGGGGTCACCCGTAAGGGTGTTGAACTGGTGTGCCGCCACGTCCAGCGACAACTCGGACGCCAGCCGCCAAGCGGTGCGCGGCGGGACCCCGCAGTCGACGATCAGGTTCTCCGCCACGCGCGCCGGGATGGCCTCGGCGGGAAACCCCAAGGCTGCCAACCGGTCGCGCAACTGTGCCCGGTACGGCTTACTCCCTGGTTTGACCTGTCGACTCATCGTTCATCCAACGATTTCCGGAGTACTGGTGCACGGACCGACAGTACCGCAGCGTGACGGTGGCGGCCTCCGATGCGGCAAAGCCGCGATACCCGGGAAAAGCGCGGATGCGGGACATAAGAAGTGCCGGCCGACCTGGGGGTCGTCGGCCGGCACCGGGGCGGGGCGAACCCCGCCGTCGCTCATTATGCACGTGCAGCCGCCGGCGCGCAGCACGAACGCGCGCCCCGGCTGCACGTGCGTCAGCCCGCGGCGAGGAAGTGCTGCCGGACCCCCGCGCCGAACGCCGTCGGCGTGCCGTCGTAGGCCGAGATCAGCGCGGGCCCGGTGGAGCAGTTCCAGGTGTTCCAGGTCCAGCCGAGGTAGGACGCCTGGTGGCGGTCGAGCCAGTCCATCAGGCCGGTGACGTAGCCGCTCGCGCAGTCGTTCTCGCCGATCTCGCCGGCCACCAGCGGCACGGCCGCCGCGACCGGGGCGAGCTGGCTGTCCCAGCAGGACGACGAGCTGCAGGTGTTGAAGTTGTACGAGTGCCAGGACGCCACCAGGTTGCCCGCCGGGTCGCTCGGCTTGTACTGCAGCCACTGGGTCAGGTCGTTCGAGTAGGCCAGCCCGCCCAGCATGAGCACGTTGGTCGCACCGGTCGCGCGGACGGCGTTCACCAGCGTCTGCATGCCCGCCACCGCGTAGCCGATGCCGGAGCACGCCGAGCCGCCGTCGCGCCAGCACGTCCAGGCCGCGGCCGAGCCGGAGACGGCGCGGTCGAGGTAGGGCTCGTTGAACAGATCCAGGATGGTCGCGCCGTCACCCTTGAACGTGTTCGCGACCGACGTCCACAGGTCCACGGCGTGCGCGGCGTCGGTCATCGGCTTCTGGCACGTCGAGTTGACGTCGGCGCACGCCGAGGAGTTTCCGGTGTAGACGCCCTGGGTCCAGTGCAGGTCGAGGATCGCGACCAAGCCGTTCTGGTGCAAGAGGTCCACATAGGACTTGAGCGCGGCGCGGTAGGTCGCGCCGGAGTAGGCGGGTTCGACGTTCGGCAGGCCGAGCCAGCAGTCCTCGTTGAACGGCACGCGCACGACGTTGGCGTGCCAGCTCTTGATGGCGGCCACGGAGGCGGCGTCCATCGGGCCGTCGAAGATGCCGTTGCCCTGCACGCAGGCGAACTCGGCGCCGGAGCGGTTCACCCCGCGGAGGGTGACGGGCGTGCCCGCGGAGTCGGCCAGGCGGTTGCCCGCGACGTGCAGAGCGGGCGCGCCCCCGGCCGGCGGCGGGGTCGTGGTGACGGTCGTCGGTGGTGGCGTGGTGGTCGTCGGCGGCGGGGTGCCGCCGCAGGGCGCGCCGTTGACGCTGATCGACGCGGGCGCGGTGTTGGTGCCGCTGTAGCCGAAGTTGGCCCCGGCGGTGACCGAGGCGTTCGGGGCGACGGTGCCGTTCCAGCCCGCCGGGGTGACGGTGACTGTCTTGCCCGTCTGGGACCAAGTGCCGTTCCAGCCCTGCTGGAGCTGCTGGTTGCCGGTGTAGGTCCAGCTGACCTGCCAGCCGGTCAGCGGCGTCGTCCCGACGTTCTTGAGGGTGAGGTTGGCGGTGAAGCCGCTCCCCCAGTCGTTCACGGTGTAGCCGACTTCGCAGGCCGTCGCCGCCGCGGCGGGCGTCGGCGTGCCGAGGGTGAAGGCCGTCGTCGCGCCGACGACGGCGAGCGCGCTGAGGGCGCCGAGCAGTGCTGGTCCGGAACGCATCGATCACTCCTTTGTGCACGACAGGACACCTGAGAGCGCTCCCAGCACCGGTGGACGCTACCGCTCGGCCCGGCGGCTGTAAACCTCGTGGCGATCTCCCGCGAACAACCCGGAATCCACTCCAACGGCGGCATCCGCCCGCTCCCGCCGGTGGCGCAGCGCGACCGGGACATTTCTTCCACGCCAACGGGTTCGGCCGTTCAGGAGCGTTCAGTTCGCTTCGTTCGCGGAACCCCCGCCGAAAACCGACCACCGGATCGGGTCACGTCCGGGTCGCGCTTTACAACGACGATACGGCGGGGTTACCTTCTCGTCGGCTGGAAGCGCTCCCATGCCAGGCCGACGTCGTCAGACCGAAGCCACGAAACACCAGGGGCGCCGTGGCTTCCGTCACGGCGCCCCTGTTCGTGTCCCCCGTCCGGGAAGGAACCCCGATGAAGAGGTTCGCCGCCGCCCTGGCCGGGCTCTGCCTCGCCGCGGCGGGCACCACGGCGGTCCTCGCCGCGGGCCCGGCCGCCGCCGCTCCCGCCTGCGGTGTCGACTACCACGTCGACCAGTGGGCGACCGGGTTCACCGCCCAGGTCACCGTCACGAACGGCGCCACCGCGCTCGCGTCCTGGACCCTCTCCTGGCACTACGCGGGCACCCAGGTCGTGACGTCCGGGTGGAACGCGACCGTCCGCCAGTCCGGCACGGCGGTGACCGCGGAGAGCCTGCCGTACAACGCGTCCCTGCCCGCCGGCGGCACCGTGACGTTCGGGCTGCAGGGCACGTACTCCGGCAGCAATCCCGCGCCGGGCGACTTCGCGCTCAACGGCGTCTCGTGCGGTGGTGAAGCGCCGCCGACCACAACCACTTCTTCGCCGCCGCCCGCCGGGTGCGCCGACGTCTGCGACGACTTCGAGCAGCAGACCGGCACCACCCCGGGCGGGCGGTGGACGATCGGCGCGGCGAACTGCACCGGCACCGGCACGGTCTCCGTCGACAGCACGGTGGCGCACTCGGGCACCCGCTCGGTCAAGGTCACCGGCCAGGGCGGGTACTGCAACCACGCCTTCCTTGGCACGCCCCTGGCCACCGGGACCGTCCGGTACGGCCGGCTCTGGGTCCGCCACACGACCCCGCTGCCCGCCGGGCACGTCACGTTCCTGGCACTGAAGGACAGCGCCGACGGCGGCCGCGACCTGCGGGCCGGCGGCCAGAACCGGGCCCTGCAGTGGAACCGCGAGTCCGACGACGCGACCCTGCCCGCGCAGAGCCCGGCCGGCGTGGCGCTGAGCGTGCCGCTGCCGACCGGGACCTGGTCGTGCTTCGAGTTCGGGATCGACGGGCCCGCCGGGCAGCTGCGGACCTGGCTGAACGGCACCGAGGTACCCGGCCTGGTCGTCGACGGCGTCCCGACCCCCGACGTCGACCAGCAGTGGCTGGCGCGGGCCTGGCACCCGTCCCTCACCGACCTGCGCCTGGGCTGGGAGAGCTACGGCACCGACGCGGACACGCTCTGGTTCGACGACGTCGCCACCGGCCCCGCGCGCATCGGCTGCTAAGCCACGATGCGGTCGATCTCCGCCAGCTCCTCGTCCGTGAACTCCAGGTTCGCCACCGCCGCCACCGTGTTCTCCAGCTGGGCGACGCTGCTCGCGCCGATCAGCGCCGACGTCACGCGGCCGCGCCGGAGGATCCAGGCGATCGCCATCTGCGCCAGCGATTGGCCGCGCCGCTTCGCGACGTCGTTCAGCGCGCGGATGGTCGCCAGGGTCTCCTCGGTGAGCCGGTCCTCGGTCAGGAACGGGCTGGCCCCGGCGGCGCGGGAGCCGGCCGGGATGCCGTCGAGGTAGCGGTCGGTGAGCAGGCCCTGGCTCAGCGGCGAGTACGCGATCGAGCCGACGCCGTGCTCGCCCAGGGTGTCGAGCAGGCCGTCTTCGACCCAGCGGTTCAGGATCGAGTACGACGGCTGGTGGATCAGCAGCGGCGTGCCGAGCTCGCGCAGCGCCCGCAGCGCGGCGTCCGTTCGCTCCGGCGAGTAGTTGGAGATGCCTGCGTAGAGCGCCTTGCCCGACCGGACCGCCGTGTCGAGGGCGCCCATGGTCTCCTCGATCGGGGTGTCCGGGTCCGGACGGTGCGAGTAGAAGATGTCGAAGTGGTCCAGACCCGTGCGGGCGAGGCTCTGGTCGAGGCTCGCGAGGACGCTCTTGCGGGAGCCCCACTCGCCGTACGGGCCGTCCCACATCAGGTAGCCCGCCTTGGACGACACCAGGATCTCGTCGCGGTACGGGCGGAAGTCGGCCGCGTAGTGCCGCCCGAAGTTCGCCTCGGCCGCGCCCGGCGGCGGGCCGTAGTTGTTGGCCAGGTCGAAGTGCGTCACCCCGAGGTCGAACGCCCGGCGCAGCACCGCGCGCTGGACGTCGAGGGGCTTGTCGTCCCCGAAGTTGTGCCACAGGCCGAGCGACACGGCGGGCAGCTTGAGCCCGCTGCGCCCGGCGCGCCGGTACGGCATGCCCGCGTAGCGGTCCGCGGCGGCGGCGAAAGGCGACATGGTTCTCCTTGTCGGGAGGGAAACGACTTTCCGAGCCTACCCGCGTGATCAGCTTCCCTCGGCCACCGCGCCCCGGTCGAGGGACAGCACGCCGGCGAAGGAGACGGCCGGCGGCAGCACGGGCAGCAGCGTCGCCTGGTAGGCGTGGTAGACGTCCGGCTTGCCCGCCCAGACGGTCGCGGCCGGGCGGTTCTCCGGGTCCAGCTCGTGGTGCCACGAGCCGCGTTCCCGGTCGACGAAGCAGGCTTCGGCGTGCTGGCACCACTCCTCGAACCGGGCGAGGTAGGCCGGGTCGCCGGTCTCCTGGTGCAGCGTCCACGCGGCGGCGATCGCCTCGGCGACCACCCAGTGGAGCCGGTTGCGCACGACCGGGACGCCGTCGAAATCGGTCGTGTAGACGAAGCCCGGGTGGCCGTCGACGGCCCAGCCGTCCCGCACCGCCGTGGCGAACAGCGCCTCGGCGTCCGGCACCAGCCACTCCGGTGCACCGGAGCCGAGCGCTCGCTTCAGATGTACCGCTAGGCGGGACCATTCGAGCAGGTGCCCGATGGTGACGCCGAACGGGCGGAACGGGTGCGCGGGCTCGTCCCGGTTGAACTCCAGGCGCACGTGCCACTGCGCGTCGTAGTGCTCCGGCAGGCGCCAGCCGTGCGCGCGGGCCTCGCCGTGCACCAGGTGCTCCACAATGGACAACGCGCGGGCAGCCCAGACCGGGTCGCCGGTGACATCGTTGACAGCGAGCAGCGCTTCGACCGTGTGCATGTTGGCGTTGGCGCCGCGGTAGTCCTCGAGCCGCGTCCAGCCGCGGTCCCAGACGTCGGCGACCCGGCCGTGGCCCGGCTCCCAGAACCGGCGCTCGAAGACGTCGAGGGCGTCCGCCAGCAGCGCGTCCGCGCCCTCAGCCCCGGCGGCCACCGCGCTCGCGGCGGCCAGCACGACGAAGGCGTGCTCGTACGCGCGCTTCTCGCCGTCCGCGGGCCCGTCCGGGCTCGCCGCGGCGAACCAGCCGCCGTGGCCTGGATCCCGCAGCAGCCCGGTCAACCCGGCGACGCCGTGCGCGACCTGCTTCACCGCGCCCGGCACGCCTTGTAGCGACGCGAGCGCGAAGACGTGCGTCATCCGGCAGGTGATCCACGTTTCGACGGGCCGGTCGAGGACCGGGTGCCCGGTGTCGTCGAGCCAGGCGAAACCGCCGGCGGGATGCGCCGCCGACGCGGCGAAACCGAGCAGCCGGGCGGGTTCGGCCCGCACCCAGGAGGGGACCGAAGACGGAATGTCCACTTTCCGACAACCTTGCCTTTCTCCACTGACCAGCCCGGTGATCGGGTGCCTTTCCCAAGGTATGCCAAAGCTCCCGCGCCAGTCACCCGCCCCCTCGCCCGGATGTTCCCGAAGCCGCCGCCACCGCGTATCCTGACATTGGGAGCGCTCCCAGTCTTCGACGCACGCAACCCATCGAAGGGACTGACGTGACCAGGAGACGAAGTACGATCCTCGCCGCCGTGACGGTGCTGGTGGCGAGCCTGACCGCCGTGCTGCTGAACACGGGCACCGCCGAAGCGCACGGCGCCATGATGAAACCGGGCAGCCGGACCTTCCTGTGCTGGCAGGACGGGCTGAGCTCGACCGGCCAGATCATCCCGCAGAACCCCGCCTGCTCGGCCGCGGTGGCCACCAGCGGCGCCAACTCGCTGTACAACTGGTTCGCCGTGCTGCGCTCCGACGGCGCCGGGCGCACCCGCGGCTTCATCCCGGACGGGAAGCTGTGCTCGGGCGGGAACCCGAACTACGCCGGGTTCGACCAGGTCGGCGACTGGCCGCTGACCCACCTCACCGCGGGGTCCACGTTCGACTTCTCCTACAACGCGTGGGCGGCCCACCCGGGCTGGTTCTACACCTACGTGACGAAGGACGGCTGGGACCCGTCGAAACCGCTGACCTGGGACTCGCTGGAGGACCAGCCGTTCCTGACCGTCGATCACCCGCCCGTGACCGGGCAGGTCGGCACCGTAGACGGCCAGTACAAGTGGACCGGCGCGCTCCCGGCGAACAAGACGGGACGGCACGTCATCTATTCGGTCTGGAAGCGCTCCGACAGCGCCGAGACGTTCTACGGCTGCTCGGACGTCACGTTCGACGGCGGGCACGGCGAGGTCACCGGGGTGCACGACCCGGGCACCCCGCCGACGACGCCGACGACCCCGACGTCTCCCCCGCCGACCGGCGGCTCGTGCATGGCGATGTACGAGATCACGAACGCGTGGAACGGCGGCTACCAGGCCACGGTGACGATCATGAACCACAGCACCACGGCCTACTCCGGCTGGCAGGCGGGCTGGACGCTGCCCGCGGGCCAGACGGTCGGCAGCGTCTGGAACGGGACGCTGAGCCAGTCCGGCTCGGTGGTGACGGTGCGCAACGCGGACTGGAACGGCCGGATCGCCCCGGACGGCGAGACGACGTTCGGGCTGGTCGTCAACGCGTCCGGGACCAACCCGGCCCAGCCGTCCCCCACCTGCCAGGGCACCTGACGCGAAGGTCCGTGAAGGCCACATCGAGGGACTCTGAGTCCCTTGATGTGGCCTTCACGGACCGGGACGCGCGGGGCCGGTGCTGCCGCGGGTGACCAGCGACGGTGGTGACGTGCGGACGTCGCCGGGGTCGCCGCCCGTCATGAGGTCCCGCAGCACGGACACCGCGAGCGCGCCGAACTCCGCGACCGGGCGGCGCACCGCGGTCAGCGCCGGGCGGACCAGGCGACAGAGGGCCGAGTCGTCCCACGCCACCACCGAGACGTCGTCCGGCACCGCGAGACCCAGTTCCCGCAGCGCGGTGATCCCGGCGACGGCGAGGACGTCGGTGTCGTACAGCAGCGCGGTCGGCGGCCGGCTTCCCGCCAGCAGCCGCCGGGTCGCGGCCACCCCGCCCTCGCCCGAGTGGTCCGTGTGGACGGTCCGCGCGCCGGCCAGGCCCAGCCGGCCGGCCACCGCGGCGAACGCCTCGGCCCGCACCCGCGTCTGGACCAGCACCCCCGGCCCGGTGACCCACGCGACCCGGCGGTGCCCGAGCGCGGCCAGGTAACCGAGCACCTCGCCGACCGCGGCGGCGTCGTCCACCCGCACCGAGGGGACGCCCGGGCAGCCGAGCGGGCCGCCCAGCGCCACCGCCGGCAGGCCGATCCGGGGCAGTTCGGCGATCCGGTCGTCGTCACGCCGGGGGCCGGTGAGCAGCACGCCGCCGGCCCGGCGCTCGCCGTGCCAGCGCCGGTAGACCTCCAGCTCGGCGGCGTGGTCCGGGGCCACCTGCAGGATCAGGGACGCCGGTCCGAGCTCACGCTGGATCCCGGTGAGCAGGGCCAGGAACACCGGCTCGACGCCGAGGACGTCCGCGGGCCGGTCCAGCACCATCCCCACCGCCCCGGCGCGGACGCCGGACAGCGCCCGCGCCGTCTCGCTCGGCTCCCAGCCCAGCTCCCGGGCGATCGCCGTGATCCGGTGCCGGGTCGCTTCGGAGACGCCGGGGCGTCCATTGAGGGCATAGGACACGGCCCCTTTGGACACTCCGGCCTCGCGGGCGATGTCGGTGATCGTCGGACGCTTCATCGCGCTCCTCCACTGGACCCGTTGCACCACAAGAAATCCGACCCCAGTGCTTGACCGGTTCATCACGTGCCCGTGTCCGTCCGGACACCCGCAGTCGCCCACCTTGACACTCGTGGCCTGCGGAAACAAGACTCCGACCGGGAGCGCTCCCACCCTCGTGTGCGAGCGCGAGTCGCGAACCGGGAGTGCGCACACGTGAGGAAGTTCCGAAGAACACTGGCGGCCGCCACGGCCGCCGTCCTGCTGGTCCTGACCGGGGGCTGCGGCCCCGCCACGCCGGAGAGCTTCACGCTCACCCTGGCGACGTTCGGGCAGTTCGGCTACGACGACCTGATCCCCGGGTACGAGTTCACCCACCCCGGGATCACCATCCGCCAGGTCCGGACCGAGCAGGGCGGCCCGTACCACCAGGACCTGCTGGCCAAGCTGCAGAGCGGGCAGGGCCTCGCCGACGTCCAGGCCGTCGAGGAGGGCCACCTCGCCGACGTGCTCGCCCAGTCGGCGAAATTCGCCGACCTGGCCGAGATCGGCCCGTCCGACGTGCAGCCCGGGCGCTGGCTGGAGTGGAAGTACGAGGCCGGGCGCAGCAAGGACGGCAAGCTCGTCGGCTACGGGACGGACATCGGCCCGCTCGCGATGTGCTACCGCAAGGACCTCCTCGAGGCCGCCGGGCTCCCCACGGATCCCGGCTCGGTGAAGACGATGTTCGCGAGCTGGGACAGCTACTTCCAGGCCGGCGAGCGGTACGTCAAGCGCTCCAAGGGAAAGGCCTGGTTCGACTCGGCCGCGCAGAACTTCAACGCCATGGTCAACCAGCTCCCGACCGGGTACCTCGACCGGCAGGACCGCCCGGCGTTCGACACGAACACCGGGCTCCGGGCCGCCTGGGACCAGGTCACCCGGGCCGTCAAGCAGGGCCAGTCGGCCGGGCTGACGGCCTTCGCCGACGACGGCAACGCCGGCCTGCGCAACGGGACGTTCGCGACGAAGGTCTGTCCATCGTGGATGCTCGGCGCGATCGAGCAGCAGGCCGGGCCGGGCAACGCGGGCAAGTGGGCGATCACCGACGCCTTCCCGGACGGCGGCGGCAACTGGGGCGGCTCCTACCTCACGGTGCCGGCGGCGAGCCCGCACCAGAAGGAGGCCGCCGCGCTGGCCGCCTGGCTCACCGCGCCGGAGCAGCAGCTGCACGCGTTCCGGGTCAGCGGGAACTTCCCCAGCCAGGTCGACGCCTTCACCTCGCCCGACCTGCTCAGCGAGATGAACGGCTACTTCGGCGGCGCGCTGAGCGGGCAGGTCTTCGTCGCGCAGGCCCGCAAGGTCGGGAAGCCGCAGTACAAGGGCCCCGGTGACGGGAAGATCCAGGAGACGGTCGTCGCGCCGGCGCTCAAGGCCGTCGAGCAGGGCGCCGACCCCGCCGCCGTCTGGCAGCAGGTGAAGCTGGGTGCGAGCCGGCTGGTGCCGTGACCGGAAATCCGGTGGAACGGACGCGCCGGGGCGGGCAGGGTGCGGGGTATGACCACTCCCCTGCCCGCACCCTGGCTGCACCTCGGGATCCGGCGTCCCGGCCCGGACGACCACCTGCCCGTCCTGGCCCTCCTCGACACCTGGTGGGGCGGCCTCGGCGGCGAGGAAGGCATGCGGCAACGGGCCCTCCTCCTGCCGAAGCTGATGTTCCAGCACTTCGGCGACAGCAGTTTCCTGGTGACGTCGGGTGACCGGATCGTCGCGTTCCTGATCGGGTTCCTGTCGCAGTCGCGGCCGGACGAGAGCTACATCCACTTCGTCGGCGTCGACCCCGCCGAGCGCGGGTCCGGCCTGGGCGCGGAACTGTACGAGCGGTTCTTCGCCCACAGCCGGGCGCACGGGCGCTCGGTCGTCCGGGCGATCACGTCGCCGCAGAACGGTGGTTCGCACGCCTTCCACACCAGGATGGGGTTCGTGACCGAACCCGGGCCGAAGGAGTTCGAAGGACGGCCGGTCCAGCCCGACTACGACGGGCCCGGGCTGGACCGGCTCTCGTTCCGGAAGGACCTCAGCCCGACAGGCTGAAGGAGCGCACGCCCAGGCCGGTCTGGCCCTGCCACGGCTCGAAACCGAACTGGACGCTCGTCAGGTACCAGGCGTCGCTGATCTTGCCGCGGCCCACGGCGTCCCGGGTGAAGTCCGTGAGGTTGACGTCGAGGCTGTCGGTCCCGCCGGTCCGGACGTAGGAGATGACGTTCCAGCCGATGTTGCCGAACCAGACGTTCCAGGTCGCCCCGGCGAGCTGCACGGTGCCGATGACGCTGCCGACCGGCTGCGGGGCACCGCGGTGGTTGCCCCAGATCATCACCTCGGCGCCGGTGTTCTGCCCGGCCGGGTTGGGATTCGGGTCGTACCAGACGTCGTAGGAGGCGTCCCACTGTCCGGCTTGGACGGTCGTGTAGTCCACCCGGGACGTCAGCGAGCCGAGCGAACGGACCTGCCGCGGCAGGCCGCTGCCGGTGCTGCAGTTGCCGTAGTGGCAGCCGGCGTAGACCGACGGGTAGCTGCCGGGGGCGCCGTTCGTCGGCCGGTTGTGCGACGCCGTCGTCACGCTGAAGCCGGTGGCCGACACCGAGAGGCACTGGGTCGTGTCGTCACCCCAGTTGTTGTTCTGGACGATGTAGCGGCCACCTTGGATGCGCAGCGAGCCGTACTTGTCGCACAGCTGCGTGTCGGCGGCCGCCGGTGGCGCGGTGAGCACGACACCGCCGGAGAGCAGCACGGCCGTGGCTCCGAACGACGCCAGTGTGGCCCGTAGCCGGTTCTTCATGGGGGTTCCTTCCGGTCGGGGACGGGTGGAAACCCGGGCCGGACGGCGGCTGCGCAGGCACCGCCCGGCCCGGGAGATCGGTTACTGAATGGCCGGGTAGGCGTTCTGGACCAGCTGCTCGAACTGGGCCTGGAACCACTTGCCGGACAGCGGCGAGTTCGGCAGGGCCCCGGTCAGGTTCCCGCCGTTCGCCTGGTCGGTGCCGTGGTAGGTCGGGTCGCACATCCGGTCGAAGCCCTTGCCCTCGTCGTTCGGGATCTGCGAGCTCGCGCCGTCGGACTCACCCGGCGGCTTCACCCAGACGTAGGCGTCGAAGTGCGCCGCGGGCGACGCCGTCGGCCGCGCACCCAGCCCGGCCCCGCTCTGGTTGCACCAGTTGCCGCGGTGCAGCCGCAGGTCGACCCGGCCCGAGTTCACGTAACTGTCCACGGTGGACCCCGAGGCCCCGGTCGGGCGGGCCGCGCCGCCCCAGCCGTTGCGGGAGGTGTCGATCAGCATGCCGATGCTGCTCGGCAGGCCCGCCGCAACGAACGCGTTGTACATCGCGGTGGCGAACGGCGCCTCGGCGAAGTACGGGTTCCACTGGTAGAACGTCGCCGACTTGATCTGCTGGCCGCCGACGGTCAGGTTCGGGTCCGGCAGGTTCGGCTCGGTGGTCGGGGTGTAGTTCGCCGTGTCGCTGATGAAGCCGTCCAGGCTGTTCACCCCGGCCGTCGTCCCCTGCAGCGTCTGCTTGACCAGGTTGACGAACGGGCCGAAGTTGCTGTCCCAGCCCAGCCACGCCGAGTGCGCGATGTCGAGGTAGTTGTAGACGTTCGAGATCGCGTGCAGCTTGTTCAGCGCGTACTGGATGCCCTGGGTGTACGCCCCGCTGGACTGCGCCTCGGCGCACTTCGCCTGCGCGGTGTTGGTGATCAGGTTGGGCAGCGAGTCCGGTTCGACGATCGCGACGACCCGCAGCGGCGCGTACTTCGCGTCGGACAGGATCGAGGCGATCGGGTCGATGTACTCGGACTTGTAGCGGGCCAGGCCGTTGGAGGCGACCTGCAGCTCACCGTTGGACGCCAGCGCCGCGCAGTCGCGGTTGGGCAGGTCGTAGACGACGATCTGGATCGTCACCGGCGTCCCGCCGCTCTGCTGGGCCAGGGCCGCGTCGAGGTGCCCGCGCAGGCCGCGCGCGCTCGACGTGCCCTCGATGGCCGCGATCCGGTCGAGCCAGACGGCGGTCGAGGTGTTCGCCACCTTGGCCATCTGGGTGCCGAGCGTGCCGCCCTTGGCCGCGGCCGCGGCGGTCACCTCCGCCGACCAGTCCGGGTTCACGTACCCCTTGGCCCCGGCGTACGGGTTGTCCACGTGCGATCCCGCCGGCGGCGGGGTGGTCGTCGTGGGCGGGGTGGTGGGCGTCGTCGGGGTGGTCGGGGTCGTCGGGGTGGTGGTCGGGGTGCCCGTGCTGCCGTCGCAGTGGACGCCGTTGAGGGAGAACGAGGCCGGGACGGCGTTGCTGCCGTTGTACGTGCCGTTGAAGCCGAGGCTCGCGGTTGCGTTGGTGGCCAATGTGGGGCCCCAGCTGGGGTTCTTCGCGCTGACGTGCTTGCCGGTCTGGCTGAACGTCGCGCTCCAGCCCTGCGTGACCTGCTGGTTGCCGCCGAAGTCCCATTCGAGGTTCCAGCCGGAGGTGATGGTGTCACCCAGGTTGGTCACCGTGACGTTCGCGGTGAACCCGGGCTCGTACTGGTTGACGGTGTAGGTGACCTTGCAGCCGCTGGCGGCGGCCGCCGGGCTGCCGCCCGCCACCACCAGGCCGGCCACGACGGCCGCGGCCGTCACCGAGGACGCCACGGCGAACCGTGCTTTCCTCTTCGCGGACCAGAATTCACTCTTCATCGAGTGCGCTCCTTCGTGTCGGTGGATCAGGAAGTGCAAGGGGTGGCGCCGACGGCGAAGCCGGACGGCGTCCCGCTCGAGGCGCCGGTCGCCTGGAAGCCGATCGACGTCGAAGCGCCGCCGGCCAGGTCGGGCGCCCAGGTCGGCGCCTTGGCGGTCGCCTGCGTGCCGGACTGGGTGACGGTGGCGCCCCAGCCGCCGGTGATCTGCGTCCCGGACGCCGCGGTCCAGCCGAGCGACCAGGCCTTCAGCGGGGTGGTGCCGGTGTTCTTCAGCGTCACGGAGGCGACGAAGCCGCCCTGCCACGCGTTGTCGACGTGGTAGGTGACCGCGCAGCTCACCGCGGGTGGCGGGTCGGTCGTCCCGCCGCCGCCCGAACCCGTCGGCGGGATCAGGTACGGCTGCAGGATCGCCTGCTTGGCCTGGTTGACCGTGGTCCAGTCGTCGTTGAGGATGCCGCCGGTGTCGCCGGAGTTGGGGTTCCACGACCAGTACGTGAAGCTCATCCCGGTCGCCCCGGTCCCGGCGTACTTCATCAGTTCCTGCAGCCAGACCTTGTCGCGCGGGTCGGCCAGCGTCGTGCCGAACTCACCGAGCAGCACCGGCGCGATGTTCTGCTTCTGCAGGTAGCCGAAGAAGTGGTCCCACAGCGCGGGCAGGTTCGCCGGGAACGCCGGGTCCGAGAACCACGGCTGGGCGAACACGGACGTCGCGTACTCGTGCGCCGAGTAGACCAGCTTGTCCGCTTTGGACAGTCGCACCGGGAACTGCCGCGCGCCGGAGAGGTTGCCGCCCCACCAGCCGCACTGCGGGTCACCGGTGCCGCTGACGCAGTCGACGCCCTCGACGATGACCAGCCAGTCCGGGTTCGCGGCCAGCACGGCGTTCCCGCCGCGTTCGGCCGCGAGCCGCCAGTCGGTCGCGGTGTCCCCGCACCCCCAGCACGCGCCGCCGCCACCCTGGATCGAGTGCGGCTCGTTGTGCAGGTCGGCGCCGATCACCGTGGTGTTGCCCTTGTAGTGCTGGGCGAGCATCGTCCAGTCGGACAGCCAGCGGCTCTCGGGGTAGGCGCTGGTGTACCAAAGCGCCGACTGCGCGCCGGAGTCCGGCCGGTGCTGGTCGAGGATCACGCGCATGCCTTTGGTGCCGGCGTAGGCGATGATCTTGTCGAGCACCTGCAGCCCGGAAAGCCCCTGCAGGTCCGGGTTCTGGACGGCGTCGATGCTGTTCGGCTTGACGCCCGGGTCGAAGAGCTGGTTCGAATACGGCAGCCGCAGCGTGTTGTACCCGAGGCTCGCCATCTGGTCGAGCATGTCCTGGTAGTTGCGGCTCCAGAGGCCGTGCGGCGAGTAGTTGCCGGTCTCGGCGCCGAACCAGTTGACCCCGGTCATCCGGACCGGCGCGCCGGTGGCGTCGACGAGCTGGGAACCGGACGCGTGCCAGTAGCCGGTGCCGGTGCCTTGTGCCACGGCCTGTGTCGTGGCTTGCGGGGCCGCGGTGGCCGGGGACGCCGTGAGAACGGCGCCCCCGACCAGTGCGGCGACCGCGAAGGCGAGCAGTCGCTTCATCGAATGCCTTTCAGCCGAACAGGGCGACGTGCGCGGCGAACGCCGTGGCGATCTCCGACTGCGCCCAGAACCGGTGGTAGGTGAACGTCGGCGCGGCGCCACCGTCCAGATAGGACTGGACCTTCGGCCACTGCGGGTCGCTCTTGTAGAAGGAGCGGATCGAGGTGAACGTCGAGGAGGCGTTGATCGGGTCGCCGTTCGGCATCGTCCCGGTCCAGCCCGACGGGACGTAGAGCCCCTGGTCCGTGGTGGCGTTGTAGGTGTCGTCGAACCGGTTGTAGTCCGTCCGGGTCTCCGGCACCGCGATGCCCTGGGTGTCCGCGTTCGCCGACAGCGCCGTCAGCAGCTGCTCCCCCACGGTCTTGGCCTGGGCGTTGCCCGAGCCGGCGGCGTAGTAGAGCAGCGTCTTCGACAGCGAAGCCGCGACACCGACGTCGGTGCTGTAGTTCTTCACCGTGACGTGCAGGCCGGTGTTGCTCCCCGGGCTGGTGGCGTTCCAGGTGTCCGGCGCGCCGCTCCAGGTCAGGTCGGACGGGACCTGGAAGCTCCCGCCGGCGCCGACCGTGGTGCCCGCGATGGCCCACGGGACCCACTTGTCGAGGATCTTCTTGGCCCGGGCGTCCTTCGTGGCCTGGTAGTACTCGGCGATGCGCTCCATGCCCCAGGTCTGGAACCCGAACCACTGGTTGCTCGGCGGGTCGTGCCAGACCGGCTGCTGGTCGTAGAACATGCCGTAGAACGTCGGCGTGCCCGACGGCGGCGTGCCGTACTGGCCTTCCCAGCTGTTGGTCGCGCCGCCGGCGAGGCCGCCTTCGGACGACTGGAGCCACTGCAGGAACTCCATCTGACGCCCGAGGCTGGTCGCCCAGTCACTCGCGCCGGTCGCCGACGTCACCTTCAGGCCCGGATCGGTCGACAGCGCGTACGCGGCGAGCGGGTTCTGGTAGCCCTGGTGGGCCGCGCCGTCACCGATGCGCCACGCCCAGGCGTTCTGGTCGAGCGAGCCGCCCCAGGCGTAGTACCAGGAGACGAGGTAGTGCTCGCTGTCCTTGCCGGTGCCGGCGGGGCAGCTGCTCGGGTTGACGCAGTTGCCGATCTTCTTGAAGTACTTGTCGAACAGCGAGTACCGCAGGTAGTCGCCCATCTTCGAGGCCTTCTTGACGACGGCCGCGACGTCGGCGCTCTTGCCCTGTTCCTGCGCCCACTTCTCGGCCTGGAAGGCGACCTGCACGGCGCGGGCGTCCGCGTCCGGCGCGTCGGTGTACTTCCACTGCTTGGCGTAGGCCGAGTCGCCGGTGAACAGGTCGAGGTACCCGTTCTTGCCGCCGTACTTGAGGGTGTCACAGCTCGGCTGGGTGACGGTCTCCCAGACCGACTCCTGCGAGCCGCGCTGGAAGGTGTTGATGAACGCGGGCGCGGTGTTCGTGCCGTCCTCGCAGTGGCCGAACTTGTAGATGTTGTCGACGTCGAGCAGCCAGTGCATGCCGTAGACGTCCGGGGAACCGTAGGCCGCCTTGAGCTCGGCCGCGATCGGGTCCTTGCCGACCGACACGCCCGACTGCAGCTGCGACGGGTACGACTTCGGGCTCGGGTACTCCGCCGCGTACGTCGCCGGCTTGCTCGCGTCGTAGCCGGAGTTGCCGCTCTGGTCGGCCGCCGACGGGATCGCGTACGTCTCGATCGACGTCCACGCCGCGTTGAACGGCGCCCAGTCCCCGGTGACCCGGCCGTAGCCCGCTTCCAGCCAGAGGTAGTAGCTGAACGCCTCCGACGTCGTCTCGTGGCCGTGGTCGGGCGCCTCGACGATGAGCGTCTCGATGGAGTGGTAGGGCACCAGGATGTTCCCGAACTTGCGGAAGTAGCCGTTGTTCGGGTCCTTGATCTTGTTGTACTGCTTGAGGAACTCGACCTGGTAGTCCGATGTGGACGGCGAGATCTCGGTGACCGTGACGCTCGCCGCGGTGTAGCCGTTGCTGCTCGCGGTGAAGGTCGCGGTGCCGAGCGCGCCGCCGTTGTCGGCGCTCTGCACCGTGACGTTCTGGGCGGTGCTCCAGTTCGACGGCGTGAAGGTGAGGCTCGCGGGGGTGGCCGTCAGGTCGGCGCTCCCGGTTGTCTTGGCGATCGCCACAGTGACGGGGCTCGTCGGGGCGCCGGCGAGGGTGACGCCGAACGTCGTCGTGCCGCCCTGCTTGACCTGCGCGGTCGCCGGGGCAGCGACGATCGTGGGGCCGGACAGGACCTTGACGCTGACCGGGTTCGAGCTGGTGGAGGCGTTCTTGTTGTCGTAGGCCTTCGCCGTGATCGAGTAGGTCCCGGCCGGGACGTTGCCCCAGCTGCCTTCGAACGGCGCGGAGGTGTCGGTCGCGAGCAGCGTGTCACCGGCGTAGAACTCGACCTTGCTGACGGTGCCGTCGGTGTCGGCGGCGGTCGCGGCGAGCGGGATCGTGGCCGGGGCGTAGTAGGTGCCGGTCGAGGTCGGTGACGTCAGGCTGACGGTCGGGGCCTTGTTGGCGCCGGTGCACGCGGAGCCGTTGACGGAGAAGTCCGCCGGCGGGCGGTTGGCGGATCCCTTGGTGCCGTTGAAGCCGAAGCTGGTGCTGGCCCCCGTCCCGAGGTTGCCGTTGTAGGAGAGGTTCGTCGCCGTGACCGCGGCGCCGGTCTGGGCGAAGGTGGCGCTCCAGCCCTGCTGGACCTTCTGGCCGTCGGGGAAGGTCCAGCCGACCTGCCAGCTGTCGAGGGGTGCACCGTCGTTCCGCAGTGAAACGTTGGCCGTGAACCCGGTGTCCCAGTCGTTGGTGGTGTAGGTGACGGAGCAGGCCACGTCGGCGGCGAGCGCCGGTGGCACGGGGACGAGCAGGGCGGCCAGGACCACCGAACTCGCGACCAGCGGCAGTACGCCGGCCTGGATGGGATGAGGGGAACGCATGGCTGCGGAACTCCTTTGTCCGTAGGGAGCCAGCGATCTGGGAGCGCTTCCAGGCGCAGACGGTAGCCAGCGGGAAACGTGCCTGTAAAGAATCGAGTCAGAAGCACACGCGACACCCGGCCGCAACCGTCAGCGACCCGCGAGTAGCCAGCCCGCTGAACACTCCTGAACGGCGGCGCCCGTCAGTAGCCCCACCACCCGTTCAGCCCAGCGACTCAGTCACCCACCGTGCCCTTGGGTACCCGGCTTGCGCCAAAGGCGTACACCTGAACCAGGAGCGCTCCCAGACCCCGTCGAAGCATTCGACACACACCCACTTCGTGTCGTCCCCCCGGTACGCGAGTCGTCCACCGGTGCACGCGAGTCGTCCATCCCGGCACGTGTCGTCCATCCGGGCACGCGTGTCGTCCCTCCAGGTACGTGTGTCGTCCATCCCGGTACGCGGGTCGTCCATCCCAGTGCGCGTGTCGTCCCCCGGATCACACTTGTCGACCCTCCAGACACACGTGCCGACCTTCCAAGCACGCGAGTCGACCCTCGGATCACACGAGTCGACCTTCCAGACACACGAGTCGACCCTCCAGACACGCATCTCGTCCCCGAATCACGCGAGCCGACCCTTCGAGCACACGAACCGACCCTCCAAGCACGCGCGCCGACCGCCGGGACACGTGGACCGACCCCCTCCAGATGCGCGAGTTCACCCCTTCCCGCCGTGCGGGAAGGGGCATCACCCGTGATCAGCGGGGCATCACGTGTGATTGGGGCGGCATCACTCGTGATTGCGGAGGCATCACTCGTGATCAGAAGGTCGACACACGTGATTGCCGCGACGACACGCGTGCTTGTGGGGTCGACACGCGTACCGGGATGGACGACACGCGCACCCCGGCGGCCGACTCGCGTACCTGGACGGACGACACCCGTACCTCGGCGGCCGACTCGCGTACCCGGACGAACGACTCGCGTACCTGGGTGGACGACACGCGTAACCCGCGGACCGGGGGCGGGGTGTGGGGGGCGGAACCGGGGGTCAGCTGGAGGCGCGGATGGCCAGCGAGACCGGGAGGACCTGCTGGCGGGGCTTGAGACCCTGGTCGTCGAGGAGCTGGAGCATCGTCTCGACCATGGCGTGGACCTGCTCGCGCGGGTCCTGGTGCACCGAGGTCAGGGGCGGGTCCATGGCCGGGGCGAGGGTGGCGTTGTCGTCGAAGCTGACCACCGCGATGTCCTCCGGGATGCGGCGCCCGGCCGCGTCCAGCGTGCGCAGCGCGCCCACCGCCATCATGTCGCTGGCGACGAAGACCGCGTCGAGATCGGCGTGCCGGGCGAGCAGGGCGGACATCGCGTTCGCGCCGCCCGAGAGCGTGAAGTCGGCCTCCGCGGCCAGGTCGGCGGGGTCGAGACCGGCGTCGAGCAGCGTCTTGCGCCAGCCGGCGAGCCGGTCGATCGCGGCGCTCTGGTCCTGCGGGCCGGCGATCGTGCCGATCTTCCGCCGCCCCGCCGCGACCAGGTGTTCCACGGCCAATCGGGCACCGCCCTCGTTGTCGAAGTCGACGACGTGGACGCCGCGGCGGAGGCCGGCCGCCTGGCCGCCGAACACCACCGGGATCCGGAGCAGGCGCAGCGCCTTGGGCAGCGGGTCGGACCGGTGCGGCGCGAACACGAGTGCGCCGTCGACGTGCCCGCCTTCGAGGAACCGGACCGTCCGACTGAGGTCTTCGCGGGTGTCGCTGAAGATCAACACCATCTGACGGCCGATGTCGGCGAGCTCGCGATAACCGGCCCGCATGACGGCCGTCCGGTACGGGTCGTCGAGCAGCCGGGCCTCCGGCTCCGAGAGCACCACCGCGATCGCCCCGGTCCGCCGGGTGACCAGCGACCTGGCCGCCTGGTTCGGGGAATAGCCCAGGTCACGGGCCGCGGCCTGGACCTTCTCCCGCGCCGCCGCGCTGACGTAGGCGTCGTCGTTCAGCGCCCGTGACGCCGTCGACCGCGACACGCCGGCGAACGCCGCGACGTCCTCCAGCGTCGGCCGTTCTTCATCCCCTGCTCGAGGCCCCACGGCACCGCCCTCGCTCCTGCCACCACCCGGACGTCCCCAGCTTAACGTTCAACGATCCTCAGGGGCCCGGGAGCGCTCCTCGCAGGAAACGCTCCGGTTACGCCCCCTTGACACCGCCAGAACCCGCAAGCAGACTCTGCGACACCTGGGAGCGCTCCCAGAACGGCTCCCAGCAGTGAGAGCGCTCATTCCCGTCAACAAGGTGGTTGGACACGTGAGAACGATCCGGAACGGCCTGGTCCTCGCACTGGGCATCACGATGACGGCGCTCGGCGCCACGGCCTGCGGTGGCGGCGGTGACGAAACCCCGGCGGCAGCGGGTCCGAACGAGCACGTGGACCTGACGCTGGCGACGTTCACCGAGTTCGGCTACGAGGCCCTCATCCCGGAATACGAGCGGCTGCACCCCAACATCAAGATCACCCACCGCAAGACCGGCCAGGGCGGGCCCTACCACCAGGACCTGATCACCAAGCTGGCCGCGGGCTCGGGCCTCGCCGACGTCACGGCGGTCGAGGAGGGTCACCTCTCCGACGTGCTCGACAAGGGCTCGAAGTTCAACGACCTCAGCAAGATCGGCCCCGCCGACGCCTCGCCCGACCGCTGGCTCGGCTGGAAGTACGACGCCGCGAAGACCAAGGACGGCAAGGTCATCGGCTACGGCACCGACATCGGGCCGCTCGCCATGTGCTACCGCAAGGACATGTTCGCCGCGGCCGGGCTGCCGACCGACCCCGAGCAGGTCAAGCCCCTGTTCGCCTCCTGGGACAGCTACTTCGCCGCGGGCGCGGACTACGTGTCCAAGACCAAGGGCAAGGCCTGGTTCGACTCGGCCGCGCAGAACTTCAACGCGATGGTCAACCAGCTCCCCCAGGGCTACATCGGCACCGACGACAAGCTCGCCGTCGAGGGCAACCAGGGCATCAAGGACGCCTGGACGAAGGTCACCGACGCCGTCGCCAAGGGCGAGTCGGCCAAGCTCACCGCGTTCAGCAACGAGTGGAACTCCGGCTTCAAGCAGGGCGCGTTCGCCACGAAGGTGTGCCCGGCGTGGATGCTCGGCGTGATCAAGGAGCAGGCCGGCCCGGAGAACTCCGGCAAGTGGGCGGTCACCGCGGCCTTCCCCGGTGGCGGCGGCAACTGGGGCGGTTCGTACCTGACCGTGCCGACGCAGTCGAAGCACCCGAAGGAGGCCGCCGAGCTCGCGGCCTGGCTGACCGCGCCGGAGCAGCAGATCAAGGCGTTCCAGGCCAAGGGCACCTTCCCGAGCCAGGTCAAGGCCCTGACGGACCCCGCGCTGCTGAGCCAGACCGACGCCTACTTCGGCAACGCGAAGGTCGGCGAGCTGTTCGCCGAGCAGGCCAAGAAGGTCCAGAAGCCGCAGTACAAGGGCCCCGGTGACGGCCAGATCCAGGAGAACGCCTCCAGCCCGGCGCTGCAGGCGGTCGAACAGGGCAAGTCGGCGGCGGACGGCTGGCAGCAACTGGTCGACTCGGCGAAGAAGATCACCCGCTGACCTCATGACCGTCATCGACAAGGTCGCGCCGGAAGGGAGTACGGCCGGGGAGCGCAGGTCTCCCCGGCCCACCTTCCGGCACAAGCTGAGCCGGTGGGACGTCAAGGTATCGCCGTACCTCTACGTCGCGCCGTTCTTCATCGTGTTCGGGGTCGTCGGGCTGTTCCCGTTGCTGTACACCGCGTACGTCTCGCTGTTCAAGTGGAAGGCCGGGGACGACGACCCGGACTTCATCGGCGTCGACAACTACAAGGAGCTGTTCGGCGACGGCCAGTTCTGGAACGCGCTGGCCAACACGTTCAGCATCTTCCTGCTCTCCAGCATCCCGCAGCTCATCATCGCGATGGCGCTCGCGGCGCTGCTCGGGAGCCGGCTGCGCGGCGCGACCGGCTGGCGCGTCGGCATCCTGCTGCCGTACGCCGCGAGCCTCGTCGCGATCGGGATCATCTTCGCGAACCTGTTCGGGCCGAAGTACGGCCTGATCAACGGCGTGCTGCAGACCATCGGGCTGGACCCGGTCGACTGGCAGGCCAGCCGGTTCGGCAGCCACGTCGCGATCGCGATCATGGTGAACTGGCGCTGGACCGGGTACAACGCGCTGATCGTGCTGGCCGCGATGCAGGCCATCCCGAAGGAACTGCACGAAGCCGCGCTGATCGACGGCGCCGGGACGTGGCGGCGCTTCTTCAACGTCACGCTGCCGCTGCTGAAACCGACGCTGATCTTCGTCACCATCACCTCGACGATCGGCGGGCTGCAGATCTTCACCGAGCCCAAGCTGTTCGACGCCATGCCCGGGTCGAACAACGGCGGTTCCACCAACCAGTTCCAGACCGTGACGCTGTACCTGTACCAATCTGCGTTCGAGAACTACAACCTGGGTTACGCCTCGGCGATCGCCTGGGTGCTGTTCGTGATCATCGTGGTCATCGCGCTGGTGAACTTCTTCCTCACCGGCCGCCTGGCCCGCACCCCGGCGGTGAAGAAGAAATGACCACCCTCCAGAGTGGACTCCGCAGGAGCGTCGCGACGCTCGGCAAGCCGCGCAAGGCGACCTACTGGGTGCTCGCCATCTTCGTGCTCGGCTCACTGTTCCCGTTCTACTGGTCGTTCCTGGTGGCCAGCCGGGACAACGGGATGCTCACCGAGCGCATCCCGCCGTTCGTCCCCGGCGGCAACTTCTTCGCCAACGCTTCGCGGGTGTTCGACACCGTGCCGTTCTGGAAGGCCTTGGCCAACAGCGTCATCGTGTCCGGCACGGTCACCTTGACGACGGTGTTGTTCTCCTCCCTGGCCGGGTTCGCCTTCGCGAAACTCCGGTTCAAGGGGCGCAACGGGTTGTTCGTGTTCATCGTCATCACGCTCGCGGTGCCCACGCAGCTCGGCATCATCCCGTTGTTCATCGCGATGTCGAAACTGGGCTGGGCCGGCGGGCTGCAGTCGGTGATCGTGCCCAACCTGGTCACCGCGTTCGGCGTGTTCTGGATGCGGCAGTACACAGTGGACGCACTGCCGTACGAGCTGATCGAGGCCGCGCGCGTCGACGGCTGCAGCATGTTCCGGATCTTCTGGAACGTCTGCCTGCCCGCGGTGCGCCCGGCGGCGGCGATCCTGGCGATGTTCACGTTCATGACGTCCTGGAACGACTTCCTGTGGCCGCTGGTGGTGCTGGACGCGGGCAACCCGACCGTCCAGGTGGCCCTGGAGAAGTTGCAGAGCGGTTACTACGTCGACTATTCGCTGGTGCTGGCCGGCACGACCCTGGCCACCATCCCGATCCTCATCGTCTTCCTCCTGCTCGGCCGCCAGATCGTGGCCGGGATCATGCAAGGTGCCGTGAAAGGGTGACCATGTCCGTACATCCCGACAGCGTTCGGGCCGAGACCGCTTTGATGTTCCCGCCCGCCTTCGTCTGGGGCGCCGCCACCGCGGCGTTCCAGGTGGAGGGGGCCACCACGGCCGACGGGCGCACCGACTCGGTCTGGGACGTCTTCGCGCGCCGTCCGGGTGCGGTCAAGCGCGGCGACACCGGCGACCCGGCCGCCGACCACTACCGCCGCTACGGCGAGGACGTCGACCTCATGCGGCGCCTCGGCCTGGGCGCCTACCGGTTCTCGCTGGCCTGGCCGCGCGTGCGCCCGGACGGCGGCGCCCCCAACGCCGCCGGGATCGCGTTCTACGACCGGCTCGTCGACCGGCTGCTGGAGGCCGGGATCGAGCCGTGGGCGACGCTCTACCACTGGGACCTGCCGCAGGCGCTGGAGGAGCAGGGCGGCTGGACGTCGCGGGACACCGCGTACCGCTTCGCCGACTACACCGAGACGGTGCTGGCCCGGCTCGGCGACCGCGTCGCCAGCTGGTCGACGCTCAACGAGCCGTGGTGCGCGGCGATGCTCGGCTACGCGGGCGGCATCCACGCGCCCGGCCGCACCGACCACACCGCCGCCGTCGCCGCGACGCACCACCTGCTGCTGGGGCACGGGCTCGCGATGGACATCATCCGCCGCCACGCCCCGGACGTCCCGGCCGGCATCACGCTCAACCTGTACCCGGTCGCGCCGCACGACCCGGCGAACGCCGCCGACGTCGCCGCGTGCCGCCGGATCGACGGCCTGCAGAACCGGCTGTTCCTCGACCCGGTGCTGCGCGGCGCCTACCCGGACGACCTGCTCGAGGACCTGGCGCCGTTCGGGATCGGCGACGTCGTCCGGCCCGATGACAGCGCTGTCATCGCCGCGCACGTCGACTGGCTCGGCGTGAACTACTACCGCGACTACCGCGTCGCGGGCGGGCCGGTGCCGGGCAGCGAGCCGGCCGGCCCGGAGTGGGTCGGCGCGGGCGACGTCCACTTCGTGCCGGATCCCGCCGCGCCGCGCACCGATTCGGGCTGGGAGGTCCAGCCGGCCGGGCTGACGGAGTCGCTGCTGCAGGTCCACCGCGGCTACCGGCCGGTGCCGCTGTACATCACGGAGAACGGCGCGGCCTACCCCGACGTCGTCTCCGACGGCGGCGAGATCGTCGACACCGACCGCGTCGCGTTCCTCGACTCCCACCTGCGAGCGGCCCACGAGGCCCTCGCCGCCGGGGTCGACCTGCGGGGTTATTTTTATTGGTCGCTGCTGGACAACTTCGAGTGGGCGGAGGGCTACGCGAAGCGGTTCGGCCTGGTCCACGTCGACTACGCAACGCAGGTCCGGACGCCGAAGCGCAGCGCGCACTGGTATTCGAGGGTCATCGGCCTCAACGGCCTCGGCTGACTCCCACGGTGGCTGAGGGGCGGCGTCGACGTGCGCGAGCGGAGGCTCGCCGAGGCCCGCCGGGAAGTCCGTGAATGTCGCATTGAGGGACTCTGAGTCCCTCAATGCGACATCCACGGCTTTCGCCCAACCCCCGCGGAGGGTGCGTTTTCGTAGCAGCATTGACAGACTGGCCGGTATGGGACTGCGCAGCGAAGCTTGGTTCAACAACCCCGCCGACCCCGGGATGACCGCGCTCTACCTCGAGCGGTACATGAACTGGGGCCTGACCAGGGAAGAGCTGCAGTCCGGGAAGCCGATCATCGGGATCGCGCAGACCGGGTCGGACCTCAGCCCGTGCAACCGGCACCACCTGCAGCTGGCGGACCGGACGCGGGAGGGGATCCGCGAGGCGGGCGGGATCGCCATCGAGTTCCCCGTGCACCCCATCCAGGAGACCGGCAAGCGGCCGACCGCCGCGCTGGATCGCAACCTCGCCTACCTCGGGCTCGTCGAGACGCTCTACGGCTACCCGATCGACGGTGTCGTGCTGACCACCGGCTGCGACAAGACGACGCCGGCGTGCCTGATGGCCGCCGCGACCGTCGACATCCCCGCGATCGTGCTCTCCGGCGGCCCGATGCTCAACGGCTGGCACAACGGCGAGCGCACCGGGTCCGGCACGATCGTCTGGAAGGCGCGCGAGCTGCTGGCCGCCGGGGAGATCGACGACGCCGGGTTCATGGAGCTGGTCGCGTCGTCGGCGCCGTCGCCCGGGCACTGCAACACGATGGGCACGGCCTCGACGATGAACGCGCTCGCCGAGGCGCTCGGGATGAGCCTGCCCGGCTGCGCGGCCATCCCGGCGCCGCACCGCGACCGGGCGCGGATGGCCTACCGCACCGGGCTGCGGATCGTCGAGATGGTGCGGGAAGACCTGAAGCCGTCGGACATCCTGACGCGCGAGGCGTTCGAGAACGCCATCGTCGTCAGCTCGGCGATCGGCGGGTCCACCAACGCGCCGATCCACATCGGCGCGATCGCCCGGCACATCGGCGTCGACCTGCCGCTGACCGACTGGCAGCGCCTCGGGTACGCCGTGCCGCTGCTGGTCGACCTGCAGCCGGCCGGCAAGTACCTCGGCGAGGAGTTCCACCGCGCCGGCGGGGTGCCGGCCGTGGTGCACGAGCTGATGGCCCACGGGCTGATCCACGAGGACGCGCCGACCGTCAACGGCCGGAGCGTCGGCGACAACTGCCGCGACGCCGAGGCGGGCGACCGCGACGTCATCCGGACGTTCGGCACGGCGCTGGTGGCCGACGCCGGTTTCCTGGTGCTGCACGGCAACCTGTTCGACGCCGCGATCATGAAGTCCAGCGTGATCTCGCCGGAGTTCCGGCGCCGCTACCTGGCGGGCGGGGTGTACGAGGGCACCGCGGTCGTGTTCGACGGCCCCGAGGACTACCACGCCCGCATCGACGACCCGGACCTCGGCGTCGACGAGGACTCGCTGCTCGTGATGCGCGGCACCGGCCCGCTCGGCTACCCCGGCTCGGCCGAGGTCGTCAACATGCGCCCGCCCGCCGAGCTGATCAAGCGCGGGGTGCGCGAGTTACCGTGCCTGGGTGACGGCCGCCAGTCGGGAACGTCCGGCTCGCCGTCGATCCTCAACGCCTCCCCCGAAGCGGCGGCCGGCGGCGGCCTCGCCGTGCTGCGGACGGGCGACCGGGTGCGCATCGACCTCGGCGAGGGCACCGCGAACGTGCTCATCCCGGACGAAGAGCTCGCGTTGCGCCACAAGGAGCTCGAGGAGGCGGGCGGGTACCAGGTGCCCGCGTCGCAGACGCCGTGGCAGGAGATCCAGCGCTCGATGGTCGACCAGCTCTGCGACGGCATGGTCCTGCGCCCCGCCGTGGCGTTCCAGCGGGTGGCCGCGAAGGGTGTTCCGCGCGACAACCACTGAAGGCCGGAAAACCACCGCTTGGAACCGGCGCCGAACGGGTAACTCCCCGGTAGCCGAGCGAGGAGGACCCCGATGCTGCCGGACCGTGACCGCCAGACCCTGAGCGCGATCGAGGCGGAACTGCTGGCGAGCGATCCCGCGCTCGCGGACGTGTTCAGCGGTCGCGACATGCGGCAGGCCCGGCGCTGGAGCCTCCTGCTCATCCTCTCCGACATAACAGCCGTGGTGATGCTGGTCGTCGGCCTCTTCGCACGCGACGCCGCCCTCGTCCTCTGGGGCACGGTCGCCGCGGGCGGGCTGGTGGCCTGGCACATCGCCCGCGCGGAGTCGACCCGCAAGGCGCCCGCGGACGACTCCGAACCTCCCCTGACGTCGCTGCGCTGAGAGCTTCACCGCGATCTGACAACAGCTCCCCCGAGCGCGGCCTCCGCCGCGCAGGCGTTGTTGTGACCGAGTTCCGCGTGACCGCCCACCGCAGTGAACCGGTCGGCCGCTTCGCACTCCAGACCGCGACAATGCCTATGCGGCTTTCGTCGCCGATCCGACGACAGCTCCCCCGAGCCTCAGCTGAGCGTGGCCAGCGCCGCCTCGGCCGAGCCCGCGTGCTTGCCGATCTCCCGCCACGGGTCGTCCTTGCGGGCCAGCCGCTGCCGCAGCTTCGCCGGGCCCCAGCCGTCCGGCTCTGCCTTGCCCAGCTCCGGCCAGTCCAGCGGCGTCGCCGCGGCCGCACCCGGGCGCGCCCGCAGCGAGTACGGCGCGACGAACGTCTGCGCGTACCCGTTCCGGTTGGCGTCCAGGAAGATCCGGTCGCCGCGCTTGTCCTTGCGCTGGGCCGTCGTCAGGCGGTCCGGGTCGTCGGCGGCGACGCGGTCGGCCAGCGCCCGCGACAGTGCGAGCACGACGTCCGTGTCCGCCTTCGCGTCGAGGGGTGCGACGACGTGGAAGCCGCGGCCGCCGGTCGCCTGGACGAACGGCGTCAGCCCGGCTTCCTCGTAGTGGTCCCGGATCCGCCGCGCGACCTTGCGCAGCTCGGCGACCGACGTACCGTCCGGCGGGTCGAGGTCGAGCACCAGGCGGTCCGGCCGCTCCGGAGCGTCCACTGTGGACAGCCAGACGTGGAACTCGAGCGTCCCCTGGTTCGCCAGGTATTCCAGCGTCTCGGCGTCGTCGCACACGACGTATTCGTCCGTGCCGCCACCCTTGCGGGGGACGCGCTCGACGCGGATCCGGTCCGGGAAGTGCTCCCCCGGGTGCTTCTGGAACCAGCCCTGCCCGGTGATGCCGTCGGGAAACCGCCGCAGCGTCAGCGGGCGGCCGCGCAGGTGCGGCAGCATGACGTCGGCGACCGCGCGGTAGTACTCGACGACGTCACCCTTCGTGATCCCGTCGTCGGGGTAGAACACCTTGTCCGGGTGGGAAACGTTCACGGCCGCTCCCGCACGACGTCCGCCGCCTTCTTGTCCTCGCGCAGCCCGGCGAACCGCGGGTGCCGCAGCCGCCCGTCGCGCGTCCACTCCGAAAAACCGATCTGCGCGACCAGGTCCGGGCGGACCCAGTGCGCCCCGGGCTCCTTGACCGGCCCGCCGAACGGCGACCGCCCGACTTCCCGCTCCTTCAGCTGCGCGTGCAGCGAAGCCAGCAGCTTCTCGTCGAACCCGGTGCCGACCTTGCCGGCGTACTTCAGGGCGCCGTCCTCGTGGTAACCGAGCAGCAGCGCGCCGAAGCCGTGCCGCGCGCCCTGCGGGTCGGTGAACCCGCCGATGACCAGCTCCTGGCCCCGCGCGCACTTGAACTTCAGCCACTCGGGGGTCCGGCCGTGCCGGTACGGCGAGTCCGCCCGCTTCGCGACGACGCCTTCCCAGCCGCGGCGGCACGCCTCCTCGAAGAACTTCTCGCCTTCGGCGTTCCGGTGCGTAGACAGCCGGAGGGGGTCCTCGAAGTCGAAGGCGTCGCGCAGCAGGGCCTTGCGCTGCCGCAGCGGCAGGGCGGTCGTGTCCTGGTCGTCGAAGTACAGCAGGTCGAACAGGTAGTAGTAGACGCGCACGCCGGTGGCCCGGGCCCGGTCCGGGTCGGCCACGTGGATCCGGGGCTGCAGCGCGGCGAAGCTGGTGTTGCCGCTTTCGTCGAACGCGACGATCTCGCCGTCCGCGACGAACCGCGGCCCGCCCTGGGCACCCAGCGCCTCGACGAGCTCGGGGTAGGCCCTGTCCATCACCTTGTGGTTGCGCGAGTACAACGTCGGCGGGCCGTCGTCGCGGACGCAGAGCGCGCGGACGCCGTCCAGCTTGCGCTCGAAGATCCAGCCGTCGTCGGAGAAGCGGCGATCGGTGAGCGTGGCCAGGGTCGGTTCGCGCCAGCCGGGACCGGTCACGACGCCTTCAGCGCTTTTTCCAGCTCCGTCCGTGTCATCTTCGACCGGCCCTTGACCTTCTTCTCGCGCGCCAGCTTCTCGAGCTCGGACTTGGACAGCTCCGCCAGGTCCGGCGCCTTCTTCTTGGCCGGCTTCTTGCGGCTCTTCACGCTGCGTGACAGGGCCTCGAACAGGTCGACGACGTCGGCCGAGGGCTCCGGCTCCTCCTCGTGGGCGATCTCCTTGCCCGCTTCCTTGGCCTTGATCAGTTCCTCGACGCGCTCGGAGTACTCGTCGCGGAAGTCGCCGGGCTTCCACGGCGCGGTCATCTCGTCGACCAGCGAGAGGGCCATGTCGAGCTCCTTGGGCCGCGGTTTCGGCAGCTTGGGCAGCCCGCCCATGACGTCCTTGGGCTTCCGCAGGTCCGCGACGAAGTGCAGGGTGTTGAGGACCATCACGTCCTCGCCGGCGCGGACCGCGCAGAGGTACTCCTTGCCGCGCAGGACGAACTTCGCGACCCCGGCCTTCTCGCTGCGGTCCATCGCCTGCAGCAGCAGGCCGTACGCCTTGGCGAAGTCCTCCTTCGCCGGCTTCAGCCAGTACGTCCGGTCGTAGAACCACGGGTCGATCTCGTCGAGCTCCACGAACTGCTCGATGTCGATCCGCCGCGACCGCTCGGGCGCGATCTCGTCCAGCTCGTCGGGCTCGACGAGCACGTGGTCGCCGCCGCCGACGTCGTAGCCCTTGACGATCTCGTCCTGGGTGACCTCGTCGCCGGTCCGCTCGTTGACCTTGCGGTTGCGGATCCGGTCGGACGTGCCGCGTTCGAACTGGTGGAAGTGGATCGTGTGGTCCGCCACCGCGGGGTACAGCTCCACCGGGACGGTGACCAGCCCCAGGCTCAGCGCACCGCTCCACACCGGTCTGGCCATGATGACCTCCTCACCGCCCTTCGATACCCGTCCGTAGGTATCTCGAAACGGCGCGGCTCAGGCCACTTCGGTGCTCTTGCTCGTGCCGTCTCCGCGGTGCAGGCCCAGCATCTCCAGCAGCAGGGCGCAGTCGTCGGCGTCCTTCGCCCCCGCCGCGACGGCCAGCGCGGCCTTCCGGCGCGTCCGCTCCTGGTCGGGTGAGTCCCCGCCGTCCAGCAGCAGGTCCGCCACCGGGCGCAGGTCGTTCCGCTTGTCCCTCATGTCATTGCTCCCCTCCGGTCTTGCTCCTCTCGAAATCCGCGTACCCCGGATCTCGACCCCCAACACAGGAGTCACCGAACGGCGCACGGGAGACGCCGATCGTTGGGCCGAACGAGTGAATTCGGTGGGCCTGCGGCCGGGAACCGGCAAGGGTTGTGAGACCCACGTCACACCAGGAGGCCGGATGGGCACCCAGATCCGCATCAGCCGCGAGGACGACTCGCTGCCCTGCGAAGTCTGCGGGTTCCCCACGATGCACGTGGCCCAGGTCATCGCCGACGACGGCCGCATACTGGGCCGCACCCTGGTCTGCACGACCTGCTCCCGCAACCGGCCAAGGCCTGAGGCGGTCCCACAGGCGGATGCGCCTCCGGACGAGGTTCCGACCAGCTGAACCCGCGGTCCGGGCCCGCCCGGCAGCGTCGGATGCGGAGCACCTGCCCAGCCGGCGGCTGCCTGCTGGGGCGGGTTCCGGGGCGTTTGCGGAGGACTGGTGAGGGGCCACACACCGCCGGGAGCGGCGCACACACGGCCCGGAGCAGCCATCCCGCTGCCGCGAGCGGCCAGCACACCGCGCAACGGTCACGCACGGCGGCAATCGTCAGCGAGGGCCACTCCAGGCGGCGAGTTGGCCGCTCGGTCGGAGTGTCGGCCACCCCGACCGACTTGTTGGCTACTCCAGTCGGCGAGTTCGCCCTCCGGCTGGCGAGTTGGCCGCTCCAGTCGATGTGTTGCCAGTCCGGCTAGCGAGTTGGCCGCTCCAGCCGGCGTGGCAACCGCTTCAGTCGGCGAGTTAGCCCACTTCGGTCCGCGTGGTAACCGCTCCAACCGGCGAGTTGGCCGCGCCGGGCGGTGTGTTGGCCGCTCCAGTCGGCGCGGTAACCACTCCGGCCGGCGAGCCAGCCGCTTCAGTCGTCGAGCAACTCCGGTCGGTGAGTTGATCAATCCGGCCGAAGCGTCGGCCACCAGTCGGCGCGGCGGCCGCTCCCGGGCATCCGGTCCGGGCGGCACCGCCAGCCCGCAGCAAGCGGGGCAAGGCGCACCGCCGAACCAGGCCTCAAGTCGTCGTTGTGGCCACCGCCGCGACGAACTCTGCTGCCACCTCGTGCAGCTTGCGATTCCCGTCCTGGGAGCGCTTGACCAGGCGCTGGAACGCGTCCTCCGCCGTGATGCGGTGGGCCGCCATCAGAATCCCCTTGGCCTGCTCGATCACCGCTCGCGTCTCCAACGCCCGGTTGAGCTGCTCGATCAGCTCCCGCGCCGCGAAATACCTGCGCGCGCTGCGGAGGCCAAACACCACCGTCGCCGTGTACAGCTCGAGGATCTTCGTGCCCAGCTCGCTGAACCCGTGCTCACCGAAGCCGAAGAGGTTCACCGCTCCCGACATGTCGTCGGCGACCGTCAACGGTGCCGCCAGGAAGCTCGCCACTCCTAGCTGCTCGGCCGACGACACGAACTGCGGCCACAGGTCCCCTACCGCGCCGACGCCGACGCGGACCGGCTGGCCGGTCTCGGCCGCGCGCAGGCACGGGCCGTCGCCGATCCGGTACTGCTCGCGGTCGAAGTTGACCGCCCGCTGGTCGGTGCTGGCCACCGTCTCCGGTTCACCGTCCCGGACCAGGGTGATGCTCGCCATGTCGGCCCCCGGCACCACCTGCACGACGTGGTCGCAGACCGCCTGCAGCATCTGGCCGATGTCCAGCTGGGTGTCCAGCATCGCGGTCAGTGACTCCATCGCGACGGTGACCTCGTCCAACCGTGCGGTGAGCTGCTGCTCCTGGCCGCCCGTCATCCTGGTGACGCCCCTCTACTCGTTCTCAGGGCGCTCTAGACCAGGGAGGACCCGGGCGCGCGCCACAGTGGGCCGCTAGCGCTTTAACGGGTCCAGCGCGAGATTACTGCATCCCCGTGGCGGCGGGCGCAAGCGGCCACCACGTCCGCGCGCCGCGCCGCCATTCGGAGCAATGGCCCGGTCCGTCCGAAGTGGACCTCAGGCCAGGGCCGGCAGCAGCTCCTTTGCGGCGAAGTCGAGGAAGCCGTCCTGCTGGTCCCCGCCGATCTGGATCAGCGCGACGTCGGTGAAGCCCGCCTTCTCGAACTCGCGCACGCCCTCGACGATCGGCTCGACGTCCGGGCCGCACGGGATCGAGCCCGCGACGTCGTCCTCACGGACGAACTGGGTCGCCCCGGCGAAGCCGGCCGGGCCGGGCAGCTCGGCGTTGACCTTCCAGCCGCCGGCGAACCAGCGGAACTGCTCGTGGGCGCGCTTCACCGCGGCGTCGCGGTCGGTGCCCCACGACACCGGCAGCTGCGCGATCTTGCGGGACGCCGGGCCGGGACGGGCGGCGTCCCACTCCCGCGCCAGGTCCGCGTCCGGCTCGACGGCGATCATCGCGTCGGCGACCGGGGCGAACCGCCGGATCGACTGCGCGCCGGACACCGCCACCCCGATCGGGGTGCGGATTTCCGGCAGGTCCCACAGCTTCGCCGAGTCGACGCGGAAGTGCTTGCCCTCGTAGCTGAAGTAACCACCGTCGAAGAGACCGCCGATGATCTGGACGGCCTCGGCGAGCATGTCGTGGCGGACGTTCGCCGGGGGCCAGCCGCGGCCGACGACGTGCTCGTTCAGGTTCTCGCCCGCCCCGAGGCCGAGGGTGAACCGCCCGCCGGACAGCGCCTGCACGGTCGCCGCCTTCTGGGCCACCACCGCCGGGTGGTAGCGCATGGTCGGGCACGTCACGAACGTCATCAGCTCGGCGCGCTCGGTGACCTGCGTGACGGCGCCCAGCACGCTCCACGCGTAGGGCGAGTGGCCCTGTTCGGCCAGCCAGGGCGAGTAGTGGTCGCTCATCACCTCGAAGGCGAAGCCGGCCTGCTCGGCGGCGGCGGCGTACCGCACCAGGTCGTTCGGTCCCGCCTGCTCGGTCATCAGGGTGTAGCCGATCCGCATCGGAACTCCTTCCGTCGACCGGCCGCGTACCCGGCCCCGGTGATGATCAACCGCGACGTTTACCCGGTCGTGGGCCGGGTATTCGGCCGTCATCGAAGGGAGTGGGCATGCCTCAGTCGTGGAGCGGCAAGCGCGAGCGCCAGTACGAGCACATCAAGGACTCGCAGGAAGACCGCGGTGCGAGCCCGAAGCGCGCCAAGGAGATCGCGGCCCGGACGGTGAACAAGAACCGTGCCCGGTCGGGTGAATCGCGCGAAGCGAGCCGGACGTCCCTCGAGGACAAGTCCCCGCAGCAGCGCGGCGGCGAGCGCTCCGGTAACCGCAAGGGACCGGGCGGCCCGACGAAGGACCAGCTCTACAACGAGGCCAGGAAGCGGAACATCGACGGCCGCTCCAAGATGAGCAAGAAAGAGCTCGAGCGGGCACTCGGCCGGTGACGGTCCCCTCGAGTCCGCAACGCGAAGTGTCGGGGTTCCCCCAGATGGGTAGACAGTCCGGTATGGAAGAAACACGAAGTGGCACGTCGGGCGGCCAGCCGTCCGCCGACGGCCTGCTCGACGAAGTCGTGGAGCTGCGGCTGCCCGCCATGGCCGAGCAGATCCCCCTCGTCCGGATGCTCACGCACGGCATGGTCTCGCGCGCCGACTTCGGCCTCGACGCCATCGCCGACGCCAAGATGGCGGTCGACGAAGCGTGCGCGCAGCTGGTCCAGCTCGCGGAGCTCGGCACCCAGCTCCACTGCCGCTTCCGGCAGACCGCCGACGCGCTGCACGTCGTGGTCTCGGCGCGCTCGACCGACCCCCGGCCGCCCAGCGACCGGACGTTCGGCTGGCACGTCCTGACCACCCTGAGCCGCTCGGTGACCGCACACTGTGACGTTCTCCCGGGCGGGGGCGCGGGCATCATCACGATCGAGCTGGAGCTCAATCCGGGAACGAGCGCGTGAGCGCCGAGCGCAGAACGGTGCTGCACCGCCCCGACGAATACGCCCACTGCGAACCGCTGTTCGAGGAGCTGGGCGAACTCCCCGCCGACGACCCGCGGCGGGACGTCGTCCGCGGCAAGCTGGTGACCGAGCTGCTACCGCTGGCCGAGCACATCGCGACCCGGTTCTCCGGCCGCGGCGAGCCGCGCGAGGACCTGGTCCAGGTGGCCCGGATCGGCCTGATCAACGCCGTCGACCGCTTCGACCCGGCCCGCGGCCACGACTTCCTGTCGTTCGCGGTGCCGACGATCATGGGCGAGGTACGACGGCATTTCCGCGACACCGGCTGGTCCGTCCGCGTGCCGCGGCGGCTGAAGGAGCTGCACCTGTCCCTCAGCCAGGGCTCCGCGGCGCTCTCGCAGCGCCTGGGCCGCGCGCCCACGCCCACGGAGCTCGCCGAGCACCTGCAGCTCGACGTCGACGAGGTCCGGGAAGGCCTGCTCGCCGGGAACGCCTACCAGGCCCTTTCGGTCGACAAGCCGGTGCACGACGACGCCGAGGCGCTGTCGCTGGCCGACACCATGGGCGAGCCGGACCACGAGATGGCCATGGTCGAGAACCACGAGGCCCTGCAGCCGCTGCTGCAGGAGCTGCCGCCCCGCGAGCGCGCGATCCTCGTGATGCGGTTCTTCGGCGGCCTGACGCAGACCCAGATCGCCGACCGCGTCGGCATCTCGCAGATGCACGTCTCCCGCCTGCTGTCGCAGACGCTGGAGCAGCTGCGCGGCAAGCTCACCGGCGACGCCTGACGCCCGCCGGGCGGCGGCTCCCGGGAGCCGCCGCCGGCCATCGGCTAGAGCCAGCCGGGGCGCCCGCCCTTGCGGAGGCGCCGCCACTCCCCCGCGAACTCCCCGCGCAGCTGTGCCGCCTTCGCGGCGTCCTGGCCGTGCAGCAGCCCGAACGTGAACGTGTTCTGCCCTTCGCCGTGCCCGTCGACGGCCAGGTGGTGCAGGACGTCCCGGCCGACCACGGTGTCCTGGTGCGCGCCGAGCGTCTGCTGCACGGCCTTCACGTTCTTGCGCCACGCGCGCAGCTTTTTCCCGTACACCGGCTTCACGGTGTCGGCGGCGTAGCGGGCTCGCTTCGCCTTCTTGCGGACGTCGTGCAAGGCGGTCTCGAGTTCGACGCCCTCGAGTCCCCGGGTCGCGGCCTCGGCGCGGCGCAGCTTCTTCGCGGCCTTGCGGACGGGCTTGCGCAGCGCGGCCTTCGCCGGCTTGCGTCCGTGCGCGGTCAGAGCCGGGTCCTCCAGCACGGCGTCGAGCGCCCGCAGCAGGTTCCGGTACCGCTTGCCTTCCAGCGCTTCCACCGCCCGCGCCCGGCCCTGCTGCTCCTCGCGGGCGAAGTACCGGGTCAGGTACTGACGCAAGGGACCGAAGACCAGCTCCAACGGCAGGGCGTCCAGCTGCTCGCCGAGCCGCTCCTGGGTGACCTCGGTGTCGCGCGCCGGAGCCAGCTCGTGGCCGAGCCACTTCAGCTCGGCGGCGACCGGCGCCGTCGCCGATTCGTCCACAATGGACCCGAACGTGCGCAGGGCGCTGCGCAGCTTCCGGCTCGCCACGCGCATCTGGTGCACCGAGTCGGCGACGTCCAGCCGGACACCGACGTCCGCGCGCCGCAGCTGGTCGTAGTGCTCGCGCAGGGACACCAGGACGACGTCGGCGGCCGTCGGCTTCTTGCGGGCCCGACGCGGCGCGGGCACGCGGTCGCCGATCAGGCGCCGCAGCTTCGACGGCCACGGCGACGCGGACAGCCCGGCCTTGGCCAGCGCCCGGTCGAACTCGTCCAGCAGGCCGGGTTCGACGCCGGGGTCGAGTTCCAGCTCCACCTCCCGCCACTCGTCGAGCCGCGCGCTCTCCCCGCCGGCCTCGCCGGTGACGTGGTCGTCGGTGAGGGTCGCGACGGTCCGGCCCTGCCCGTCGGCGAGGCGGTGGGCGAAGCGGTCGGTGCGCAGGTGCGCGATCGGCACCAGCTTCTCCCCCAGCGTGTAGGCCCGCACCAGGCGCTTGAGGCGGCCGGGGACCTTGTGACCGTCACCGCCGAGCGGCAGCTGGATCTCCTGGCGCTCGTCGGCCGAGACCGGCAGCTTGACGTGCCAGCCCGCGTCGTGGCCGCCGACCCGGCGGCGCAGGGTGATGCCGGCCTTGGCGAGCCGGAAGGTCTGCGTGTCGTAGTACGACGCGTCGAGCATCTGCTCCACGGGTTCGTCCTGGCTCGCGACACCGGCCACGCCGAGCAGCCTCGGCACCCCGGTCCCGGGGACGATCTCGTACTTGCGTTCGCGCTCGGTCACCGATGACGGCACGGCCATGGACGTCCTCCCTGTGGTCGGGTTGCTTCCCCTCCGGTTACCCGGCGGGGACGGCGCCACACGGGATTCGACGTCCCGGCAGCGGGTAACCGCAGGAAAAACCGAATCCGGACCATGGAGCGTGCATGAACCGCAGCCAGCCCGCAACCGACCTCACCACCGTGCTCGACGGCGACCACCGGGAGCTGGACCGGCTGTGCACCGAGCTGGAGCTCGGCCAGGGCAGCCCGGAGAACCGCAAGGACCTCGCCGACCACCTCATCTCGGCCCTCGTCCGGCACGCCGTCGCCGAAGAGCCCTACCTCGGCGACGGCGGCGACCTCGCCGAAGCCGACGGGCTGATGCGCCAGCTGGAGGGGGCCGGCCCGCAGGAGCCACGGTTCGAGCGGCTGCTGGGCGGCCTGATCCGTGCCGTCCGGCGGCACGTGCGCGACGAAGGCCCCGACGCGGTGGGGCGGATCCGGCTCGGCGACTCCGCCGCCCGCCGCGAGGAGCTGGGCCGGGAGGTCCTCGACGCCCGCAAGGCCGCGGCCCGGCTGCCGCACCCGGGCCTGGCCGACCGGATGCCCCAGGCCGACCAGCTCCGCCCCGGTCCCGGGTTCGTCGACCGGGTGCGGGCGGCGTTCGTCCCGTCGGCCGGGGGAACCGGTTCCCCCGGTTGACGGTGTGACGCGGCGCGTATCACGTCCGGGTGCACACTGGGATCGGGTTGAATGACCGGTGTCCGTCCCGAGCACGAAGGCAGCGAGAACGATGAGCGTCAGTGAACACGAATGGGCCGGGGAACGCTCCCGGTTCAGCCTGGACGGCACGCCGCCCGTGGCCGGCCCGCTGGTGCGGCAGTTCACCGACCTGACCCGGACCCTGCTCGACACGACCCCGACCGTCGGCGGGGTGCTCAAGCTGGTCGTCGGCGCGGCGGTCGAGATCATCCCCGACGCCGACCTCGTGAGCATCACGCTGCGCGATCCGGACGGCCGGTTCCACACCCCGGTCGAGACGGACCCGATCGCCCTGACGCTCGACGAGCTGCAGTACGAGCACGGCGAGGGCCCGTGCGTCGAGTCCGCCCGCCCGGACGGCCCGGCGATCGGCTGGTCGCAGGACGTCGGCCGGGACCCGCGGTGGCCGTCGTTCGGCCCGGGCACCGCGGCCCACGGCTACCACTCGGTGCTGGCGACCACGCTGCTCCCGGACGCCAAGCCGCCGCGGTTGTCCGGCGCGCTGAACATCTACTCGCGCCGGCCCGGCGCGTTCGACGCCGCCGCCATCGATGCCGCGCTGCTGCTCGCGACCCACGCGTCCCTGGCGCTGGCGCACACCGAGTCCGTCGTGTCCGCCGAGCTCGAAGCCGCCCACCTGCGCAAGGCCGTCGAAAGCCGCGACGTGATCGGGCAGGCGAAGGGCATCCTGATGCAGCGCCGCGGCATCACGGCCGACGAGGCCTTCGACGTCCTGCGCCGGGCCTCGCAGGAGCTGAACGTCAAGCTCGCCGACCTGGCCAGAACCCTGGCCGACCGGCACACCGAGGTGGACCTGCCGGTTCCCGGGCACTGACACGCCGAAGGCGTCACTTTCCCGTGAAAGTGACGCCTTCGGTACGTGCGTGAGCCTTACGGAGTCGTGTAGGGCGGGTGCTGCTCCAGCGACGGGCTGACGTCCGGGTACCGGCCGTCCTGGCTCTGGACGGGCGTGACCGTCGTGACCTGCTGCTCCGGCTCCACCCGCTGCCGGCCGCCACGCTGGACGACGGCCTCGACCTCCTGCTCGCCGCGGATGCGGGCCAGCGCACCCAGCGTGATCGCGTGGGCCAGCGCCAGGATCAGCAGCAGTACGCCGACGCGGGCGATGATGCTCGGCAGGTCGCCGCCGATGTTGATCGTCGACACCAGCGCCAGCACGCCCAGCGTCGCCAGGTGGAACAGCACCGTGACCAGGCGGGACATCGACGCCCCGGCGGCCGGGTCGCCGTAGGAGTTTTCGAGGTAGCGGCGGCCGCTCCGGTAGATGATCTGGCCGTCGGCGACGACCAGCAGCGCGCCGATCAAGAGAAACGCGAGATAGGCGTTCGTGCTCATGCCGGACGCTCCTTCCTGGGGGACCTTCCCGGAAGAGGTACCCGGGTGCTCGCGCGGGGAAACGCGCCGGTCACCCCGTGAAGGTGTCCGGGTCGGGTCCGGTGCGGCGGCCGTCTTCGAGGCCGCCGATCGCGGCCATGTCCTCGTCGTCGAGCTCGAAGCCGAAGACGTCGATGTTCTGGCGGATCCGCTCCGGCGTCGACGACTTGGGGAACACGATGTTCCCGAGCTGGATGTGCCAGCGCAGGACCACCTGCGCGGCGCTGCGGCCGTGCTTTCCGGCGAGGCCGGTCAGCACCGGGTCTTCGAGCACCTCGGCCTGGGCCAGCGGGCTCCACGCCTCGGTCGCGATGCCGTGCGCGCGGTGGTACTCGCGCAGGTCCGCCTGCTGCAGCGCCGGGTGCAGCTCGATCTGGTTGACCGCGGGCACCGTGCCGGTCTCCTCGGCGAGCCGGTCGAGGTGCTCGGGCTGGAAGTTCGAGACGCCGATCGCGCGGGCCTTCCCGGCGCGCAGGATGTCTTCGAAGCCCTGCCACGTCTTGACGTACTTCCCCTTGGCCGGCAACGGCCAGTGGATCAGGTAGAGGTCGACGTAGTCGAGACCGAGCCGCCGCAGGCTGCCCTCCAGCGCGGTGATCGCGTTGTCGTAGCCCTGGGCGTCGTTGGCGAGCTTCGTGGTGACGAACACGTCTTCGCGGGCCAGGCCGGACTCCGCGATGCCGGCGCCGACACCCGCTTCGTTCCGGTACATCTGCGCGGTGTCGAGGTGGCGGTAGCCCGCGTCCAGCGCCGTCCGCACGGTGCCGGCGGTGTCCTCGGGCGGGATCTGGAACACCCCGAACCCGAACTGCGGGATCCGCACGCCGTTGTTCAGTTCCACGGTGGGGACGTTGGCTGTGGTCGTGGTCATGCGATCGGCCTACCCCTGGTACACGGACGCGAAACACGGCGGGACGGTATCCGCCCCGCCGTGTCACTCGTTCGAGTGAGTTCGCCGGTCAGCTCCCCGGCCGGTCCACGTCACCGCGCCAGGCGCCGGTCTCGGTGCCGGTGCGCTCGACGAACTCCTTGAAGCGCTTCATGTCGCCCTTGACGCGGCGGTCGAGCAGGCCGAGCTTGTCGGCCACGTTCTCCGCGAAGCCCTCCGGGTCGATGTCCATCTGGGCGGTCACCCGGGTGTGCGCGTCGCCGAGCCGGTGGAACGTGATCACGCCCGCGTGGTCGGGGCCGGAGTCGGACGTCCACGCCACGCGCTCGTCGGGGTGCTGCTCGGTGATCGTCGCGTCGAACTCGCGCGTCACACCGCCGAACCTGGTCACCCAGTGCGTGTGGGTGGCGTCCACCTGACGGATCTGCTCGACGCCTTCCATGAACTTCGGGAACTCCTCGAACTGCGTCCACTGGTTGTACGCGGTGGACACGGGGACCTCGACGTCCACGCTTTCGGTGATCGTGCTCATGCACTCTCCTCTTCGTTGGCGGCGAACACTTCGGCTACCCGGCGCGGATCCGGTCAAACGCGGCGTGATTACCCGCACGGGAACCCGGGTAGCCCGGCGGCAGGAGGTGTTCCGTGATCGAAGAGGCAAACAAGACGCCCGCGGCCGAGCGCTCGGTCGGCGAGCTGGTTTCGGACCTGTCGGACGAGGTCAAGCGCCTGGTCCGGGACGAGATCCGGCTCGCGGTCTTCGAACTGCAGCACAAGGGCAAGAAAATGGGCCTCGGCGCCGGACTGTTCGGCGCGGCCGGGCTGTTCGCGCTTTTCGGCGTGGGTACGCTCGTCGCCGCCGCGGTACTGGCGCTGGCCCTGGTGGTCCCCGGCTGGCTGGCGGCGGTGATCGTCGCCGTGGTCCTGTTCCTGATCGCCGGGATCGCCGCGCTGACCGGCAAGAAGGAGGTCACGCAGGCGGTGCCGCCGGTGCCGGAGGAAGCCATCACCGGCGTCCGCGAGGACGTGGACACCGTGAAGCAGGGAGTGCATTCATGAGCGGGGACTTCCCGAAGAACGCCGAAGAGGCGCGGCTCGACCGGGACACCACCCGCGAAGAGCTCACCGAGACCCTGAACGCGCTCGGGCAGAAGCTCGACGTGAAGACCCGGGTGACCGAGAACGTCGACGAGAAGCTCGACCAGGCCACCGCGAAGGTCGCCGACCTGACGAACGCGACGGCCGCGGTGAAGTTCCGCCAGGGCGCCGACGCGGTCCGCGCCAACCCGCTGCCGATCTTCGCCGGCGTGCTGGGCCTCGTGCTCGTGATCCGGCTGGTCCAGCGACGGAGGAACTCGTGAACAAGGTCGTCTACAAGCCCCTGAGCTGGGGCGTCGGCGCGCTCGGCGGCCTCCTCGCCGGGCAGGTCTTCAAGCAGGTCTGGAAGCGCGCGGCGGGCGAAGAAGACGCCCCGGACGCGATCGACCGCGACTACACCTGGACCCAGGTGATCATCGCGGCCGCCGTCCAGGGCGCGATCTTCGGCGCCGTCAAGGCCGCCACCGAACGGGCCGGCGCGGTGGGTTACCGCAAGGCGACCGGCGAATGGCCGGACGACTGACCACAGCGGACCGGACCGGGCGCGCTCACGCGTCCGGGCCGGCCTCCCCGGCGTGCGGGGCCACGGCCGTCAGCGCGGCCAGTGCGTCACCCGTGCGGGGGTAGCACCTCAGCAGCAGGTCGGCGCCGGTCGCTTCCAGGGACCGGGTGACCGCGTGGCCACCGACGACGACGGCCAGCTCGGCCCGGTCGTCCGCTTCGAGCAGGGACCGGACGCCGGCGCAGCTGAGGAACTCGACCCGTGAGAGGTCGGCCAGCAGCCGATCGCCGGTGGTGAGGGCTTCGTCGAGGGCCCCGACGGTGGCGGCGTCGATGTCGCCCACCAGGGTGAGGACCCGGATCCCACCAGGGCGTTCGGTGGTCGTGACGGTCAACCCGCAGGGTTCGTCGATCGTGCGGAACAAGTGGTACATGGCGCTCCCATCACAGCTGGCAGGGGCGCTGACCGGAGCACGTGTCTGAACAACAGCCAACCCCCTGACCGTACGCCCCTGTGCCGACAGGTCAACCCCGCGGGTTTCCCCATACCGGCCTGCGGGAAACCGCGCGGCCAAGATCCGTTCCCCGTAAGGAGATCCATGCGTGTCGTGATCGTCGGCGGCGGGTTCGCCGGGTACCACGCGGCCAAGAGCCTGCGGAAGGAAGCCGGCGACATCGAGATCGTCGTGCTGAACCCGACGGACTACTTCCTGTACCTGCCGCTGCTGCCCGAGGTGGCGGCCGGGATCCTCGACCCGCGCCGGGTCACCGTGTCGATCCCGGAGACCCTTCCGGGGGTCCGGCTGCTGCTCGGCAAGGCGACGGCGGTCGACTTCGACGCCCGCGAGGTCGTCTACACCGATCCCGAGGACGAAGAGCACCGGGTCGGGTACGACCGGCTGGTGCTGGCCGCCGGCAGCGTCAACAAGCTGCTGCCGATCCCGGGCGTGCCCGAGTACGCGCACGGCTTCCGCGGGGTGCCCGAGGCGTTGTACCTGCGGGACCACGTCACCCGGCAGATCGAGCTGGCCGCGACGGCCGAGGACCCGGCCGAGCGCGACGCGCGCTGCACGTTCGTCGTCGTCGGCGCGGGCTACACCGGGACGGAGGTCGCCGCGCAGGGCCCGGCCTTCACCGAAGCGCTCGCCGCGCGGCACCCCGAACTGGCCGGGCAGAAGATCCGCTGGCTGCTGGCGGACGTCGCCGAGCGAGTGCTGCCCGAACTCGGCAAGCGGCTCGGGAAAACGGCCGACGAGGTGTTGCGCTCGCGCGGGGTCGAGGTGCTGATGAAGACGTCGGTCGGCCACGCGGACGCCAAGGGCGTCACGCTCACCAACGGCGACCTGGTGCCCACCCGCACCCTCGTGTGGTGCGTCGGCGTGCGGCCCGACCCGCTGGTCTCGGGTCTCGGGCTGGAGACGGCGAAAGGCCGGCTCGTCGTCACGGCGCAGCTGACCGTGCCGGGCCACGACGACGTGTTCGCCTGCGGGGACGCGGCCGCGGTGCCCGACCTCACCCGGCCGGGTCAGTACACCGCGATGACCGCGCAGCACGCCGAACGCCAGGGCCGGCTCGCCGGGCGCAACGTCGCCGCGTCACTCGGGGTCGGCCGCACCCGCACCTACCGCCACCACGACCTCGGCTTCGTCGTCGACCTCGGGGCCGGGGCCGCGGCGGCGAACCCGCTGCACATCCCGCTGTCCGGCCGCCTGGCGAAGGCCGTGACGCGCGCCTACCACCTCATGGCGATGCCGGGCAACCGCGTGCGCACGGTCGCCGACTGGGTCCTGGAGGCCGCGACCGGCCGCCAGACCGTCCAGCTGGGGCTGGTGCGGTCGGGTTCGGTGCCGCTCGACACCGACTCCCCGGAGCTGCCCCGGCGCTGAGTCCACTGTGGACCGCGCCGCCGGCGCGGGTCAGTCGTCGTCGAAGGCGGAGAGGGCTTGGCGGCGGTGCAGCAGCTCGACCGCCGCGTCGAGCTGGCGTTCGAGGTCCTTCAGCTGGACGCGCTGCTCCGGCGTGAGCCCGCCGTGGTGGAGGGCCTCGGAACGCAGCCGGTGCTCTTCGTCGATCAGGTCGGCGATGCGGTCGGTGATCTCGTGGCCTGCCATCGAACACCCTTCAAAAGGCACCCTGCCGGGACGCCCGCGAGCATACCGGGCGGGTAACGTCGCCGGGCGTGATCGACTGGACGGAACCGGGTGACCCCGCGCTGGAGCGGTCCGTGGCCGAGCTGGTGCGCGCCCGCGGGGCCCGGGCGAGCCTGTGCGTGCTGCGGGACGGGCGGGTGCTGCTCGACCGGAGTTTCGGCGTCCCGGCGGACGCGCTGTTCTGGATCTTCTCCGCGAGCAAGCCGTTCGTGGCCCTGCTGGTGCACCAGCTCGCCGTGCGCGGGGCGCTGTCGCTGGACGCGCCGGTCGCCGAGTACTGGCCGGAGTTCGCCCGCGGCGGCAAGGGCGCGATCACCGTCCGGCACGTGCTGCGGCACCGCTCCGGCTTCGCGTCCGCCCGCGGCTTCGCCGGGGACGCGCTCACCATGACCGACTGGGCACGCACCGTGCGGGCGATCGAACGGGTCACCCCGCGCTGGGCGCCCGGCGAAGTCGCCGCTTATCAGCCGATCGTGTACGGCCACCTGCTCGGCGAGGTCGTCCGCCGCGTGACCGGCGAGGACGTCGACGTGCTGCTGCGCAAGGAGTTCCTCGGCCCGCTCGGCCTGGCCGACACCCACCTCGGCCTGCCGGACGAGCTCTGGCCCCGGCACGTGCCGCTGCGCGGCCGCGACGCCGGCGCGCGGCTGACGGCGCGGATGGTGAACCGGCGGGCCGTCCGCCGGGCGGTGATCCCCGCCGCGGGCGTCTCGACGACCGCCCGCGACCTGGCGACGTTCTACCAGGCCCTGCTCGACGGCGACGTCGTCGACGCGGTGGCCGTGCGCGAGGCCCGGCGGCCGTCGGGCGATGCCGTCGTCGACCGGACGATCCGCACCCGGATCCGCTGGGCGCAGGGCTTCCAGCTCGGCGGCGTCGGCCGTCCGATGGGGACGCTCAGCGGCCGGGAAACGTTCGGGCACAACGGGAGCAACTGCTGCGTCGCCTGGGCGGACCCGGCGCGCGGGCTCGTGTTCGCCTACCTCACCGACCGGGTCGTCTCCGGCCACAGCGCGGCCGCGCACCTCGGCGCGGTCGCGGACGCGGTGCTCACCGCCGGTCCCTGACGCTTTCATCACCCGGGCGGGTCATGCCATCATCCGGTCCATGGGGGATGTCGATCGCCGTTCTTTTCTCGCGTGGCTGGGTACCGGGGTGCTGGGCGCGACCCTGCTGACCGCGGGCCGGGCCGAAGCCGCCGGGGACGTCACGGTGCTGACGCACGCGACGCTGTTCGACGGCACGGACGCGCCGCCGCTGCGGGACGCGACCATCGTGCTGGCCGGTGCCCGGATCGCGGCGGTCGGCCGCGGGGTGCCGGCGCCCGCGCTCGCCGGGGTGCGCGTCCTCGACCTGACCGGCAAGCACGTCATCCCCGGGCTGTGGGACGCCCACACCCACGAGACCACGATGGCGCGGACGTTCCCGGCGTTGCACCTGGTCAACGGCGTCACGTCGATCCGCGACATGGACGGCTCCCCCGCGACCCACGACGTGCTGCGCCGCGTCGAGCGCAGCGAGCTGACCGGGCCGCGGATGGTGATCGCCAGCCGGATCCTGGACGGCGGCGGCTCGTTCGTCGACGTGCACCGGCTCGTCGCCACGCCCGCCGACGCGGCGGTGGCGGTCCGCGAGGAGAAGGCGGGCTGCGCCGATCTCGTCAAGGTGTACTCGTTCATGAGCCCGGAGATCCACGCGGCGATCGCGGCCGAGTCCCGGCGCCACGGGCTGCCGTACGGCGGGCACGTCCCGATCCAGCTCTCGGTGCCGGACGTCCTCGCCCGCGGGCAGCACACGGTCGAGCACCTGTACGCCTTCCACGCGTCGACGTCGACGAAGAAGGCCGAGTACTACGCCCAGCTCGCGGCCCTGCCCGCCGACACGGGGTCCTGGCCGGGCGCGCTCGCGGCGATGGACCGCGACGCCGTCACGTCCCACAGCGCGGCGATGACGCGGGAGCTGGCCGGGCGGTTCCGGGCCCGGCGGGCTTGGCACGTGCCGACCTTGGCGGTGCTGGCCCGGACGTCGACACCGCCCGGGGACCTGCCCCAGGACCCGGTGCTGCAGGGGCTCGCCGACCGGTACCTGCCGCGCGCGGTCCGCCAGGAGTGGCTCGACCTGGCGGCGGCGTGGCCGGTCTGGTCACCCGAGCGGGTGGCCCAGGAGGCGGCGTACCTCGAAGCCGAGCTGGCGCTCGTGGGCGAGCTGGCCGCGGCGGGCGCACCGATCGCGGCGGGTACGGACAGCGGGTACCTGTACACGTTCCCGGGCTTCGCCACGCACGACGAGCTGGAGCAGCTGGTGCGAGCGGGCCTGTCCCCGAGGAGGGCGCTGCAGGCGGCGACCCGAGACGCGGCCCGTACCGCCGGACGCCCGTCGTCGGGGACGGTCGAGGTGGGCAAGGACGCCGACCTGGTGGTCCTGGACGCCGACCCCCTGGCGGCGATCACGAACAGCCGTCGCATCCACGCGGTTGTCAGCCGGGGAAAGGTCCTGGGCCCGGCGGAGCGGCAGCGGATCTTCGCGGATGTGGAGCGGGCGGCTCAGGAGGACGTGGTCACGCGGGCCGGCCGATCGAGCTGCTGCCTGCCTCGCTGACCCCGGGTCGCGGCCAGGTCCACGAAAGCCCGAACCACTAACGACACCAAGCCCGGGGCGGCAGAACCTCGCCGAATAAAGCGCGCTACCCAAGAGGAGCAATCACCCGGGTCCGTCAGCGGCCGCGAGGTCTACAAAAGCCCGCACCACCGACCCCACCAAGGCCGCACGGCAGCCGATCCTCGCCGAATCGAGCGCGCCTGGCTCCTCGACGGTTCACGGCATTTTCGCCGCGAGGTCCACGAAAGCCCGCACCACCGGGGGAATCGCGCCGGGCCGCCAGGCCAGACCCAGGTCGATGCGCGGCACCGGGTCCTCCAGCCGGCGCAGCACCACACCTCGGCGTCGCAAGGCCCGCGCTCGGTGTTCCGGGACCGCCGCGATGCCCAAACCCTCCGCCACCGCGCGCATCAGCTGCTCGTCCTCCGGTTCCTCGCGGACGATCGGCGGGACGCCGGCCGGCCAGACCTGGGCGCTGATCGCGTCGTACTGCCCGGGGCCGTTTTCGCGCGGCCAGAACACCACCGGCTCCCCCGCTATCCAGGCGCGCCGCAGGCGGCCGCGGCGGCGGGCGAGGTCGTGGCCCGACGGCAGCGCGATCAGCACCTCCTCCGACCCGACCGCGGCCACCTCGACACCCGGGTGGGTGACCGGCGGGCGTACGAAACCGAGGTCGATCTCGCCCGCGGCCAGGCGGGTCAGGTTGAGGCTCGTCCAGCCCGTCTCCAGGGCCAGCTCGACGCCCGGGAAGCGCGCGCGGTACGCCGCGACCAGGTCACCGGCCAGCGGGCCCGGAGCCGAGCGCGTGTACGCGACCCGGAGCCGTCCCGAGTCGCCGCGGCCGGCCGCGGCGATCACGCCCCGCGCCCGGTCCAGGCGGTCCAGCAGCTCCCGGGCCTCCGTCGCCGCGACGCGGCCGGCGTCCGTCAACGCGAACCGCGGACCTGAGCGGTCCAGCAGCGCGACGCCCAGTTCGGCCTCGAACGCACGGATCTGCTGACTCAGCGACGGCTGCGACACGAACAGCCGGGCGGCCGCCCTGGTGAAGTGCATCTCTTCGGCGAGCACGGCGAAGTAGTGCCAGCGGCGCAGGTCCACCCGGCCATTATAGGCGCGCCCTATGCCTTCATCGGGTCTGCGTCTTGGACCGGCGCGGCCTCGCGCTGCTGTGCTTGGAGCATGACCACGACCAGCGCCTCCCCGGCCCGCACCGACCGCCGGCTGCTCGCCCTCACCGCCGCGGCGGACCGGCGGCTCGTCGACCCGATGGCCGGGTTCGTCGACCTCGCCGGCCTCCGCGCGGCCGTCGAGGAGCTGACCGAGGCCTTCGCCCCGCTCGGGCACGTCCAGCACACCGTCGCCGCCAAGGCGTGCGGGCTCGCTCCCCTGCTGCGGTTCCTCGGCGACCTCGGGATCGACGCCGAGGTCGCCAGCCCGGGTGAGACGGCGGTCGCCGAGGCCGCCGGCCTCCGCGGGCCGCGGCTGGTGCTCGACTCCCCCGCCAAGACCACGGGCGAGCTCGCGCACGCCCTGGCCGAGGGCACCGCCATCAACGCCGACAACTTCCAGGAGCTGGCCCGGCTCGACCGCCTCGTCGGCTCGGCGCCGCCCCGCTCGGTGCTGGGCCTGCGGATCAACCCGCAGGTCGGGGCCGGGCGGATCGGGGACACGAGCACCGCGACGGCGTCGTCGAAGTTCGGCATCCCCCTGCGGGACCACGGGGGTCGCGCGCTGCTGCTCGAGGCGTTCGCGCACCGGCCGTGGCTGACCCGGCTGCACGTCCACGTCGGTTCGCAGGGCTGCCCGCCCGGGCTGATGGCCGACGGGGTCGCCGCCGTGCACGCCCTCGCCGAGGAGATCAACGCCGAAGCCGGCTACCGGCAGGTCACCAGCATCGACCTCGGCGGCGGGCTGCCGGTCGACTTCACCTCGGACGAGCCGGGACCCACCTACGCGGACTACGTCGAGACGCTGCTCGCGCGGGTCCCGGCGCTCGCCGACGGGCGCTACACCTACGTCACCGAGTTCGGCCGGTCCCTGCTGGCGAAGAACGGCTTCCTGGTCAGCGCCGTCGAGTACACGAAGGTCGCAGGCGGGCGGCACATCGCCGTGACGCACGCGGGGGCCCAGGTGGCCGCGCGCACGGTGCTGCAGCCGGAGCTGTGGCCGTTGCGGCTCAGCGCGCACGACGCCGCGGGCACGCCGAAGACCGGACCCGAGGTGCCGCAGGACGTCGCCGGGCCGCTGTGCTTCGCCGGCGACCTCCTCGCCCGGGAACGGCCGCTGCCGCTGCTGGAACCCGGTGACCTCGTGGTCGCGCACGACACCGGCGCGTACTACTTCGGCGCGCACTACGCCTACAACACGCTGCCGCGCCCGGCCGTCCACGGGTTCGACATCGGCGTGGACGGCGAAGTCCGCTTCACGCCGATCCGCCGCGCGCAGTCGCTGGAAGAGCTGGTCGCGGACGCGGGCGGCGAATACGTCGGAGCGCTCCCGAACGGGTGATCCACGGCGTACGCTCCTCGCACGCCGAGGGGAGACTGCCATGGGGGCCGGTCGCGAATCCGGGTCACTGCCACGTTTTGCCGCGTTACCGGTCGGTGTCGTCGTCGCGCTCCAGGCCGTGGTGCTGACCCTGTTGTCGAGCCGCTACGGCTTCCACCGCGACGAGCTGTACTTCCTCGCCGCCGGGAAACGGCCGGCCTGGGGGTACGTCGACCAGCCGCCGATCACGCCGTGGCTCGCGCGGGCGTCGACGGCGCTGTTCGGCGAGACCCCGATGGGGCTGCGGGCCGTCGCGACCCTGCTGGCGATGGCGACCGTCGTGGTCGTCGTGCTCATCACCCGCGAGGGTGGCGGCGGCCGCGGCGCGCAGCTGTTCACCGCGGTGGCGACGGCGCTGTCGACGTACGTGCTGGTCGTCTCGCACATGCTCGCGACCAACACCGCGGACATGCTGCTGTGGTCGCTGATCGCCTTCTTCGGCCTGCGGCTGCTGCGCACCGGCGACGGCCGGTGGTGGCTCGCGGTCGGCGCCGCGGCCGGGCTCGGCATGATGAACAAGTGGCTGGTGCTGCTCCTGCTGTCCGGGCTCGGCATCGGCGTCGCGGTCGCCGGGCCGCGCCGCGTGCTGCGGACCTGGTGGCTCGCCGCGGGCGTCGGCGTCGCCGCCGTGCTGACCGCGCCGGTGGTGCTCTGGCAGGCGTCGCACGGCTGGCCGATGCTCACCGTCGCGAGCGGGATCAGCGAGGACGACGGCGGGCAGAACCGCGTGCTGTTCGTGCCGATGCAGCTGGTCTACCTGTCACCGGTGCTGGTGCCGGTGTGGGTCGCCGGGCTGCTCCGGCCGTGGCGCGACGCCGGGGTGCGCTGGGCCCGGGCCCTGGCCATCGCGTACCCGGTCGTCTGCGTGGAACTGCTGGCGCTGGGCGGGAAGCCGTACTACTCGGTGCCGTTGCTGCTGCCGCTGGTCGCGCTCGGCGCTGTGCCCGCGCTGCGGTGGCTGGCGCGGACCGGGACGGTGGCGCGGGCGCTGACCGGCGTGGCGGCCGCGGTGTGCGTCGTGGTGTCCGTCCTCATCGGACTCCCGGTGCTCCCGGCTCCGGCGCTGGGCCCGGTTTTGGCGGTGAACAAGGAATCCGGCGAACAGGTCGGCTGGCCGGAGTTCGCCGACACGGTCGCGGCGGCGTGGGCGCAGGTGCCGGACAAGGACACCGCGGTCATCCTCGCCGGCAACTACGGCGAAGCCGGGGCGCTCGAGTACTACGGGCCCGAACGCGGGCTGCCGCAGCCGTATTCGCCGCACATGTCCTTCGCCGACTGGGGTCCGCCGCCGGACCGGCTGGTCGGGCCGGTGCTGCTGATCGGCCGGCTCGAGCGCGGCTCCCCCGCGTCGCGGCTGATCACCGGCTGCCGGACGGTGGTCATGAACCACAACGCCGAAGGTCTCGACAACGACGAGGACGGGGTCACCATCTCGTTGTGCGGCACGCTGACCCGGCCGTGGTCGGCCGCGTGGCCGCAGCTGCGGCACTATTACTGATTTGCCCGGTTCGCTACGCTCGGGCGCATGGTGGCGACGCGCACGGCGGTGGTCGTGGTGGGGGCGGGTCCGGCCGGGCTGACGCTGGCGAACCTCCTGCGGCGCGCGGGGATCGCCTGCGTGCTGCTCGAAGAACAGAGCCGCGCGTTCATCGAGCAGCGGCCGCGGGCCGGGTTCATCGAAGAGTGGGCCGTGCGCGGGCTCGAAGAACGCGGCCTCGGCGAACAGCTCGTCGCGAAGGCGCCGCGGCACGAGAAGTTCGAGTTCCGGTTCGCCGGGCGGCGACACACCTTCAACTACGGTCACGTCACCGGGCAGCGGCATTTCGTTTACCCGCAACAACTCCTGGTGACGGATCTCGTCGCGCAGTACACCGGCGAAGCGGTCTTCGAGGTCTCCGACGTCCGGCTGCACGACCTGACGTCGGCCTCGCCGGCGGTGACGTTTCGGACCGCCGGCGGCGAGCACCGCATCGACTGCGACTTCGTCGCCGGGTGCGACGGCGCCCGCGGGGTGACGCAGGGCCACTTCCCGGCGGAATCGACGGTGAAAGCGCACCACGACTACGGGATCGGCTGGCTGGCCCTGCTCGCGGAGGCGCCGCCCTCGGCCGACGGCGTGCTCTTCGGCATCCACCCGCGCGGGTTCGGCGCGCACATGGCCCGCACGCCGGACGTCACGCGGTTCTACCTGCAGACGGCGGAGGGCGAGACCGAGGCCGACTGGCCCGACGAGCGCGTCTGGGAAGAGCTGCAGGCCCGGCTGGCCGTGCCGGACGGCCCGATCACCGAGGGACGGCTGATCGAGAAGCGGATCCTCGACATGCACAACTACGTCGTCGAGCCGATGTCGCACGGCCGGCTGCACCTGGCGGGCGAGTCGGCGCACCTGGTCGCGCCGATCGCGGCGAAGGGCATGAACCTGGCGCTGCACGACGCGTTCCTGCTCGCCGACGCGTTCCAGGCGCACTACGCCGGGGATCCGTCGCGGCTGGCCGGTTACTCGGCGGCCTGCCTGCCCCTGGTCTGGCAGTACCAGGAGTTCTCGCTGTGGCTGTCGGACGTCTTCCACCAGACCGCCGCCACGGCGGAGAACCCGTTCCTGGCGCGCATCGCGGAAGCGCGGATGCGCCGGCTGCTGGGTTCCCCGGCCGCGGCGGCGGCGTTCGCGGAGCTGTACATCGGCAGCAACGCCGATCTTTAGGAAGACACAGCTAGGACCAGGCGATCTTGAACACCCAGGCGAAGCGGCCGGACTGGCGCGCGGCCGCCGGGACGTCGATCACCAGGGAGCCGTTTTCCACGCTCCAGTGCAGGTTCCCGCGGTACCCCAGCAGCGTGACGCGGTCACCGGTGCGGATCGGGACCGGCGCGTCGACCACCAGCCTGCTGCCCGGCGCGGCGAGCGAGTGCACGTAGAACGCGTCGTTCTGCTTGACCGTGAACCGCAGGTCGCCCAGCTGCGCCATCCGTGACCAGTACGTCGTGCCGTAGATCGCCTCGCCGTTGACCTTCAGCCACGCGCCCGCGTCCCGCAGGTGCTGCTGCATGACCGCCGGGATCGTGCCGTCGTAGTCCGGGCCGATGTCGAGCAGGAAGTTGCCGTTCTTCGAGACGATGTCGACGAGCGTGCGGACGACCTCCTCGGCGGTCATGTACTTGTCGTCCGGCGTCGCGCGGTTGTAGCCGTAGGAGAACGGGTCGAGGCCGCGGCTCGCCTCCCACTTCGCCACCACCGTGTTCGGGTAGGTCGTGTACTCGGGCGTGGTGAAGTCGTGGTCCGGGATGCCGCCGCGGTCGTTGTAGGTGACGTCCTTGGGGTGCCGGCGGTTCTTCGCGTGGTTGAAGTACTCCGTCAGCACGGTCCGGCTGTCGTTGTCGCCGCCGATGTCGAACCACAGCACGTCCGGGTCGAACTCCGAGATCAGCTCGAGCACCTGCGGCGCCTGGTAGTCGCGGACGAAGTCCTTGCCCGCGGTGTACCCGGTGTAGGGCAGCGCCGCGCCGGTGTACGGGTTGCGCGGCGCGTGCCCCATCCACGGGTTGTCGGGGTTGAACCACTCCGGCAGCGAGAAGTACAGGCCGTTGCGCAGCTGCGGGGTGTACTTGCGCGAGGCGGCGAACAGCTCGGCGACGACGTTGCGCTTCGGGCCGAGCTTCACGGAGTTGCGGTCGCTGACCTTGGTGTCCCACAAGGCGAAACCGTCGTGGTGCTTCGACGTCAGGACGTAGTACTCGGCGCCCGCGTCCGCGATCAGCTTCAGCCAGGCGCGCGGGTCGAACTTCTTCGCGGTGAACATCGGGATGAAGTCGTCGTAGACGAAGTTCTCGCCGTACTTTTCCCGGTGGTAGGCGTAGGTCGCGCCGCTGGGGTCCTGCTGGTTCTGCCAGTACCACTCGGCGTACTGCTGCCCGACCGGCGCCCACGCCGGCACGGCGTACACGCCCCAGTGGATGAAGATGCCGAACTTGCTGTCGGTGAACCAGTACGGTGCCCGGTGGGTCGACAGCGAAGCGTCGGTGGGCCGGAAGTCCGGGATGCCGAGGGTGACCGGCACCTGCTGGGTGGCGAGGGTGCCGCGCCCGGCCGTGACGCGGAGCTGGCCGTTCGTGGTGGTGCCGGGCGGGACGGACGCGTTCGGCGCGAGGCCGAGCCGGACCGTCGCCTGCTCCCCCGGCGCGAGCGCGCGGATGGTCGCCGGGACCGTCGTGCGGCCGCCGGGGACGTCGAGGGTGACCGAGACGCGGTCGCGGGCGCCGAGCCAGACCGTGCCGGCGTTGACCACGGTCGCCTCGGCGGCCTGCGGACCGCCGTCGGTCAGCAGGTTCGCCGTCGAACGGCCGTCCAGCACCAGCGCCGACCGGCCGACGGCGACGGGCTGCAGGGTGAGCGCGAAGACGTGCAGGCTCGAGACGTTCGGCGCGGGTGCCGCGGTGGTCGGGAGCGTCAAGGCGACGGCGTCGCGGGCCGGGTCGACCCAGACCTGGCCGGTGGCCAGGGAAACCGGGTTGTTGTCGACGACCCCGCCGGGCGCGTAGCGGAACGGCGAGACGAGCGCGCCGCTGCCGGTGTACCAGTCGGGGCCGGACAGGGAGCCGGCGCTGGTGCTTCCATCGGCGTAGTGCACGGTCGCCGTGCCGCCGGTGGTGCCGTAGCTCGCGGCGACCAGGAAGTAGGCGACGAAGTAACGCCCCTTCGGCAGGTCGATCGTCTGGCCGGTGGCGACGACGTTGTTCTTCGCCCCGGCGGCCGCGGACCCGAGCCGGAACGGCACACCGCCGACGGTGGTGGTCTGCCCGGCCGGCAGCCCTTCGGCCGGGAAGGTGTAGCCGGAGCCGTCGAAGTCGCCGCCGGCGGCGGACGCGCTGTCGATGCCGTCGTTGGAGAACCACGTGTCGAGCGGGACCGGGACGGGCGGCGGGGGCGGGACGATCGGGGTGTCGGGCGTGTCGCCGGCGGCGTCGACGGGCACGGCGGCACCGGCGGGCGTCAGGCCGGCCGCACTCAGCGCCACGGCGGCTCCGGCGGCCAGGCCGAGGGCTTGACGGCGGGGGAAGGTCGTCACTGAACCTCCAGGGATCGGATGAGTACGGGCAGACTGGCCCCCCAGTGGGCCAATCTGTGGTCAGTGGAGCTGATTCATCCGATGACTGACCCTGCTCGTCCGCCTTCCCCGTGTCAAGAGGCTCGATCAAAGTGAACCGGGCTCGCGTACTGCGCGTATTCCTCAGTGACGAGCTGCAGCACTCGCACCAGAACCAGCCGGACCGAGAGGCCAGACCATGTCCACCCACCCGAGCGCGCTGAGCCGACGCGCGATCGCCATGCTCAAGGCGGTCGGCGAGGGCCGCGCGGAGCTCCGCTGCAGCTGCGAACCCGACCTCCGCGTCGACGGACTGTCGTGCTGCGACCAGAACACCGCCCACGACCTCGCCCGCGCCGGCCTGGTCCGCGCCGCCGTCGTGGTGGCGCCCGGCCAGTGGTCGCCCGCCGAGCTGACCGACGCCGGCCACCGCGCGCTGGGCGTCTTCCCCGCCGCCGCCTGACACGTTCCGTGAAGGCCACCTTGAGAGACTCTGAGTCCCTCAAGGTGGCCTTCACGGCTTTTCGGGGCGCGCCAGGAGAATTCCGGCCAATACGCTGAACCTCTCGGCGGTGGCAGCCGTGCTTGGGGTGAGGGCGTTCTCGCACACGCCCTCCGGGGTTGCCACGAAGCAACGATCCGGGCCAGCCTCCGCCTCGATCGGGACCGGGCACTCCGGCGAGCGGCCGTCGCGGCAACGGCCACCTCGCACGGACCCGCCCGGCATCCCCAGAATCCCGGGCGGGTCCGTCCCCCACTGTCCGGGATCTTGTCCGGTTTGCTCACCTGATCAGCGGTCCCCGACCCGGCGCGGGCGGGCGACCGTGGGGGCATGCGACGCTTCCTGGCCGTGAGCGCGGCCGTCCTGACGGGATTCGGCCTCCTCACCACGTCCGGCAGCGCGAACCCGGAAAGCGCTGTCCCGGTGCTCGCCCAGCACGCCGTCGGCGGCTGGACCGGCACCTGGGCCGCGGCACCCGCCTCCGGCGTGGCGAACACCCCGGACGGCTACCCCGGTTACTCGATCCGCAACGTCGTGCACACGAGCGTCGGCGGCGGCCGGGCCCGGATCCACCTCTCGAACGCCTTCGGCACCAGCGCCGTGACGTTCGGGCACGTCACCGTCGCGGTCCAGGCGAACGGCCCGGACGCCGTGCCCGGCACGCTGCGGTCGCTGACGTTCGGCGGCGCGGCGAGCGCCGTCGTGCCGAACGGCGCCGAGGTGCTGAGCGACCCGGTGAGCCTGCGGGTCCCCGCGGACGCGAACCTGCTCGTGACGACCTACGTGCCGACGAAGTCCGGGCCGGTCACCTACCACCCGGCCGCGTCGCAGACGTCGTACTTCACCCGCGCCGGCGACTTCACCGCCAGCGAGTCGGGCGCCCCCTACAACGAGCAGACATCGGTGTGGCACTACGTGTCCGGAGTGGACGTCCAGGGCAGCGCCGAGGCGACGGTGGTGACGCTGGGCGACTCGATCACCGACGGCGTCGGCTCGACCGCCGGGGCCAACCACCGCTGGCCGGACTACCTCGCCGACCGGCTGCACGGCCGTTTCGGCGTGCAGAACGCGGGCATCAGCGCCAACCGGCTCCTGCTGGACGTCCCGGGCAGCGGCGCGGGCCAGAACGCGCTGTCCCGCTTCGACCGCGACGTCCTCGGCGTCGGCGGCGTGCGGACGCTGATCGTGCTGGAAGGCATCAACGACATCCAGCAGGACCCGCACCAGACCGACCCGAACGCGATCACGTCGGCCTACCGCCAGCTGGTCGCGCAGGCCCACGCCCGCGGCATCCGCGTCCTGGGCGGCACGTTGACGCCGTTCAAGGGCTGGGCCGTCTACGACGCAACGCTGGAGGCCACCCGTACGGCGGTGAACCAGTTCATCCGCACGAGCGGGGTGTTCGACGCGGTGGTCGACTTCGACGCGGCGGTCCGCGACCCGGCCGACCCGCTGCGCATGCTGCCGGCCTACGACTCGGGCGACCACCTCCACCCAGGCGACGCGGGCTACGAGCGGATGGCGGCGGCGGTCCGGCTGGACCGGCTGTGATCACTCACGCGGGGTAAGGCCCGCACGACCGAACAGCAGCGTTGCCCAACACCCGGCGATGCCAGAACCCCAGAACCACCAACAACTCTGGCGCGGTGGGTCGGCGAACCAGCCAACCCGCCGCGCCAGTCGCGCGACCAGCCGTGATCACTCACGCGGGATGAAGATCACCGCCACCAGGCTCAGTACCGCCACTCCCACCAGATACAACGACACCGACAACGACGTCCCCGTCGAAGTCTGCAATGCCGTCGCGATCAGTGGTGCGAAGCCGCCGCCCAGAACCGCGCCCACCGCGTACGAGAAAGACGCGCCGCTGTAGCGATAACGCGGCTCGAACAGCTCCGCGAACAACGCCGACTGCGGCCCGTAAGTCGCGCCCAGGCCGATGTTCAGCACCACCACCGCGACGATCAGCCAGACCGCCTGGCGGGTGTCGACCAGCAGGAAGAACGGGATCGGCCAGACCACCAGCAGTACGGAACCCCAGAGGTACACCGGTTTTCGCCCGACGCGGTCGGACCACGCGGCCGTCACCAGGATGCTCACCAGCCACGTCACGCTGCCCACGATCACCACCACCAGCAGCGTGGTGCGGTCAATCTTCAGCACCGATGTGCCGTAGGACAACAGGTACGCCAGGAAGATGTAGCCGATCGCGGTGTTCGCGATGAAACTCCCCGACGCCACCAGCAGCGCCCGGGGACGCTCGCGGAAGACGTCGACCATCGGACGGCGGCTGCGTGCCGCCGATTCGCGCAGCACCGCGAACACCGGGCTCTCCTCGATCCGCAGCCGGATCACCAGGCCGACGCCGACCAGCAGGATGCTCAGCAGGAACGGCACCCGCCAGCCCCACGACGCGAACTGGGCGTCGGTCAGCGACTTGCCGAGGATGAAGAACACCAGCTGCGCGAGGATCAGCCCCGCCGGGACGCCGATCTGGGAGAACGCGCCGTACCGGCCGCGACGTCCTTCCGGCGCGTGTTCGACGGCCATCAGCGCCGCCCCACCCCACTCGCCGCCCGCGCTCAGGCCCTGCAGCAAGCGCAGCACCAGCAGCAGGATCGGCGCCCACACACCGATCGCGCTGTACGTCGGGAGCAGGCCGACACCGACCGTCGCCACGCCCATCAGGAGCAGGGACAGCACCAGCATCGCCTTGCGGCCGGCGCGGTCGCCGAAGTGACCCCACAGGATCCCGCCGACCGGGCGCGCCAGGAAGCCGACGCCGAGCGTCGCGAACGAGGCCAGCGTGCCGGACGCGGGCGAGAGCGTCGTGAAGAAGAGCTTGCCGAACACCAGCGCGGCCGCGGTGCTGTAGATGAAGTAGTCGTACCACTCGATCGTGGTCCCGATGGCGCTGGCCACGGCGACCCGCCGCAGCTGCCCGGGCGCGGTGGGCACCGCCTCCGTGCTCACGCGCCGGCCAATGCCGCCACCGGAACCAGGTCTTCGGCCAGCAGGTCCATCAGCAGCCCGTCGTGCCAGCTGCCGTCCGGACCGCGCTCGTAGGAGCGCATCGTGCCGACCGGCCGGAAGCCGAGGGCTTCGTAGAGCTTGATCGCGGCCTTGTTGTCCGCGGCCGGGTCGATCACCAGCCGGTGGTGCCCGCGCACCGTGAACAGGTGCTCGGCCAGCGCCCGGATGGCGTCCGAGCCGAGGCCGTGCCCCTGGAAGTCCGGGTGGACGGCGATGTCGATGCCGGCGTGCCGGTACTGCGGGTCGGCCTCTTCGAACGCCAGTTCGATACCCACGACGACGTCGTCGTGTTCGATCGCGTAGGTCGTGGTGCCCTCGTCGGGGTCCAAGAGGTAGGACACCTGGGCGGCCACCGGCTCCTCGGCGTCGGCCCACCAGCGGGCGACATCGGGATGCGACAGGATCTCCTCGAACCGGGCGGCGTCCGTGACTGCGGCGGGCCGCAGCCGGACACGGCTTCCGGTGATCAGGCCGGTCATCGGCCCAGTGTCGACCTCGGAAAGCCCGCTGTCGACCGCCGAAGGACCGGTAACGGACGTCCTGGCGCGCTTCGGGGGCCGTGTGGCCCCCGAAGCGTCGGCGAATCAGCTCACCAGGGGTTGTTGTCCTGCTCGTCCGGGTCGCTGCCCGGACGCCGGCCCGGCGGCGGTGAAGCCGGCGGGGTCGACGGGGTCGACGACGCCGGCGGGATCCCGGCGCCCCCGGCCGGGGCGGGCGGCACGGGCGGCGGGCCCGCGGCCGGCGGCGCAGCCGGGTCGTCGGGCTCGTCCGGGTCGGGGAACCGGCCGCGGAGCGAGTCGAGCAGGGCCGTGCGGGTGTCACGGTCCTCGTCGCCGAGGTTCTCGGCCATCACGCCGGCCACGCGCTCGGCGATGCCGGACTGCGCGCGGCGCATCGTGGTGAGGATCGCCCGCGACAGCTCCTCCAGCGGGAACGACTTGACTTTGTTCGAGAACGTCAGGTCGGTGACGGTGCCGTCCGCGCCGACGGTGACGCTGACCGCGCCGTCGCCGCTCGTGGCGGTCAGCCGCAGCCGTTCGGTCTCCGCCTGGGCCGCCTGGTAACGCTCGGCCTTCGCCGCGAACCCGGCCGCCCAGTCGTCCATCCGGCGGATCGCCTCGTCGGGGTCCCGGATCAGGTCCCCGAGCCCCGCGTTCGAGCCGTTGGGGCTCGTCATGCCTTCACCTTCGCTTCAGCCTCTCGCGGCGAAGCCGCGAGCTGGCGCTCGAACGGCTGCGCGTTGCCTTCCTCGCCGTCGCGATAGGACTGCGCGGCCGTCCGGACGTTGTCCGACAGCCCGGTCACACCCTCGATCGACGCCTTCAGCGTGTCCTGCGCCTGCTCACCCGTCGGCCGGATGATCGGCGGCAGGAACGCGCACAACAGCCCGTACGCGTGGTCCGACATCGCCGAATCCGACGCGGAGACCGCCGTGTTCAGCCGGTCCACCAGACCGTCGACGTGACTCGCGTGCGCGACCAGGTCATCCGAGTCGACCTCGAAGCCGCCCGCTGTCATGTACTCACTTCCAATCCTGGTTCTTCCAGTCGCCGATCACCGGCGGCGCCACGACCTGCTCGCCGTCGAAGAAGTTCGGGTCGTCGTTCTCGACGTAGTCGGCCGACTTGTGTTCCTTGTCGTCTTCCTTCTTACCGCCCTTGGCCCCGGCGCCCATGCCGCCCATACCCGGGGAGCCCGGCGCACCGGCCTTGCCCGCGCCGGCCGCGGCGTTGCGCGCCGCCAGCGCTTCGGCCTCCGCGGCCGCACCGGACGCGGCGCCGCCGCTCAGGTTGCCGGCCGCACCGCCGCGCAGGCCCGCACCGCCGGCCCCGGCCCCGCCGGTACCGCCGCCGATGCCGCCGAGGGACCCGCCCCCGCCGCCACCGCCGAGCCCGCCGAGGCGGCTCGCGATGCTCTCGCCGTTGATACCGCCGCCGCGGCCGATGGTCGGCATCTTGCCGACGCCGCTGCCGCCGATCCCGCCGGAGCCGCCGAGCCCGCCGGTGCCGGTGGGCAGCCCGGTGATCGGGTCGATGCCGGGCGGGGTGAAGCCGCCGATGCCACCCAGCCCGCCGCCGCCGCGGACGCCGCCGCTGCCGCCCGGGATGTCGGGCACGCTGAACGGCGGCGGGGTGAACCCGCTGCCGCCGCCCGTGCCCCCGCCACCGCCGCCGATGCCGGACGGCGAGAAGCCGGACGACGTCGTCGAGTCGTCGAAGCCCGGCACCGAGGAGCCCGGGATGCCGGCGCCGCTGAAGCTGCCGCCGCCGGGCGTGTTCGGCACGTCGAAGTTCGGCGGGGTGAAGCTCCCGCCGCCACCGCCGGAGCCACCCGCGCCGCTGCCGCCGCCACTGCCGCCGCCCGGGATGCCGCTGCCGGAGAAGCCGGAGCCACCGGCACCGGAGCCGCCGCCGGGGATGCCCGGGCCGCCGTACCCGCCGCTGCCGCCCGCCCCGCTGCCGCCGGCTCCGCCGCCGACCGGCTTTCCGGTGGCCGGGTCGATGGGCAGGCCGGTGGCCGGGTCGATCGGGAAGCCGGTGGCCGGGTCGATGGCGGGCGAGCCGTTGGCCGAGGCCGCCGGGAGCCGCGCCAGCGACGGGTCGGTGCTGCCGTTCGGGGCCAGCTGACCGTCCGCGAGGGTGCGGCCCGTCAGGCCCTGCGCCCCGTCGGCCGACGTGCGGGTACCCATGGTGCGGGCGCTCGCCGTCGCGGTCGGGAGCTTCGGCGGGGCCGGGAACTTCGGCGTCGCGACCGCGGCGCCGATGGTCTGGTCGTACTGGGTCATGATCTGCGCGGCGTGCTCGCGCGCGACCTGCTGGGCCCGGTAGGTCTGGATCGCCTCGCCGGCGGCCGACGCGTACTGCACCGGGTCGGTCATCGCCTGCAGCTTCTGGTTGGTGGCCTGCAGGTCGAACTGCACCGGCGGGTTCGCGGACATCTGCCGCTGCGTCTCGTTCAGCGCCTGCGAGTGGATCTCCTGCTGGCGGCCGGCCAGCGTCGCGCCCTGCGCGGTCGCGCCCAGCCACTTGCCGACCCCGGCGAGGTGCTCGCGGACGGCGTCACCGGCGTCACCCTGCCAGTTGCTCGTGCTCGCGGTGATCGAGTCGCCCAGGTTCTTCTGGTGCGTGCCGAGGTCGCTGCCGACCGACACCCACTCCTCCGACGTCTCCGCGACGGTGGCCGGGTTGGCGTCCAGCGTGATGGCGTCGATCATCTGCTCGTGGCTGGCGTTGTTCCACAGCATGTGCGGCGGTTCGCCGGTGTCACGCATGGACAGGCCCTCGTCGAGCCCGTTCTTCGCGCTGTCCAGGTGCTGCTGGTACAGCTCCTGGATCTTCTTGTCGCGCAGCACCGGGTCGACGGCCGGGCCGAGCCAGCCGGCCCGGATCTCGTCGTCGATCTGCTGGGTGGCCATCTCGCGGATCTCGTCGCCCGACGGCGTGTCGTCGGTCTTCAGCGGCCCGACGTAGTACTTCGACGACGAGTCCGCCGTCGGGTCGTACAGCGGGCTGCGGCGGTTGTAGTCCGGGGACGACGGGTCCGACACGGACTCGGCGGTGGCTGCCACGGTCTCCCTCAGCTCTGGTCGGCGGACGGGAGCGCGACGATCGTGGCCCGCGTCTCCTCTTCCCGTGACTGGTAGTTCTGCTTGGCCAGCTTGATGGCCTCGATGTAGGTCGGGAACTCCTGCCGCGCGGCCTGCAGCTGGGTGACCAGGCCGTGCTCGTCGGCCGCGGTGTTCACCATGTGGCCCGAGACCCACATGCCGACCGCGGTCCGGCTGAGCGCCGGCTTGTCGTTCAGCCGCTGCAACGCCGACCAGCGCGACTCCAGCGACTCGAGCACGCCTTCGAGCGACTCGATCAGCCGGTTGCCCGTGGTGTCGTCGACCGCGAAGCTGCCGCTCTGGGCGAGCCGCTTCAGCTGGGCGCCGGCGAGGCCGACGCGCAGCGCGGACATCGCCTGCAGCTGCGGGGTGTCCGCGGCCGCGAGCTGCTGGGTCGCTTGGAGCGCCTCAGTGGTCGCCGCCGTCGCGTCATCGGTCATCAGGAGGGTTCCTTCCCGGTCAGTAGACCGCAGCGATCGCGTCACGGATGGCGCGGGCCAGCTCGGCGCGGCCCGCGGGGACGTACTCGGCCGTCAGCTCGCCGGCGTCGCCGGTCCTGGTGCGCACGAGGTAGCGGCCGTCGGCGGTGTCGAGCCAGCTCAGCGGTTCGCCCGAGAGGCGCTCCCCGCGGCGGCTCTGCGCGGTGACGGCGATGTGGCCGCCGCCGAGGCGCGGCTCGGCGAGCACGCGCTCCAGCACGGCGACGTCGGACGGCGTCGGGGCCGGCGGGCGGCGGCCCGGCCGCACCACGGCCTTGACCTCGATCATGCCGAAGGCGTCGGTCTCTTCCTCTTCGAACTCCGCGTCGGCGCGCCGCTTGGCGGTCATCGCCGAGACCTCGCGGCCGGCGGCGCGGTGCACGACGTGGCGGCCGGTGGTCGCGGCGGGCGCCGGGGGCAGCACGCCGGTGACGACCTCCACCAGGTCCTCGTCCGCGAAGAGCGAGAACAGCAGCTCGTCGTTGTCCGGGGCCTGCGTGATGCCGAGCGCCTGCGCGCCGTCGGTGACCACGAGGACCGCGACGTCGGCGCCGAGGCCGTCGATCCCGGTCACCGCGACCGAGACGCGGGGCTCCGCGAGCAGCTCGAAAGCCGTGCGCACACCCGGGTGCAGCTCTCCCGAGACCGAAAGACGCCGCTCCTCGAGCGCGTCGTAGACCTGCCGGGCGACGTGCACGAACCGCACCGGGTCCGCCGGGAGGTGCCCGGCCCGCAGTGGGTACCGCCGGACGTCGCCACCGGTCGCCTGCCCGACCACCAGGGCTTCGACGACCTCGAGGACGAACTCGAACCTGTCCGCCATTTCCCCTCGCCCGATTCCACTCAGTAAAAGCTCAAGCGCCGAACATTCAAGACGTCAAACCTTCAAGCAAGTTCCCTTACGAAGAGTAGCAGTGCGGCTTGAGGGGGGTTCGGTGCCGCCACCCGGATGCCCGAAAGACCACGATCCCTGTCCCTGGCGGGCAAACGGCCCAGTGTGGCCGTGTCAGCCGGTCCGGTGGTTGTGCACGCGGAGCTGCAGGGTGACGAGATCCAGCAGGGGCACGGAAAGGCCCAGCTCACGGGCACGCGCGGTGAGATCGCCGAAGATCTGCTCCCCCTCGACCGGGTGACCGCCGAGAAGGTCGCGATAGAGCGAAGAACCACCCGTTCCGGGGTCGGAAACCGTTCGGCGTGTCGCCTCGAGATCCGCGGCGGGCACCGGGTGTCCGGCGGCCTCGGCGACGGCCGCGGCCTCCGCCACGACGGCCTCGGCGAACGCCGCGCCGCCGGGCACCGCGACGACGTCGCCGGTGGTGCCGCGCATCAGCGCGTTCACCCCGCCGATCGACGCGATGAACACCCACTTCGCCCACATGGCACCGGTGATCGCGTCGTCGCGGGCGGCCGGGAACCCGGCGCCGGTCAGCGCGGCGTCCACGTCGGACAGCCGCGGCGGGGCGGGTTCGGCACGGGCGCCGTAGGTCAGGTTCTGCAGGGGACCGAGACGTCGGATGTCCCCGTCGTCGTCCACCGTGGTCACGACCTTGGCCACGCCGCCGAGGACCGCGGCTTCGCCGAAGCGCGCGACGAGGGAATCGATGTGCGCCATTCCGTTCAGGAACGGCAGGACCAGCGTCTCCGTGCCGACCGCGGGCGCGAAATCGTCGATGGCGCCGGTCAGCGCGGTCGCCTTCACCGCGAGCAGCACGAGGTCGTAGGTTTCGTCCAGGGCCCCGGTTTCGACGATCGGCGGGTGCAGCACGGTCTCCTCGCCGAGCCCGACGATCCGCAGGCCGCGCGCCCGCAGCAGTTTCGCCCGCCCCGGCCGGACCAGGAACGTCACGTCCCGGGCCGCCTGCAGCAGCCGCCCGCCGAAGTACCCGCCGGTCGCACCGGCACCCACCACCAGGATCCGCAAGTCGTTCACGCGCTCGACGGTACGCCCGGCGGGTATCCGCCCGCCGCTGTCCCAGCCGCTGGTTCTCCTGTCTCCTCGGCCACAGCGTCCGCACAGCAAGACACAGCCAACCGACAGGTGGAATCCGCCGTCGAATCCGCGGCGCGGGGCGTTGACCAGGCATGGGAAGACCGATCCGGCGCCTGGGCCTCGCCGCCGCGCTCGCCGCGGCCCTGCTCGTCGCGGCCTGCGGGCAGGTGGTCGCGCCCGCCGCGCAGACCACGACGGCGACGTCGGATCCGCCCCAGGACACCGAGGTCGGGCCGCCGACCACCACTGCGGTCCCCTACCCCGACCTGTCCGGCGTCGCCGGAGGTGTCGCGGACGCCGTGGCGGCCGCTTCGCGCGGGACGGACGTCGGATTCGTCCTGTTCGACCGGGAATCCGGGAAGGAACTGGCCTCGCTCGACCGCGACACGCCGTACTACACCGCTTCGGTCGTGAAGCTGCTGATCGCCATCGACGAGGTGCGCGACACCGACGGTGACTGGGCGCTGCCGGACGCCGCGGACGTCGACGACCTGACCGACATGCTCTCGGGCAGCAACGACGCGATCGCCTCGGAACTGTGGGAACGCAACGGCGGCAACGAGATCGTCACCCGCACCGCGGCGCTGATCGGCCTCACGCACACGACCCCGCCGGCCGATCCCACCCAGTGGGGCATGGCGAAGACGAGCGCCGCCGACGTCGTCGCGACCTACGAGTTCCTCGAGGACACCGTGCCCGACGACGTCGCGCAGCCGCTGCTCACCGCGCTCGGCGACGCCCGGAACCCGGCCGACGACGGCTGGGACCAGTACTTCGGCATCCCGGACGGGCTACCGGGGACGTCGTGGCAGATCAAGCAGGGCTGGATGATCCTGCGCGACGCGCTGGTCCTGAACACCACCGGTGTCGTCAACAACCGCTACGTCGTCGTGCTGCTGACGCAGCAACCGCTGGTCAGCTCGGCGAAGGGCCGCGCCGCGGTGACCGCGGGGATCACGACACTCGCTCCCCTGCTGGCGCAGCTGAGCGCGACGTGACGCTGCGGGCGCGGTCGATGTCCGGGCCGCGGTAGAGCCGTTCCGGGATCCGGGCCAGCGTCGAGGGGTGGACCTGCGGGCCGAGGCCGTACAGCTTCTGGAAGCTCATGATCAGCGGCCGCCAGGCGTCCGGGTCGATGCGGTCGTCGCTGCCGGGCAGGCGGATGTCGTCGTGCACGAAGACCCGCTGCACGCGCACCTCGATCGCGACGATCCCGCCGCGCTGCCGCTCGTCGGCGTCCGCGACCGGGTGCACGGCCTCGACGACCGCCTCCATCGCGACCGGGCATTCGGCGACGCGCGGCGGCGCCACGGTCTCCGACGGCACCGGCGTCAGCCCGGCCCGCTCGAACTTCTCCGCGACGTGGAAGTACCCGCGCTTCCGCTTCCCGTCCGGCACGGGGTCCGAACCGGTGGTCATGGCGAGCCGGTCGACGTGCGCGGCGAGGGCGTCCGACGGCAGGTTGAGCACGCACTCGCGGGTGCGCAGGAGGTTGCGGGTGGTGTGCGAACGCGCGCTGAGCCCGAGCATCGCGCGCCAGCCGAGCCAGAACGCCGAGGACATCGGCGCGAGGTTGGCCGAGCCGTCCTCATTGGAGCTGGAGATCAGCACCACCGGGGTGCCGAAGTAGAGGATGCCGGGCTCGATGGCCGAGTGCGCAAGGGTTTCCGTCTTCACGTCACCCATCGTCGCCCGGCACCCGCCCCCCTTGCTGGCGGGAATCGGCCGTCGCGATCACCGGTCCGTGAAGGCCACATCGAGGGACTCTGAGTCCCTCGATGTGGCCTTCACGGACATCAGGAACCGGCGGCCTGGGTGAGCGCGCGGCGGGTCAGGACGCGGGCCAGGTGACGGCGGTACTCCGCGGTCGCGTGGGGCTCGTCCGGCGGGTTCGTGCCCTCGGCCGCCAGGGCCGCCGCGTCCGCGATGGACGCGCCCGACGCCAGCGCCTCCTCGGTGGCCGACGCGCGCAGCGGGACGCCGGCCATGTTGACCAGGCCCACCTTGCCGCCGACCACGGCCACGCCGACCATCGCCCAGTCCAGCGCGCGGCGGGTGAACTTCTCGAAGCCCCAGCCGAGCCCGGCCTGGCCGGGCAGCCGGATCTCGGTCAGCAGCTCGTCCGGCTCCAAGGGCGTCGTGAACGGGCCGAGGAAGAACTCGGACGCCGGGATGCGCCGCTCGCCGGACGGGCCGCGCGCCACCAGCACGGCGTCCGACGCCAGGATCGCCGCCGGGAGGTCGGCCGCGGCGTCGGCGTGCACCAGGGAGCCGCCGAGGGTGCCGCGGTGGCGGACCTGGCGGTCGCCCACCTCCCCCGACGCGTGCGCCAGCAGCGGCGCGTGCTCCCGCAGCACGGGATCCTGCTCCAGGTCGCTGTAGCGGGTGAGGGCGCCGATGACGACCTCGTCGCCGTCCAGCCGGACGTAGCGCAGCTCGTCGACCGGGCCGATGTCCACCAGGTACTCCGGCGCGGCCAGCCGCAGCTTCATCAGCGGCAGCAGGGAATGGCCGCCGGCGAGCACCTTCGCGTCGTCGCCGTGCTCGGCCAGCCGCGCCAGCGCCTCGTCCACTGTGGACACCCGCTCGTAGCGGAACTCGGCGGGGATCACCGGTCCACCTCCTGCCCCGAAGCGTCCATCACGGAGCTGACGATGTTGTGGTAACCCGTGCAGCGGCACAGGTTTCCTTCCAGCCCGGTCCGGACCTCTTCACGCGTCGGCTTCGGGTTGTCCGCGAGCAGCGAGACCGACGCCATGATCATGCCCGGGGTGCAGAACCCGCACTGCAGGCCGTGCTGCTCCCGGAACGCCCGCTGCACCGGGTGCAGCTCACCGTCGGGACCGGACAGCCCTTCGACGGTGGTGACGGCGTGGCCGTCGGCCTGCGCGGCCAGCACCGTGCACGACTTGACCGACTCGCCGTCCAGCAGCACCGTGCAGGCGCCGCACGACGTCGTGTCGCAGCCGACGTTCGTGCCGGTGAACCCGGCCGTGTCACGCAGGAAGTGCACGAGCAGCGTGCGGTCCGGCACCTCCTCGGCCACCGGCCGCCCGTTGACCTCGATCGAGACCTTCACCGCTGGTTCTCCTTGTTCGCTGTGACAACCGTGGCTTCGCCCCGGGCCGGGGGCTCCGCCACCCGGAACCCCCGAAACGCCGCTTCTTCGAGTGCCGCCCAGACCCGGATCGGGGTGGTGGGCATGTCCAGGTGCACCACACCGCGGGCGGCCAGCGCGTCGACCACGGCGTTGTGCACCGCCGGGGTCGAGCCGATGGTCGCCGCCTCGCCGATCCCCTTGACCCCCAGCAGGTTCCGGTCGGTCGGGGTGGCCATGTCGACCAGCTCGAAGTCCGGCAGCTCGACGGCCGTGATGAACGAGTAGTCCGCCAGCGTCGCGGTGGTCGGGTTGGCGTCGTCGTCGTAGGTGACGACCTCCATCAGCGCCTGCGCGGCGCCCTGGCCGAGGCCGCCGTGCCGCTGGCCGCGGAAGGTCAGCGGGTTGACGATCGGGCCGGCGTCGTCGACGGCGATGATCCGCCGCAGCACCACCTTGCCGGTCTCGGTGTCGACCTCGACGACCGCGAGGTGCGCGCCGAACGGGAACGTCGGCTTGCCGCCGCCGAACCAGACGTCCGCGGTGAGCTTGCCGTCACCGGCGGTTTCGGCGACCTGGGCCCAGCTGAGCGTGGTGCTCGACGGCGCGCCGCGGACCTGCCAGACGCCGCTCTCCAGGTCCAGCTCGAGGTCGTCCGGCGACGCCTCCAGCAGCTCGGCCGCCAGCTCACGCGCCTGCGCGATCACCTCCTCGGCCGCCTGGCGGATCGCCGAGCCGCCCAGCTGCAGCGACCGCGAGCCGAACGTTCCGACGGCCTTCGGGACCTCGTCGGTGTCGCCGTGGCGGACGGTGATCTTCTCCAGCGGCACCCCGAGCTGGTCCGAAAGCAGCATCGCCAGGGACGTCCCGAGGCCCTGCCCGTGGGGCGAGCTGCCGGTCCAGGCGACGACCGTGCCGTCCGGGTGGATGTCGACGCGGCCGCTCTCGCCGCCGGCGTCACCGCCGGTGATCTCGACGTACGCGGCGAGCCCGAGGCCCAGCTCGATCGGATCGCCGGCCTCGCGCCGCCGTCGCTGTTCGGCGCGCAGTTCGGCGTAACCACCGGTTTCGAGGACCTTGTCCAGCGCCGCGGCGTACTCCCCCGTGTCGTAGGACGCGCCGGTCGGCGTCTGGTACGGGAACTCCTCGGGCCGGATGAAGTTGACCCGGCGGACCTCGGCCGGGTCGGCCCCGATTTCCGTGGCGAACACGTCCATGGCCCGCTCGAGCGCGGCCGTCGCCTCCGGGCGGCCCGCGCCGCGGTAGGCCGCGATCGGCGTGGTGTTGGTGACGACGGCGCGGCTGCGCGTCTCGACCACCGGGAACCGGTAGACGCCGACGGCCATCAGCTCGGTGAGCGTCGGCAGGAACAGCGTCCGCGGGTAGGCACCGGCGTCCTGGACGACGTCGAGGCGGTACGCGAGGACCGTGCCGTCCCGCTTCCCGCCGATGGTCACGGTGTTCTGCTGCGCGCGCCCGTGCGTCATCGACGTCAGGTTCTCGCTGCGCGTCTCGATCCAGCGCACCGCCCGGCCCAGCCGCTTGGCCGCCCAGCCGAGCACGGTCGCTTCCGGGTCCGCGCCGATCTTCGCGCCGAAACCGCCGCCGACGTCCGGGGCGATGACGCGCACCGACTCCTCGCCGACGCCGAGGGTGGCGGCCAGTTGCGTCCGGGCGATCTGGGCGTTCTGCGTGGACAGCCACGCGGTGAGCCTGCCGTCCTCGCCCCACGCGCACGACGCGCCGCGGACCTCCAGCGGCGCGGGCGCGACCCGCTGGTTGACGATCGTCTGCGAGACGACCACGTCGCAGCCCTCGAAGATCGAGTCGTCGAACTCCTCGGCCCCGTGGACCTGCATGACGTTGCTGCCCGTTTCCGGGTACAGCAGCGTTTCGCCGGCCAGCGCGGTGTCGATGCTCGCGACCGCGTCCAGCGGGTCGTAGTCGATGTCGACCAGCTCGGCGGCGTCGGCCAGCTGGTAACGCTCCTCGGTGAGGACGAGCGCGACGGGTTCGCCGACGTACCGGACGATTCCGTCGGCCAGCCACGGTTCCTTCACCGGCCCGGCCGCGCGCGCGTCGAGCCCGAGGTCCGCGGCGGTGTACACGCCGAGCACCCCCGGGGCTTCGAGCGCGCCGCTGACGTCGATGCCCTCGATCCGCGCGTGCGCGATGGGACTGCGCACGAACACCGCGTGTGCGGCTCCGGAAAGCGCTTCCTCCCGCAGATCGTCGACGTAGGTCCCGCCCGCGGTGATCAGGTTCTGATCCTCCTGGCGGACCACCCTGGTCCCGACAATGCTCATCTGGTCTCCCGCTCAGCCGATACCCGCCCGATCATGCCCTCTCCGGCGGCCCGGCGTCACGCCGAGAAGGCCTGCCAACCCAGGACGACCGCCAGCACGAGCCCCGCGACGCCGATGCCGATCCGCAGCGGCGTCGCGGGCAGGTGCCGCACGAGGGTCGCGCCGAGCCACGCCCCGGCCAGGGAGCCGAGGCAGACGGCCAGCGCCGCCGTCCAGACGACCTTGCCGGTCACCGAGAACACGATCGCCGCCAGGAGGTTCGACGAGCCGGTGACCAGGTTCTTCGCCGCGTTCGTCCGGGCGAGGGGCTGGCTCCACACCGAGACCAGCAGCGCGAGCATGAGCACGCCCGCCGCGGCGCCGAAGTACCCGCCGTAGACGCCGACGAGGAAGGCGAGCACGCCGGTGACCGGGCTCAGGCCGTGGTGCTCGGCGCCTTCGGCCAGCCGGCGCAGCCGCGGGCCCGCCATCAGCACCACCGACGCCCCGCCGATCAGCCACGGCACGATGACGGTGAACGCTCCCGCCGGCGTCACCAGCAGCACCACCCCGCCGACCGCGCCACCGACGGTGGTGATGACGCAGAGCGGGACGATCCGGGCGCGCTGCCCGGCGAGCTCCGGCCGGGCCCCGGCGGCGCCGCCGGCGGTGGTGCCGAGCATCGCGACGGTGTTGGTCACGTTCGCGACGACGGGCGGCAGCCCGGCGGCGAGCAGCGCGGGGTAGGACACGAGCGACGCAAGCCCGGCCGTCGCCCCGGTCAGCCCGGCACCGACCCCGGCGAGCACGAGCAGGAGCAGCACACCGGGGTCCGTGATCACGTTGTCATCCCAGCACGGCCGGGCCCGCCCCCGGCGGTGAGCTTGCTCCCACCGGTCAAGTCCGTGAAGGCCACATTCCGGGACTCTGAGTCCCTCGAGGTGGCCTTCACGGACTTTCCAGGTCGGCGGCGGGTATAGGTTGTTATACGAATTAGCCGGGTGTTGTCCGAAACCGGACGAGTTCGGCCGCCGGGGTTGCCGACGCCGCCGCAGTCGTCCCAGAATCGCCGCGATGACAAGGTTGTCAGCGAGTGGAGGCCGGACATGGGCGAGCTGAACCGGCGACGGGCACTGGGCCTGCTGGGTGCGGGCGGTGCGGCGGCGATGCTGGCGTCCGGGCTGCTGCCGGGCGTCGCCGCGGCGGCCGGGGCGCCGAAGAGCGGGCCGCCGGACGCCGTCGCCGCGACCTACCTGCGGGTCCTGCTCCGGCACACCCGCTGGGCCGAGTCGCAGTTCGACAAGACGGCCGGGATCTACCCGGCCAAGGACTTCACCTTCGCCGTCGTCCTCGGCAACGCCCTGCTGCTGACCCGCGACGGTTACGACGCCACCGTCGCCGGGGTCGACCAGGCCACCCTGAAGACCCACACACTGGCCACGATCAAGCACTTCGCGGCGTCGAACCTGCTCACCGGCGGCACCGAGTGGGGCCGGAAGCTGTTCTTCGACACCACCTTCCAGTCGTACTTCCTGCTCGCCGCCCGTCTGCTGTGGACGGACCTGGACGCGGCCACGCAGGCGAACGTCGAGCGCATCGCCACCGAACAGGCCGCCTACACCACGGCGCTGGGCACGAAGGACGACCCGGCGTCCGGCGACTGGACGCCCAACGGCCTGCTCGGCGGCCACGTCGGCGACACGAAGCTCGAAGAGATGGGTGTCTACGCCCAGTCGCTCGCCCCCGCCCTCGCCTGGGCGCCCGGCGATCCCCGCGCCGCCGCGTGGCGGGACGCCTTCGGGACGTGGAGCCGCAACGAGGGCGGGCTGCCCGCCGCCGACCTCGCGAACCCGCGGCTCGTCGACGGCCGGCCGATCAGCGCCAACACCGCGACCAACCTGTACGACACGTTCCTCGTCGAGAACCACGGCTCCTTCGGCCCGCACTACCAGGAAGAACTCTGGCGCACGTCCGGCCGCAACTCGATGCACTTCCTGCTCGCCGGGAAGCCGCTGCCCGAGGTGCTCACCGCGCAGCCGAACGGTGAGCTGCTCTGGCGCACCATGCTGCTGATGACCAGTGACGCCGGCGAGCCGCTGATGCCGATGGTCGCCGACCGCGAGCACCTCTACGGCCGCGACGTCATCCCGCTGGCCTTCCGCGCGCAGGTCCTCGGCGACCGCTACGCCGCCCGCGCCGAGGCCGACCTGGCCGCCCGGCTCGAGCCGTACCAGGCCTACGCGCCCGCCGACCGGATCACGAAGTTCTCCGGCGAGCCCAAGTACGAGCCGGAGGCGCGGGCCGAGGTCGCCATCAGCTACCTGCTGCACGAGTGGCGGGCCGCGCACGGCGGCGCGGTCGTCCCGGTGAGCGGCCAGGAGTTCGACGCGCACGCCGCCGGGGTCGCCGACTTCGGCGCCGGGCCGGGGCTGCTCGCCCACCGCTCCCCCGCCGCCTGGGCCGCGACGGTCAGCAAGGCCGGCTTCGTGAAGTTCGCCTGGCAGCCCCACCACGACGACTGGCTGTTCGCGCTCGGCGGCGCGACCCCGATGCTGCTGCCCGCGTCGAACCTCGCCGTCCGCGAACGCCACGCCCAGGTCTACACCCGCGTCCGCGACGGCTTCGACGGCACGTTCGGCGTGCTGCGGTTCGACACCGGGTACGCCGCCCTCGCCACCCTGCCCACCGGTACCGCGGTGTACGCGAGCACCGGCGTGGCCGCCGGCGAAGGCGCGTTCACCGTCTACAACCTCGTCATGCCCGGTGTTCCCGGGCTCGACGGCGACCGCACCTACACGGCCGCCGAGGGCAAGGTGACGGTCTCCGCGCAGGACGCGCCGACCGGCGCCCGCACCGACGACCTGACCTTCACCCCGGTCACCACCCGCTTCGTCCGCATGCTCGGCGTCCGCCCGGATCCGGCGTACGGCTATTCGCTGTTCGCGTTCGAGGTCCACAACGGCACCGGTCCGGACCTTGCCCTCACCGGGACGGCGTCGGCGTCTTCGGCCACCGCGGGCAAGGAGGCGAAGTACGCCAACGACGGCAACGCGACCACGCGCTGGGCGGTGTCCACATCGGACCGGCCGCGCGTGGACAGCTGGCTCGCGGTCGACCTCGGCGCGGCGAAGACGTTCGACCGCGTCCACCTGAGCTGGGAGGCGGCCGCCGGGCGCGCGTACCGGATCGAGACGTCTCCCGACGGCGCCGCCTGGACACCGGTGGCGAGCTACCCCATGCCCGCGCTGAGCAGCACTCACGGCTGGCTCGACGTCGACGGCCGGGCCGGGCTGGTCGTGTCCGGGACGAACCCGATCACCGTCGTCGGCAACAGCGTCACGCTTTCCGACGGCCCGGCCGCACCGCTGCTGGCCGAGCTGTACGCCGGCACCGAGGGCCTGGCGAAGCTGGCCGGACGCGCTCGTGCGACCACCACCGCGACCGCGGTGCGCGCGAGCGTCACCGACGGATTCCTCGTGCTGGCCAACCTTTCCGCGGCCGCGGCGTCCGGGACGGCGAACCTCCCGCAGGACCGGTCCGCGCTCGAGCTGTACCGCGGCGAGCAGGCCGTCACCGCGACGGGCAGCGCTTACCGGTTCACCCTCGCCGCCGCCGAGGGCCGGATCGAACCGCCGCGGTTCACCCTGCGCGGCACGTTCGGCCGGGCGGTTCCGACGGGACTGAAGGCGGTCGTGCGCGACGCCGGGCGCGTCGACCTCACCGCGGCGCCCGGCCTCCCGGTCATGATCACGGTCGAACCGGACGGCGGCCACGCCCGGCCCGTGCTGCTGATCCCGGGCCTGACCGTGCCCGTCCTCGTCCCGGAGGTCCGGCCCTACCCGCTGGCAGACCTCGCGCTCGGCGCCGTCACGTTCCCGGCGGAACCCCTGCCGCCGGGCATGTCCAGCCCGGCGGCCGCGGTCGACGACGACCCGGCGACGGCGTGGCGGCCGGGGCCGGGCGGGCGCCTGGTCGTCGATCTCGGTGCGGTACGGCCGGTTTCCGCGGCCGAACTCGGCTGGACGTCCGGCCGGGTCCCGGCCTGCGCCGTCGAAACCAGCACCGACGGCGTCACCTACACGACCGCCGCCAGGCCGGCCCGGAACCGCACGGCGAGCGTCGCCGTCACCGGTCAGGTTCGGTACCTCGCGGTACGCACTCTCGACTGGCGAAGCGGCGACGCGAGCCTCACGCGGCTGTCCGTCCGGACTTGATCGATTTCGCGTGGCCCACAAGGCCGCCGGGGCGAGTACCTTGGCACCACACGAGGCACCCGCCGGGAGGTCGCATGCGCGTCACGATCGCCGAGGTCGCCCGCCGCGCGCGGGTGAGCAAGACGACCGTGTCGAGAGTGCTCAACAACAAGGCCGATGTGGACGCCGCGACCGCGATCCGGGTGCGCGAGGTGATCGCGGCGACCGGCTACATCCCCAGCGCCGGCGCGGTCGGGCTGGCGCGCGGGGTGACCCGCACGGTCGGGATGCTGGTGCCGGGGCTGACCTGGCCGTGGATGGGCGAGGTGCTGCAGGGCGTCGCCGACGTCGTGGAGTCGAAGGGGTACGGCCTGCTGCTGTCCACGGCGAACCGCGGCGCCGACTCGCTCGAGGAGTTCTCGCGGCAGGTGTCGGCGAAGGCGTTCGACGGGCTGCTGCTCGTCGAACCGCCGGACGCCGTGCGCCACCTGCGGGTGCTGCACGACTCCGGGCTGCCGGTCGTGGTGATCGACGACCGCGGCCGCCGTCCCTCGTTCCCGTCGGTGGGCACCAGCAACCGGCAGGGCGGCGCGGACGCGGCCCGCCACCTCCTCGAAACCGGCCGCACCCGGTTCGCCACGGTGACCGGGCCCCGCGACTTCGGCTGCACGAGCGACCGGCTCAACGGCTTCCGCGACGCCATCCTCGAAGCCGGTTCCACCCTCGACCCGCGGCTGATCATCGAAGGCGACTTCACGAGCGAAAGCGGCGAGGCCGCGATCCTGCAGCTGCTCGAGACCGGGCCGGAGTTCGACGCGGTGTTCGCGCACAACGACCTCACGGCCGCCGGCGTGCTGTCCGGGCTGCGCAAGGCCGGGAAGACGGTCCCGGCCGACGTCGCGGTGATCGGGTTCGACGACATCCCGCTCGCCGCGCACACCCAGCCCCCGCTGACGACGGTCCGCCAGCCGTTGCGGCAGATGGGCGAGACGGCGGCCCGGCAGCTGCTCGCGCAGCTCGCCGGGGCGCCGTCTCCGAGTGCCCCGCTGGTGGTGCCGACGACCCTGGTGATCCGGGAGTCGACGGCCCGGTAGTCCCTACGACACGTTCACCACCCCGGACAGCGGGACGTTGCGCGAGGAGTCCCCGACGGACACGCGGTACTGGCCCGCGTTGGTCGTCCAGGAGCCGGTCCAGTGCGCGAGGTCCCGCGGGGTGAGCGGGAACGACACGGTCTGGCTCTGCCCGGCGTTGAGCTGCACCTTCTTGAATCCCTTCAGTTGCTTGGGCGGTTCGCCGTTGCCGGACGGCTGCCCGACGTAGAGCTGGACGACGTCGGCGCCCGCGCGGGTGCCGGTGTTGGTGACCGTGGCCGTCACGGTCGCCGTGCCGTTCGTGCCCTGCGGCGTGACGACCAGGTTCGAGAACCCGAACGTCGTGTACGACAGGCCGAAACCGAACGGGAACAGTGGTTCGATGTTCCGGCTGTCGTACCAGCGGTACCCGACGTTGAGGCCTTCCGAATACTCGATCCGGTCGTTGGCGCCGGGGAACTGCTGGACGTTCGCCGTCGGCAGGTCGGCGATCTGCTTCGGGAAGCTGACCGGCAGCTTGCCCGACGGGTTGACGTCGCCGTAGAGCAGCGACGCGATCGCGTTGCCGTTCTCCTGCCCCGGGTACCAGCCCTCGATGACCGCGGCGGCCTTCGACAGCCACGGCATCGTCACCGCCGACCCCGTGTTCAGCACGACGATCGTGCGCGGGTTCGCCGAGGCGACCGCGTCGATCAGGTCGTTCTGCTGGTTCTGCAGGTCGATCGTGTCGAGGTCCTGCGTCTCGGACTCGCCGTAGCTGGCGAACACGACGGCGACGTCCGCGGCCTTCGCGGCCGTGACCGCGCCCGGGATGTTCGGCGTCTGCACGTGCTCACCCGCGCCGTCCACATAGGACACGGTGACGCCGGAGCCGGCCCGTGCCTTGATCCCGTTGATCGGGTTCACCGACGCCGGGGACGGGTTGACCTTGGCGCTGCCGCCGCCGATGTTCTGCGGGTCGATCCCGTCGCCGCCGGACAGCGCGATCGACTTCGTCGAAGCGGTCAACGGCAGGACGCCGTTGTTCTTCAGCAGCACCGACCCGGCCGCCGCGACGTCCCGGGCGGTCGTCACGTTCGCCGCGTTCGTCACGACCGACTGCGGCGTGCCGCGCCGGGCCCGGTCGAACAGGCCGAACTTGAACATCTGGGTCAGCACCCGCCGGACCATGTCGTCGACCCGGGCCTGCGTGACCTCGCCGCGCGAGACGGCGTCGATCAGGCCCTGGCCGAAGAACGCCCCGCCGGGCATCTCCATGTCCATCCCGCCGTTGGCCAGCTGCCGTGCGCCGCCGGTCGCCGAACCCCAGTCGGAGCCGACGAACCCGCCCCAGTTCGCGTCCTGCTTGAACGCGGTCGTGAGCACCCCGCTGCTCTGGCACGCCGGGACGCCGTTGATCTGGTTGTAGGCGCACATCATCGACGCGACCTGGCCCTGGCTCGCCACCTGCTGGAACGCCGGCAGGTACAGCTCGTGCAGGGTCCGGTCGTCGATGATCACGTTGTCCGACGGCGTCCCGCGCGACGCCCCGGCCTCGACGTTGTAGGCCGCCGCGTGCTTGGCCTGCGCCATCACGCCCTGGCTCTGGATGCCCTGGATCGTCGCGGTCCCGGCCGCCCCGGCGAGGTACGGGTCCTCGGCGTAGGTCTCGAAGTTGCGGCCCCAGCGGGGGTCGCGGACCAGGTTGATCGTCGGGCCGAGCGCGATGTCGACGCCCTTCCCGGCGAACTCGGCACCCATCGCGGAGCCGTATCGGTTCATCAGGCCGGTGTCCCAGGTCGCGGCGGCCGTCACCGGCGCCGGGAACTGGGTGACGCCGTCGAGGCCGTCGCCGACCCCGGCCGGGCCGTCCTGCAGCCCGAGTGCCGGGATGCACAGCTCGGGCACGGCGTCGGTGTTGCCGATGTACGGCCCGGTCGCGCCGTTGCCGTGCAGCACCTTGACCTTCTGCTGTGCCGTCATGGCCGCCATGAGCTGGGTGACGCGGTCGGCGACCGGCGCCGTCGAGCCCACCCACGGGCAGCCACCGGGGTTGGTCGGCGTGGTCGTCGGCGGTGCGCTGTCGCTGGTGTGCACCGCGAACTCCCACAGCGAGACCCCCCACTGGGTGGCTCGCGCGGTCGCGTTCATCCGGACATAACGAGCCGTGCCGTTCACCGCCGGGTGCTCGGTGCCGCCGGCGCCGGTCACGGTCGCCGCCGTCGTCCACGACGTCCCGTTCGTGGACAGCTGGATCGTGTACGCGCTCGCGTACGCGGCCTCCCACGTCAGGTCGACGCCGCAGACCGGGCGCGAGCTGCCGAGGTCGACCTGGATCCACTGCGGGTCCGCGGCCAGGCTCGACCAGCGCGTCCCGGCGTCGCCGTCGAAAGCCGCGCTGACCGGGAAGGCGTCGGACTGCACGCTGGACGCCGTCGCCGGTTGCCGCAGCGCCGCGTTCGCGCTGCCGCACGCCTGGGCCGAGCCGTCGCCGAACACCTGGAACTCCCACAGCGACACGCCCCACTGGGTCGCGCGCTGGGTGGTGGTCAGCCGGACGTACCGGCCGCTGCCCGACACCGGCAGCGTCTGGGTGCCGCCGGTGCCCGTCGTCGTCGAATAGAGCGTGGCCCACTGGCTGCCGTCGGCGGACGCCTGGATGGTGAACGCCTTGGCGTAGGCCGCCTCCCACTGGACGACGACCTGGTTGAGCGTGTGCGAGCCGCCGAGGTCGACCTGCAGGGTCTGCGGGTCGGCGGCCAGGCTGGACCAGCGGGTGCCGGGGTCGCCGTCGACCGCCGCACTCGCGGGGAAGGCGGCGTTCTCGGTGGAGGACGCGGTCACCGCGTGCCCCTGCGAGAGCAGGGTCGGTGCCGCCTGAGCGGTGAACAGGGGCGCGGTCAGCAGGCCCGCCGCGACCACCGCGCCCGTGACGAGCGCGAGCCGTCGCCTCATTGGTAGACCCGCACGTAGTCGATGACCATGTCCTGCGGGAGCACGGTCCCGGCTCCCGGCGGGCCGGGGAAGTCCCCGCCGATGGCGTTGTTGAGGATCAGGAAGAACGGGTGGTCGTAGACCCACGGCCCGCGCGTGCTCTCGACGGTGTCGCGGTTGATCGTCTCGAACGCGTTGCCGTCGACGTAGAAGGTCATGTGGTTCGCGTCCCAGTCGAGGCCGAACTTGTGGAACCCGGCGGAGACGTCCTGGCCGACGTCGAAGGGCGCGCCGATGCCGCCGCCGCCGTTGTAGGCCGGGGCGTGGATGGTCGAGTAGGCCAGGTTCGGCGACTTCCCGACGTGCTCCATGATGTCGATCTCACCGCAGTTGGGCCACGGCGTGCCGCTGAAGAAGTTCGCGCCCAGCAACCAGAACGCGGGCCACAGGCCCTGCGTGCCGGAGACCTTGATGTTCGCCTCGACGTGGCCGTAGGTGAAGCTGAACTTGCCCGCGGTGTTGATCCGGCCCGAGGTGTACTGGCAGGTGCCGCTGCCGCTGATCGGGTCGACCGGGCAAGCGCTTCCCGGGGTGGCTTCGCGGCGGAGCTGGATGACGAGGTCGCCGCGGCCGTCCTGCTTGGCGTTGTTGTTGTTCGTGTAGTACTCGAGCTCGTTGTTGACGCCCGGGCCGGTCTCGGCGGTCCACTTGCTCGCGTCAGGGGCGGCACCCGCGGCGCCGTTGAACTCGTCGCTCCAGACCAGCGTGCCCGGGAAGTGCGGGGCCGGCGGCGCGGGCGGCGGGGTGGTCGGGTTGCCGCCGGTGCCGAAGACGTCGAAGCCCCACAGCGAGTAGCCGTAGCCGTTGGACCGCGCGGTGCCGTACATCCGGACGTACCGGCCGCTGCCGTTGACGGTCAGGGTCTCCTTGAAGCCCTTGCCGGTGGTCGTCGAATAGAGCGACGTCCAGTTCGCGTTGTCGTTCGACACCTGGATCTGGTACGCGACGGCGTAGGCCGGGTCCCACTGCAGGACCACCTGGTGCACGTTCGCGGTCGCGCCGAGGTCGACGGTGATCCAGCCCGGGTCGACCCAGCCGGTGGTCGCGCTGGTCGCCCAGCGGGTGGCCGGGTCGTGGTCGAAGGCCTTCGCCGGGAGGCAGCCCGGGCAGGCGCCGTCGTCCTGGTAGGACGAGGCCGAGCCGGACTTCCCGTACGACAGCAGGACGTCGCCGTTGGGCGGGGTGGTGCCGCCCCCGCCGAAGACCTGGAACTCCCACAGCGAGTAGCCGTACTGCGTGGCGCGCTGGGTGCCGGTGAGCCGGACGTACCGGCCGCTGCCGGTGACGTTCAGCGTCTGGTTCCCGCCGGTGGCCGTGGTCGTCGAATACAGCGAAGTCCAGGTGGCGCCGTCGGCGGACGCCTGGATCGTGAACGCCTTGGCGTAAGCGGTTTCCCAGTTCAGCACCACCTGCGACAGCTGCTGGGTGGAGCCGAGGTCGACCTGCAGCCACTGCGGGTCGCTGAAGGCGCTCGACCAGCGGGTGCCGCCGTCGCCGTCGACCGCGGCCGAAGCCGGGGTGCCGACGTTCTCGGTGGACGACGCCGTCACGGGACGGCCTTGGGAGAGCAGGACGGGCGCAGCCTGGGCGGCGGGCGCGGTGAGCAGCGCGGCCACGGCCAGGGTGAGAACGGCGAGCACGCTCAGGCGGGCTCGGGGTCGCTTCATGCGGCGGTGCATGGGAACCTCCACGGGGACCGGCGCCGGGACGTCCTTGCCCCGGCGCGGATCGGCTCACGTGGCCTCGGCTCGGGTGTGGGGCCCGCGCTTCGGAACGCTCTTAGTTCAAGATATAAATAAAGAGCGTGAAAATGTCAACGACGCTGCGCCGGGCGGTCCCCGGACGGCCCGGACACTGGGCCGGGAGAAGGAATCCCGGCCGGGACCTTGACGCTCGCCCGGCGCGCGATGTTAACTGCTCCTCGCTTCGACGGAACCGGTTCCGTGGCCGCCACCTGGATCGATTCCACCCCTTCGGGCTGACTGGTTCGCCGTCGCGCCGCCCGCTTCGCCCTGCTCCCCGGCTCACGGGGCCCGGCGGACGCCCCGGCCGCGGACCCGTCGCACCACCCGGACGCCGGCGCGGGCAGTGGGGCCCGCCCGGCACGCCGCCGTGCCCCGCGCGCGGCCCGCCGGAGTTTCTCCGACCGATCAGGCAGGCAGATGAGATCAACGACGTTCTCCCGGGGACGGCGGTTCCTCGCCGTCTCCACCACCCTCCTCACCGCGTTCGCCACGGCGACCGTCCTCGGTTCCCCACCGGCGCAGGCCGCCGCGTGCGGGACCACGAACCTCGCCCAGGGCCGCACCGCGACCGCGTCGTCCACCGAAAACGGCGGCACCCCGGCGTCGAACGCCGTCGACGGGAACACCGGCACCCGCTGGTCGAGCGCGTTCAGCGACCCGCAGTGGCTCCAGGTCGACCTGGGTTCGGCCCAGCAGCTCTGTGACGTCGTGCTGACGTGGGAAGCCGCGTACGCCAAGGCGTTCACCGTGCAGCTCTCGAGCAACGGCACGAGCTGGACCGACGCGTACTCGACCACCACCGGCACCGGCGGCACGCAGACCGTGCCCGTCACCGGCACGGCCCGGTACCTGCGGATCAACGGCACCCAGCGGGCCACCGGCTACGGCTACTCCCTGTGGGAGGTCGCGGCGCACGGCACCGGCGGCGGCACCACGATCCCGCCGACCGACCCGCGCAACCCGGACCTCGGGCCGAACGTGTCGGTGTTCGACCCGTCGACCCCGGCGGGCACGATCCAGGACCGGCTGACGCAGATCGCGAACCAGCAGCACACCAACCAGTTCGGCGACCAGCGTTACGCCGTGCTGTTCAAGCCGGGCAACTACAACGCCGACGTCAACCTCGGGTTCTACGAGCAGGTCGCGGGCCTGGGCCTGTCGCCCGACGACGTCAACCTCAACGGCCACGTCCGCGTCGAGGCGGACTGGCTGCAGCAGGGTGACAACCCGGCCAACAAGGGCAACGCGACGCAGAACTTCTGGCGCTCCGCGGAGAACCTGTCGGTGACGCTGCCGGCCGGGCAGGTCGAGCGGTGGGCGGTCGCGCAGGCCGCGCCGTACCGCCGGATGCACCTGAAGGGCAGCCAGATCCAGCTGTGGAACGGCGGTGACGGCTGGGCCAGTGGCGGCCTGATCGCCGACAGCAAGATCGACGGGCAGGCCGTTTCCGGTTCACAGCAGCAGTTCCTGACCCGCAACAGCGAGCTCGGCAGCTGGGCGGGCGGCGTGTGGAACATGGTGTTCGTGGGCTCGACCGGCACGCCGGCGGCGTCGTTCCCGAACCCGCCGGAGACCGTCGTCGGCCAGACGCCGGTGATCCGCGAGAAGCCGTTCCTCTACGTCGACGGCTCGGGCAGCTACAACGTGTTCGTGCCCGCGCTGCGGCAGAACTCCGCCGGCACCAGCTGGGGCCACGGCGCTCCCGCCGGGCAGTCGATCTCGCTCAGCGAGTTCTACGTGGCCAAGCCGTCCGACTCGGCCGCGACGATCAACGCGGCGCTGGCGGCGGGCAAGAACCTGCTGGTCACGCCGGGCGTGTACCACCTCGACCAGGCGCTGAACGTCACGCGCCCGGACACCGTGGTGCTCGGCCTCGGCCTGGCGACGCTGCAGCCGACCAACGGCACCGCGGCCATCACGACGTCCGATGTGGACGGTGTGAAGATCGCCGGGTTGCTGATCGACGCCGGGGCGGTCAACTCGCCGGTGCTGATGCAGATCGGGCAGCCGGGCTCGGCCGCGAACCACGCGGCCGACCCGACGTCGCTGCACGACGTGTTCTTCCGGATCGGCGGCGCCGCCGTCGGCCGGGCGACGCAGACGCTGGTGGTCAACTCGAACAACGTGATCGGCGACCACATGTGGCTGTGGCGCGGCGACCACTCGAACGGCGTCGGCTGGAACGTCAACACCGCGGCGAACGGCCTGGTGGTCAACGGCGCGAACGTGACGATGTACGGCCTGTTCGTCGAGCACTACCAGCAGTACGAGGTGCTCTGGAACGGCAACGGCGGGCGCACGTACTTCTTCCAGAACGAGATGCCGTACGACCCGCCGGACCAGGCGTCCTGGTCCAGCGGCGGCGGACGGCAGGGCTGGGCGGCGTACAAGGTGGCCGACTCGGTGACCAGCCACGAGGCGTGGGGGCTGGGCAGCTACTGCTTCTTCCAGACCAACCCGTCCATCGTGGCCAGTCACTCGTTCGAAGTGCCGAACAACAGCGGGGTCCGGTTCCACAACCTGGTCTCGGTGTCGCTCGGCGGCGTGGGCACGATCGCGCACGTCATCAACGACACGGGTGACCCGGCGAACACGGCCCACCAGGTGAGCCCGCTGAACAACTACCCGTGACCCGGTCCGGCACTTTCACGTGAAAGTGCCGCCCCCAGGTGGTCGCTTTCACGTGAAAGTGCCACCTGAGCCGCGCCGGAGGGCAATGGCGACCTCCGGCGCGGTCGGGTCGGGTAGTACCGCGGCGACGTACGCGTCCGGGCGGACCAGCCAGGCCTCGCCCGGGCGCGCGCCCAGCGCGCCGCCCACCGGGATCTCCGCCGACCGCATCCCCGCGGCGTCCACGCCGGGGGTCGTCAGCAGCAGGAACCCTTGCCGCGCCAGGTCTCTGATGCGGCCGGCCGGGACCGTGATGTCCGGCAGGAGAACCCCCGGCCCGGGTGGCGGCAGCGTGCCGCGTGGCGGACGTCCGGCGAACGGGCGTCGCGGATCCGGCGTGGTCAGCGGGGATTCGGTGTACCAGAACGGCTCGGCGAGCCGTCCCGAGTCGACCTCGGCGTGGACGCCCCCGGCCAGCGCCTTGGCGCGGTGTTCGCGCCGGGCTTCGTCCTGGGGCACCAGGAAGTCCATGGTCGCCGTCGTCACCTCGGCGTTCTCCACCGCGGCCGCGTGCCGCTCGGTGTGGTAGCTCTCCAGCAGCTCCTCCCCCGCGTGCCCGCGCAGGACCCAGGCCAGCTTCCACGCGGCGTTCTCCGCGTCGGCGACCCCGGAGTTGAGCCCGCGGGCGCCGAACGGCGCGACCAGGTGCGCGCAGTCCCCCGCCAGCAGGACGCGCCCGACGCGCATCCGCTCGACCAGGCGCGTGTGGAACCGGTACACCGAGCGCCAGACGACCTCGTACGGCCGGTCGCCGAGGATCGCCCGGATCCGCTCGTCCAGTGCCCCGCCGGTTTCCTCGGCGGCGAGGTCGTAGTCCTCCGGGACCTGCCAGTCGATGCGGAACCGCGAGCCGGGGCACGGGTGGATCAGCACCTGGCGGCCGGGGTTCCACGGCGGGTCGAAGTAGAACCGCCGCTCGGCCGCCCAGCCCGGCAGGTCGGCCCGGATGTCGCAGATCAGGAACAGGTCCCGGAAGGACACTCCTTCGAGGCGCTGCCCGAGGGCCCGCCGTACTGCGTCCCCGCGGGCGCCGGTGCACGCGATCGCGTAGTCGGCCTCGATCCGGCGCGGCCCGTCCGCCGTCTCGCACTGGATCTCGACGGAAATTCCCTGTTCCAGGCCGGTGACGCGGTAGCCGCGGCGGACGTCGATCAGCGGCTGCCGCGCGATCAGCTCGTCCAGAACCTCTTCGACGCGGGCCTGCGAGAGGTTGACGAAGGGCGGCAGCGCGGAGCCGCCGTCCGGCAGCTTCAAGGAGAACAGCTCGGCGTCGCGGTGGAACGTCCGGGCGGTCGTCCAGGTCAGGCCCTCCTCGGCCAGGCAGCCGGCGCCGAGGGACGCCCAGACGTCCAAAGTGTCCCGTTGCTGGCAGATCGCCTTGGAGCCGGCGGGATCGCGCACCGGGTGCTCGTCGACGAGCACCACCGGCACACCCCAGCGCGCGAGCAGCAGCGCGGCCGTCTGCCCGACCGGGCCGCTGCCGAGGACGGCGACGGTCATCGTCAGTCCTGCAGCTGGTCCCAGACTTCGCGGTCGCGTTCGGCGGTCCACACCACCGGCCGCTCGATCCCGCCCAGCTCGTCCCACAGCCGGGAGACGTCGAAGGGCAGGCAGTGCTCGAAGATCGGCCAGTGGCCGTACTGGTCCACCAGCGCCGCGTGAGTGCGTTCGAAGGCCTGCTTGAGCGTGCCGCCGGCGTCGCGGACCGCGCCGACCTCGCGCAGCATCGTCGTCAGGAAGTGCCGGGTCTGCGCGATCGCGGCGTCGACGGCTTCGGCGCCGCGGCTCACCCCGCCGCGGCCCCCGATCAGCGTCTCGGCACCGAAGGCGGCGACCCGGTCCAAAGTGGACGACGACCACTCGCGGTGGAAGGCGTCACCGGTGTAGAGCGCGGCTTCGGCCTCGACCAGGTCACCGGCGTAGAGGATCTTCTGCCGCGGCAGCCAGGCCACGAGGTCGCCTTCGGTGTGCCCGCGTCCGCAGTACTGCAGCACGAGGTCACCGCGGTCGCCGCCGAGGTCGATGGTCAGGCGGTCGGAGAAGGTGAGCGTCGGCCAGGTCAGGCCCGGGACGGACTCCGCGCTCTTCGCCAGCCGCGGCATCCGGCCGAACTCGCTCTCCCAGTCCTCTTTGCCGCGTTCGGCGACCAGCGCGCGGGTGTTCTCGTGCGCGACGATCACCTCGGCGTCGAACGCCGACGCGCCCAGCACGCGCACCGCGTGGTAGTGGCTCAAGACCAGGTACCGCACGGGTTTGTCGGTGTGCTCACGCAGTTTCGCGAGCCATTCGCGCGCCGCGACGGGCGTCGCCAGCGCCTCGAAGCAGACGAGGAAGTCCTCCCCTTCGACGGCGCCGATGTTCGGGTCGCCCTCGGCGGTCAGCGCGTAGACGCCGTCCGCGAGGACCTCCAGGGTCTGGGCTTTCTCCGTCAGGTCCGCCGAGGAGGCGAAGGCCTTCTTCGTCACGACGACCACTCCTTTGATCAAAGGTTTGACTATCGTTCCGGTCAGGCTAGCCCGGCGGGGCGCCCGAGGGAACCCCTCGTCGCCTAACCTGGGCCGCATGAGCGACCAGCCGGCCGACCTCGACTACCTCTCGTTCGTCGACTACGCGATCGGGAAGACGCAGGCCGAGCTGCCCTCGACCGACCCGGTCGCGATGCGCCTCGGCCTGACCCTGCACCGCCTCACCGGCGCGCTGGTCTACGACTGGGAGTCGACGGTCCACCGCCCGCGCGGGCTGAGCTGGGCCGGCTTCCGCGTGCTGTTCGTGCTCTGGCTGGCGGGCCCGCTCGAGTCACGCCACGTCGCCCGGCTCGCCGGGATGAGCCGCGCGGCGGTGTCGGCACTGGTCAAGACCCTGGAGGGCAACGGCCTGGTGACGCGCACCCAGGTCCCCCGCGACCGCCGCGCGGTCAGCCTGGCCATCACGCCGACGGGGCACGCCGCCGTCACCGACGCCTACCAGGCACACAATCAACGCGAGCAGGCCTGGGCTTCCTCCCTGACCCCCGAGGAACGCACCGTCCTCATCGGACTGCTGGAGAAGCTGACCACGGGCCCCGCCGCGGCCGCCGCCCAGCGCCTGACCTAGCTGGCGATGCCGGGCAGGCTGAGCGTGTGGCCGGTCTGCTCGGCCTTGGCCCGCAGGTACCGGACGTTGTTCTCCGTCGCGTACACACCCGTCGCGACCTGGTCGCGGACCGCGATGCCGGCGGCGCGCAGCTGGGCCGCCTTGTCCGGGTTGTTCGACAGCAGGTCCACCCGGTCTGCACCCAGCGCGCCGAGCATCTGGGCGGCGACGGTGTAGTCGCGGGCGTCCTCGGGCAGGCCCAGCGCGGCGTTCGCGGCGTAGGTGTCGAGGCCGCCGTCCTGCAGGGCGTACGCGTCGAGCTTGTTGTAGAGGCCGATCCCCCGGCCCTCCTGGCGCAGGTACAGCAGGTACCCGCCGGCCTCGGAGATCCGCGCGACGGCCTCGGCCAGCTGCGGCCCGCAGTCGCAGCGCGCCGAGCCGAAGACGTCGCCGGTCAGGCACTCCGAATGCGGCCGCACCAGCGGGACCTCGCCCGGCGTGCCCAGGACGAACGCGAGGTGCTCGCCGTCGTCGGCCAGGCCGCGGAAGGTGACGGCCTCGGCGTCGACCGCGAGCCCGCCGTCGAGCCGCAGCGGGATCCGGACCCGCGTCCGCACCTCAGCCGTCATGCTGTCTCCCCTGGAGTCGCCCACAAGATCGACCCTACACGAAGTTCAAATTCGAACAATCTTGATACCATGGACGCATGGGCGATCCCCGGTGGCTGACCGAGCGCGAGCTGAAGACGTGGCAGGGGTTCCTGATGGCGGGCACGCTGCTGACCCGCAAGGTCGAGCAGCAGCTGCGCGACGACGCCGGGCTGTCCCACCCCCAGTACGAGGTCCTCGCCCGCCTGTCGGCCGCGGACGGCGAGCTGCGGATGACGGAGCTGGCCGGCGCCGCGCTGACGTCGAAGAGCGGCCTGAGCTACCAGGTGGCCCAGCTGGAGAAGGCGGGCCTGGTGGGCCGCCGCTCGTGCCCCTCGGACGACCGCGGCGTCATCGCCTACCTCACCGACGAGGGCCAGGCCCGCCTGCGCGCAGCCGCGGCCGGCCACGCGGAACTGGTCCGGACCTTGTTCGTCGACGGCCTGAACCCGGAACAGTTCACGGCACTCGCCGACGGCGTCGACGCCCTCTGCGGCCACCTCTGCACCGGCGAACCCTGCGTCGAAGCCGGCTGAAAACCGCTGGCGCCCGACCCTATCCTCGGGTTCATGATCCCCGGTGCCACCGCCGCTTCGTTCCTGCTCGTCGTGATCCTCGGCGCGATGTCGCCCGGGCCCGACTTCGTCGTCGTGACGCGCTCGGCGCTCACCGGCGGGCGGCGGGCCGGGATCGCCGCAGGGGCGGGCATCGCGCTCGGGGTGTTCGCCTGGGTGGTCGCCATCGCGTTCGGGGTCGCGGCCGTGCTCACCGCCTCCGCCGTGGCCTTCACCGTCGTCAAGCTCGTCGGTGCCGGTTATCTGGTCGTGCTCGGCGTCCGGGCGTGGCTGGCCGTCCGGCGCGGGGAGTACCGCGACCTCGGCGAGACGCAAGCCCCGAAGCCGAAGGGCGCCGGGGCCGCGTTCCGGCAGGGGCTGCTCACCAACCTGCTCAACCCGAAGGTCGCGGTGTACTTCCTGGCGCTGCTCCCCCAGTTCCTGCCCGCCGACGGCTCCACCCCGCAGACCCTCGAGCTGGCCGCCATCGCCACCGCCGGCACCGTGCTGTGGTTCGTCACCCTGGCCGTCGTGGTCGGCGCGCTGCGGCGGTTCTTCGCCTCCGGGCGGGTGCGCCGCGGGCTGGACGCCGTGATGGGCACCCTGCTCGTCACCCTCGGCGTCCGGGTGGCCGTCGAAGCCGCGTGACGCCGGGGGCCGCCACGGCGACAGCCCCCGGCCCCGCGGTCAGCCCAGCTTCTCGGCGGCCAGCTTCGTGCCTTCGACGCGCGCGGTGATCTTCGCGAACGCGATGTCGCGCGAGGTCGACGTGTCGTCGGCGAACGGCGAGAACCCGCAGTCGTCGCAGGTGCCGAGCCGGTCGGCCGGGATGTACTTCGCGGCGGCGAGCACCCGGTCGCGGACCTCCTCCGGCGTCTCGACGCGCGGGTCGATCGGGTCGATGACGCCGACGAAGACCCGCTGGTCCCCCTTGAGGTTCGCCTTGATGACCTCGAGCGCGCGCGCCGGTTCGGCCTCGCTGGCGAGCTGGACGAAGAAGCGCCCCGCCTTGAGGTCGAACAGCGCCGGCAGCAGGCCCGCGTAGTCGACGTCGAGGCTGTGCACCGAATCCTGGTCGCCACCCGGGCAGGTGTGGACGCCGATCTTCGCGCGCTCCTCGGCGGTGAACCGGTCGAGCACGGCGTTGTTCAGGTCGACGAACTGCCGCAGCAGCCCGCCGGACGGGTCGAGCTTCAGCGACAGCCGTCCCTCGGTGAAGTCGATCTGCACGCTGTCCGCGCCCGCGTCGAGGCTGCGGCGGATGTCCGCCTCGGCCTCGTTGACCAGGTCGGCGACGAACTGCTCCTGCGAGTAGCCCTCGATGCCGTCGCCGGGGTAGACGAGCGAGATCGCGGACGCGGCGATCACCGCCTGCTTGACCGGCTTGTCCGTCAGCGCCTTCGCCCGCGTCAGGTACTCGTCCGCGTGGGTCGCGTAGCGGAACGGGCCCGCGGTCAGCCGCGGCAGCTGGCGGGTGTGCCCGTCGGCGAAGGGGATGACGACGCCGTCCGGCGCCAGGTCGGTGAGCCCGGCCAGCGGGTAGGTCGCGAAGCTCGGCTTGCCCTGCTCGCCGTCGGTCAGCACGGGCGAGCCGGTCTCTTCGAACCGGCTGATCGTGTCGGCCAGCGCGCGGCTCTCCAGCTCGCCGAGCGCGGCGGCGTCGATGCGTCCGGCGGCGAGGTCGCCGAGCCCCGCGATCAGGTAGTCCGGGCGCGGGATGCTGCCGATCGGTTCGGTGGGCAGGGTCATCAAGGTCCTCCGGCTGGTTGACGGCCAGACCGGCGACGCCCGCCACGAAGTGGAACCGGCCGGACCGGGCCCCCACGGCCACCCGCGAGCGGGTGTCCCCTCCGTGATCGGGCCTCGACCGGCCACGTTCGAAGCGAACTTAACGTGATCAGCGGCCGTCACGGATCGGCAATCACCCGGTCGGCGCAACGAAAAGCACAAAAGAAGACGGCGTTCGGCGGTTCGGTGAGAGGACGATTGGGTATCTGCTCTGCGGAACGGCGGGTTCGGCGCCGAAGGAGTACCCCGATGCTCAGTCACCACGATCGAACCGAGCTCGAGAAGATCGAGCGCCATCTCGAAATCAGCGACCCCGACCTGGCCACCGCGCTGCGCGAAGGCCGGCGCCGGAAACCGCGCGCGCTCAAGACCGCGCTGCTCATCGCGATGGACGTCGCCGCCGTGACCCTGCTGGTCGTCGGGCTGGTCCTGCCCGACCCCGGCGTCACGCTCTGCGGGATCCTCGCCCTGACCGGCACCGTCTGGACCCACGTGGCGCGCCACCGCATCTGAGGCAGACTGGGCCCGTGAAGTGGGTCCTGCACGTCGATCTCGACCAGTTCATCGCCGCGGTCGAGATCGCCCGGCGCCCGGAGCTGCGCGGGAAGCCGGTGGTCGTCGGCGGCAACGGCGACCCGGCCGAACGCGCCGTCGTGGCGACCGCGTCCTACGAGGCCCGCGAGTTCGGGGTCCACTCCGGGATGCCGCTGCGGATCGCCGCGAAACGCTGTCCCGAAGCGGTCTTCCTGCCCTCGGATCCCGCGGCCTACCTCGAGGTGTCCGAGCGCGTGATGGCCACGCTGCGGGAGTTCCCGGTGGTCGTGGAGGTGCAGGGCTGGGACGAGGCGTTCGTCGGCGCGACGGCCGACGACCCGGAGGCGCTGGCCGCGGACCTGCGCGCGGCCGTCGCCCGCGACACCGGGTTGTCGTGCGCGGTCGGGATCGGCGACAACAAGCTGCGCGCGAAGCTCGCCACCGGCTTCGGCAAGCCGGGCGGGATCTTCCGGCTGACGCAGGAGAACTGGTGGGAGGTCATGGCTTCCCGGCCGACCGACGCGCTCTGGGGCATCGGCGGCAAGACCACCAAGAAGCTCGCCGAGCTGGGCATCAGCACGGTCCTGGACCTGGCCGGCGCGGACGTCGCGGTCCTGGCCGCGCGGTTCGGCCCCAAGGCGGGCCCGTGGCTGCGCCTGCTGGGCGGCGGCATCAGCGACGCGGAGGTGAGCGCGACGCCGTACGTGGCCCGCTCCCGCAGCCGCGAGACGACGTTCCAGCAGGACCTCACCGACCCGGCGGCGATGGCGGCGGAGGTGTCGACGCTGGCGAAGCGCGTGGCCCAGGACGTCCTGGACGAGGGCCGCCCGGCGGCACGGGTCGCGGTGAAGGTCCGGTTCGTGCCGTTCATGACGCACACGCACAGCGTGACGCTGCCGGAACCGACGTCCGACGCGGCGGAGCTGGACCGGGCGGCGCAGGAGGTGCTGGGGATGTTCGACCTGACCCGGGCCGTCCGGCTGCTCGGGGTCCGCGCGGAGTTCCCGCGCGAGGACTAGATCCCGTCCGGCAGGGGCAGCGGGCGGTCCGGGTCCAGTTCCACCCCGCCCGCCCGGAGCGTGTGGTCCAGCATCGCCCAGATCGTGCCCGTCAGCTGGGCCGTCAGCTGCTCCAGGCTCAGGGAACCCGGGTGGTCGAGCCAGCGGGTCGTCGCCGATTCGACGTAGCCGACCAGGCCGAACGCGATCGTGTCCGCCGGGGCCGGGTCCAGGCCGAACGCCGTCAGGTAGCCGGTGAACAGCCGGCTGAGGTGGCGGGCGATCGCGCCGCGGACGTCGGTGCGGTCCGCCTCCGGCAGGCTCGGCAGGGTGCGGACCAGGTAGCGGTGCAGCTGGGCGTGCTCGGTCAGCCAGCGCAGGTGGGTCGAGATCGCCGCGGCGATCATCTCGCGCGGGGAACCCGACGGGTGCCACAACGGCTGCAGGTCCGCCGTCACCAGCTCGGCCGCGCGGGAGGCGATCGCGCGCTGGAGGTCGGGCGCGCCGTCGAAGTGCCGGTACAGCCGGGTGCGCGCGACGCCGGCACGCTCGGCGATCTGCTCGGTCGAGACGTCCGGGCCGTGCTCGGCGATGGCGGCCAGTGCGGCGTCGACGAACTCCGCGCGCCGCCGTTCCTGCTGGCCCGCCCAGCGTGCCGCCCGCCCGTCGACCTTGGTCACGGCGAAAGCCTACTCACCACCCGCCCGCCGGTGTACGCTGCCGAAGTACCTAGTACATCGCGTACCCCCTACTTTCCGGAGGCCGCCATGGGCGTCGAGGCCCAGGACCGGGACGTCACCGCGGCTCGCCTGCTCAAGAGCTCCGCGAAGAACTCCTACGACCCGTACGTGGACATCGACTGGGCCGCGCCGCTCGCCGAGGGCAAGGCGTACATGCCGCTCGAGCGCCTGTCGCTCTACGGCACCGACCTGTGGGCGAAGCTGACGCCGGAGCAGCGGATCGAGCTGTCCAAGCACGAGATGGCCAGCATCATGAGCGTCGGCCTGTGGTTCGAGATCGTGCTGATGCAGCTGCTCGCCCGGTACGTCTTCGACCTGGACGCGCGCACCGAGCACGCCCAGTACGCGATGACCGAGATCGGCGACGAGACCCGCCATTCGGTGATGTTCGCCCGCACCGCCGAGCGGCTCGGCGTGCCGCGCTACGGCGTCCCGAAGTTGGTGCACCGGGCGGCGAAGATCTTCGGCGCGACCGCGTCCGGGCCGTCGATGTTCGCCAGCGTGCTGGTCGCCGAGGAGACCACCGACCGGCTGCAGCGGTCCATGATGGACGACGACGGCATCCAGCCGCTGATCCGCTCGGTCAACCGGATCCACGTCGTCGAGGAGGCCCGGCACGTCCGGTTCGCGAAGGAGGAAGTCCTTCGGGAGACACCGAAATTGTCGAAGGCGGCCCTGCAACGGCACCGGACGCGGACCGCGCTGGTGGCCTTCGGCGTCATCGACAGCATGGTCGACCCGCGGATCTACCGGAGCGTCGGGATCGCCCCGCGCGAAGGCCGGGCCGCGGCCCTGGCGAACCCGCACTTCCACGAGACCCGGCGGTGGATGGCCGAGAAGATCGTGCCGTTCCTGCGCGAAGCGGGGCTGATCGGCGGCCGGTCCGAGGGCATTTGGCGGCGCGCACATCTCATCTGAGGTGCTGTCCGCACATTGCCCTTCACGGCGGATGCCGGTTCCGCCAGGATTCCCCGGGTGAGCACAGAGTTCCCGCCCGGACCCGAGCCGCAGCCGACACTGCCGGCACAACAGGATCCGACGCCGCAACCGATGCAGCCCGCGCAGCAGTCACAGCAGTCACAGCCGCCCGCGCAACACCAGCCGCTGCCCGCGCAGCACGAACCGCAGCAACCCGCGCAGCAACAGTCACTGCCGCCCGCGCAGCACCAGCAGCCGCCGCTCGGGCAGCAGGAGCCGCGGCAACCCCAGCAACCGCAGTCACAGCCGCCGGCCGCTCGGCAGCGAGAACGACGCCGGCCGCTGTTCGCGCGGCCGATCGCCGTCGGGCTGATCGGTGTTTTGGTGGGTGCGTTCCTGGTCGGCGTGCCGTGGCTGGTGATCGGCCTGCTCGGCGGCCCGAGCCCCCAGCCGCTGAAGCTGCCGGACACCCTCGGCGGGTTCGAGACCACGCAGGCCGCGGTCACGAAGATCGCCAAGGGCGGCACGACCGGGAAGTCGCAGATCGAGCGCGCCGACAAGGCCGAGACCGAGAACGCCTCGCGGATCTCGGCGGCCTACGGTGGCGCGGCCGCCGTGTTCCGGTCCTACAGCGATCCGGGCCTCTCGAGCGGGTTCCAGGTGGCCGCGGTCCGCGCGGACTCGCCCGAGCTGCTCGCGCAGTACGAGGACACCGCCGCCCTCGGACAGGCGCTGCCCTCGACCGAGCTGAAGCGGATCGGGCCCGTCCAGTGCCTGATCCACAACGAGATCACCCCGGCGGGACAGACCGTCGACCCCGAGAACTCCTTCGTCATGAGCTGCCAGCGCACCGGCGGCGGGCTGACCGTCCAGCTGCGCAACACCACCACCGAGGACGCGCACGACCCGGCGCGGTTCGCCGCCGTCGTCGAAGAGGCGTGGACGGCGCTGGGCGGGTGATCGAAACCCGCACCGCCACCATCGCCGACGACGGCGCGCTGGCGCGGCTCGACGAGCGCACCTGGGGCCCGGACACGTCCCCGGCCCCGGCTCCGGCGCCCGGCACGCCGTTCTTCGGCGAGGGCACGCAGCCGGAGGACGTCCTCGTCGCCGAGCACGACGGCGTGGTGGCCGGCTACGTCCGGCTGGACGAGGGGTTCGGCATCCCCGCCCACCGGCACGTGCTGGTCGTCGGCGGGCTCGCGGTCGACCCGGACCGGCGCCGGCTCGGGATCGGGCGGCACCTGGTCGACGCGGCCATCGCCGAGGCCCGCCGCCGCGGGGCGCGCAAGCTGACCCTGCGCGTGCTCGGTCACAACGCCGGCGCCCGCCGGCTCTACGCGAGCTGTGGCTTCGCCGTGGAAGGCGTGCTCCAGGACGAATTCCTGCTCGGCGGCGAGTACGTCGACGACCTTCTCCTGGCCTGCGTCCTCGCTTGACAGGTTCCCGGCGGCTTTGCCATCCTGGACGACGGAAACCGCGTGCGCCGGCCTTCGGCGCGTTTCCGGTCCGAGAGGCGCTGCGACGGAATCCCTTCCGCCACGCTCGGGCCGGGGATCACGGACCCAAGGGCGCCTCCCACCACGGGAGGTGCTCTTTTTTGTATACCCGGCAAGCAAACCCGGCCCCGCGCGGCCGCACCTAGCCCCGGCACCCCACCTCTTCCGGCACTCGCCGTGCCGTTATTCGTGCTGCCCTTTTCCGTCCGAACAACGAATTCCGGAGTGAACGAAAGAATGAGCGAGAAACTGCAGAGCCGCAACGGACTCGACTTCGCCGTCGCCGACCTCACCCTCGCCGAGGCCGGCCGGACCCAGCTGCGGCTGGCCGAGCACGAGATGCCCGGCCTGATGGCGATCCGCCGCCAGTACGCCGCCGCGCAGCCGCTGAAGGGCGCCCGCGTCGCCGGCTCCCTGCACATGACCGTGCAGACCGCCGTGCTGATCGAGACCCTGGTCGCGCTCGGCGCCGAGGTGCGCTGGGTGTCCTGCAACATCTTCTCCACCCAGGACGAGGCCGCCGCGGCCGTCGTCGTCGGCCCGGAGGGCACGGTCGACGCGCCGACCGGCACGCCGGTGTTCGCGTGGAAGGGCGAGACGCTCGAGGAGTACTGGTGGTGCACCGACCAGCTCTTCGCCTTCGCCGGCGGCCAGGCGCCGAACATGATCCTCGACGACGGCGGTGACGCCACCCTGCTCGTCCACAAGGGAGTCGAGTTCGAGGCGGCGGGCGCCGTCCCGCAACCGTCCGAAGAGGACGCCGACGAGTACCGGATCGTCCTGGAGACGCTGCGCGCCAGCGTGGCCAGGGACGGCGACCGGTTCACCCGGATGGCCAAGGAGATCCGCGGCGTCACCGAGGAGACCACCAACGGCGTCAAGCGGCTCTACAAGCTCGCCAAGGACGGCGAGCTGCTCTTCCCCGCGATGAACGTCAACGACTCGGTGACGAAGTCCAAGTTCGACAACAAGTACGGCATCCGGCACTCGCTGGTCGACGGGATCAACCGCGCCACCGACGTGATGATCGGCGGCAAGCGCGTCCTCGTCTGCGGCTACGGCGACGTCGGCAAGGGCGCGGTCGAGGCGCTGCGCGGCCAGGGCGCCCGCGTCTCCGTCACCGAGATCGACCCGATCTGCGCGCTGCAGGCCGCGATGGACGGGCTCGACGTGGTCGAGCTGGACGACGTCGTCGAGACCGCGGACATCTTCATCACGACCACCGGCAACTTCGGCATCATCTCCGCCGCCCAGATGACGCGGATGAAGCACAACGCGATCGTCGCCAACGTCGGGCACTTCGACAACGAGATCGACATGGCGGGCCTGGCGAAGCTGCCCGGCGTCGTCAAGCACGAGATCAAGCCGCAGGTGCACGAGTGGACGTTCGCCGACGGCCACGCGATCATCGTGCTCTCCGAGGGCCGCCTGATGAACCTCGGCAACGCGACCGGGCACCCCTCGTTCGTGATGTCGAACTCGTTCACCAACCAGGCGATCGCCCAGATCGAGCTGTTCGCCAAGCCCGGCGAGTACGCCACCGACGTCCACCGGCTGCCCAAGCACCTGGACGAAAAGGTCGCCCGCCTGCACCTGGACGCCCTCGGGGTGCGGCTGACGAAGCTGACCAAGGCGCAGGCCGAGTACATCGGCGTGGACGTCGAGGGTCCGTACAAGCTCGATCACTACCGGTACTGATCCGGAAGTTGCTCCATTTGCCGCAGTTTGGGGCACCGCGAAAGTGGCCATCCTCCCCTCGAGAAGAAACGCATCCGCCCGGACGGCACGGAGCCGGGCCGGGTCTCGTGCGAAGGAGTGTGTCAAGTGATCGTTCTCGGTGTCATTCTGCTGGTCATCGGCTTCATTGTCGGTATTCCGGTGCTGTACACCATCGGCATCGTGCTGGCCGTGGCCGGCGTGGCGCTGGCCATCCTCGGCGGCACCGGCCGCAAGATCGGTGGCCGCGCGCACTGGTACTGATCCCGTGACCCCCGCCAGCGGCCTGGCGCGCGTCAGCAGCAATGCTGACCGCGCCAGGCCGTTCGGCCTTCTTTCGTTGCGACGAAAGCGATCGCCAGCGCGACGGCCGGATCGGCCCACCACCAGCCGAACAGCGTGTTGAGCAGCAACCCGGCCAGCAGCACGGCCGAAAGGTACGTGCAGAGCAACGTCTGCCGCGAGTCCGCGACCGCGCTGGCCGAGCCCAGTTCCCGCCCCGTACGGCGCTGAGCCGCCGAGAGCGCGGGCATCACCGCGAGCGAAACCGCCGCGAGCACAGCCCCGGTGACCGAACTTTCCGGCGCCGCCGCCGCGAAAAACGTCCGCCCGGCTTCAAACGTGACGTAGATCGCCAATGCGAAAAACGACAGGGCGATCATTTTCAGCGCCCGCCGTTCGCGCACGTCGTGATCTTTTCCCGAAAACTGCCAGGCGACCGCCACCGCCGAGGCCACTTCGATCACCGAATCCAGCCCGAAGCCGATCAGCGCGCCCGACGAGGCCGCGGCGCCGGCGGTGAGGGCGATCACGGCTTCGACGACGTTGTAGGTGATCGTCGCCGCCACCAGCAGCCGGACCCGGCGCACCAGCACGCCGCGGCGATCCGGCGCCGCCCCTTCCGCCGCGCAGCAGCCGTCGGCACAGGTCACGGGCTCCCCCGCCGCGGCCGTCACCGCGCCGCCACCGGCACATCTTCGTCGGCACAGTCGTCCCCCGGCTCGACGGCCAGCACGACCTGGACCAGTTCGCGCAGCGCGCGGGCCAGGTGGGCGTCGGCGAGGTCGTAGCGCACCTGACGGCCCTCGTAGCTCGCCACCACCAGCCCGCAGCCCCGCAGGCACGAGAGGTGGTTCGAAACGTTGGACCGGCTCAGGCCGAGCTCCCCCGCGAGCCGCCCGGGGTAACAGGGGCCGTCCAGCAGGGCGGTCAGGATCCGGCAGCGGGTCGGGTCGGCGAGCGCCCGCCCGATCCGGGAGAGCGCCGACTCCCGCGTCTCACACGTCACCATGCGCTGAACTGTACAGCCGGGGCTGACGTATCCACAACGGACCGGGCCCGGACATGAAAGGGTCCTCCGGCTCCGAGGGGGAGGGAGAGCCGAAGGACCTCGTTAGTGTTAGCACATCGCCCAGCCCCTGTACACAGATGCATACACGATCGGGTTACGTTCTTGACGTCCCCTTCATAGCCGTGAAGGCCTCCCCGGTGGACGGTGACGTCCGGCGGGAAGGCCTTCACGGATCCTGGCGGGAGGCTCAGGAAACCTGGCGCAGCAAGGGTTTTCCCGGCGCGGTGGCGCAGGCGCAGCCGCCGCCGAGGGTCTGGCAGTCGACGATCAGCCCGTGCCGGAGCCGGTCACCGTCCACACAGCCCGGATCGGTGCACTCGGCGAAGCCGCCCTCCGGGTGCACCACCAGCGTGCCGTGGCAGTGATCGATCGCCGCATCGCAGGACGCGCACTCCATGACCCCGTCCACCCTTCCGCGATCGTGCCGGACGCGAAGCGACCGCACCCCTTGGTACCACCGGGATGCGGCCGGGCGTGGCAGCGGGACGGCGTGTCGGGACGACCACCCGTCCGTGCGGTCAGGCCGACTTCTTCGGGGCGCGTTTGCGCGCGGCCGGCTTCTTGGCCGGCTTCTCGTCCGCGGTGTCCGAATCGGACCCTTCCGAAGTGGACACAGCCGCCTTGGCCGGCTCGCGCGACTTCTTCGCCGCGTCCACACTGGCCTGAAGGGCCGCCATCAGGTCGACGACGTCGGCCTTGGCGGTGACCGCCGCGGGCTTGGTCGTCTCCTCCCCCGCGACCTTCGCCTCGATCATCTCCTCGAGCGCCTCGCGGTAGTGGTCGCGGTACTTTTCGGACTCGTACACCGGCTCGGCCAGCGAGTCGATCAGGGAGCCGGCCATGGACAGCTCCTGCGGCCGGATCTGCGGCGGGTCGTCGCGCAGGAACGGGAAGTCCGGCTCGCGGACCTCGTCGGGCCACAGCATGGTCGTCATCACCAGGACGTCGGCGTGCACGCGCAGCACCGCCATGCTCTCGCGCTGCCGCACGGCGACCTTCGCGACGGCGACCTGGCCGGCCTTGTGCAGGGCGTCGCGCAGCACGATGTACGGCTTCACCGCGTTCTTCTGCGGCTCCAGGTAGTACGTCCGGTCGTACTGGATCGGGTCGATCGACTCCAGCGGGACGAACTCCAGCACGTCGATCGTGCGCTGCGAGGACAGCGGCAGCTCGGCCATCTCGGCGTCGGTGATCACGACCATCTCGCCGTCGGGCAACTCGTAGCCCTTGGCGATCTCGGCGTAGGGCACCTCGGCGCCGTCGATCGTGCAGAACCGCTTGTACTGGATGCGGCCGCCGTCGGCCTCGTGCACCTGCCGGAGGGAGACATTCTTGTTCTCCGTAGCCGCGTACAGCTGGATCGGGATGGACACCAGCCCGAACGAGACCGAGCCCTTCCACATCGCCCGCATGCCACGCACCTCCGGATCGCACTCACGCTACGTAACAACCGTAGCCCGAAATGCCCGGCGGCGACAGCCCGGCGCGACGCGATCTAGACCTCTGCCAGGTACTTCTCCCAGAGTGCGGGGTCCATGAACCAGTTCCGGAAGTCCGTCGGATCGGTGAACCCGTTGGCGAACCGCCGCGCCACGGCCGGGTTCTGGCCCGCGACGCCGAGGATCTGGAGCACGTGCGGGGGCGGCGGCTGGAGCAGCGCGTTGGTCCATTCGGTGACGTGCCGGGCGTACTCCCAGTAGCGCTCGAACGTGGCGTCCATCCAGGCCGCGTCGAACGGCCGGTCGCCGTGCTCCACGATCGCGTCCAGGTAGGTCGCGGCGCAGTGGCTCGCGTTGTTCGAGCCCTGGCCGGTGATCGGGTCGTTCGCCACGACGACGTCGGCCATGCCCAGCACGGTCGCGCCACCCGGCAGGGTGCCGACCGGGTTGCGCACCACCGGCGTGTAGCCGCCGGCCAGCGTCGCCTTCGCGTCGGTCAGCTCGGCGTCCCGGCAGCGCTCGTACTCCCACGGGACGAACCGCTTCATCAGGTCGAGGATGCGCGAGAAGTGGTCGGCCGCGTCCGGGCGGTCGTCGAAGCAGTCCAGCGGGCCGCCGGGGACACCCTCGAAGAAGAGGATGTCGCAGTTCCCGCTGAGCGTGTACGCCGGGATCATGAACAGCTCGCCGACGTCGGGGACGATGTTGAACCGCACCGCCGCCTTCTCCGGGTGCTCCGGGCGCCGGTGCACGCCGTGGGCGTAGGCCAGCGAGAGCGCGCGCTGCGGCTGCGTGTACGGCGAGCGCTCGGGCACCCGGTCGAACAGCTGCACCAGCTCGCCCTTGCCGGCCGAGACGATCACCAGGTCGTAGAGCCGCGAGAGCGCGTCCAATTCGGACGTCATGACGCCGTGGATCACGAGCTTGCCGCCGCGCTCCTCGAACAGCTCGAGCCAGCCGGCCATCTTCACCCGCTGGTCGACCGACTGGGCGACGTCGTCCAGCCCGGCGAACCAGTCGAGCGCGCGGTCGCCGTCCGGCGCGGCCACCGAGACGCCGAGGCCCTCGACGTTCACCGTCTCGGCTTCCCAGAGGTTCGCGCCCAGCTCACGCTCGTGCTGCAGCGCGTCGTGGAACATGCACTGGGTCGACATCACGCGCCCGGACCGGATCTCGTCCGGGGTCCGCGCCGACATCACCGTGACGTCGTAGTCCTTCCCCAGCAGGCCCAGCGCCAGCTGCAAGCCGGACTGCCCCGCGCCCACGATCAGGACCTTGCGCATGCGGCTCTTCTCCTCCGGTTCGTCACTTCAGGCGTGCGGGGTGCTGACGGCCAGCTCGCGCGGTCCCGACAGGACGGCCAGCGAGAGGGTGTGACCGACCAGCTCGGTCAGGGCGGCGATGGTCGAAGCCCGGTCGCGGGCGTCGCAGGTGATCAGCGGGACGGCCGGGTCGAGGGCCAGCGCGTCGCGCACCTCGTCGAGGTCGTGCACCGGCTTGCCCTCGAACTGGTTGACCGCGACGACGAACGGCAGCTCCGAGTCGTTCTCGAAGTAGTCGATCGCCGCGAACGACTCGTCGATCCGGCTGGTGTCGACCAGCACGACCGCGCCGAGCGCGCCGCGGCTGAGGTCGTCCCAGAGGAACCAGAACCGCGCCTGCCCCGGCGTGCCGAACAGGTACAGCAGCAGGTCCGGGCGCAGCGTGATGCGGCCGAAGTCCATCGCGACGGTGGTGGTCGACTTGCCGGCGGGCGGGACGTCGTCGATGCCCTCGCCGGCTTCGGTCATCCACGCCTCGTTGCTCATCGGCGGGGTTTCCGAGACCGCGCCGACGAAGGTCGTCTTGCCGACACCGAAGCCCCCGGCGACGACGATCTTCGCGGAGATCGCCAGCAGATCGCCCTCAGGCGGGGAGCCGCTTGAGCCCATCAAGGATCCTCTCGAGCACGTTCGTGTCGTGGTGGTAGGCGTGCGCCGTGGGGTGGACGAAGACCGCGCCCTGGGACGCGAGGTCGCCGATCAGCACGCGCACCACGCCCAGCGGCAGGCCCAGCCCGACCGACAGCTCGGCGATGGAGCACCGCACCCGGGCGCGTTCGTAGAGCGCGCGCGACTCCGGCATGAGCGTGTCGCCGAGCGACGGGTCGTACTGCGGCACCGAAACCAGCGTCTCGACCAGCAGCTGGTGCCGGGTGCTGGTGCGGCCGCCGGTGAGCGCGTAAGCGCGGATCCGGCGGCTCCGCCGGGGTAGCGGTGAACCGGCATGGGTGTCCACTCGGGACACGGGCATCACTTCCTCGTGGGGCACGACCATCACACCCGGGGCCGGCGCGCGGTCAGTACCTGGCGCAGCTCGGCGCGTACCTCGGGGGTGAGCGCGTGGCCGGCGTTGGTGATGAACTGGGTCATCTCGTAGGCGACGACCTTCATGTCCGCCTCGGCCGCGGTCAGCACGGCCAGCCCGGCACCGGAACCGATGCCCATGAACAGGAAGTAGCCGTGGGTGAGCCGGATGATGATCTGCTCGCAGGCGCCCTTGCCGAACAGCGCCGCGCTGTTGCCGGCCAGCGAGAGCAGGCCGCTGGCGATGGCCGCCAGCTGCTCGGCCTCGGCTTCGCCGACCGAGTCGGACGCGGTGAGGGGAAAGCCGTCCACGCTCATGATCAGCGCGTGGCTGACGCCGTGGACCTTGCGCACGAAGTCGTCGAGCAGCCAGGCGAAGTCCGCCGGGGCCGGGTGCGGTGCGCTCACGAGGCGGATCCTCCGGGCGTCTCGTCGGGCGAGGTGCGGTTGCGTTCGCTCAGCGCGGCCCGCTCGCCGTCGGCGAAGGCGCCGAGGTCCGCGAGCAGCTTGTCGTGGCCGGACGCGGCGTCCGCGCCCGTGGCGGGCGGGGGCGGCGGCGGTTCCGGGGCGGCGCCGCGGATGCTGCCGGGCACGCGGCGCGGCAGGCCGTTCGCCGTGGTGCCGCCTGACGGCTGCTCGACCGGCCGGGGCCGGGGCGCGGGCTTGCGCAGCGTGGGCTCGGCGGGCTCCTCGCGCGGGAAGGCGCCCGGGCGGCGGCGCGGCAGCCCGCCCGTGGTGACCGGTTCGCTTTCGGCCACCACCGCCGGTTCCGCGGTGACGGTCCGGGTGCCCGACCACGCGCGCTCGGCCAGCTCGGTGACGATGCCGGTCGGCAGCAGCACGGTGGCGACCGTGCCGTGCGGGCTGCGCCGGTCGAGGCGGACCGTGACGTCGTGGCGGGCCGCGAGCCGGGCGACCACGGCGAGGCCCATGTGCCGCGCGGCGCCGTCGTCGAGGTCACCGCCCGCGGCCAGGCGCGTGTTGAGGCCGGAGATGCGCTCGGCGGGGATGCCGATGCCCTCGTCCTCGACCCGGACGAGCACGCTGCCCTGCTCGGTGAGGTGCGCGCTGACGTGCACCGGCGAGCTCGGGGACGACTGGTTGGCGGCGTTGTCGAACAGCTCGGCCAGCACCCGGCCGAGGTCCTCGGCGGCGAAGCCGACGACACCGAGGTTGACGACCCGGCCGATGGTGATCCGGGCGTAGTGGTCGATCGAGGACATCGCCTCGCGCATGAGGTCGAGCATCGACGTGGCGCGCGCGGCGGCGTCGGCGGACTCCTGCCCGGACAGCACGCGCAGGTTCTCGGCGTTGCGGCGCAGCCGGGTGGCGAGGTGGTCGAGCTGGTAGAGCTCGGCGAGGCGGTGGTGGTCCTCCTCCCCCGCCTCCAGTTCCTCCAGGCGGGCGAGCAGCTGGTCGAGCAGGTTGAGGTCGCGCAGCGCGACGCTGGCGCAGATCTCGGCCAGCACGGGCTCCCCGGCCGGCGACGACGGCTCGGGTCGCGACAGCTCGGCGATCGCCGGGCCGGCCGCGGGGGTGTACTCGGCGGGGGCGTACCCGGGCGTGCCGTGCTGCGGGTGCTTGGGCGGCGCCGTGAGGTACTGCGCGGCGGCGACCCGCGAGCGGTCCAGCAGCACGCGTGATCGATCCAGGAGTTCCCGGGCCCGGCTCGGCATGTGTGGTCCCAACTCTTCCCCGCTCAGGTTTGCTGTCGGCGTGCCGACCCCCGGCGGCGACGACGGACATGCAAGCAGACCGGCTTGTTATGTGTCCACAGCCGGTTTCCGCGCGTGCGCGCCCAGTGAGCGGGTATCCGCCGCGTCGCTCCTGGTGAGAGCAGCCGGCTAGGCCATTCGGCTCTATTTTGCAATTTGCGTCACGCAACAGAGCGCACACGGCCGCCTCGGGAACTACTCGAACCTCGACACGAACACCGGCCACGCCCAGCACACGGTGGACGTGTCGCGCCACCTCGGGCAGACCTCGACCCTGAGGGTCGCCAGCACCGAGGAGGCCGTCTCCCTGCAGGTCCAGGCCACCGACCCGCAGAACGACGCGCCGGCCTGGACCGCGGCCGGCAGGCCCGGGAGGTGTCCGGTTCGTCCCAATCTTGCGTGGCCCGCACTTTTTTGCGTGCCCCGCAAGTTTTTCGCTACACTCCGCCCATGACGTCGCTCGACCCACCGAACCTGAGCCTGCGGGAGCGCAAGAAGCGCGAAGCCCGCCGGGCGCTGGCGCAGGCCGCCCTGCGGCTCGCGCTCGACCGCGGGCTGGAGAACGTCCGGGTGGAGGACATCGCGACCGAGGTCGGGGTCTCCCCGCGGACGTTCAACAACTACTTCTCGAGCAAGGAGCAAGCGGTCTGCTCGATGGTCGTCGACCGCCACGAGGGGATGCGCGAGGCGCTGCTCGCCCGGCCCGAGGGCGAGCCGCTGTGGGAGTCCGTCAAGCAGGCGGTGGTCGAGCAATATTCACGTGAAGGCGAACCGGATCGCGCGTATGTTACGCGCCTGCGGGAGCTGATGGGGCAGCTGATGCTGCGCGGGGAGTTCCTCAACGCCCACGCGGCGGTCGAGCGGGTCCTCGCCGAAACGATCGCCAAGCGGGCGGGCGGGGCGGACCACCTGCTCTGCCGCCTGATGGCCTCGTCGGTGGAAAGCGCCGTCCGGGTCGCCTTCGTCAACTGGTTCATGAGCGAGGGCGAACCGTTCCTGCCGACCCTGGAACGGCTGCTGGACGAGCTGGCCACCGGCATGCCGACCCTGACCGGCGGCACCACACCGAAAACCGAACCGGACACCACCACACTGGGGGAACCGTTGTGCTAGTCAAGCTCCTGCGCACTCACCTGCGCCCGTACAAAACCACGCTGTGGGTGATCGTCGTGCTGCAGCTGGTGCAGACGATCGCGATGCTCTACCTGCCGACGCTCAACGCCGACATCGTCGACAACGGGCTGATCAAGGGCGACATGGGCTACATCGTCCGCATCGGCGGGGTGATGCTGGCCGTGACGCTGGCCCAGATCGCCGGCTCGATCGGCGCGGTCTACTTCGGCGCCCGCACCGCGATGGCGGTCGGGCGCGACATCCGCGCCGGGATCTTCCACCAGGTGCAGGACTTCTCGGCCCGCGAGGTCGGCCAGTTCGGCACGCCGTCGCTGATCACCCGCACCACCAACGACGTCCAGCAGGTCCAGATGCTGGTGCTGATGACGCTGACGCTGATGGTGTCCGCGCCGATCATGTGCGTCGGCGGCATCGTCCTGGCGCTGAACCTCGACGTGCCGCTCTCCTCGCTGCTGCTGGTCATCGTGCCCGTGCTGGCGCTGGCGGTCGGGATCATCATCTCCCGGATGCGCCCGGCGTTCCGGCTGATGCAGGTGCGGCTCGACCGGATCAACCAGGTGCTGCGCGAGCAGATCATGGGCATCCGCGTCATCCGCGCGTTCGTCCGAGACAAGCACGAGCGCGCGCGCTTCGACGTCGCCAACGACGAGCTGCTCACCGTCTCGCTGCGGGTCGGGCGCCTGATGGCGCTGATGTTCCCGATCGTCATGCTGGTGATGAACGCCTCCAGCGTCGCGGTGCTGTGGTTCGGCGGGCAGCGCATCGACTCCGGCAGCATGCAGATCGGCGCCCTAACGGCGTTCCTGTCCTACCTGCTGCAGATCCTGATGGCGGTCATGATGGCCACCTTCATGTTCATGATGGTGCCGCGCGCGGAGGTCAGCGCCGAGCGGATCAGTGAGGTGCTCGACACCGAGTCCAGCGTCCGCCCGCCGGTCACGCCGATCCGGCCCGGCAAGGTGCACGGGCACCTGGAGCTGTCCGGGGTCGAGTTCCGCTACCCCGGCGCGGAACAGCCGGTGCTGTGCGACATCTCGCTGATCGGGCGCCCGGGTGAGACGACCGCGGTGATCGGCTCGACCGGTACCGGCAAGACCACGCTGCTCAACCTGATCCCGCGGCTGATGGACGCCACCCAGGGCACCGTGAAGGTCGACGGCGTCGACGTGCGCGACCTGGACCCGGCGGTGCTCGCCCGCGCGGTCGGGCTGGTGCCCCAGAAGCCGTACCTGTTCGCCGGCACGATCGCGACCAACCTCCGGTACGGCAACCCGGACGCCACCGACGAGGAACTGTGGCACGCGCTGGAGGTGGCGCAGGGCAAGGACTTCGTCGAAGCGATGGCCGAGGGCCTGGACGCGCCGATCGCCCAGGGCGGCACGAACGTCTCGGGCGGGCAGCGGCAGCGGCTCGCGATCGCCCGGATGCTGGTGCACAAGCCGGAGATCTACCTGTTCGACGACTCGTTCTCCGCGCTCGACTACGCGACCGACGCGGCCCTGCGCCGCGCGCTGGTGCCGGAGACCGCCGACGCCACGGTGGTCATCGTCGCCCAGCGGGTCAGCACCATCCGCGGCGCCGACCGGATCATCGTCCTCGACGAGGGCCGCGTCGTCGGCACCGGCACCCACCACGAACTCATGGACGGCAACGAAACCTACCGGGAGATCGTGCTGTCCCAGCTGACCGAACAGGAGGCGGCATGAGCACCACGGAAGAATCCGCCGTCACCGAGGCCGGGGAACGGCCCACGGCCGAGCGGCAGAAGAACACCGGCGCGGCGACCGCGGGGCCGGGCCGCTGGATGGCCGGCGGCGCGCCGCCGGAGAAGGCCCTCGACTTCAAGGGTTCGCTCAAGCGGCTGCTGCGCCTGCTGGCGCCGCAGCGGGCCGCCCTGATCGGCGTGCTCGTGCTCGGCGCGGCGAGCGTCACGCTCACCGTGATCGGGCCGAAGATCCTCGGCCAGGCCACCGACGCGATCCTGGCCGGCGTGCTCGGCAAGGCGGTGCCCCCGGGCGTCACCAAGGAGCAGGTCGTCGCGGGGCTGCGCGCCCAGGGCAACGGCACGCTCGCCGACATCTACGGCCGCGTCGACCTCGTGCCCGGCGTCGGCATCGACTTCGACAAGGTCGGCCAGATCCTGCTGACCGTGCTGGCGCTGTTCGTCATCGCGTCGTTCTTCGGGCTGATCCAGGCCCGGCTGACCACGACGCTGGTGCAGCAGGCCGTCTACCGCCTGCGCCAGCAGGTCGAGGAGAAGTTCGCGCGGCTGCCGCTGAAGTACTTCGACCGCCAGCCGCGCGGTGAGGTCCTCTCCCGCGTCACCAACGACATCGACAACCTGGCGCAGTCGCTGCAGCAGACGCTGTCCCAGATCGTCGCGTCGCTGCTGACCGTGATCGGCGTGCTGATCATGATGTTCCTGATCTCGCCGCTGCTGGCGCTCATCGCGCTGATCACCGTGCCGCTCTCGGCGGTGGTGGCGGGCAAGGTCGGGAAGCGGGCCCAGCCGAACTTCATCAAGCAGTGGGCCACGACCGGCAAGCTCAACGCGCACGTCGAGGAGATGTACACCGGCCACTCGCTGGTCAAGGTGTTCGGCCGTCGCGAGGAGTCCGCGGCGATCTTCGACCAGCAGAACGAGACGCTGTACCAGGCGAGCTTCCGGGCGCAGTTCATCTCCGGGATGATCCAGCCGGCGATGATGTTCATCGGCAACCTGAGCTACGTCCTGGTGGCCGTGATCGGCGCGCTGCGCGTCGCGTCGGGCAGTCTCACACTCGGCGAGGTGCAGGCGTTCATCCAGTACTCGCGCCAGTTCAGCCAGCCGGTGACGCAGATCGCCAGCATGGCGAACCTGCTGCAGTCCGGGGTCGCCTCGGCCGAGCGGGTGTTCGCGCTGCTCGACGCCGAGGAGCAGGGACCGGAGCCCGCCGACCCGGAGCGCCCGGCCGTGGTGCGCGGGCGCGTCGAGTTCCAGGACGTCTCGTTCCGCTACCTGCCGGAGAAGCCGCTCATCGACGACCTGTCGCTGACGGTCGAGCCCGGTCAGACGGTGGCGATCGTCGGCCCGACCGGGGCCGGCAAGACGACGCTGGTCAACCTGCTCATGCGGTTCTACGAGCTCGACGGCGGGCGGATCACGCTCGACGGCGTCGACATCGCGAAGATGAACCGCGAGGAGCTGCGCGACCAGACCGGCATGGTGCTGCAGGACGCGTGGCTGTTCGGCGGCACGATCGCGGAGAACATCGCCTACGGCGCCGACGACCCGACCCGCGACGAGATCATCGAAGCGGCGAAGGCGACGTACGTCGACCGGTTCGTGCGCACCCTGCCGGACGGGTACGAGACGGTCCTCGACGACGAGGGCGGCACGGTCAGCGCGGGTGAGAAGCAGCTGATCACGGTCGCGCGGGCGTTCCTGGCCCGGCCGGTCATCCTCATCCTCGACGAGGCGACCAGCTCGGTCGACACCCGCACCGAGGTGCTCATCCAGCGGGCGATGAACGAGCTGCGCTCGGGCCGCACCAGCTTCGTCATCGCGCACCGGCTCTCCACGATCCGGGACGCCGATGTGATCCTGGTGATGGAGCACGGGCAGATCGTCGAGCACGGCAACCACGAAACGCTGCTGCACAGCGACGGCGCGTACGCGCGGTTGTACGCGGCGCAGTTCGCCGAGGCCATGGCCGAGACGGACTGACGCGCGCGTGCCCTCCCGGAGCCACGCGCTCCGGGAGGGCACGGCCGGAGGCGGGACCCGGTGCGACGAGCGGTAATCTGGCTTCCTCCAAAGCGAAGTGGGGGTGCCGGTCCCGCGATGGCCGACCGACTCGACGAGTACCGGCGCAAGCGCGACCGTGCCAAAACGCCCGAGCCGTGGCCGGACGGCGCACCGGAGCCGGGCCAGGACGACCTGTTCGTCATCCAGGAGCACCACGCCTCCCGCCTGCACTGGGACTTCCGCCTCGAGCGCGACGGCGTGCTCGTCTCGTGGGCGGTGCCGAAGGGCCTGCCCCGCTCCCCCGGCGTCAACCGGCTCGCGGTGCACACCGAGGACCACCCCATGGAGTACCTCGCGTTCGAGGGCGAGATCCCGGCGGGCGAGTACGGCGGCGGCTGGATGGCGATCTGGGACACCGGCCGCTACGAAACGCTGCACTGGAACGACCACAAGGTCGAAGTCGTCTTCCACGGCGCGAAGGCCAGCGGCAAGTACCTGTTCCAGAACCGGCACAACCCGGAGGACGAGGGCGACTGGACGCTGCGCCGCCTCGACCCGGCCGAGGACGGCCACGAGGACGCCCCCGAGTTCCTCGAGCCGATGACGGCGGTGCCGGGCGAGCTGCCGCCGGCGGCCGAAGACGCCGACTGGGCCTACGAATTCGCCTGGGGCGGGGCGCGGACCATGCTGTGCGTGTCCGGCGGCCGGCTCACCGCGCACGACGGCTCCGGCGCCGACGTCACCGGCCGGTACCCGGAGCTGCACAAGCTCGGGGAGAGCCTCGGCTCGACGGAAGTGCTGCTGGACGGCGAGATCGTCGTGATCCGTGACGGCCGCCCGGATCCCGAGGGCCTCCAGGAGCGCAGCCGGTTCGAGGGTTACGACGCGAAGCGGATCATGAAGCACAAGCCGGCCTTCTTCTTCGCCTACGACGTGCTGCACCACGAAGGCCGTCCGACGCTGGAGCTGCCCTACCTCGAGCGGCGGGCGCTGCTGGCGGACCTCGACCTGGCCGGCGGGACCTGGCAGGTGCCCCAGTTCTTCGAGGGCAACGGCGAGGCCGTCCTGGGCGCGGCCCGCCAGCACGGGCTCGGCGGCATCTACGCCAAGCGCGCCGACAGCGCCTACATCCCGGGCGAAGCGGACGGGACCTGGCTGCACATCGAGACGTGACCCCCGGACGTCAGAGCTTCTTCAGCAGCTCCAACGCCTTCACCGGGGACGCGGCGTGCTCGGCCATCCCGGCCCACGGGTCTTCCTTGCGCGCCAGGCGTTCCTTGATGCGCTTCGGCGTCCAGCCGTCCGGCTCCGCCTTGCCCAGCTCGGGCCAGCCGATCGGCGTGGCGACCCCGGCCGAGGGCCGGGCCCGCAGGGAGTAGGGCGCCACGAACGTCGAGGTGTAGCCGTTGCGCAGGACGTCGAGGTACACGCGGTCGCCGCGCTGGGCCTTCCGCACCGCCGTGGTGAGGCGGTCGGGGTCGAGCCGGGCCAGCACCTCCGCGGCCGCCTTCGCCAGGTCACGCACCTCGTCGTAGGTCTGGCTGGGTTCGATCGGCGCGACGACGTGGAACCCGCGCCCGCCGGTGGCCTGCAGGTACGCGGTGAGCCCGGCGGCCTCGTAGACCTTCTTCACCAGCCGCGCGATGTCGCGCAGGTCGGCGACGGTGACGTGCTCGGGCGGGTCGATGTCGATGAGCACCAGGTCCGGGTGCTCCAGGTCGTCCACAGTGGACGACCAGATGTGGAACTCGATCGCGGCCTGGTTGGCCAGGTACACCAGCGTCGCGGGGTCGTCGCAGAGCACGTGCCGCACGTCGCTCGTCGTCCGCTGCGGGATCGGCTCGACGCGGATCCACGACGGCAGCTTCGGGCTCGCTTCCTTCTGGTACCAGGTCTGGCCGTCGATGCCGTTCGGGTAGCGGCGCAGGGTGAGCGGCCGCCCGCGCAGGTGCGGCACCATCACCTCGGCCACGGTCCGGTAGTGCCCGACGACGTCCCCCTTGGTCAGGCCGGCGTCGGGGAAGTAGATCTTCCCCGGGTTCGACGTGGTGATCTCGTCGGGATCCACCCGGCCGAGCCTGCCCGCCCCGGCGGGGCGCGTCCACTCGGAGCTTGCTCAGCCCCGCGCCGGCCGCGACCACTCACGTCGCGCGCAGCACCAGCGGCGACAGCCCGGCCCACCCGCTGGAGCTTGCTCAGGCCCGCGTAAGCAGGACCGCGCCCGCCAGCACGACGACCGCCGCGGCGACCGCGTTGCCCACCAGTGCCCCGGCCGACGGCCACGTCACCCACGTCGGGCGCAGCGCCAGCAGCGAAAGGCCGGCCCACGCGCCGAGCACCGGGACGACCCAGGTCAGCGACCTGGCCCGCGGTGTCGCCGTCCGGGCGATCGCCAGCGCCACCAGGACCAGACCGGTGACGGTGTTGCTGAGCGCCAGGATCCCCGCTCCGCCGAAGTGGGTGAGCCACGGGGCCAGGACCAGGTAGATCCCGGCCAGCAGCACGGCTCCTGCGGCCGCCCCCAGTACCGGGGCGGCGATGCGCGGTGAAGTCATCACGGCACCTCCCTCCGGAGAGGTACCCGGCGGTCGCACCCGGTAATCAAGCCCGGCGGGCCTGCCCGTCGCCCTCAGGCGGGCAGGCCCCGCCGGGAGGTCAGCAGCCGCAGGTGTAGTACGTGATGTCCCAGTGGTTTCCTTCGTCGCAGTAGAGGTTGCCGGAGCCGGCCTTCCACTGCGGGTAGCCGTCGCCGCGCAGGCCGATGTAGCTGAAGCTGTTCTTGATGTAGCTGTCGATGCAGCTGTTGTGCGAGATGTCCACCTTGTAGCCGTTGTAGTGGCTGTAGGTGCCCGACGCGTGCCCGACCTCGGTGCCGCCGGTGATGTTGATCGCGCAGCCGCTCGCCCGCTTCAGCGTGATCACGCCGGTGACGGTGGTCTGGTTGATCTGCTCGTAGGACGTGCAGGTCGAGTTCGACCTGGTGGTGCAGCCGCCGCTGGACGAGTGGGTCACCCCGGCCGCGGACAGCTGTGACGCGGCCGCCGACTGGCTGAGCTTGGTGACCTCGACCTCCGCCGAAGCGGTTCCGATGGTGGCGAACACCACCGCGGCCGAAGCGGTCAGCCCCACCGCCGCCCGCACGAGCATCCGTTGTCCCGACATGACTTGCCTCCTCGGTACCTCGATCCGATGGCGGCAGCCAAAAGGGCCCGACCATAACTTCGCCAAACGTGGGCGTCCGCGCGGCGGGTGCGGCGGGGTCAGGTCCTGATCTTCGTCAAGACTTCACGAGTTCGCTCCCGCTCCGGGGAAGCACTGGTCACGGCGTTGAGCTCGTGCAGCGCCCGCAGCTCCCACAGCGGGAACCCGAGGTCGCGGAACAGGTCGGCCGACATCCGCAGCACCTGCACCGCCTGCCGTTCGGCGGCGTCCCCCGCCTGGGTCCGGCCGAGGCTGAGCAGGGCGTACCCGGCCCCGCGGCGGTCGCGCAGCTCGCGGAACACGCCCATCGCCAGGCGCAGGTGCTGCCGCGCCCCCGCGGCGTCGCCGGCCCGGCGGCGGGCCTCGGCCAGGCTGCGGTGGGTGTACGCGGCGGCGTGCCGGTGCCCGATCTGCTCGAACAGGTCCAGGGAGCGGGTCAGGCAGCGCTCGCCGTCGGCCAGCTCCCCCGCCTCGGCGTGCAGGTCGCCCAGGCTGCGCAGGACGTGCGCCTCCCAGTGCCGTTCCCGGGTCCGGACGGCGCCGCCGAGGGCACCGGTGAGCAGGTCGGCCGCCTGGTCGCAGCCGCCGTGGCGGCGCAGGACGTCGGCGTAGCGCTTCGCGGCCTGGTCGTGCCAGCGCCCGTCCTCGCACTCGCGGGCCAGCAGCATGCTCACCTCGAAGCTCTCGACCGCGCCCCGGACGTCCCCGACGTCCTCGGCCAGCGAGCCCAGCTGAGCCGCCGCGGCCGCCTGCCCGCGCCGGTCGCCGCAGTCGCGCAGCAGGCCGAGGGCCTCCCGCAGCTCGGCCTCCGCGGCCCGCGCCTCGCCGCTGTCGAGGTGGATGTCGGCGAGCGCGGCCAGCACCGCGGCGGTGCCGTTCGGGTCGTCGAGCACCCGGAACCGGTTCTCGGCCATGACGAAGTAGGTGCGCGCCTGCCGCCACCGCCCCTGCTGCCAGTGCACCGAACCCAGGGTGAAGAGCTTCTCGGCCTCCGCGTGCGGGTCGTTGCGCCGCCGCGCCGCGGCCAGCCCGAGCACCGACACGGCGCGGGCGGAGTGGTCGAGCCACGGTGTGCCGGCCAGCTCGGTGCAGGCGTCGGCGAGCCGTCCGGTGAGCTCGTGCCAGCCGTGCGCACCGGCCAGCCGGACGGCGGCGGCGATGCCGGCGGTCTCCCCCGCCGCCCAGCCCGCCGGGTCGGCCGCGACACGGCGCAGCGTCGCCGGGTCCGGCCTCGGCCCGCCGGGCGACGGGCGGCCGCGGGCCTGCTCGGCGAGTGCCAGCGTCACCTCGCACGCGCGGCGCAGCGCGACCCCGTCGGTCGCCGGGGCCGTTTCCTCGGCCAGCACCAGGCGGACGAACGGCGCCACCGTCCAGCGGGCGCCGTCGGGGACGAGCACGTGCCCGCCGGCCAAGGCGTCGAGCCGGTCGCGGGCCTCGTCGAGCGGCTTGCCGAGCAGGGCGGCGGCGCACCAGTCGGCGACGGGCGCGTCGAACGCGGTGAGCAGCCGCAGCAGGTACCGGTCGGCCGCGGGGCGTTCGCGCAAAGCCGCCGTGACGGCCGCCCGGACGCTCAGGTCGCCCGCGGTCAGCTCGTCGAGCCGGCGGCGCTCGTCGGCCAGCCGCACGGCGAGCTCCGCGACCCGCTGTCGCGGCCGCCCGGCGAGCTTGGCCCCGGCGATCCGGACGGCGAGCGCCAAACCCGCGCAATGGCCGAGAAGCCGTTTCGTGGCTTCGGGTTCCGCGCGCAGCCGGGTCTCCCCCACGATCGCCGCGAGCAGGGCGTGAGCGTCCTCTGTGGACAGTCCGGCGACCGGGACCGGGTGCGCCCCGCACAGCCCGGGCAGCGCTCGGCGGGACGTCACGAGGGTGGCGCAGCCGGGCCCGCTCGGCAGCAGGGCCCGGACCTGGGCCTCGGACGCGGCGTCCTCGAGCACCACCAGGAGCCGCCGATCGGCGGTGTAGCACCGCCAGAGGCCGGGCAGGCCGGCCCGGTCGGCCAGCTCCGCCGGGGTCGCGCCGAGCGCCCGGAGGAACCCGGTCAGCACGGACGCCGGGTCGGCCGGGCCGGACAGCGTCGCGACCAGCTGGCCGTCCGGGAAGCGGCGGCGGGCCCGCCAGGCGGCCTGCACGGCCAGCGCGGACTTCCCGGCGCCGGCCGCGCCGTGCAGCACCACCGGGGCCGGGCCGCGCAGGGCCCGGGTGACCTCGGCCAGCTCGGCCGCCCGGCCGGTGAAGTCGGGCACCGCGGGCGGCAGTTGCGCGGGCGGCCCCGGCGTCGTCCAGTCGGTGCCGGCGATCCGGCGGTAGACGTCGACGAGGTCCGCGCTCGGCCAGACGCCGGCCTCTTCCCAGAGCGCGCGGCGTGTCCGCCGGAGCACCTCGAGAGCCGATTCGCGGCGTCCGACGGCACCGAGCGCGGCCGCGAGGCGCCCGGCGAAGCGTTCGTCGGCGGGCCGGGCCGCGACCACCGGGTCCAGCCGTTCGACGACGGACCCGCCGTCGCCGTCGGCCAGCTCCAGCTCGACCAGCTGCAGCAGCGCCGCCGAGCGCCGGTCCTCCAGCCACAGCTTGTGTGCCTCCAGCAGCGGCCCGCCGGCGACGTCGGCGAAGGCGTCACCGCGCCAGCACGCCAGCGCCCGTTCGAGCGCGCGCCGGCGCTGGGCGCGGTCGTCGGCGCCGGCGGACAGCAGCGTCAGGAAGTCCTCGGCGTCCAGCTCGCCGGGCTCGACGGCCAGCGCGTACCCCCGCGGGCCCGACCGCAGGCGCTGCCCGGCCGCGGCGGCGCCGAGACCGGGCGAGAGCGTCTTGCGCAGCTTCGAGACGGTGACCTGCACGATCGCCGCGGCGCTCGACGGCGCGCCGTCCGGCCACAGCTCGTCGACCAGCGTGTCGCGCCCGACGTACTGGCCGGCCCGCGCGAGCAGCACGGCGAGCAGCCGCCGCGGCTGGGCCGCCGAGGGCAGCGGGACGGAGGCCGTCAGAGGGCCGAGGACCTGGAACCGCACGGCTTAACACCCCACCCGCGAGATCACCTGATCGAGCGAGCTGACCCTAGCCGTCCGGGGCCGTCCGGGAAGGTCACTCACCCGGATGGCCGACGCCGTTCGCCTCAGGCGTGGGCGAGCAGCTTCGCCAGCAGCTCCGGGTGGTCGGCGAGCCCTTCCCGCAGCGTGTACTCGCGAAGCGGCTTCAAGTCGCCGTAAGGCGGGTTGTCCCAGTCGAGGGCGCCCTGCGGCGGCTCCGGGTCGTACTCGATGACGAACTGGACGGTGGTCGCGACTTCGCGCCCGGCCAGCCGTTCGACCAGGTGCAAGGCGAGGTCGATGCCGGCCGACACGCCCGCCGCGGTGATCACCTTGCCGTCCGCCACCCAGCGCTTCGCGACCGGCGTCGCGCCCAGGCCGGTGAGGACGTCGCGGAACATCCAGTGCGTCGTCGCCCGCTTCCCCTCCAGCAGCCCGGCCGCGCCGAGGACGAGCGAGCCGGTGCAGACCGACGTCACCAGCTCCGCGGTGGCGGCCGCGGACCTCAGCCAGGCAAGCAGCGTCTCGTCGGCCATCGCGCGCAGCGTCGGCACCGTGCCGCCGGGCACCAGCACCGCGAACGGCGCTGGCACCTCGTCGAACGTGTGGCTCGGCGCGACCCGCAGCGGGGTGTCCGTGGCGAGCTCGTCCCTGTTCGCGCCGACGACGACGGTCCGGTAGCCGGGATCGATCTGGGCCAGGGCGCTCAGCACCTGCAGCGGGCCCACCAGGTCGAGCGGCGTCAGCCCCGGGTAGAGGACGAAGGCGATGGTCTTCTGCGCATCGGTCATGGTCCCCACCCTGGCGGGAACGCCGTGGTGCCGAAGCCGTGATGTCCGTAATCCTGCGAACCGCGTCCGAGCGCCGGTCGGGCTGCTAGCGTCCGCTCATGCCAGGCTCACCCAGACGGGTCGTGATCGTCGGATTCCCCGACGCCGAGCTGCTGGACATCGCCTGTCCCGCCGACGTGTTCGACGCCGCCAACCGGCACGGCGCGCGGCCGCCGTACGAAATCCGCCTCGCCAACCTCGACGGCCAGGCGATCCACACCGCCTCCGGCCTGATCCTGCAGCCGCACCTGCGGCTCGACCAGATCCCCGCGGACCTGGACACCCTGGTCGTCGCGGGCGGCTGGGGCAGCACGACCGCCGCGGGCGACGAGCGCGTGCTCGCCCACGTCCGGCGCCTGGCCCGGACGAGCCGCCGCGTCGCATCGGTGTGCACCGGCGCCGAGGTGCTCGCCGCGGCCGGCCTGCTCAACGGCCGGCGCGCGACCACGCACTGGCGGTACGCCGCGAAGCTCGCCGCGGACTACCCGTCGGTGACGGTCGACCCGGTGCCGCTCTACATCCGCCACGGCAACGTCTACACCGCGGCCGGCGTCACCAGCGGCCTCGACCTGACGCTCTCGCTGGTCGAGGCCGACCACGGCCCGTCGCTGGCCCGCGAAGCCGCCCGCTCGCTGGTCACCTACCTGCAGCGGCCGGGCAACCAGGCGCAGGTCAGCCTGTTCCTGTCCGGCCCGCCGCCGGAGCACCGCGAGGTCCGCGACCTCACCGCGTACATCGCCGAGCACCTCGACGAGGACCTCGGCACCCCCGCCCTGGCCACCCGCGCCGGGATCAGCACCCGCCAGCTGACCCGCCTGTTCGACGCCCACCTGGGCACCACCCCCGGCCGCTACGTCCGCACGATCCGCACCGAGCAGGCGGCCCGCCTGCTGTCGGGCACCGACCTCCCGCTGGCCACGATCGCCCGCCGCTGCGGCTTCGGCTCCACCGAGACGCTCCGCCAGGCCTTCCTCGACCACTTCGACACCCCGCCGTCGGCGTACCGGCGGGTCCACGTCCGCCACACCCACGGCTGACCCCGTGTCGTCCATCGAGGTACGCGTGTCGTCCGCCTGAGTACGCGTGTCGTCCACCCGTGTCCGGTACCCGGATGGACGACACGCGTACCTGGACGGACGACACGGGAGGAACCGGGCGGCACGACGGCCCGTTGCGCGGGGCGAGGGATCGCGCTGTCAGGATGTGCGGGTGGACCGCCCCGACCTCGACGACGAAACCGGCCCGATCCGCCGGGTCACCGACGAGGCTTCCCCACCCCGCGGGACGTCCGGAGCGCCGGGCACGCCCCGGAAACCGGCCCGCCGGACCCCGCCGGACGGCACAACCCGGCGCCGCGCGGACACCGGACCACAGCAGGTACCCGGCAGGTCGGCCGACACCGGCGCACATCGGGTCCCCGGCAAGCGCGGCGACACCGGACCACAACGCGCAGCCGGAAAGCTGATCGACACCGGGGCACAGCAGGTTCCCACCGACACCAGCGCCCAGCGAGTCCCCCGCAAACGTGGCGACACCGGACCCCAGCGCACAGCCGGAAAACTGACCGACACCGGCGCCCAGCGGATTCCCGCGGACACCGGAACCCAGCAGGTCTCTCGCAAACGCGGGGACACCGGACCCCAGCGCACAGCCGGAAAGCTCACAGACACCGGGGCGCAACGAATTCCGGGCAAGTCCAGCGATACCGGAGCACAACGGATTCCCGGCGACACTGGCGCACAACGGGTCCCCGGCAAACGTGGCGACACCGGACCCCAGCGCGTGCCCGGAAAGCAGACCGACACCGGCGCCCAGCGGATTCCGGGCGACACGGGACCCCAGCGGGCCGCTCGACGCGGCGACACCGGACCCCAGCGGGCCGCCGACGGCCGCGCGAAAGCGAAACCCCAAGAACCCCCCGAAACCGGCCATGGTCACGGGCACGGCCATGGCCACGGCCCGGCCGCCCCGGCCTCCCGCCGCGTGCGGCTGCTGCTCATCTGGATGCTCGCTCCCCTGGCGCTGGCCACCGTGGTCGGGATGGTCGTGCTGTACCCGTGGGGCAAGGCGTCGCCGACGAGCGTCGTGCCGCAGGGCACGCCGGTGCACGCGTCGATCTCCGCCACCGCCACCGGGCCGTGCCTCGCGCAGGGGCAGGTCCAGGTCGGCGACCAGACGGACCCGAACGCCAAGCCGTGCCTGACCGTCGACCTGGCGATGACCGACGGCCCGGCCACCGGCAAGCCGCTGCGCCTCACCGTGCCGATCGAGCCCAGCACCCCGCGCTTCGCCGCGGGGGACGCCGTCGTTCTCGCCTACAACGGCGGCAACGCCGGCGACCCGCAGAGCTTCCAGCTGGTCGACTTCCAGCGCGGCACCCCGCTGTTCGTGCTGGCCGCCCTCTTCGCCCTCGCCGTGCTGGTCCTCGGCCGCTGGCAGGGCCTCGCCGCGCTGGTCGCGCTCGGCCTGTCCTTCGCGGTGATCGCCCTGTTCATCCTCCCGGCCATCCTGGCCGGCGAAAACCCGCTGGTCGTGGCCATCGCCGGGGCCGGCGCGATCATGTTCATCGCGCTGTACCTGACCCACGGCCTGACGGCGAGAACGTCCGCCGCCGTGCTCGGCACCCTCGTCAGCCTCGCGCTGATCGGCGTGCTCTCGGCGATCTTCTCGGCCGCCGCGTCGCTGACCGGGCTCGACGACAGCACGTCCACCCTGATCGGCTCGCTCGGCCACGGCATCGACGCGCGCGGGCTGCTGCTCGCCGGCGTCGTGATCGGCGCGCTCGGTGTGCTCGACGACGTCACGGTCACCCAGACCAGCGCCGTCTGGGAGCTGCGCCGGGCCAACCCGGACCTGAGCTGGCGGGAGCTGTACCGCTCGGGCCTGCGGATCGGCCGCGACCACGTCGGTTCGGCGGTGAACACCCTGGTCATGGCCTACGCCGGGGCCGCGCTGCCCGTCCTGCTGTACTCGTCGATCTCCGGTGTCGGGCTGGGCGCGCTGCTCGGCAGCGAGGAGATCGCCCAGGAGATCATCCGGACGCTCGCCGGCAGCGTCGGCATCGTGGCGGCCGTCCCGGTGACGACGGTCCTCGCCGCGCTCATCGCCTCCCGCGAGCCCGCCGGGTACCTCAGCAGCACCACGAAAGCCGTTCCGTCCCACCCGTAACACCGGCGAACCCCGGCCGTGCCCCGCGCCACCGCAGGCGGTAGGAAGGCGGCAGCCGATCCGGGGAGGCGCCATGTTCGTGCTCATCGGCCCGCGTCAGGTCGTGCGCGGCGCGCTGCGGCTGGTCACGGCCACCGTCCAGGCCGTCGAGTCGCTCCCGCGCATCGCCGCGGCCCTCGACGACGTCCGGGCGACGCTGCACCATGTCGAGCGCCTCACCGCCTACATCGCGCAGGAGGTCCCGGAGCTCGTCTACCAGCTCGAACAGCTGCGTGAGCCGGACGAGGAGCTCAGTCGAGAGTCGCCACGAACCGGCTGACGGCCTCCATCGTGAACCGCTGCACGTACTTGCCCGACGGCGCCACCGAAGCCAGCCGGTAGAGCGGGCGCTCGGCGACGCCGGTGCCGCGTGCCTCCGCCTTCAGCTCCGCCACCAGCAGCTCCCCGAAGACCAGGCCGTTCGCCTCGGTGTTGTTCATCAGCGCGTTGGCCAGCTTCCGCAGCTGCAGGATGCCCAGCTCGCGCCCGCCGGTGCCGGCGAACACCGCGAGGTCGACCTTCGCCACCTTCCGCCGGTTGCCCGCGTTGACGAGCAGGCTCACCGTGCGGCTGCCGCGGACGTCGCCGACCACGAGGTCCAGCCGGGTCGCGGTGACGAGGTCGACGTGGCGCAGGCCCCACGTGCGCACGATCAGCGTCGAGCCCTCGAGCCAGACGCGGCGCCGGATGCTGACCGCCATCACGTAGACCAGCGGCAGGGCGATCACCACGGCGACGACCAGCCCGGTCACCGTGCCGCCGATCAGGCCCGCCACCCCGCCGAACGCGGCGGCGACGATCAGCACGCCGATCAGCCCGGAGATGCCGCGGCGGCGGCGCCCGCGCGCGTCCTCGTCGAACAGCGGCAGCCGCTCCTTCGACTCCTGCTCCATGCTCACGCCCCCGTCCCGGCGAGGAACGGGTTGCCCGCGCGTTCCCGGCCGATCGTCGTCGCCGGGCCGTGGCCCGGCAGCACCACCGTGTCGTCCGGGAAGCCCGCCAGCAGGCCGCGCAGCGACGCCGTGACGTCGCCCCGGCCGACCGAGCCCGCGAACAGCGTGTCGCCGGTCAGCGCGATCCGCCCGCCTTCGGCCGACGTGATCGACAACACCACCGAACCCGGGGTGTGCCCCGGCGCGTGCCGGACGTCGACGTCGAGCCCGGCGAAGCGCTGGGTGCCCTCTTCCAGCTGGACGCTCTCGCCGTCGTACAGCGAGGCGTCCGCGGGGTGCAGGTGCAGCGGGCCGGCCGCCAGCGAAGCGGCCGAAGCCACGTGGTCGGGGTGGCCGTGGGTGGCGACGAGCGCCGCGGGGACCAGCCGGTGCTCGGCGAGCGCGGCGGCCAGCGGCGCGGCCACGTCCTGCCCCGGATCCACGACCAGGCACGGCCCGCCGGCGGCCTCCGCCAGCAGGTAGCAGTTGGCCTGCAGCGGGCCGCTGCCGAACCCGACGACGAGCACCGAACGCCTCCCGGACATCCGCGCCGGATGGCGCCGATCACGATCAGGTTGAGACTAGCGGGCCCTGTACATGGTCCTCACAGGCTGTGCCCATACACTGCCGCTACCTCAGACGTGTGACACGAGCGGAAACCTGGGAGGGTACGGGGTGGCGACCAACCAGCAGCGCCGCGAAGCTGCGAAGCGCAAGCTCGAGAGGCAACTCGAGCGCCGATTGGAGCAGCAGAAGCGGCGCAGGAGGATCGGCGCCGGAGTCGTCGGCGTGGCTGTGCTCGTCGTCGCGGGCGTGGTGGTGTGGATCGTGAGCGCCAACGGCGGTGACAGCAACACCGCCGACCCGGCCGCGTCGTCCTCGGCCGCCCCGCCGCCGACCGAAATCCAGATCCCGACGCAGCGCGCGGCGACGCCGAAGCGGACGAAGGCACTGCCGAACCCGACGACGTGCGACTTCAAGGCCGACACGACGGGCAAGACGCCGAAGAAGGTGAACCTGCCCGACGGCAAGAACGTCCCGTCGACCGGCACGGTGAACGTGACGCTGAAGAGCACCGCGGGCGACATCCCGCTGACGCTCGACCGGGCGCTCGCTCCCTGCGCGGTGCAGAGCTTCATCAGCCTCGCGAAGCAGAGCTTCTACGACGGCACCATGTGCCACCGGCTCGGCACCGAGGGCCTGCAGATGCTGCAGTGCGGTGACCCCTCGGCCACCGGCGACCCGACGGCCGACGGCCAGGGTGGCCCGGGCTACACGATGCCGGACGAGGCGTTCCCGGAGATCAAGTACGGCCGCGGCATCCTCGCGATGGCGAAGACGCAGGCCCCGAACTCCGGCGGCAGCCAGTTCTTCATGGTCTACGGCGACGCCGAGCTGTCCCCGGACTACTCGGTGTTCGGCAGCATCAGCGACGAGGGCCTGAAGGTCCTGGACGCGGTGGCCAGGGCCGGCATCGCGAACCCGAACCCGCAGGACGGCACGGGTGCGCCGACCAAGCAGGTGAAGTTCACGGGCGTCACCGTCCAGTAGTGCCGCACCGCATCGAGCTGAACGGGGACCCGCTCGGCCCGGGCGCCTTCCTCGCGGGAATGACCTCCTACGGTCACTTCACCGCGATGCAGGTCCGGGACGGGCGGGTCCGCGGTCTTTCCCAGCACTTGGAGCGGCTCACTGCGAGCACCCGGCTGCTGTTCGGCGCGGAGCTCGACACCGAGCTGGTGCGCGCCTACGTCCGGCAGGCGATCGCGGGCGAACCGGCGCTTTCCGTGCGGGTCATGGTGCTCACGCGGTCCTTCGCCGAGCCGATGACGCCGGAGATTCTGGTCCGGACCCTGCCGCCGCACCCGGTCGAGCCGGCGCCGCTGCGCCTGCGGGCGGTGCGGTACGAGCGGGACCTGCCGCAGGTGAAGCACCTGGGCACGTTCGGCCTGATCCACCACGCCCGCCAGGCCGAGCTCGCCGGTTACGACGACGCGGTGTTCGTCGACCACCAGGGCCGGATCAGCGAGGCGTCCGTGTGGAACGCCGGGTTCCTCGCCGGCGACACGGTCGTCTGGCCGGACGCGGCGGTGCTTCCCGGCATCACGATGCTGGTGCAGCGGGAAGCGCTGGCACGGCTCGGCGTCCCGCAGGAGACGCGCGAGGTCCGGCCCGCCGACCTGCCCGCGTTCGACGCGATGTTCCTCACCAATTCGGAAACCCCGGGCCGCCCGGTCGCCTCGGTCGACGACTTCGTGCTGCCGTCCGCGGACCGCGCCGTGAAGCTGCTCGCCGAGGCGTACGAAACCGTGCCCTGGGACGAAATCTGAACCACGCCTCCGCCCACCCCGTGTAGAGAGGAACACCGGGGCCCGTTGTGCCACCGGGGAGAGGGTGGGCGACGATGGTCGAAAAGCGGGTTCCCGCGGTGCGCCGCGTCCTCGGGCGCACCGGCCAGGCCGCCTGCGCCGGCGTCCTGTTCGCCGTGCTGGCCGGCGGGCCCGCGCTGGCCCAGTCCGCGTCGCCGCCCCCGCCGTCGGTGAAGTACTTCATCGTCCCCCACGCCGCGAACCCCGACGACATCACGTTGTTCAAGATCGCCGAGAAGGCACTCGGCGACGGGCAGCGGTTCCAGGAGATCTTCACGCTCAACAAGGGCAGGCCACGACCCGACGGAACGCCGTTCAACGATCCGGCCGCGATCGAACCGGGACAGGTTCTCCTGCTGCCGGACGACGCCCGCGACCCCGCGGTGAAGTTCGGGCCCCTGCCCACACCCGCTCCGGTCGCCCCGGCCGCGCAGGCGGCTGCCTCGCCCGCCGAGCCGGTGCTGGGTGCCGGGCTCGCGTCCGCGGTCAGCGGCACCGGCGGCTTGCTCACCGGCCTGATCGCCGGGCTCTGGTGGCGACGCCGGCCGCGGGTCGTGCCGCCACCGCCGTTCGCACCGGCCGAATCTCCCGAGCCTCCCGAATCGTTCGAACCGCGGTGGCCCGAGCCCGATTTCGACGACGACGACGGGTCCGGCTCGGTCAGCGGCACGCTGCCGATCCCGGTGGTCGTCCCGCTGCCGCGGCCGGACCAGTCGTCCGACAAGCTGCCGGTGGTGCTGCGGCAGGAGCCGATCACCGCCGAGCACTCGATCATCTTCTTCGACACCGCCGACACCCAGGTGATCGCCGCGATCCGGCCGGGCTCGCAGTTCCGGTTCCGGGTCGGTCCCGCCCGCGAGCCGGACGCGGCCACCGTGCTCGTCGTGGACGACGAAAGCGAGTGACACCGGCCCGTACCCGCCGGGTCACTCTGCGCTGAACGGATCAACCGGCGCCCGAACACTGGCCATCGGCCCTCCCGTCCCGCGATAGTCGTCTGATGACCTGGGATCCCTTCGGCACGCTGCAGAAGGCGCTGTGGATCGGCGGCGCCCCGTGGACCGGGAAGTCGACCGTCGCCCGGCTGCTGGCCGAGCGGTACGACCTGACGACCTACCACCACGACTACCGAGCCCGGCCCGGGAACGCGCTGCCGGACGACGTCCCGGCCGGCGACCAGCTGACCGAGATCATGGCCGAGTTCCGGCACCGGTTCCACTACGCGCTGGACGACCTGCGCGCGCTGACCTCACCGCGGCCGATCGTCGCCGAGGGCCGGGTGCTGCGCCCCGAGCTGGTCGCACCGCTGGTGGATTCGCCGGGCCGGATGGTGGTGCTCGTGCCGACCGAGCTGTTCCGCCAGCACCAGCTGCGGCACCGGCCGGAGGAGCCCGCGATCCCGGCCCAGCGGACCCGGCTGACGCGGGACCGGATGCTGGCCGCGCACGCCGTTCGGGCGGCGCGGGACCTCGGCATCCGCGTCATCGAGATCGACGGCAGCCTCGACCCCGACGGGGTCACCGACGTCGTCGGCGAGCACTTCCGGCCGTACCTCGACGCCTGAAGATATTATTAGTCCCGCGTTGTCCGGCCGTTTCCCCCCGAGGGCGGTTGACCGGATCCGGAACGAGCGCCGAAGATCGGTTCCCGACACCGTCGCCGCTTTTTCCGCGCAGCAAAGGGGCTGGGTTCGTTGGTTTTCCGGAAAGCACTTCGCGTGGTCCTCGCCACCGTTCTGGGCGTGACGCTGCTGGGCACGCCCGCGCGGGCCGCCGGCACCGACTGGTCGCGCGCCGTCGCGGATTCGACGATCGCCGCGCACCCCGCCGCGTCACTGGGACTCGGGTACACCGACGCCCTGTTCCTGCTCGGCCTGCACCGCGTCTACCAGCGCACGCATGAACCCCGGTACCTGGCCTACCTCGAAGCGTGGGGCGCGGCGAAGGTGAAACCGGACGGCAGCACCGGAAACCCGTACAACGACCTGGACAGCATGCTGGCGGGCAACGTCTTCCTCGTGCTGGCCACCGAAACGGGCGACGCGCGCTACTCCCTGGCCGCCCGGCGGATCCACGACCGGCTGGCGACCTACCCGCGGACCACCGACGGCGGATTCATTCACAACACGGCGTTCACCGGGCAACTGTGGGCCGACGGCGCATTCATGCTCGACCCATTCCTGGCCCGTTACGGAAAAGCGTTCGGCGACACCGCGAGCACCACCGAATCGGCTGACCAGCTCGTCACCTATTTCACTCATCTGCGCCATCCGAGCGGATTGCTGTACCACGCCTACGACGAGCGCCGGAAGCAGAACTGGGCCGATCCGGTGACCGGGTTGTCCCCGGACGTGTGGTGCCGCGCGGTCGGCTGGTTCGGTGCCGCCACGGTCGACGTCCTCGACGCGCTGCCCGCCGCCGCCCCGCAGCGCGGCGCGCTCGTCGGGATCGTCCAGTACCTGGCCCGCGGGTTCCGGAAGTGGCAGGACCCGGCGACCGGCCGGTGGTTCCAGCTGACCGTGAAGCCCACGGCCGCCGACAACTGGACCGAGACGTCGTGCTCCAGCCTGTACACCTACACGCTCTCCCGTGCGGTGCAACGCGGGTACGTCGGCCAGGAGTACCGGCCGGTGCTCGACCGCGGGTACGCCGGCGTGCTCGCGAAGGTTTCCCAGGCCGCCGACGGCACCACCGCGATCACGGACATCAGCGTCGGGACCAACGTCGGCAACGGCCGCTACTACCTCGACCGGCCGCGCGCCACCAACGACTTCCACGGCCTCGGCGCGTTCCTGTACCTCGACGAGCAGGTCCGCGGATGAGGCGCGGCGCACTGGCGCTCGTCGTGGCCTGCGCGGCTACCCTGGTGGGCACGATGCCCGCCGACGCCGCCGACCGCTGGACGGTCAGCCTGACCGGTGCGGTGACCGCCGCGGTCGCCCGCACCGGCGACGGCGGGCTGACCTTCGCCGCCACCCGGGGCGCCACCACCGTGCTGGCGCCCGCGCCGCTGGGCGTCCGGACGAAGACCGCCGACCTGACCCGCGACCTGCGGTTCCTGCGCCGCACCGACCGGATCGTCGACGAGCACTACGCGATGACCACCGGCAAGCAGCTGCGCCGGCACGCGCGGGCCGCGGAGACGACGCTGGCCTTCGAGGGTGCGGGCGGGACCCGGCTCGACGTCGTCGTCCGCGCGGCCGCCGACGGCGTCGCCTACCGGTACGTGCTGCCCGGCACCGGGCCGGTGACGATCACCGGCGAGGCGTCGTCGTTCACCCCGCCCGCGACCGCGCCCGCCTGGCTGCTGCCCTACTCCCCCAACTACGAAAACGTCCGCGTCGAAACCACCGCGAGCACGGCGAAGGCGGGTGACTACGGCTTCCCGTCGTTGTTCGACACCGGTGACGGGACCTACACGCTGCTCACGGAGTCCGATGTGGACGGCCGGTACTCCGGCGCCCGCCTGACGCACATAGCAGGCACCACCGACTACGCGATCAAGCTGGCCGACGCGTCGGTCACCGCCACCGGGCCGTTCGCGACGCCGTGGCGGGTCGCGATCACCGGCGACCTCTCGACGGTCACCGCGTCCACTTTGGTCGACGACCTCGCCCCGCCCTCGAAGCTCGCGGACACGTCGTGGATCCGGCCGGGCAAGGTCGCCTGGTCGTGGCTGTCCGAACACGACAGTCCGGGCGATCCCGTGCGGCAGAAGCAGTACGCGGACTTCGCGGCCCGCAACGGCTGGCCGTACCTGCTCATCGACGAGGGCTGGGACGCCTCGTGGGTCCCGGACGTCGTGCGGTACGCGCGGGCCCGCGGCGTCGAGGTGATCCTGTGGTTCCGCTGGACCACCCTCGACACGGCGGCCGAGCGCGCGAAGTGGCTCCCGCTGGTCAAGTCGTGGGGCGCGGCCGGGATCAAGGTCGACTTCATGGACTCCGACACCCAGGCCCGGTTCCGGTTCTACGACGACATCGCGGCGGCGACGGCGCAGCAGCGGCTGATGATCAACTTCCACGGCGCGACCATCCCCCGCGGCCTGCAGCGGACCTGGCCGCACGTGATGAGCTTCGAGGCCGTGCGCGGCGCCGAGCAGTTCAAGACGCGGGCCGCGACCAACACGATGTTCCCCTTCACCCGCAACGTGGTCGGCAGCATGGACTACACGCCGACCGCGTTCGTCGTGTCCGATCGGGACACCACGGACGCGCACGAGGTGGCGACGTTCTTCGTCTACGAGTCCGGCTGGCAGCACGGCGCGGACAAACCGGAGAACTACGAGGCCCGCCCCGAAGCCCTGCGCACGCTCGACCAGCTGCCGACCGTCTGGGACGAGACGCGGCTGCTGTCCGGGCGTCCCGGGCAGGAGGCGGTGTTCGCTAAGCGGTCCGGCGAGCGCTGGTTCGTCGGCGGCATCGAGGCGGGTCCGGCCAAGACCGTCGACGCGCCCCTGGACTTCCTCGGCCACGGGCGCTGGCTCGCCGACACCCTGCGCGACGGCCCGGCGGGCCTGCTGCGCGAGAAGTCGGCGGTCAGCGCGGGTGGACGGCTGAGCGTCCCGGTCGCGAAGAACGGCGGGTTCGTCACGGTCCTCTGCCCCGCGTGGCCGGGCCGCACGACCTGCGACGAGGAGATCCGGCAGGTGCCGGCGACCAGCCTGAGCGTCACCCCGGAGACGGCGGAGGCGACCGCGGGCACGACCGTCGAGGTCAAGGCCACCTTCCGGCTGCCGGCGGGAGCGCCGCTGCTCGACGTCGAACTCGGGCCCGCCGCGCCCGCCGGGTGGACGGTGACCGGACGGCCGGTGTTCCGGCCGGTGCTGTTCGCCGGGCAGCCCGTGTCGGGCACCTGGCGGTTCACCGCCGCCGCGGCGGCCGCCCCGGGCACGACCGACCTGCCGATCGCGGCGACCTACCGGTTCCGCGGCCGGTCCGTCCACGTCGAGGACGCGACCAGCGTGTTCGTCCCGCCGCCGGTGCCGGTGGGGACCGCGCAGGTCAGCGCGCTGCCGTTCCTGGCGTCGTCGAACGGCTGGGGCCCGGTGGAGCGGGACCAGTCCAACGGCGACACCGCCGAGGGTGACGGCCGCCCGCTGACCATCGGCGGCACGGTCTACGCGCACGGCCTGGGCACCAACGCCCCCAGCTCGGTCACGGTCTGGCTCGGCGGCGCGTGCACGGCGTTCTCGGCGGTCACCGGCGTCGACGACGAGGTCACCGAAGAGGCGTCGGTCGGATTCCGCGTCCTCGGCGACGACGGCCGGGTCTTGGCCGAGACCCCCGTCCTGCGCCCGGGCGACGGCGCCCACCCGCTGACGGCGGACGTCACCGGCGTCCGGCGCCTGACCCTGCAGGTCACCGACGGCGGCGACGGCAAGGACTCCGACCACGGAGACTGGGCCGACGCGCAGCTGACCTGCGCGGCACCGTGACGGCAGTCTTCGTGACCGGCATGTCCGGTGTCGGGAAGTCGACAACCCTGGCCGAGCCGGCCCGGACCACGATGGCGAACGCCAGCGGCGCGAAGACCGGGTCGATGCGCAGCCGGCCCATCAGTGCCCGGATCGTGGCGACACGGCGGCGGTCGAGCCGCTGCTGCGGGCGTCGGCGACCGTGGAACTCGACACCCGCGGCCCGCTCCACGAGGTCGTGAACCGGCTCGTCAGCCGAAGGTGAAGTTCGGTGGGCGGCGGGCCAGGAACGCGGCGACGCCCTCCGCGTAGTCCTCGCCGTGCAGGGCCTCGGAGCGGATCTCCTCGACCTCCGCGTCCGAGGTCTCCTGGCCGGCGACGATCTTCTCGATGATCCGGTTCATCCCGCGGACCGACGCCTGCGAGCGCGAGCACAGCGTGCGGACGAACTCCAGCGTCGAGGTCTCCAGGCTCTCGGCCGGGAAGACGTCGTTGAGCAGGCCGATCTCGCGCGCCCGGACCGCCGTGATCAGCTCGCCCGACAGCAGGAAGTACTTCGCGTGCGCCGGGCCGACGAGCGAGACCAGCTGACGGGTCGAGTCGAAGTGGTAGACGATGCCGAGCTTCGCCGGGGTGATGCCGAACCGCGCGCCCTCGGCGGCGAACCGGAAGTCGCAGGCGACCGACACCTGGCAGCCGCCGCCGATGCAGTTGCCCTGGATCATCGCGACCGACGGCTTCCGCATCGACGTCAGCGCGGCCACCGCGCCTTCGACGGCCTTGTCGTAGCTCGCCGCACCGTCGGCGGTGGTGCGCAGCTCGCCGAACTCGCTGATGTCCGCGCCCGCCGAGAAGTGCTTTCCGCCGCCCGCGATCACCAGCACCTTGAGCGCGGGGTCGGCCTCGACCTCGGCCACGACGTCCGGGATCGCCGACCACATGCCGTAGGTGATCGCGTTCATCTTCTCCGGCCGGGCGAAGGTCAGCCGGGCGACTTCGCCGTCGCGCGTCAGCTCGAATCCGTCGGTCATGCCTGGCACATTAGCTTCTCGCCCTGAGCGAAACCCCGGGTGTGTGACGCGGTCGCGGCGCTAGCTTGGGGCCCATGGCGATGATCGAGGTGAACGGGACGACGTTCGGCTACGACGAAGCGGGTGAGGGGCCCGCGGTCGTGCTGCTGCACGCCGCGATCGGCGACCGCAGGATGTGGGAGCCGCAGTTCACCGCGCTCGCCGCCACGCACCGGGTGATCCGCTACGACCGCCGAGGCTTCGGTGAATCGGCCGACGGCCTCGGCGAGTTCGCCCACCACGAGGATCTGCTGGCCCTGCTCGATGCCCGGGGGATCGAGCAGGCCACGCTGGTCGGGGCGTCGATGGGCGGCGCGGTCTCGCTGGACACCGCGCTCGCCGCGCCGGAGCGGGTCACCCGGCTCGTACTCCTCGGGTCCGGCCTCACCGGCCACACCTGGCCGGACCACATGCAGGCGGACATCGCCGAGCTGACCCGCGAGGTCGACCCGGCCGACGTCCGGGCCATGTCCGAGGCCAACATCCGGTACCTGGTCGCGGGTCCCACGCGCGACGTGTCCGTGCTGCCGCCCGAAATGCTCGCGCTGGTCCGGGACATGTGCGAGCAGGTGTACCACCGTCTGGCCACCGCTCCACAGTGGACGGAACGGATCCCGGACACCCGCCACCGGCTGGCCGAGATCACCACACCCGCCCAGGTGGTGATCGGCCTGTCGGACGCACTGGGGCTGGTGGAACTCTCCCAGCACATCGCGAAATCGCTGCCGAACGCCAACCTCGTGGAACTCCCCGACACCGGGCACCTGCCCGCGCTCGAACGCCCGGACGACGTCAACGCGATCCTGCGGAAGGTCCTCTAAGCCAGCAGCTTCGCGGTCAGCTCACCCCGGCTGCGCACCGACACCTTCCCGAACACCGACTTGAGGTGGTCCTGCACGGTGTGCGCCGAGATCGCCAGCCGGGCCGCGATGTCCGATGTGGACCGTCCGGCCAGGACTTCCCGGCAGACGTCCCGCTCCCGGCCGGTCAGGCCGTAGGCCGCGAGCAGCACGCCCAGCAGTTCGGCGCCCGAAGCGCGTTCGATTGTCACGGCCGTCTCGCCGTCGTCGTCCGAGACCAGCCGGCTGGCGTGCAGGAGGATCCAGCCTCCGTGGGCATCACGGACGCGGGCGCGGAACGTGCCCGACGCGGCCGCCCGGGCCCCGACGACCACCGCGCGCACCAGGACGGCGAACCGGCCCGGGGCGATCTCGTCCAGTTCGGCCCGCCATGCCCCGGCCGCCGCCGTGGCCGCCCGCTGGGTGCCGTCCGCGGCGACCACCACGATCGCCGGGTCGGCCCGCTCCCCCGGGCCGCGCGTGCGCGCCGCCACCCGCGTCGCGGCCGCCAACGCCGGGGCGATCGACGTCAGGAACCCGACTTCGCGATCGGTGAACTCACCGCGGCGCACCAGGCCGGCCGCGCCCCAGGACGTGCCGTCGACGCGGAAGACGACACGCAGCTCGTGGCCGAGCCCCAGCGGCCGCCAGACCTCGGCGAAGCGCCCGCTGCGTTCGACGTCGCGGCGGGGCAGGTCGGACAGCCGCGCCGCCGGCACCGGCCGCCGGGCCAGCTCGGCGAAGGTGTGCGGCTGGGCGCCGTCGTACTCGTAGGTCGCCAGCAGCGGCTCGTACTCGCCCGGGATCCGGGCGCGGCCGCTGGTCATCGAGCTGATCACCGCGGTGTCCGGGTCGAGCGACGCCCAGCAGGTCAGCTCGGCCGGCACCACGGCCTCGACCAGGTCGATCGCGGCCGCGTGCAGCTCCGCGACGCCGAGACCCGCCGTCGCGAGCGCGGCGATCTCCCGCCGCGCGCCCTGCGCCCGCCCCTCCCACATGGACGCAGTATGCGCCGGGCGCCCGCCGCCGCGGAATCCCAGGATCCGGGGATGGCCGCCCGGCGGGGGCGTTCCTAGCGTCGGCGGCATGACCACTCACTTCAGCGCCCCGGGCGACGGCCCGGAACTCGACACGAAGGACGCGCGGATCACCGTCAAGGTCGGTGGTGAGCACACCGGCGACGCCTACGAGGTCTTCGAGGTCGACGCGCCGCGCGGACCGGCCGTCCCGCCGCACGCCGAACCGTGGGCGAAGAGCTTCTACGTGCTGCACGGCCGCATCACCGTCTACGTCGACGGCGAGCTGCACGACCTCGGCCCCGGCGCGGCGATCGGCATCCCGGCCGGCGCGGTCAACACGTTCACCGTGCACACGGCGTCGGCGCGGTTCCTCGCGGTGAGCCTGACCGGCGGGATGGGCCGGTTCTTCCGCGACGTCGACCGGAGCGCGGCCGAGGAGATCCCCGAGGTCGCGCTGCGCCACGGCATCGAGCTGGTGGAGCCGTGAACGCCGTCGTGCAGGTCTTCGCCGGGATCGCGGTCCTGGTGCACCTGCTCGCGTTCGCCTGGGAGGTGCTGCTGTTCGAACGGCCCGGGGTGCACCACGGCATCGAGCTGGTGGAGCCGTGAACGCCGTCGCGCAGGTCTTCGCCGGGATCGCGGTCCTGGTGCACCTGCTCGCGTTCGCCTGGGAGGTGCTGCTGTTCGAACGGCCCGGGGTGCACCACGGCATCTTCCGCATCCCGAGCGAGAACCTGCCCGCCACCCGGTTGTGGTCGTTCAACGTCGGCTTCTACAACCTGTTCCTCGCCGCGGGCCCGGTGCTCGGGCTGGTCCTGCTGCACACCGGCAGCACCGCGGCCGGCCGCGTCCTGGTCCTCTACACCTGCGGGTTCATGGCCCTGGCGGGCATCGTGCTCGGTGTGTCGGACCAGCTCGCCCTCAGCCGCCCCCGCGGCTCGGGACGCGGCGGCGCACTCGCCCAGACGCTGCCACCGCTCGCCGCGCTGATCGCGAGCGCGTTTTAGGAAGCCGACGTCACGCGGTAGACGTCGTAGACGCCTTCCACGCCGCGGACCACCTTGAGGACGTGGCCCAGGTGCTTCGGGTCGCCCATCTCGAACGAGAAGCGGCTGACCGCGACCCGGTCGCGGGACGTCGTGACCGAGGCCGACAGGATGTTGACCTTCTCGTCGGCCAGCACCTTCGTGACGTCCGAGAGCAGGCGGTGCCGGTCGAGGGCCTCGACCTGGATGGCCACCAGGAACACCGACGACGCCGAGGGCGCCCACTCGACCTCGACCAGCCGTTCGGGCTGGGACTGCAGGTCACCGGCGTTGGTGCAGTCGGTCCGGTGGACCGAGACACCGCCGCCGCGGGTCACGAAGCCGAGGATCTCGTCGCCCGGCACCGGGGTGCAGCAGCGGGCGAGCTTCGCCCAGACGTCGCTCGCGCCCTTGACCACCACGCCGACGTCGTTGGAGCCGCGGCGCCGGGTGACGGTGGACGGCGTCGCGCGCTCGGCGAGCTCCTCCTCCGCCGCGTCGACCCCGCCGATCAGCGCGACCAGGCGCTGGACGACGTGCTTGGCGCTGGTGTGGCCCTCCCCGACCGCCGCGTACAGCGACGAGATGTCGGCGTGGCGCAGCTCGGTGGCGATCGAGCCCATGGACTCGGCGGAGACGAGCCGCTGGATCGGCAGGCCGACCTTGCGGATCTCCTTGGTGATGGCTTCCTTGCCGCCTTCGATCGCCTCGTCGCGGCGTTCCTTGGCGAACCACTGCCGGATCTTCGCGCGTGCCTTCGGCGAGCCCGCGAACTGCAGCCAGTCGCGGCTCGGGCCGGCGTTCTCCGCCTTCGACGTGAAGATCTCGACGACTTCGCCGTTTTCCAGCTTGCGTTCCAGCGCGACCAGGCGGCCGTTGACGCGGGCGCCGATGCAGCGGTGCCCGACCTCGGTGTGCACGGCGTAGGCGAAGTCGACCGGCGTCGACTCCACCGGCAGCGTGATCACGTCGCCCTTCGGCGTGAACACGAAGATCTCGCGCGCGGCCAGCTCGTAGCGCAGCGACTCGAGGAAGTCGCCCGGGTCCGCCGCCTCCCGCTGCCAGTCGAGGAGCTGGCGCATCCACGCCATCTCGTCGACGTCCACGGCGTTGCCGTTGTGCGTGCCCTTGGTCTCCTTGTACCGCCAGTGCGCGGCGATGCCGTACTCGGCGGTGCGGTGCATCTCGTAGGTGCGGATCTGCACCTCGAGGGGCTTGCCGTCCGGGCCGATCACCGTGGTGTGCAGCGACTGGTAGACGCTGAAGCGCGGCTGCGCGATGTAGTCCTTGAACCGGCCGGGCACCGGCTGCCACAGCGCGTGGACGACACCCATCGCCGCGTAGCAGTCGCGGACGTCCTCGACCAGGATCCGCACGCCGACCAGGTCGTGGATGTCGTCCAGGTCGCGGCCGCGGACGATCATCTTCTGGTGGATCGAGTAGTAGTGCTTGGGCCGTCCCTCGACCTTCGCGGTGATCCGCGACGAGACGAGGTTGCTGGTCAGGTCGGTGATGACCGAGCGCAGGTAGATGTCGCGCGAGGGCGCCCGGTCGGCGACCAGGCGCACGATCTCGTCGTACTTCTTCGGCTGCAGGATGGCGAACGCGAGGTCCTCCAGCTCCCACTTCACCGTGGCCATGCCGAGCCGGTGCGCGAGCGGGGCGAGGACTTCGAGGGTCTCGCGGGCCTTGCGGGCCTGCTTCTCCGGCGGCAGGAAACGCATCGTGCGCATGTTGTGCAGCCGGTCGGCGAGCTTGATGACCAGCACCCGCGGGTCCTTGGCCATCGCGATGACCATCTTGCGGATGGTCTCGGCCTCGGCGGAGGTGCCGAGCTTGACCTTGTCCAGCTTCGTGACGCCGTCGACCAGCTCGGCGACCTTCTCGCCGAAGTCGGCCTTCAGGCTCTCGACGGCGTAGCCGGTGTCCTCGACGGTGTCGTGCAGCAGCGCCGCGACGAGCGTCGTGGTGTCCATGCCCAGCTCGGCGAGGATCGTGGCGACGGCGAGGGGGTGCGTGATGTACGGGTCGCCGGACTTGCGCCGCTGGTTGCGGTGCAGCTCCTCGGCGACGTCGTAGGCGCGCTGCAGCAGCCCCAAGTCGGCGTTGGGGTGCAGCTCGCGGTGGATGACCGCCAGGGGTTCGAGGACCTGCTTGACGGGGGCGGCGCGCTGGGCGGTGATCCGCCGGGCGAGCCGGGCGCGCACCCGCCGGGTGGCGGACGGGTTCGGCGCCGCGCCGTTCGGCTTCGGCGGCGCGGGCTGTGCCGCCGCCTGCCCGTTCTGCGGGGTGCCCTCTTGAGCGGGCACCGCGGCGTCGAGCTCTTGGCTCACCCGCACCTCCTGCTGCTCGTGCGGCCTTCGAACCACCAGGGTAGCCGTTCGGGTTCCCCGCTCTGCCGGGTGCGCCCGTTCAGGGTGATGCCGGGCCGCGGACCAGCGGATTCACCCGATCGCCCGGCGTGGCGACCGTCAGCAGGCCTGCAGGGCGTGGATCTTCCGGTCCCCCAGCACACCACGACCGCCGAGGGCGGCCAGTTCCAGGACGACCGAGACGCTGTCGACGACCGCGCCCGCGTCCTCCAGGAGCTTGGCCGTGGCCGCGACCGTGCCGCCCGTGGCCAGGACGTCGTCGAGGACCGCGATCCGCTGGCCGGAGCGGACCACCCCGGCCGGCAGCTCGACGGTCGCCGTGCCGTACTCCAGCGCGTAGTCGACCCGGCCCGCGACCTGCGGGAGCTTGCCCGGCTTGCGGATCAGCACCACGCCGAGGCCGCGGGCGTACCCGACGGCCGCCGCGAGCAGGAAGCCGCGGGCCTCCACGCCGGCGAGCGCCTCGACACCATCGTCGAGGGTGCTCGCCAGCGCGTCGGTCACGGCCTTGAACGCGCCCGCGTCCGCGAACAGCGGGCTCAGGTCGCGGAACAGCACGCCGGGCTCCGGAAAGTCCGGCACCTCGGCGATCAGGCCGAGGGCCTCTTCCAGTTCCATGTCAGCGCTTCCGCTTCCCGGCCGGCTTGCCCGATGGACGCTGCTTCTGGATCCGGGCGGGCACGCTCGCCGCGGCGGCGTACGCCTTCTCCTTGCGCAGTTCCTTCGCCAGGGCGTCGTCGTCCGAGGCGTCGAAGTCGTCGCCCGCGGCCTTGCGCTCCTGGCTGGCCCGGCGCTGCTGGACCCGCTCGGCCTGCTGCCGGTACTTCGGGTCGCGCATCTTGAAGTCGACCAGCAGCGGCGTCGCCAGCGCGACCGACGACAGGACGCCGACGATCGTGCCCGTGAGCTGCACCAGCGCCAGGTCCTGCAGCGTGCCCGAGCCGAGCAGCAGGTACCCGACGATCAGCAGGCCGAGGATCGGCAGCAGCGCGATGAACGCCGTGTTGAACGACCGCATCAGGGTCTGGTTCAGCGCCAGGTTCGCGGCTTCGCCGAACGTGCGGCGGGTCAGCCCGAGCAGGCCGCGCGTGTTCTCGCGGACCTTGTCGAACACCACCACCGTGTCGTAGAGCGAGAACCCGAGGATCGTCAGGAGGCCGATCACCGTCGCCGGCGTGACCTCGAAACCGACCAGCGAGTACACGCCCGCGGTGACGAAGATGTCGTGCAGCAGCGAAACGAGCGCCGCCGACGCCATCCGGAGGTCGAAGTAGACGGCCAGGAAGATGACCACCGCGACGAGGAACACCAGGAGGGCGATCAGCGCCTTCTGGGAGATCTCGCCACCCCAGGACGCGCTCACCGCGCTGTCACTGATCGCCTGCACGCTCGGCTGCTTGTTGCTGCCGATCGGGCCCACGTCCTGGAACAGCGTCTGCTTGACCTTGGCGACGTCCGCCGCGTCGAGCACCTCGGAGCGGATCTGGATCGTCGACGCGGCGCCCGTGCCGACCTTCTGCGTCTCCGCGGGCTGGTGGCCGAGCGCCTTCTGGAACGACTCCTTGGCCTGGTCCTCGGTGATCACGCCGTGGATGCCGGCGGCCGGCATCTGGATCTGCGTGCCGCCCTCGAACTCGATGCCGAAGTTGAAGCCGCGGAAGATCATCGACGCGAGGCACACCAGCACCAGCACGGAGAAGAAGATGTACCAGCGCTTGCGCTTGCCGACGACGTCGAACGCGCCCGTGCCGACGTAGAGCCGGCGGAAGATGCTGTCCCGCTTGCCGGGTTTCGCCGCGACCTTGGTGTCGCCGTCGGCGTCCCTGCCCAGTTCCTCGACGCCCACGTCAGGCCTCCTTCACGTTCGCGCGGCCGACCGAGGTCGACTTGCGCTGCGAACCCACTTGCTGCACGGCGCCCAGGCCCAGGTACTTCGGGTTGGACAGGAACTTCGACTTCGACGTGGACGCGATCGCGACCAGCGGGTGCGTGACCAGGTAGACGATCACCAGGTCGAGCACGGTGGACATGCCGAGCGTGAACGCGAAGCCCTGCACATCGCCGACCGCGATGATGTACAGGATCGCCGCGGCCAGGAAGCTCACCGCGTCCGAGGCCAGGATGGTGCGCTGGGCGCGGGTCCACCCGCGGGGCACCGCGGACCGGAACGTTCGGCCCTCCCGGATCTCGTCCTTTATTCGTTCGAAGTAGATGACGAACGAGTCCGCCGTGATGCCGATGGCGATGATCAGGCCGGCGATGCCCGCCAGGTCCAGCGTGTAGCCGATCCAGCGCCCGAGCAGCACCAGCACCGCGTACACCAGCGAGAAGGACAACGCCAGCGACAGGATGGTGAGCACGCCGAGCAGCCGGTAGTAGAACAGGCAGTAGATGAAGACCACCAGCAGGCCGATGCCGCCGGCGAGCAGGCCGGCCTGCAGCGAGGCCAGGCCCAGCGTGGCCGACACCGTGGTCGCGTCCGAGGAGGCGAACGACAGCGGCAGCGAGCCGTACTTCAGGATGTCCGAGAGGTCCTTCGCCTCGGACTGCGTGAACTTGCCGGTGATCTGGGTGTTGCCGTCCAGGATCGCGACCTGGATGTTCGGCGCGGACACGACCTGCGTGTCGAGCACGAACGCCGCCTGCTGGTTGGTGTTCTTCGAGGTGAAGTCCGCCCAGATCTTGGTGCCCTCGCTCTTGAAGCTGAGGTTCACCACCCACTGGCCGCGCTGCTGGTCGTAGCCCGAGCTCGAGTCGGCGATCTCGGTGCCCGGCAGGAACTCCGGCTCCAGCAGGTACTTGTACGTGTCGTGGTCACCGCAGGCGACCAGCGGCAGCTTGGGGTCGTCGTTGCCCTCGAGGGGGTCCTTGGCGTTCGGCGCGCAGGTGAGCGACGCCATCGCCTGGGCGACGAGCTCCTGGTTCGGGGTGCCGTCGGCGCCGATCAGCTGCGGGTTCTGCCGGGCGGCCTTCGCGGCCTGGATCTGCTTGGCCGTGTCGGCGTCGACCGAGCCGTCCACCGGGGCCGGCGCCTGGCTCGACGCGGGCGGCGGGGTGCTGCTGCTCGGCGGGGCCGGGGTGGTGCTCGGCGCCTGCGCGGGCGCGGCGGCCGGGGCACCGCCGCCACCGGAGGCCGGCGTGGACGGCGGGGTGCTCGACTTCCCGGCGGTCGGCGTGGCCGACGGGGCGCCCGAGGACGGCGCGCCCGAGGCGGGCGGCGTGCTCGGGGTGCCCGAAGCGGGCGGCGGGGTCGTCTGCGGGGGCACCACCGGCTGCGTCGCGTTCGCGACGACCTTGCGGAAGCCCAGCTTCGCCGTCTTGCCCAGGTTCTTCGCCTGGTCACCCTGCTCGCCGGGGACCGTGATGACGACGTTGTTGCCGTCGAGGAGCACCTCGGTGCCGCTGACGCCGATCCCGTTGACCCGCCGTTCGATGATCTGGCGCGCCTGGTTCAGGGACTCCCGGGTGGGCTGGCCACCGTCCGGGGTACGGGCCGTGAGGGTGACCCGGGTGCCGCCTTGCAGGTCGATGCCCAGCTTCGGGGTCGGCTTGTGGTTGCCGGTGAGGAACACCAGCCCGTACAGCACGATCACGATCAGGGCGAAGAAGGCGAGATAGCGTCCCGGGCGGAGATGCCCGGCCGATGATGCCACGGTGGATCGGTCTCCTCGGACTGGTTACGCAGGCGTAGCGGTGCCCGCCCGGAGGTTTCCGGGCCGGGACTGTGTGCGATTCACTCCCGGGCACGGGTATGACGGCGGACACGCACGCAGCACCGAGACACTACTCGGTGCTGCGTGAGCCCGGCGTTGCGGCCACACCGACTTTCGTCGGAGGTTTCGCGCCCTGCCCAGGGGATGCCGCGAGGGCCTTACTTCTTGCCGTGCTCCAGCGGCGGCGCGACCTGCGCGGTCGTCTGCGGCTCGTCGTCCTTGATGCCGTTGCCCGACTGGATGATCGACTCCTCGGCCGGGGCGTCCGAAGACGTCACCGGGGTGACGACCTCGTCGTCGACGGAGTCTTCGTCGGTCTCGACAACGGGCTCGACCTTCTCGCGGACGGCCAGCCGCAGCCAGGTGGTGACGACGCCCGGGGCGATCTCGATGTCGATCGTGTTGTCACCCGAGGTGTCGGCGACGGTGCCGTAAAGACCGGAAGTGGTCATCACGCGGTCACCGGGCGCCAGGCTGTTCTGCAGGTCCTGCTGCGCCGCCTGCTGCTTCTTCTGCTTGCGCGAGCTCATGATCAGCGGCACCGCGAGGACGAGCACCAGCAGCAGGGGCAGCAATAGACTTTGCATGATTCTCCGTTCGACGGACAACGGGCCCAGCCGAAATGTCCGTTTCTTTGGGTGTGTGCTCCTGTCAAGTGTGCCAGGTACCGGCGCGGAGGCCAGCACCCACCCGCCGGTCCGGCCCGTTCAGTCCTGCTCGAACGACGCCGGTCCGCCCTGGTCCGGGCGCCCCGGGTGGTCGGCGGGCGGCACCAGGCCGAGGTGTTCCCACGCGGTCGCGGTCGCGACCCGGCCACGCGGGGTGCGGGCGAGCATACCGGCGCGCACGAGGTAGGGCTCACACACCTCTTCCACGGTGGTCGGCTCCTCCCCCACGGCCACCGCCAGCGTCGAGATGCCGACCGGCCCGCCGCCGAAGGACTTGGTCAGCGCGGTGAGCACGGCCCGGTCGAGCCGGTCGAGGCCCAGCTCGTCGACGTCGTAGACGGCCAGCGCGGCCCGGGCGATCTCGACGGTCACCTTGCCGTCGGCCCGCACCTCGGCGTAGTCGCGGACGCGCCGCAGCAGCCGGTTCGCGATCCGGGGCGTGCCCCGCGAGCGGCCGGCGACCTCCGCGCTGGCTTCGCGGTCGATCGCGATGTCGAGGATCGTCGCCGCGCGGCGGACGACCAGGTCCAGCTCGGTGTCGGTGTAGAACTCCATCTGGCCGGTGAAGCCGAACCGGTCGCGCAGCGGCCCGGTCAGCGAGCCGGACCGGGTGGTGGCCCCGACCAGCGTGAACGGCGCGATCTCCAGCGGGATGCTCGTGGCGCCGGGGCCCTTGCCGACCACGACGTCGACCCGGAAGTCCTCCATCGCCAGGTAGAGCATCTCCTCGGCCGGGCGGGCGATCCGGTGGATCTCGTCGATGAACAGGACGTCGCCGGGCGCGAGGTTGGACAGCATCGCGGCCAGGTCGCCGGCCCGCTCCAGCGCCGGGCCCGAGGTGATCCGGATGGCCGCGCCCAGCTCGGCCGCGACGATCATCGCCATCGACGTCTTGCCCAGCCCGGGTGGCCCGGAGAACAGCACGTGGTCGGGGGGCACCCCCCGGCGGCGCGCGCTCTCCAGCACCAGCTCCAGCTGCTCGCGCACGCGCGGCTGGCCGATGAACTCGTCGAGCTTCCGGGGCCGGAGCGTGCCCTCGATGTCCCCGTCGCCGGTCTGGGCCCACGCCGAAAGGGCGTCGTCCTCTTCCTCGGTCACGGCCTCATGGTCCATCAAGACGCCCTACCGCTTCCGGCCGAGGGTGGCCAGCGACGCGCGCAGCACGCTGGACGTCGTGTGCCCGTCGCCGTCGGCGAGGACCTTGTCCACGGCCTGCTCGGCCTGCTTCGCCGGGAACCCGAGCCCGGCCAGGGCCTCGACGACCTCCGCGCGCAACGCGCCGGGCGCGCTGACGGCCGGCGCGTCGCCGGAGCCGAGCGCGGTGACCTTGTCGCGCAGTTCCAGGGTGAGCCGCTCGGCGCCCTTGCGGCCGATGCCGGGCACCGAGGTGAGCACGGTGATGTTGCCTTCGACCAGCGCGCCGCGCAGCTTGTCGGGGTCGAGGACGGCGAGGGTGGCCAGCGCGAGCCGCGGCCCGATCCCGGACACCGTCTGCAGCAGGCCGAACAGCTCCCGCGCGTCGGCGTCGGCGAACCCGAACAGGGTCAGCGAGTCCTCACGGACGATGAGCGCGGTGTGCAGCCGGGTCTCCTCGCCGCGGCGCAGGGTGGCCAGGGTCGCCGGGGTGGCCTGCACGGCGAGGCCCACCCCGCCGACCTCGACCACGACGTGGTCCAGGGCGACCGCAAGGACTTCTCCGCGTACCGACGAGATCATCGTGCTGCTCCAGGGTTCTCGACCGCGGGACTCGGCACCGCGGGCTTCTTCACTAGGGGTTGCTTGGGCGGCGGTTTCTTGGCGACGGGCTTGCGGACCGTGGCCTGTTTCGCGGCCGCGGCCAGCCGCGCCTTGTGCGTCCGGGCCATCTCGGCCGCGCGCGCCTCGGCTTCGGCGAGCCGGGCCCGCATCGGCTCCCGCCACAGGTGGCAGATGGCGAGCGCGAGCGCGTCCGCGGCGTCGGCCGGGTGCGGCGCGACCTCGAGGTTGAGCAGGCGCATGACCATGGCCGTGACCTGGGCCTTGTCCGCCCGGCCCGAACCGCTGACCGCCGCCTTCACCTCACTCGGGGTGTGGAACACGACCGGCAGGCCCCGGCGCGCGGCGGCCAGCGCGACGACGCCGCCCGCCTGCGCGGTGCCCATCGCCGTCCGGACGTTGTGCTGCGCGAACACCCGCTCGACGGCGACCGCGGCCGGCTTGTACCGGTCCATCCAGCGCTCGACCTCGTCGGAGATGCCGAGCAGGCGGTGCGCGAGGTCCGCGTCGGGCGGCGTCCGCACGACGTCCACGGCCACGCACCGGACGGCCCGGCCCTTGCCGCCGTCGACCACGCCCAGGCCGCACCTGGTCAGACCGGGGTCGACCCCGAGCACCCGCACGCTTCCGTCCTCCCGCCGCGAACATCAGTTCGAGCCTGAGGCTACTGGGCGCGGCTGCGGCAGGATGGCTGACATGCCGGAGCCATCGGACTTCATCACCCACCTGGGACTTCAGCCGCTGCCGGTGGAGGGCGGGCGGTGGGCGCAGAGCTGGCGCTCGGACACCGGGTCCGCGATCTACTACCTGCTCGTCGCGCCGGAGTTCTCCGCGCCGCACCGGCTGGACCGGGTGGAGGTGTACGCGCACCACGTGGGCGCGGCGGCCGCGATGCTGCTGCTGCACCCGGACGGCTCGGTCGAGCGGCCGGTGCTCGGCACGGACGTCGCGGCCGGGCAGCGACCCCAGGTCGTGGTGCCCGCCGGGACCTGGCAGGCGACCGTCACGCTGGGCGCGTGGAGCCTGCTGGGCACGGTCGTCGTGCCGCCCTACACGGACGACAGCGTGGAGTTCGCGACGGCGGCCGACCTCGCTGCGGAATACCCGTCAGCGGCCGCCGACCTGCGGAAGTTCTGAATCAGGGGCCGTCGACGCCCGGAGTCCAGCTCTCGGGGTCGCCGCTCTCGGTGAGCACCAGCTGCCACCGGTCGAAGCCCTCGGGCGCGTCCGGGTGCCACGGGAACTTGCCCTCCGGCGTGGCGACGATCAGCTGCAGGGCCGGGAAGTCGCCGTCCGGGTAGATGAGGAACGCGGTGCCGAAGTACTCGGGGTAGTGCCCCTTGGCGACCCGCTCGAGGACCACCGGGACGCCGTCGAAGAAGTCGTCGTAGCGGTGACCGACCTCGAAGATCTCCCCGTTGGCGGCGCGGTCGACGTACGCGTCGAGCAGGACCTGGCCCATCTGCTCGGGCAGCCCCACGACGACGGCCTCGGGCACGTTGTGCAGTGCCCACGCGCAGGCGGTGAAGCAGTAGCCGGCGCCCTCGTCGTCGCCGGCGACCGTGACGACGGCGTTCCCGCGTTCCTTCGCCTGCGTCTCGATCCATTCGAGCAGGCGCTGCTCGTCCGCCGTCAGGTCGGCGGTGAGTTCGGCGGATGCGGCGGGCGTCGTCGAGGTCACGGCGCACATTCTGCCTGACGAGCCCGCCGCCGCCCAGTACCCGGGCCCGGAAAGTTGCCGGATCGGGCCGGGATGCGGTGCTGTGCAAGGAAAAAAGAAATGCGCCACGGGTGAGGCCCGTGGCGCATTTCTTTTGCGTTCGTCGTCAGCCGACTTCGGCGAGCACCTCGTCCGAGACGTGGAATGCAACGCCGTGCGTAGACGTTCCCGGGGCCAAGCAGCCCGAAGGCCGCCACTCGGTTCCGTACCCTCGTGGCGGCCTTCCAGACACGCTCGTTCGCCGTCAGCCGACTTCGGCGAGCACCTCGTCCGAGACGTCGAAGTTCGCGTAGACGTTCTGCACGTCGTCGCAGTCCTCGAGCGCGTCGATCAGCTTGAAGACCTTCTTCGCGCCGTCCACGTCCAGGGGGACGCTGACCGTCGGGAGGAACGTCATCTCCGCCGACTCGTACTCGAACCCGGCCTCCTGCAGCGCCTTGCGCACCGGGACCAGGTCGCCGCCCTCCGAAACGATCTCGAAGCTCTCGTCGAGGTCGTTGACCTCCTCGGCGCCCGCGTCGAGGACCGCCATGAGGACGTCGTCCTCCGTGGCGTCCGCCTTCGGCATGATCACGACGCCCTTGCGGTTGAACATGTAGGCGACCGAGCCCGGGTCGGCGAGGGAGCCGCCGTTGCGGGTGAGCGCGGTGCGGACCTCCATCGCGGCCCGGTTCTTGTTGTCGGTGAGGCACTCGATCAGCACCGCCACGCCGTTGGGGCCGTAACCCTCGTACGTGATGTTCTGCCAGTCGGCACCGCCGGCCTCTTCACCGCCGCCGCGCTTGCGGGCCCGCTCGATGTTGTCCTGCGGAACCGAGTTCTTCTTCGCCTTCTGGATGGCGTCGTAGAGCGTGGGGTTGCCGTCCGGGTCGCCACCACCGGTGCCGGTCCGCGCGGCCACCTCGATGTTCTTGATCAACCGAGCGAAGAGCTTGCCGCGCTTCGCGTCGAGGTTGGCCTTCTTGTGCTTCGTGGTGGCCCACTTGGAGTGGCCGCTCATCTCTCCTCCATCTGTTCCGTACCCCGGCCGGGCACCGCGTCTCAGGCTGCCTTGCGCACCAGGTCGACGAACAGCCGGTGCACCCGCACGTCGGGCGTCAGTTCCGGGTGGAACGCGGTCGCCAGCACCGCCCCTTGCCGGACCGCGACGATCCTAGCGGTCTCGTCGCCCAGGCCGGGCACGCCGCTGACCGTGGCCAGCACCTCGACGCCGTCACCGGCCTTCTCGACCCACGGGGCCCGGATGAACACCGCGTGCACGCCGCCGCCCTCGACCCCGGCGAAGTCGAGGTCGGCCTCGAACGAGTCGACCTGCCTGCCGAAGGCGTTGCGCCGGACGACCACGTCGAGCCCGCCGAGCTGCTGCTGGTCCGGCCGCCCGTCGAGGGTCTGGCGCGCCAGCAGGATCATCCCGGCGCACGAGCCGAACGCGGGCAGGCCGCCGGCGATCCGCTCGCGCAGGGGTTCCAGCAGCTCGAACGTCTCGAGCAACCGGGACATCGTGGTCGACTCGCCACCGGGCAGCACCAGACCGTCCACTTCGGACAGCTCAGTGGCCCGGCGCACCGGGATCGCCCGCGCGCCCGCCTCTTCCAGCATCGCGACGTGCTCGCGCACGGCGCCCTGCATGGCGAGCACACCGACGACCGGCTTGGACGACACCCAACCTCCCGAAAGACCCTTCCCACCAGCCTAGACGCTGACCCGCCCCCGCTCACCAGCAGGTCAGCCGCGCCCCGGCCCCGGAACGCCCCAATATGGCGTTGGGTGCACTCGACGCACCGAACGCCACATTGGGTGCGTCTGACGCACACAACGCCACATTGGGGCGCCGGGTCAGGGGACCCCGGCGAGGCGCAGCAGAGCGGCCGTCGCCGCCGCCGCGACGACCACCAGCACGAACGGGGCCCTGCGCCAGGCCAGCACTCCCCCGACCAGGACCCCGGCCGGCCGGGCGAAGCCGGCGAACGAGTGGCCTTCGGTGAACGCGCTGACCGCGACGAGCGCGGCCAGCAGCACGACCGCGCCAAGCACCATCAGCCGTTCCGCCTTCGGCGACAGCTTCACCCGATCGCGCAGCACCGGACCGGCGAGGCGGAAGGCGAAAGTGCCCACGGCCAGCACGACCGTGCCGATGACCAGTTCCGTGCCGTCCATCAGCCGACCTCCTGCTTCTCGGGCTCGGGCTCGCGCGCCGCGACGCCGGCCAGCACGCCCACCAGGGCGAGCAGCACCGGTACCCCGGCGGGCACGAACGGCACGGCCACCAGGGCGATGACCACGCCGAGCAGCACCGGCAGGCGCGCCGCGCGGTCGCGCAGGGTCGGCAGCACCAGGGCCAGCAGGACGGCGGGGAACGCCGCGTCCAGGCCGAACGCGTCGGTGTCGCTGATCGCGCTGCCTGCGGTCGCCCCGACCACCACGCCGATGTTCCAGCAGGTGAACAGGCCGATCCCGCAGGCCCAGTAGGTCGCGCGACGCCGGTGCAGCTCCTCCTGGGCCAGGGCGAACGCGACCGTCTCGTCGCTCATCAGGTGGCTGCCCGCCAGCCGCGCGCCCCACCGCTTGCCCAGGACGTCGCCGATGGCGAACCCGAACGGCAGGTGCCGCGCGTTGACCAGCAGCCCGGCCAGCACCGCGGCGAACGGGTTGCCGCCGGAGGCCACGATCCCGATGAACATGAACTGGGACGCCCCCGCGAAGACCAGCAGGGACATCAGCATCGGCGCCCAGATCGGGAAGCCGGAGCCCACCGCGATCGCGCCGTAGGACACCCCCACGAGACAATCGGCCAAGCAGACCAGGCCGATGTCCCGGGCGAGAGCCCGGTCGAGTGTTCGCCATATCGAACGCATGTGTTCTATGGTGAACACCGGCACCCGTGTTCGTCAAGGCGAACGTACAGACCGATGGAGCGAACGGCATGTCGCAGGAAACCACCGGCGCGCCACTGGAGATCATCGCGGCGTCGCTGCGCCGCGAACGGAACCGCGCGGGCCTGTCCCTGACCGAGGTGGCCCGCCGCGCGGGCCTGGCGAAATCGACGCTCTCGCAGCTGGAGTCCGGCACCGGCAACCCCAGCGTCGAGACGCTCTGGGCCCTCGGCGTCGCGCTCGACGTGCCGTTCTCCCGGCTGGTCGAGCCGGACCGGCCGAAGGTCCGGGTGATCCGCGCGGGCAAGGGCCCCACGGTGTTCGCCGAACACGCCGACTACGCGTGCACGCTGCTGTCGGCGTGTCCCCCCTCGGCCCGGCGGGACATCTACGTGATCCGCGGCGAGCCGGGCACCCCGCGCCGGTCCGACCCGCACATGACCGGCGTGACGGAGCACATCGTGCTGTGCGCCGGCCGCGCCAGGGTGGGCGTGACGGAGGCACCGGAGGAACTGCTCCCCGGCGACTACATCGCCTACCCGGGCGACGTCCCGCACATCTTCGAAGCCCTCGAGCCGGGGACGTACGGCGTCGAGATCTCCGAGTACATCTAGGAGGTCACCAGCCGCGGTCGGCGAGGCGGTGGGGCTCCGGCAGCTCTTCGACGTTGATGCCGACCATGGCCTCACCCAAGCCGCGCGAAACCTTCGCCAGCACGTCCGGGTCGTCGTGGAACGTCGTGGCCTTGACGATCGCCTCGGCGCGCTGGGCCGGGTTGCCGGACTTGAAGATGCCGGAGCCGACGAACACGCCCTCGGCACCGAGCTGCATCATCATCGCCGCGTCGGCGGGGGTGGCGATGCCGCCCGCGGTGAACAGCACCACCGGGAGCTTGCCGGCCTGCGCGACCTCCTTCACCAGCTCGTACGGCGCCTGCAGCTCCTTCGCCGCGACGAACAGCTCGTCCTCCGGCAGCGACGTCAGCTTGCGGATCTCGCCGCGGATCTGGCGCATGTGGGTCGTCGCGTTGGAGACGTCGCCGGTGCCGGCCTCACCCTTCGAGCGGATCATCGCCGCGCCCTCGGTGATCCGGCGCAGGGCCTCGCCGAGGTTGGTCGCGCCGCAGACGAAGGGCACGGTGAACGCCCACTTGTCGATGTGGTTGGCGTAGTCGGCCGGGGTGAGGACCTCGGACTCGTCCACGTAGTCGACGCCGAGGGACTGCAGCACCTGCGCCTCGACGAAGTGGCCGATGCGGGCCTTCGCCATCACCGGGATCGAGACGGCCTCGATGATGCCGTCGATCAGGTCCGGGTCGCTCATCCGCGCGACGCCGCCCTGGGCGCGGATGTCGGCGGGCACGCGCTCCAGCGCCATCACCGCGACCGCGCCGGCGTCTTCGGCGATCTTCGCCTGGTCGGCGGTGACCACGTCCATGATCACGCCGCCCTTGAGCATCTCGGCCATGCCGCGCTTCACCTTGGCGGTGCCGGTGACGGACTGGACGGTGCCACGGGAGGTGGTCTGCTGCTCGGACACGACGGGACCTTTCCACAAGGAGTACGGGGGGTGACGATTCCGAGCGTAGGTCGGCGGTGGACCCTTCAGGCAGGCCAGTACGCGGCTATCTCAGCAGTCCACTTCCGGCACGCCACCGACCAGGACTTCCGCGGCCCGGGTGCGTGCGTAGAGCACGTGACGTCCGGCACGATGCCCGCTGACCAGGCCCGCGGCCTTGAGCACACCCAGGTGCTGCGACACGGCCCCGGCGCTGAGCCGGGTCCGGCGGGCCAGTTCCGAAGTGGACGCCGGCGCGGCCAGCTCGGCCAGCAGCATGGCCCGGCCGCGGCCCACGACGGCGGCCAGCGCGCCCGGCGCCGCCGCCGTGCCGGTCTCCCACAGCGTCGCGATCCCGCGCGGCGGGTACCGCAGCACCGGCTGCCAGCGCGGGTCGGTCTTGGAGAACACCCGCGGCCAGACGAACGCCGAGGGCACCAGCACCAGGCCGCGCCCGTCGAGCGGGACGGCGGCGTGCAGGTGCCGGTGCGCTACCGAGAGCGTGCCGCCCCGCCAGCGGACCATCGGGGTGAGGTCGTTGAACAGCTCGGCGGCGCCGCCGCGGGCCAGCAGCCGCGACCGGTGCAGCACGTCGGCCTCGAGCAGCGCGCGGATCCGGGGCCAGTCGGGCGCCAGCACGAGGTCCCAGTACGCCTCCATCAGCGTCGCGAGCCGCTCGAGGCCCGCCTCCGGGTCGCGGTGGAAGCGGTTCAACGCGGGCGAGCGCGGCACGGCCATCGCGTCCACCTCGCGCCGGACGACGCGGGCCGGCACGTCGCGGAGGTCGGCGAGCTCGTCGGCCAGCTCCGGCAGCGGGGTCGACGGCGTGCCGGCCAGGAAACCCGGGAGGTGCCGGAGCGGCACCAGCTCGCGCAGGAGCGCGATGTCCAGCCCGGCCTCGCCGAGCGCCGCCGTGGCGCGCTTGACCCACGGCAGGTGCAGCGCGTGCTCCCCCGGCTGGTTCAGGACGCGGACGCTCGCCACGATCTCCCACGCGGGTGAGAACGCGAACCGGGTGTGCGCCAGGTCCTCTGTGGAGAATGCCAGGTCGAGCACGCGCTGCCTTCCTGCCGGATCGCCGCAGTCTAGGACGATCCCTTGTGGACAGTCGAGTGGGGCGCCGAAAGTCCTTGCGGGAAAGCGAAAATTCCTCGCGGGTCGTACCTCCGGGCGACCGCCCGCAGCCGCGGGAGGTTCACCCCGTAGTACGCCACGGGCCAGTCCGGCATCTCCGGGTCGAGGTAGTTGACGTACCCCGTGGTGCCGAACTCCGGCCCGAGCCCGTCCCGCACGAGGGCGAGCGAACGCCGGGCCTCGGCCTCGCCGCCGTCCGCGGGCTCGGCGCCGTGCAGGAACTGGAAGCTGGCCAGGGCCTTCCGGTGCGGGAACGGCGTTTCCCGGACGCCCACGCGCGCGATGGCGCCGCCGCCCGAGTCGATGATGGTGTCCACGCCCGGGTCCCGGATCAGCACGTCGACGACCGCGGCCGGGTCCTCCGCCGGTCGCGTGAGCATCCGCGACGTCCCGACGTAGGCCGCGCGGTTCACGACCGCGCCGGGCCGGGAGTCGCGGTCGTCGAAGGACCCCATCGCGGACAGGTGGTCCGTGACCCGGCGGCGCTGCTCGGCCGGCGGCGTGCCGACCCGGCGGATCAGGTCGTCGAGCAGCTCGTTCATCCGGGACTCGGGACCGAGGAACGTGCCGCCGAGGTTGGCGTGGTCGTCCCCGAGTCCCATGCCGGACCACAGCTCGTCCGGCATCGCCGGCTGCCACTCCTGCCACGCGGCGAACAACGCGGCCTGCGTGCCGACCGGGAAGTGCAGGTCGAAGGTGGCGACGTCGGCGATCGGCACCGTCGCGAACGTGAACCCGGTGACGATCCCGAAGTTGCCGCCGCCCCCGCCGCGCAGCGCCCAGAACAGGTCCGGCTCCGCGGCGGCCGAAACCGTGCGCACCCGGGCGTCCGCCGTGACGATCCGCGCGGCCTCCAGGTGGTCGCAGGTCAGCCCGTACTTGCGGTCCAGCACCCCGACGCCGCCGCCGAGCGCGAGGCCGGCGATGCCGACCGTGTCGCAGCTGCCGGCGGGCAGCACCCGCCCGGCCGCGGCGAGCGTGGTGGCGATCGGGCCCAGCAGCGCCCCGGCGCCGATCACCGCGCGCCCGTCCGGCCGGACGGCGACCCCCGAGAACCGGCTGAGGTCGACCACGATCCCGGCGTCCACTGTGGAGTAACCGGGATAGCTGTGGCCGCCGCTGCGCGCCGCGATCGGCAGGTCGTGCCGGGCCGCGAAGGCCACGGCCGCCTGGACGTCCTCGACCCGCGTGGCGCCGACCACGGCCGCGGGCATTCGGTGGTCGTACATCGTGAAATAGCCCTGCTTCGCCTCCGGATAACCCGGATCACCCGGCCGGAACAGCGGTCCGGCCAGCTTCCGGCGGAGCCGCTCCCACTCGTCTCCCGGCGGTCCGCCGGCCAGTCCCGCCACCGGTACGGCCCCCGAAATCCGCAGGAAGGTACGCCTGTTCACCGTCACCGAAGTCCCCCTCGCCCCGCTCCCCCGGGCATTCGGCTGGTCCCGGGACCAGTGCCTTGCCGTGACCAGGGTAACGGGTGTGTGATCGAGGACACATCCCGTACATCAGCCGTTCGCCGAGGAGTCGTGATGGCCGACCGACAAGCCAAGAACGCCGACACCGGGGCCGCCGTCGCTGTGGACGACCCCGCCAAGGTCCGCAACGTGGTGCTCGTCGGCCCGTCCGGCTCGGGGAAGACGACCCTCACCGAGGCCCTGCTCGCCGCGTCCGGCACGGTGTCGCGCGCGGGTTCGGTGGTCGAGGGGACGACGGTGTGCGACCACGACCCGGCGGCGGTCCGCCAGCAGCGCTCGGTCGGCCTTTCGGTGGCCCCGGTGCTGCACCAGGGCCACAAGATCAACCTGATCGACACCCCGGGGTACGCGGACTTCGTCGGGGAGCTGCGGGCCGGGCTGCGGGCGGCCGACGCGGCGCTGTTCGTCGTCTGCGCGGCCGAAGGGGTCGACGCGGCGACCGTCGCGGTGTGGGAGGAATGCGCGGCCGTCGGGATGCCCCGCGCGGTCGTCGTCTCCCGGCTCGATCACCACCGGGCCGACCCGATGGCCGAGATCGCCTCGTGCCAGGCCGCCTTCGGCGCCGGTGTCCTCCCGCTGTACCTGCCCGCGGGCGACGGCCTGGTCGGGCTCATCACCCAGCGGTACTTCGACTACTCCGCCGGGCATCCGCCGAAGCTCGGCGAACCGGACCCGGCCGACCTCGAGCGGCTGGCCGAGGCCCGCAACGAGCTGATCGAAGGGATCATCGCCGAGAGCGAGGACGAGACCCTGATGGAGCGCTACCTCGGCGGCGAGGAGATCGCCGAGGAGACGCTGATCGCCGATCTCGAGACCGCCGTCGCGCGCGGCACGTTCCACCCGGTCATCCCGGTCTGCTCGACCACCGGCCTCGGCCTGGCCGAGGTGCTCGACGGGATCGTCCGGGCCTTCCCCTCCCCGCTCGAGCACCACCCGCCCGACGTCACCACGCCCGAGGGCGATCCGCACGCCGAGCTGACCGCCGACCCCGCGGGCCCCCTCGCCGCGGAGGTCGTCCGGACGGCCGTCGACTCCTACGTCGGCCGGGTTTCCCTCGTCCGGGTGTTTTCCGGGACGCTGCGGCCGGAACGTCCGGTGCACGTGTCCGGGCACGGCCTCGCCGAACGCGGGCACGAGGACCACGACGCCGACGAGCGCGTCGCGCACCTCTACTCCCCGCTCGGCGCGAACCTGCGCGAAGTGCCCTACTGCGTCGCGGGCGACCTCTGCGCGCTGACGAAGGTCGGTTCGGCGGAGACCGGCGACACGGTGTCGTCGCCCGAGGAGCCGTTGCTGATGGAACCCTGGACGATGCCGGAGCCGCTGCTGCCGGTGGCCGTCGTCGCCAAGACCCGCAGTGACGAGGACACGCTGGCCCGCAACCTGTCCCGGCTCGTGGCGGGCGACCCGACGCTGCGGCTGGACCGCAACGCCGAGACCAATCAGCTGGTGCTCTGGTGCATGGGCGAGGCGCACGCGGACGTCGTGCTGTCGCGGCTGCGCGCGGGCGGCGCGGACGTCGACACCGAACCGGTGAAGGTCAGCCTGCGCTCGACGTTCGGCAAGCTCGCCCGGGGCCACGGCCGGCACGTGAAGCAGTCCGGCGGGCACGGCCAGTTCGCCGTCTGCGACATCGAGGTCGAGCCCCTGCCGCGCGGCGGCGGCTTCCAGTTCGTGGACAAGGTCGTCGGCGGCTCGGTGCCGCACCAGTTCATCCCGAGCGTCGAGAAGGGCGTGCGGGCCCAGCTGCAGCGCGGGCTCGGCGACGGGCACCCGGTGGTCGACATCAAGGTGACGCTGGTCGACGGGAAGGCGCACAGCGTCGACTCCTCCGACGCGGCGTTCCAGACGGCCGGCGCGCTGGCCCTGCGGGAAGCCGCGGCGAACGGGCACATCACGATGCTCGAGCCGCTGGAGGAGGTGGCGATCCGGCTGCCGGACGAGCACCTCGGCACGGTGCTCGGCGACCTGTCGTCCCGGCGCGGCCGGGTGCTGGGCACGGAAGCCGGCGACGGCGGCCGGACGGTGATCAAGGCCGAGGTCCCGGCGACCGAGCTGCTGCGCTACCTCATCGACCTGCGCTCGATGACCTCGGGCACGGCGACGTTCAGCCGCCGCCACGCCCGCTTCGAGCCGATGCCGGAAGGAATGGCGGTCCACTAGCCGGGGCTGCCGCGGCCCGGTCGTGAGTGTTTAGGGCGGTTAGAACCGCCCTAAACACTCACGACAAGTCTGGGCCTTCAGAAGTCGAAGCCGCCGGGGCGGTTGTTGCGGTCGGCCAGCAGGCCGGCCAGCGTGGCGATCGCGATCTCCGGCGGGGTCCGCGAGCCGATGTTCAGCCCGACCGGGCGGTGCACCCGGTCGATCTCGGCGTCCGGCACCCCGAGGGCCCGCAGCGCGGCCAGGTGCGGGCCGGGGTGGCGCGGGTTGCCGAGCACCCCGATCCAGCGCGGCTTCTGCTCGAGCGCCAGCTTGAGCACCTCGCCGAGCTCGTGCCGGTGGTGGTCGGTGACGACGACGTCGGCGGAGCCGTCGAGCGGCGGCAGCGTCGTCGCCGCCTCGAACTCGCCGGGCACGTCGGTCGCGCGCGCGGCGTCCGGTTCGAACAGCGCGACGCGGAACCCGAGGTCCCGCGCGAACTTCAGCAGGTACCGCGACACGGGCGAGGCGAAGACGGCGACGAGCGTCCGCACGCCGGAGTCCGGCTCGGCGGCACCGTGGGCGACTTCGCAGGCCTCGGGTTCACCACTCATGCCGCCATTGTCCTCCCGAATCAGCGAATTTCCTCACCCAGCGAGACGCGGAACTGGTACGTGTCCGTCTTGCCCTTGATCAGCACCAGGTACCCGCCGGCCACGCGCAGCACCGTCCGGCCCTGCGGCGACCACGGACGCGGCGGCCGGTGCTGCTTCGCGAGCAGGTACGCCTCGTCCTCCGCGCTCTCGCGGTCGGGATACCGCTCCGCCTCCGCGACCGACCAGCCCCGCGCGTCCCCGGCGCCGCCCTGCTCCTCGATGACCACCCACCAGATCGAACTCATGCCCCTTCCGACGCGCCTGGGCGCGCGAAGGTTTCAGATCTCTTCGCCCAGGGTGAGCCGGAAGTGGAACGTCGAGGTCCGGCCGTCGACGATCACCAGGTAGCCGCCCGCGACCCGCAGGACCCGCCGCGACTTCTCCGACCAGGGGTAGACCGGCTGGTACTCGCGGGCGAGCCGCAGGGCCTCGGCCTCCGCCGTCGCCTGGTCTTCGAACGGAAAAGTGTCCGAAAGGGACCAGCTCCGGCCGTCACCCGACCCGCGCTGCTCCTCGACGACGACCCACCAGCTCACCGCGTCAGACCTCCGGCTCGGCGAATTCGAAGTACTCCGGCAGCGGCGCGGTCCCGGCCAGCCGGAAGTAGCGGACCTTCCGGCGCCGCCGCAGGCGCAGCGTGTCGCGGACGGCGTCGTTGTGGACGCGCCTCGCGATGATCACCCGGTGCTCGGCGTCGGTCAGCTCCTCGGCCAGCTCGGGCAGCAGGCCCGCCCGGTCGACGCGGCTCAGCTCCCGGGTCAGCTCGTTCTCTTCGGTCTCGCGATCGGCCCGCGGCGCCGCCTCGGCGCGTTCGGCCGACGTCCGCAGTGCGGTGTCGCCCAGCACCACGGCGACCGCCCGCGCCACCACCGCGCGGCGGGCCAGCGCCGCGTCGAGGGCCGCCCAGCCCGCGTCCATCCGGACGTGCAGCCGGTCGAGCCGGTTCGCCGTCGCCACCAGGAACAGGCCGCCGAGCACGACGACCACCGCGAGCACCGGCAGCAGCCAGCCGAGCACGCTCACCGGGCGAACTCCCGCTCCGGCGCCGCGACGCGCCGCGGGTCGGCGGCCACGGCCGTCTCGTAGACGCGCAGCACCTGCGTGGCCACGACCGACCAGTCGAACATCGTGACGCGCTCCCCCGCCGCCGCGGCCAGCGACGCCCGGCGCGCGGGGTCGCCCAGCAGCTCGCGCAGGCCGTCGGCCAGCGCGCCCGGGTCGCCGGTCTCGACGAGCATCCCGGCCCGGCCGTCGTCGAGCACGCGGCGGAACGAGTCGAGGCCGCTCGCCAGCACCGGCGTGCCGGCGGCCATCGCCTCGGTGAGGATCATCCCGAAGCTCTCGCCGCCGGTGTTGGGCGCGCAGTAGACGTCGACGCTGCGCAGGGCCTGGGCCTTGACGTGGTCGTCGGCCTGGCCGAGCAGCTCCAGGTGCGGGGCCAGCTCGGGGCCGGCGTCGCGGCGCAGCTGGTCCTCGTCGCCGCGGCCGACGACCACCAGCCGCAGGTCCTCGAACTCCGGCAGGATCCGCCGCAGCGCCTCCAGCAGCACGCCCATGCCCTTGCGGGGCTCGCCGAACCGGCCGACGAACCCGACCGTGCCACCGGCCCGCGGGTAGCCCGGCAACGGCGTCGCGGAGGAGAAGAAGTCGACGTCGACGCCGTTGGGGATCTCGACGGCGTCACCGCCCGCGTGCTCCACCTGGACCCGCCGCGCCAGCGCGGACACGGCGATCCGCGCGGTGATCTTCTCCAGCAATGGCCGCAGCACGGGCTGGAACGCCGAGAGCGTGCGCGACCGGGTCGTCGCGGTGTGGAAGGTGGCGACGATCGGGCCGTCGGCGATGAGCAGCGCCAGCAGGGACAGGCTCGGCGCGGCGGGCTCGTGCAGGTGCAGGACGTCGAAGTCGCCTTCGCGGATCCAGCGGCGCACGCGGGCGTAGGAGACCGGGCCGAACTGGAGGCGGGCGACCGAGCCGTTGTACCGGATCCCCAGCGCCTTGCCGGCCGGGTGCACGAACTCCGGCAGGTCCGCGTCGTCGTCGGCGGGCGCGAGCACGGACACCTGGTGCCCACGCGAGATCAGCGCCTTCGTCAGGTCGATCACGTGCCCCTGGACACCGCCGGGCACGTCGAAGGAGTACGGGCACACGATCCCGATCCGCATCGGCCGCGCGGTCACGGCTCAGCTCGCTTCTTCGAGGCTGCCCGGCTCGGCGGCCTCCATGTCGGCGGGCCAGAACTTCTGCACCATGTGCCAGTCGGCGGGGTGCGCGGCGATGTCGCCGGCGAAGATGTCGGCCAGTGCCTGCGTCGCGGCCGGGACCTCGGCCCGCGCGGTGACGCGGATGCGCGGGTGCAGCCGGACCTGCCAGCCGTCCTCGGTGAACCAGCAGCCCGCCGGGATCAGCGCGGCGCCGGTCGTCGCGGCCAGCCGCGCCGGGCCGCCGGGCATCCGGGCCGGCTCGCCGAAGAACTTCACGGGGATGCCGTTGTCGGTCAGGTCGCGGTCGCCGACCAGGCAGACGGCCTTGTTCTCGCGCAGCCGCTTGAGCAGCACGCGCATCGCGGAGCTGTCGCCGGTCAGCGGGACGATCTCGAACCCGAGCGACTCGCGGTAGGAGGCGAACCGGCGGTAGAGCGACTCGGGCTTCAGGCGCTCGGCGACGGTCGTGAAGCCGCCGAGGTAGTCGGCCAGCCAGACGCCGGCGATGTCCCAGTTGCCGCTGTGCGGCAGGGCCATCACGGCGCCGTTGCCCTCGGCCAGCGCCGCGTCGAGGTTCTCGACGCCGGTGATCGAGGCGGCGACCTTCTTGCTGACCTCACCCTGGTCCATCGACGGCAGCCGGAACGTCTCGTGCCAGTAGCGCGCGTACGAGCGCATCGCGCGGCGGGTCAGCTCGTCCAGCTCGACCGGGTCGGCCTGCGGCACGACGCGGGCGAGGTTCGCGCGCAGCTGGCGCACGCCCCCGCCGTCACGCCGGACGGCGACGTCGGCCCCCAGCGAGAACACGGTGCCGCCGAACCCGGCGGGCAGCCAGCCGGCCAGCCGCCACGCGGCGGCGTACCCGAACTCGCCGATCCTGCCGGACACCTTGCTCATACCGGCTGCTCCCCGGCGGCGGCCTCACGAGCCGCCTTCGCCACGCCGGCGAAGCGCTGCAGCAGCGTGATGACCGACAGCACCGCCAGCAGCCAGAGGGAGATGTCCACGGTCCACGGCACGCCGAGGCCGTGCAGCCCGGTGCCGACCAGCGCGATGATGAGCCGCTCGGCGCGTTCGACGAGACCGCCGTCGACCGGCAGGCCTGAGGCGTCGGCGCGGGCCTTGACGTAGGAGATGACCTGGGCGAGCACCAGGCAGATCAGGGCCGCCGCGGCGGCGGGGTGGTTGTCGTCGACCACGAAGCACCACCAGGCGATGGCGGCGAACAGCGCGCCGTCCACCAGCCTGTCGCAGGTCGCGTCGAGCACCGCGCCGAACGGGGTGCCGTAGCCGCGGGCCCGGGCCATGGCGCCGTCGAGCAGGTCGAGCATGGCGAAGCCCCACACCGTGAAGGTGCCCCACAGCAGGAAGCCGTTGGGGAAGAAGACCAGGGCACAGACGATCGCGCCGGCGGTGCCGAGCACGGTCATCGCGTTCGGGGTCAGCCCGGCGCGGACCAGCGCCTGGCCGATCGGGTCGGTGACGCGGGAAACGGAGGCACGCGCGAAGATATTGAGCATCGGTTCGTCTGAGGCACCTGGCTACGAGGGTCGGGTGGGCGATGGCAGCCTATCCACCCGCCCCGGTGAACCCGACGCGCCGCCCCGGGTCAGCCCGATTTCGGCAGCCGGACGACCTCGCCCGGATACTCGCGTGCTTCTTCGGCGGCCTGCGCCGCGGCACATTTCGGCGAAAGCCGGTTGCGGATCGCGGCGCTGATCTCACCCAGCGCGGTCACCTGCTCCGGCGTCAGCGGGTCGAACAGGCTCTCCCGGACGGCCCCGACGTGCCCGGGCGCCGCCGCTTCGAGGGCGGCGAAGCCTTCCTTCGTCAGGACGGCCCACGCGCCGCGCTTGTCGGTCGGGCAGGCCTCGCGGCGGACCCAGCCGTTGGCCTCCAGCCGCGCGACGGCGTGCGAGAGCCGGCTGCGCGACGCCTGGCGCGCGTCGGCGAGCTCGCTCATCCGCAGGCGGCGGCCGGGTGCCTCCGACAGCGAGACGAGCACCTCGTAGTACGTGTGGGGCATGCCCGAGTCGTGCTGCAGCTGAGCCTCGAGGTGCGCGCTCAGCATGCGGGTGGCCAGGTTGAACTCACGCCAGACGCGCTGTTCGTCGTCGCTGAGCCATCGGGTATCGGACATACCCCCAGCATACCCCTGGTTGAACCCTCAATCAGGGGTTGCCGGTTACGGCTTCACCAGGCGTCGGCCAGCAGGTCGCGGGTCTCGCCGAGCAACTGCGGGAGCACCTTCGTCTGGCCGATGACCGGCATGAAGTTCGCGTCGCCGCCCCAGCGCGGAACCAGGTGCTGGTGCAGGTGCGCGGCGATCCCGGCCCCGGCGATGACCCCCTGGTTGAGCCCGATGTTGAAGCCGTGCGCGCCCGACACCGCGCGGATCACCTTCATCGCGTGCTGGGTGAACTCCGCGACCTCGCGCGTCTCTTCCACCGTCAGCTCGGTGTAGTCCGCGACGTGCCGGTAGGGCACCACCATCAGGTGACCCGGGTTGTACGGGTACAGGTTCAGCACCGCGTACACGGCGTCGCCGCGCGCGACGATCAGGCCGGTCTTGTCGTCGAGCGACGGGATCCGGCAGAACGGGCAGCCGGGCTCCTCGTCGCCGTCCGGCTTGTCCTGGCCCTTGATGTAGGCCATCCGGTGCGGGGTCCAGAGGCGCTGGAACGCGTCCTGGACCCCGATTCCCTGCTGCTCGACGAGTTCGGGACCGTCTTCCGGGGCACCGCTCACCGAACGACCGTCTCCAGCGCCTCGGCCGACGGCGACGCGTTCTCGCGCCGCTCGATCCAGCCGGCGATCGCGGCGACGGCGTCGGCCACCGGCACCCCGTTGATCTGCCCGCCGTCGCGGAAGCGGAACGACACCGCGCCCGCCTCGACGTCCTTCGCACCGGCCAGCAGCATGAAGGGCACCTTCTGCGTGGTGTGCGTGCGGATCTTCTTCTGCATCCGGTCGTCGCTCGCGTCGACCTCGGCGCGGATCCCCTTGGCGCGCAACGCCTTCTCGACGTCCTGGAGGAAGCCCACCTGGTCGGCGGTGATCGGGATGCCGACCACCTGCACCGGCGCCAGCCACGCCGGGAACGCGCCCGCGTAGTGCTCGGTCAGCACGCCGAAGAACCGCTCGATCGAGCCGAACAGCGCGCGGTGGATCATCACCGGCGTCTGGCGGGTGCCGTCCGGCGCCGTGTACTCCAGCTCGAACCGCTTGTTCTGGTTGAAGTCCAGCTGGATGGTCGACATCTGCCAGGTGCGGCCGATGGCGTCCTTGGCCTGCACCGAGATCTTGGGGCCGTAGAAGGCCGCGCCGCCCGGGTCCGGGACCAGCTCGAGGCCGGAGTCGACGGCGGCCTGCCGCAGCGTCTCGGTGGCCTCCTCCCACTCCCAGTCCTCGCCGATGAACTTCTCGGAGTCACCGCGGGTGGACAGCTCGAGGTAGAAGTCCGAGAGGCCGTAGTCGGCCAGCAGGTCCAGCACGAACTTCAGCAGCGACCGGAGCTCGCCCGGCATCTGCTCCTTGGTGCAGTAGATGTGCGAGTCGTCCATCGTCAGGCCGCGCACGCGGGTGAGGCCGTGCACCACGCCCGACTTCTCGTAGCGGTACACCGTGCCGAACTCGAACAGCCGCAGCGGCAGCTCGCGGTAGGACCGCCCGCGCGAGCGGAAGATCAGGTTGTGCATCGGGCAGTTCATGGCCTTGAGGTAGTAGTTCTCCTCGTCGAACTGCACCGGCGGGAACATCGTGTCCGCGTAGTAGGGCAGGTGGCCGGAGGTGTGGAACAGCTCGCCCTTGCTGATGTGCGGGGTGTTCACGAACTCGTAGCCGGCCTCCTCGTGGCGGCGGCGCGAGTAGTTCTCCAGCTCCCGGCGGATGATGCCGCCCTTGGGGTGGAACACCGGCAGGCCGGAGCCGATCTCCTCGGGGAAGGAGAACAGGTCCAGCTCCGCGCCGAGCTTGCGGTGGTCGCGGCGCTCGGCCTCGGCGATGCGCTCCAGGTAGGCGTCCTGCGCCTCGGCCGACTCCCACGCCGTGCCGTAGATCCGCTGCAGCTGCGGGTTCTTCTCGCTCCCCCGCCAGTACGCGGCGGCGACGCGGGTCAGCTTGAACGCGGGGATGAACTTGGTGGTCGGCACGTGCGGACCACGGCAGAGGTCACTCCAGACACGTTCCTTGGTGCGCGGGTCGAGATTGTCGTAGATGGTGAGCTCGCCCTCACCGACCTCCATCACCTCGGAGGTGTCCACTTCGGACTTGAGGTCGACCAGCTCGAGCTTGAACGGCTCGTCGGCCAGTTCCTTCTTCGCCTCGTCCACGGAGTCGAAAACGCGCCGCGAGAACTGCTGGGCGCCCTTCACGATCTGCTTCATGCGCTTTTCGAGCGCCTGAAGGTCTTCCGGGGTGAACGGGGTGTCGACGGCGAAGTCGTAGTAGAAACCGTCCTTCACCGGCGGGCCGATGCCGAGCTTGGCGTCCGGGAACTGCTGCTGCACGGCCTGGGCGAGCACGTGCGCCGCCGAGTGGCGGATGACGCTGCGCCCGTCGTCGGTGTTCGCGGCGACCGGCTCGACCTCGGTGTCCGTTTCCGGCGCCCAGGCGAGGTCGCGCAGCTTGCCCTCGGCGTCGCGCACGACGACGACCGTGTCCGCGCCCTTGGTCGGCAGGCCGGCTTCGCGGACCGCCGCGCCCGCCGTAGTGCCCGCCGGTACCACCACGCGGGAGGCGGCCACGGGGGAAACGGGGGACGGCTGCGACACGATCGGCTCCTCGGACTGCAGTGACAAAGATGACGCCGTCGATGCTAGTCGGCGGCCGCTCCACGCCTCACGCGCGTCCGGGAATGCCGGACGGCCCGCCTCCCGGAACGGAGACGGGCCGCCCGATCGGGGTAGTCAGTTCAGAGGGCTTTCACAGGGTCTCGACGACCTGGTCGAAGTCCAGCCGCGGCAAACGGTCGAACCAGGGGTTCTCGCCGGGCTTGCCGACGTTCACGACGACCAGCGAGCGCAGCGGCTTGCCGTCGAAGAACTCCTTGTCGACACCGGCGGCGTCGAACCCGGTCATCGGGCCGGCGGCCAGCCCGGCGGCGCGGACGCCGATGATGAAGTAGCCGACCTGCAGCAGCGAGTTCAGCTTGGCGAACTCGACGCGGCCGTCCTCGTCCGAGAAGTTGTCCTTCGCGGCCGGGGCGTGCGGGAAGACCTGCGGCAGGTTCTCGTGGAAGTCGACGTCGGCGGCCAGCACGACGGTCAGCGGCGCGGCTTCGGTCTTGTCCCGGTTGCCCGGGGACATGTGCGGGAGCAGGCGGGCCTTCGCCTCGGCGGTGCGGAGCACCAGCGCGCGCAGCGGCTGGGTGTTCATCGACGTCGGGGCCCACTTGACGAGGTCGTAGATCGCGCGGACCTGCTCCTCGGTCACCGGCTCGGAGCTGAAACTGTTGGCGGTGCGGGCCTCGCGGAACAACAGGTTCTGGACGTCCGCGGGGAGCTGGAGTGCCTCGGTCTGCTCGGCAAAGGTGGTCATGGGGCGGGGTTCCTTCCGTGGGTCGGTCTCCCCGTCCAACATGCTTGAGCGTTGAACTATTTCGCTCTCAACCACTTGTCGCGGGTGAAGTGGATCACCAGCCCCCGGAAACGGACACGGCCGCCGACCCCCCGCGGTGGGGTCGGCGGCCGTGGTGCGCAGCGCGCGATGAGAAGCCGGGCCGGTCAGTAGGCGCCCTGACCGCCCATCACCGCGCGGAAGGTCTTCCAGAGGATCACCAGGTCCAGCGCGAGGGACCAGTCCTCCACGTAGCGCAGGTCGAGCCGGATGCTCTCGGCCCAGGTGAGGTCGCTGCGGCCGCTGACCTGCCAGAGCCCGGTCAGGCCCGGCTTGACCAGCAGGCGCCGCCGTGCGTCCGGCGCGTACTGCGCGGTTTCCTCCGGCAGCGGCGGCCGGGGGCCGACGAGCGACATCTTCCCGGAGACGACGTTGAACAACTGCGGCAGCTCGTCGAGCGAATACCGGCGCAGCAAACCACCCACGCGGGTGATACGCGGATCCCGCTTCATCTTGAAAAGCGGACCGGCACCCTCGTTCTCCGCCTCGAGGTTTTTGCGGATCTCGTCGGCGTTCGTCACCATCGTCCGGAACTTCAGCATGGTGAAAACGGCGCCGTCGCGGCCGACGCGGTTCTGGCGGTAAATCACCGGGCCGCGGTCGTTCAGCTTGATGGCGAGCGCGATCACCAGCAGCAGCGGAGACATCATCGTGAGCAGGAACGCCGAGCCGGCGCGGTCCACGACCTCCTTCACCACGCGCCGCCCGCCGGTGAACATCGGCGCGGTGACCCGCAGCAGCGGCATCCCCAGCACCCCGGTGACGTTCAGCCGGGGCCCGGCCACCTCCATCAGCACGGGGGCCACGACCATCTCGGCGCCGGTGCCCTCCATGTCCCAGGCCACGCGCTGCAGGCGCTTCGGGCTCCAGTACTGGTCGGCGGTGATCGCGACGACGCGGTAACCGCCTCGGCGCACGTGCCGGGACAGCTCCTCCAGCCTCCCGACCACCGGGACGCCGTCGATCTCGCCGCTGTCGCGGTCGGCGCCGTGGCCGGTGAACGTGCAGGCCGCCTCGACCCGCCAGCCCACGTGCGCCTCGGAGCGGGTGCGGGCGATCAGGTCGGCGACGGTCTCCGGGCTGCCGGCCGCCATCACCGGCAGCAGGCAGAGTCCCTTGGCGCGCTTGCGGTGCAGCACCTGGCGCAGCAGGTAGCGCTGCGGGAAGGCGACGAGCGCGATCGCCGGGACGACGATGAACACCCAGACCTGCACCTCGAGCGCGCCGAACAGCAGCCCGCCCAGCGCCACCAGGACGGCGGCCGTGATGAAGCCGCGGCCGAGGGTGCGGTACTCCTCCGCGCCCTCACCGAGCACGCGCGGGCTCCACGCCCGGCTGACCGGCAGCGAGACGAACACCGCGAGGATGGTGCCGAAGGCGTGCATGTCGTGCGGAGCCACGCGGTCGATGACGAACGCGCTGATCGCGATCACCAGCAGCGTGACGAACACGTCGCTGCCGATGACCCAGGCTCTGTACCTGGCCTCCCAGGCCGCCGGCAACGCCTTCGGGGACGGAGTGCCGGCCGGTTCGCCGGCCGGGCTCTCGTCCCGCTTGGCGGGTCGCGGGATGGCTTGGAGGTCGATGTGCGGCGGTGGCTGCGCCACCGTGTACGAAGGCCGCACCGACTCTTCCATCAGACCTCCCGGAAACAGGAATCGGAGTTGTAACCGCGGGCACACTGCGTCACCGAGAGTGATTTCGGAGAGTCATCGCAAACTCGGTGGTCGCGCTGGGGCCGCGGAAGCTTCACAAGGCAAGGTATCGGCGACTCTCTCAGCATCGTTACAACGATTTCGAGCCACATGCTGCGCGTCTTCCCCGACAGAAAATCGCCGCAAGATAACAAGATGATGACGATGGGTAATAGCGCGTATCCCCTGAAAAACTACGCAATGTAGCCATAAATCGCGATACCCGCACCCGGGTGGACGCTGCCGGTCCGAACGGCCGAACCCCCGTCGCGATCTACTGTGGACACTTCACGAGGCCGGCGGTCCATTGTGGATCGAACCGGCCCGCGACGAGCCCCCGGTGGCACGCCGGGTGATCAAGTGGTGACGTTCGCCGCCCAGCCGTCACACGTGCTGCTTTCCGTCACACGATCACCCTGCGCGAGCGGACCACGGACTTGCGGCCGCCGAGCCGGTGATCCACTGATCACGCGTCGTAACGGCCCGCTCACGGCGCGGCGGACCGGCCCGATCGCACCGCCGTCGCGTGCCGAGGATCACACCGCCACCTCACAGTCGGCCGGGTTCGACAGAAAGCCACCGGCACGGCGGTTTTCGGAAGAAGTTTCACCGGGCCCGGGTGTCCCCGGGTCCGAAGCTCTGTTGCCACCCATACGGCGGATTCGAAGTGACAGTTCACTCCGGATCGCACGACTACCCGCGCGGGGGATGAAACCCGCCGCAGCCCTCGGTGAAAAGTGACCACACGCTGGGGTTCCGGGATTGTTCCCTGCCGTCGGCCCCAACGAGAAGAGCCCTGCTCGCGCATTCCGCAAGCAGGGCTCTTCCACGATTCCGGTGGGCGATACTGGGATCGAACCAGTGACCTCTTCGGTGTGAACGAAGCGCTCTCCCCCTGAGCTAATCGCCCGCTCGGGGTGTTGGCGACAACTCTACCGCACTACTTCGGAACGCCTGCAAACGGGTGGTCCTGAGCGACCACACTCCGCTTACCGGCGAGTACGGAACGAACAACCCCGAGCTAGCCGGGGTTGTGGCGGCCGGGGGCCGCCCGACACGACGTTCGACATCCGTGCGACGGTGCTACCACGCGGCGATCAAACCGCGCAGTATGGACGGGTGAACCCTCGCGGGGCGCGTTCGTCGTGCTGCGTACCGCCGGGTGAACACGGGCGGCCGACGGGGGCCGATGAGCCCGGACGGGTGATCTGCGGCGCACCCGCGACGGATTCGGCCTCCCGATGCGTCCCAGTGGTGACGCCCTCGGCCAGGCCGGGCCGGGAAGGGAGACGAGGGGTAGGACGATGCGCAACGATCACGTGACGCTCCGCTCGACGGCGGTCTTCGACCTGCTGGCGCCGCGGACGCCCGCGGTTCCGGTGAAGGTGGAGCTGCGCTACGACACACGCGACCCGTACGCGGTCGTCGCCGCCTTCCGCACCGGCCGGGCCGGCTGGGTCGAGTGGGTGTACGCACGCGACCTCCTCGCGGACGGCCTCCTGGCCGACGCGGGCGACGGCGACGTCCGCATCCGCCCGTCCGTCGAGGACCCCGAATCGGTGCTCATCGAGCTGAACTCGCCCTCCGGGCACGCCATGTTCGAGGCGTCCGCCCAGGAGCTGGCCGACTTCCTCGACCGCACCTACGACGTGGTGCTGCCGGGCAACGAGCACCTGTGGGTCGACGTCGACGACGCGCTGACCCACCTCATCCCGCACGATCTGGCCTGATCACGGGCCTGCAACGGCCAAGTGACACCCCGGTGTCACAGCCGTTTCCGGGGTCCGATATGGTTTTTCCACACCACGGCGACGGGGTGAGGCACACAGCCTCGACCTCCTGGAGCCGGGGAGTGCGGATGTAGCGCAGCTGGTAGCGCATCACCTTGCCAAGGTGAGGGTCGCGGGTTCGAATCCCGTCATCCGCTCGGTAGGCTCTCGAGGCCTGGCACGGTGGAGTGGCCGAGAGGCGAGGCAACGGCCTGCAAAGCCGTGTACACGGGTTCGAATCCCGTCTCCACCTCGCGCGATTAGCTCAGCGGGAGAGCGCTTCCCTGACACGGAAGAGGTCACTGGTTCAATCCCAGTATCGCGCACCACCTGAAACTGCAGGTCAGAAGCCCTGTCCCTCCCCGGAGGGGCAGGGCTTCAGTCGTCAGATGGCGACGAAATGGCGACGGCACCCAGCGCCGGTACGGCCCGCCCGGACCGCAGGTGCGGGAACCAGGAAACCAGCTTCGCCCTCTCCCCCGGGTACAGTGACGCCAGCGACCGCAGCCACCGTTCTTCCAGGACGTCCAGGATCTGGTTCACCATCGCGGGCGTCACGTGGTCATAGACCCGGGCGATGCCCTTCATCTTCTGCCCCAGCCGCGCCCGTCGGGCGACCTCCGGGATCCCGTCTTCAGTCAGCCACGTGCTGTGCGTGTGCCTGCCTTCGTGGAAGGTGAACGTCGGCAAGATCGGCGGCCGCCGCTCCCCCGCCCCCGACTCGTCCAGATCGATGCCGTCCCACGCCGGGCGCCAGAACCGGATCCGGAAGTTCGACCGCCGCCAGGGATGACCCTCCGGAGTGGACAGCACGAATGGATCGCGGTGGCTGTCCATCAGCTCCTCGTAGAGCACCGCGATTCCCGGCGGGAGCGCCACGAACCGAGTCCCTGCCGGGGTTTTCGTCCGTCCCTTCTTCGGCCGGGAGTTCCCCCGGCGGGTCGGCGGCCGCTGGCGGCCGTCCGAGTGATGATCATCACTCTTCCGGCCTCCTTTGTAGACCTTCCCGGCAACCTCCTTCAACGGTGACCGGATCTCGATGCCGCGCCGCTCGGAGTCGTACTCGTGCCGCTGTTGCCCGACAAGTTCACCCCATCGGGCGCCGGTATACACGTCCATCAAGCACAGCACGAACCCCGACATCCCGAGTCCCTGCTCGTAAAGACGCATCGCGGCCCGCAACGCCTGAGCCGGCGTGGCCACCAGCCGCTCGGTGTCGAACTCCCCGTTCGTCACCCGAACGCCACTGCACGGGTTTGCAGGGATCATCCGAGCCCGACCAGCGGCCACGCCCGCCACTGCGGCAGCAGCTGGTTGTCCAGGAACGACCGGTACTTCGCGACCGTGTTCAGCTCCAGCCGCGGCGACACCGCCGCCAGCCACTCCTCGGCGAAGTCCTCGAACTTCGTTTCGCCATCGCGGGGGTCGAGCCACAGGTTTCGCCGGATCAGGGCTTCCTGCTCCAATCCCCGGACCCCGGTTCTTCCTGGCCGTAGGCCATCTTCCGCTCCTTCTCTGTTACTCCGCCCGCATCACGCGGCGCGGAAATCCTGGGCAACGTCCGCGACGGACACCCGCCGGCGCGGCGGCTTCACCTCGGTAGCGCCGAGCCGCACGATCTCGGAGACGTCGGCCCGGCCGAGCCGGTAGTCCTTCCCGAACCGGTGATGCGGCAGCACCCCGGCGGCGGCCTGGGCCTTCAAAGTCCTGGGCGACAGCTGAAGCAGCTCCCCGACCTCCTCCGCGGTCAGCAAGGCGTCCGGGTCAGCCGGCGGTTCCGGCACGGTCGCCCGGACCGCCGCCGTGCCCGTGGTCGCACTCGATTTCCATCAGACACTCCATTCTTGTCGTTCATGAATCGAGTCGATCAGGGAGGTGTTCGCCGCAGCACGCGCCTATCAACCCTGACAACACGACCCTCAGTCAATAGGATCTCGAAATAGACTCAAAGAGTCTCGTCCATGAGCGAACCCGACAACACCACCGGATTCCGCGACGCTACTATTCGACGAACAGACATTTCGCACCATCACCAAACGAAAAGTTGAGCAGATGGCCAAGCGGGTCACTGGAGGTCGCCGGATCAAAGTCGCCGTCGGCCAGCCGACCCAGAGCACGAAACAGGAACCGGAGCCAAGTACGAACTGCACGACAACTCAAGACATCCACGCACGGGCTCGACAAAACGGGTACGAAGTAGCCGATCAGGGGTGCATCTCGAGGACAGTGCTTTCCTCCAAAGTAGCGATGGTGTGCAGATTACGGCACACCGACGCTCCTGACTCCGGCAATCAGGCCCATCGGAGACATGTGGTGACCAGCCTCCAAGGTGACAACCACCCTGCGCCGCTCTCCCGTGTGCAGACGACATCGACGATTTGCCGTTCGACCGCATGCTCAACAGGCTAGAAGCCACCACATGTGAGCCGGTCTGGCAGGAACGCCTGTCCGACGCAAACGACGATGCCCGCGCCTTGGCCGGGCGCGCAGCAAGGGTCGAGGGATCGGTGAGTTGACGTAGCGCGCCGCCTACTCGGCGGCAACTGACAACGGTCCGGCCGCCGCTGTGGTCACGAGTCGCGTCGGCGCCGTTGGACTTCGCATTCCGCTACGTCGTTCGTGTGATGCCGGTATCCCGGAACACCACTGGCGTACCTGTGTTCTCGATGCGGGGAACGCCAGCGCTGGGGGGCGGCCGTGGAGAGTGCGGTGTTGGAGCGCGACGTCGAAATCGGGGTTCTGGACTCGTCGTTGCAGGCTCTGGTGGCCGGCCGCAGTGGGGTCGTCGCCGTGGAGGCGGCCGCCGGGCTCGGCAAGACGTCGTTGCTTCGGCACCTGCGAGATGCGGCGCGGGCGGCAGGCTGCGTTGTGCTGTCCGCACGGGGCGCCGAGCTCGAGCGGGATTTCACCTTCGGTGCCGTCCGGCAACTGTTCGGACCGGTGGTGGCCACGGCCGGCGACACGGAGCTGTTCACCGGCGCGGCCGAGCCGGCCGAGCGCCTCTTCACCCCGTCCCTCGACACGGCTGACGCACCCCACTCGCTGTTCCCGCTCCTGAGCGGGTTGCACGGGCTGCTGGTCAACATCACCGCGACCGCACCCGCCGTCGTCCTCGTCGACGACGCCCAGTGGCTGGACCTGCCGTCGTCCCGGTTCCTCGGGTTCCTGACGCGGCGGTTGGACAGCGTCGTGGCCTTGATCGTCATCGCGCGCAGGACCGGCGATGGGGAGCCTGCTCCGATCGACGACGTTCTGGCCGCCGGCGACGTGCGCGTGCTGGAACCGAAGGGCCTCAGCGAGGCCGCCGTCGGTCAGCTGGCCCGGCGGGTGCTCGGCCGGGACGTGGCGGCCGAGCTGCGGGCCGCGTGCCACGCCATCACCTCCGGCAACCCGTTGCTGGTGCGCGAGTTGCTGCGGTTCCTGGGTTCCAGCGACCTCCGACCGGACGCAACGGCGGCGGCTTCCGTCACGGCCGCTGGTCCCGGCGCGTTGCGCCGGCACTTGGTCGCGCGCCTGCGCCGTGAGCCCGCGGAGGTGCGGGCGGTGGTGTCCGCGGTGGCCGTGCTCGGTGACGGCACGGACCTGCAGTGGGTGGCAAGGCAGGCCGGCCTGCCGGTGCCCACGACGGCCGCGGCGGCCGAACGCCTGGTCGGCCACGGCATCTTCGAGCACGACAACCCGCCTGCCTTCGTCCACGCCGTCGTCCGGGACGTGATGCTGTCGCAGCTGCCGCTCGTCGAACGCAGCGCACAGCACGAGCGCGCGGCCGGGGTCCTGACGGAGGCCGGTCGCTCGGCCGAAGGCATCGCCTCCCATCTGCTGAAAACCATCCCCGACAGCAACCCTGCCCGGGTAACCGCCCTCGTGGCGGCGGCGAACGAAGCCAAAGCACAGGGCTCGCCGGACAACGCGGCCGTCTACCTGCGACGGGCCCTGCGCGAACCCCCGCCGCCGGAGCTCCGGTCGGAGGTGAACCGGCTGCTGGGCAACTGCGAGGTCCACCGGCTGGCTCCCGTCGAAGCCGAGGAGCACCTGCGGACGGCGTTGGCCCTGGCGGACACGCCTGGCCAGCGGGTGATGTGCGCCTACAGCCTGGCTCGGCTGCGTAACGCGTGCGGGGCGACGGACGAAGCGATCGAGCTGCTGGCCATGGCCGTCGGTGACCTGCCGCCCGGGGCGCCTGCCGAGGTAGGCGCGGAACTGGAAGCCGAGCTGGTCGGCGTGGCCCGGGCCGACATCGGGTCGCGATCCCGATTGCTCGAGCACCTCGCGTCGTTCCGCCGTCGGCCGGGGCGCTCGCCCGCCGTCGAAAAAGCCCACCTGTCACTGGAATCGATCCTGGCCGGCCCGCCGGCGGCCGAAGCACCAGCGCTGGCCCGGCAAGCACTGGCCGGTGACCGCCTCAGCCCCGACCGGACCGCGATCTGGGCGGCGGTGCAGACCCTCGTCGTCGCCGACCTGCTCGACGAGGCCGAACAGCACCTCGACCGGGCCCTCGGCACCGCGCTCCGGCGCGGCCTGTTGTTCCCGCTCGCCCTCACCCGGGGTTTCCTCGCCCGCGTCGCGTTCCTGCACGGTGACCTCAGGTCGGCGGCCGACCATGTGGCCCGGGGAAGCGCGGGCCTGCCGTCACCCAACTTCGCGGCACCGGTGCTCGACGCGGTCAACACACACCTGCTGATCGAGGCGGGCCGGCCGGACGACGCCGACCGGGTGATCCTCGAGAGCGTGCTCCCGGACGGGGCCGAGCCACGCACGGTCCCGGACCTGTGGCTGCTGGACGCCCGCACCCGGCTGCGAGCCGAGCAGGACAACCCGCGGGCGATGCTGGCCGACGCCCTGACCTGCGCGCGGTGTTACCGGCAGTGGGGCGCGCCGGAGCTGCTGGACGTGCCGTGGCGGCTGCGCGCGGGCGAGGCGCACCGCCGGCTCGGCGACCACGAACGCGCCGGGGCGCTGGTCGCCGAGCAGCTGCGCATCGCCCGGTCGTTCGGCGTCGCCCGGCACGTCGGCACCGCCCTGCGCGGGGCCGCAACCCTTGCCACGGACCTCACCGACGCCCGCCGGCTGCTGACCGAGTCGGTCGAACTGCTGGAGCAGAGCCAGGCCCGGCTGGAACTGGCGAAGGCCCTGACCCAACTGGGCACCCTGCTGATCCACGGCCCGGACCAGCCCGGCGGGCGGACCGTACTGGCCCGGGCCGCCGAGCTGGCCTCGGCGTGCCACGCGACAGCTCTGTCCGACCGGATCGGCCGGGTCACGGGCGACCGGGGCACTCCGCGCCGGGGCGGTGGCCACGGGTTCACCCCGGCGGAACGAGAAGTCGCCGACCTCGCCACGAGCGGCTTGACCAACCGGCAGATCGCCGATCGGCTCCACCTCAGCGCGAAGACCATCGAAGCGCACCTCAGCCGCGCGTACCGCAAGGCGGGCGTGCGCTCCCGGACTCAGCTCGCGGCGCGCCTGGCCGGCGCGGGACGCCCACCCGGTGCCGGGTGAACGCCCACGCGCCAGGGGCCGTCACGGAGCGAAGGACGACTGCTGTCCGGTCTGCGTGCACTTCACCGTGTACTTGAACGGCAGCGTCGTGTCGTCGTAGGTGCCGGTCACGACGTAGGAGTTGCCCACAACCGGCCGCGGCTTGGTGAAGACACCGCACCGCAGTCCCTTGAGGGTGGGGCCGTCGAGGGTGACGTCCCCGATGCCGTTGCCGCCGAGCATCGAGTCCCCGTGGGGGTCCACGACGTTGACGCCATGGGTGGTCCGGGTGACGGCCAGCGTCCCGTCCAGCACCGGGTGGGGCGCGCTCAGGATGTGCGAGCCCCGTGAACCGCCGAGGAAGGTGGTCTTCGGCACCGGCGCGTGGTGGATCTTGTTCGCGATGTCGAGGCCCAGGTAGTCCTGGACCGCGGGCCGGGCGTACTTGACGTAGTTGTCGTAGTCCATCGTCAGCGTGAGGCCGCCGGCGCTGACGTCGAACTCCTCGTACGTGGACGAAACGAACAGGCTCCGCCAGTCGTCGATGACGTGCGTCATCGAGTAGAAGCAGACCGCGAACTGGATCTGGTTGTCCTCGGTCCGCACGTTCGGGCCGATGCTCATGCCGGTGTCCGTGGTGCTCTTGGCGACGTGACTCCACCAGAAGTTCATGAAGTCGGAGACCTTCGGATCCGAGGCGTTGCCGAGCAGGTCGTTCAGCGTCGACCATTCCGCGGCGGCGGCGGGGCCCAGGTAGAGGCTCATGATCGAGCCCATGATGGCCGAGAGGTTGATCGAGCCGCTGTGCGTCGAGTTGTTGACCTGGATGTCCTTGGCCCCGACGATCTCCACGAAGTCGGCGTACTTCGCGATCGCCGAAACCAGCGCGTCGAACCAGCCCTGGGATTTGTAGAGACCCGGGTCGCCGATGTTCAGGCCGTTCTGCTGCGCGAGTCCCTTGGCGGCCGTCTGCACGAACAGGTGGGCCTCACTCGCCGCGCTCACCCAGTCTTCGGGCAGGTCCGAGGAGTCGAACGTCAGGCTGTCGTCGACCGAGGTCAACGTCGCCGGAGTCGCACTCTGCAATGTGAACAATTGATTCCCCTTCGGAATTTTTGCGTTGCCGACATGCACGACGTTATGGCCGTGACCAGCTGAAACACATCAGGGGAATCCCTTCGGCGGCAATCCGAGGGAAACCCCTCCAATGGTAGGTTTCAGGAAAAATCGGAACAGCCCCTGATCCGGCCACGTCGAATCAGCTTGGACGGCACGTCCCCACCGCGACAGCAGACCGTCCGGCATCTTCATGCGAACCGACCACAGCCCGGTCCGCCCTCCTTCTGGGGAAAGCCGGATTCTCCCGCCGGGCGTCGGCCCCGCACTCCGAGTGCCCAGCCCAATTGCCCGGCGAGGCCTCCCTAGGCTATATTCGTTTCATGCCGCAACGAAATGAGTCTGCCGAGCTGGCCCGGGCGGTGATGGACCTGATCGACCAGGGCCACCGCCGCATCTCACGCCGGATCGACCTGACGCGCGTGCGGATCCTCGGCCTGATCGGCGACCAGGCCCCGGTACGGCCCGGCACGATCGCCGCCGAACTCGGGCTCACCGCCTCGGCCACCAGCCGCCACCTCACCGCCCTCGAACAGGCCGGGCAGATCGTCGTCGAACCGGACCCGGACGACCAGCGCACCTTCCTGGTCCGCCCCACCGAAGCCGGCCACGCCGACATCGACGCGACCGTCGAAGCCGGCGCCCGGGTCTTCGCCGAGGTCATCGCCGACTGGCCGGAAGAGGACGTCGCCACCGCGCGACGGCTCATCACCCGCTTGAACGAGGCATGGGCGCGTCGCACCGACCCACCACGACCGACCCCCGGCCCGCGCTGGCGCCGGACCCACCGCATCGAGGAGAGCTAGATGACCACGACCACCACCAACCGCGTGCCCGCCCCCGTCCAGTGGGCGCGAGGACTGCTGGCCCTCGTGGCACTGAGCCACCTCGTGGTGCCGATCGTGATGTTCGCGGCACAGAGCACGCTGCGCGACGAGATCGCCGCCCAGCACCCGGACTTCGGCCCCGGCGAAGTCACCAAGTCGGCCGACGTCGCAGTCACCTCAGGTGCGGCCTTCCACGGTCTGCTGCTCGTGCTCTGCCTGCTGCTCGCCGTCAAGCTCGCAGGCGGACGACCATGGACGCGGAGGCTGACCACGGTGTCCCAGCTGCTGTCGGTCGTGTTCAGCGTGGTCTCGTGGTCGTCCTCGACGATGTTCCACGCCGTCATCCCGGTGGTCGGCGCGCTCCAGATCGCCGCCGTGGTCCTGCTCTGGGCACCGCCGGCCGCGCGGCGGTACTTCACACGCTGACCGCGATGGTGCAGTACGTGACCATCGGAGTCGCCCCAGCGGCGAGAATTTCGGCACGGCACGCTTTCGCGGCGGCGCATCGACGTCGTAACAGCGGAGAACGCCAGAGCGCCATCGGCACCGCGGCACCCGCCGCGGGCCTGAGCCGGCGACAGCTCCCCCGAGACTGCCGCCGGCCCTTCCGCTCGCGTGGTCGGCGCGCGCGTTCCCAGAGCGGCAGGCGGAAGGTCGCGTAGGTGAACTTTGACGGCGGAGTCGAATGGAAGTCGTCCAGGCCTGCCACTGGACGCGGCCGCTTGGTCGTGGACGTCGAAGGTCATCGCCCCGTAACGGCCGTCGAACTGCGGCGCGAACGCCCCCGGATGGCCGGGGGCCGTGCGGTTCGGGGCCACGGCCGGGCCGAGGTCAGCGTCGTTTCAGCGGGCCCGGCCCCCGGAGCAGAAGACCCGGCGGCGCGAGATGATCTTTTCGGCCTCGGGGGTGGCGTGGTCAGCTCGGGCGAAATCGCCGCGGCGGTCGAACTGGCCAAGTCGAACGTCCTGCGGCACTTCGGCACGCGCGAGGAGGAGATCTACCTGCAGCTGACGATGCGGGGCGCACCGTGTCGGTGGCGGTCCTGCGGGTCTGCAAGCAGTGGGCCATCGACACCTGTTCACAGTGGGCCGGCAGTTCACCGCCGCCTGCCGCGAGCCGGCCGGCACGGACGGGCGTCCTTGGTCACGGCGGCCAGCGCGTTCGTCGCGAAACTGTTCCCGCTGACCCGTCCCTCGGCCACGCTGCGGGAGCTGTACGACCGCGAGCCGGAAATCGCCCGGGTGTTCCCGCCGTTCCGGCCGACGCTGCAGCACATGATCGCCGCGACCACCGCCGGACTGGCGGCCATTCACTGACGCACCGCCTGCGCCCTGAGTCTCCTGAGCCCGAGCCCCGCCAAGGTCACGACACCCCCGGGCCACGCCGGCGAGGCCGGTCCTGGTTGTTCACAAACCGGACATCGAGGACGGGTCCTTGTCCGGGACCGGTCCCGGCGGTGATCCGCTAGGAACAGGGAGAGACCGGCCATCCGATGAACCGGCGGCGCAGGAGCGGGAACCGATGTGGTGCAGGGAAGGGAGGCGGTGGTGGTGACGCCGCCGATCCTGGCCGTCCCGGCGGTCGTGGGGTTCGCCGGGCCGCAGCCACGGGCCGCCACGTCGATGGCACCTTCCGGCGAGGGGCACGTGACCGTGCCGGGCGATAGCATGCCGGTCACGTCCACTGGACGGCCGCCGGCAGCAACGAAAGGAAACCATGCCCGATTTCGACGAAGTGAATGCCAAGGTCATCACCGAATTCCGCGCCAACGGCGGCGAACTCGGCGGCCCGTTCGCCGGTGAAACCCTCATTCTGGTGCACCACTTCGGTGCCCGGTCGGGCACCGAGCGTGTCTCCCCGCTGGCCTGCTACGCCGAAGGCGAGCGCCTGTTCGTCTTCGCCAGCAAAGCCGGCTTGCCCGAAAACCCGGCGTGGTACCACAACCTGATGGCCCACCCCGAGGTCACGGCCGAGCTCGGTGACGAGACGTTCCCCGTGCGCGCGGAGGAGATCACGGGCACCGAGCGCGACGAGATCTACGCCAAGAACGTCGAGCAACGACCCCAGTTCGGCGAATACCAGGCCAACGTCACCCGGCTCATCCCGGTCGTCGAACTGGTCCGCCTTTAGTTGTTCAGGAAGAGCACGAGGGAGCGATTGCCGTCAACGCTGATTCCGTCGAGGACGCGGTCCCCGGCACGTTGCCGGGGTGTTCCGGCGCTGGAACGGTCTCGTGCATCTGTTTCACCCGGGCCGGCGCAAGGAGGCCGGCGGGCCGTCCGCGACGACCTGGTCGTAGCCCTTGGTGTGCGATCCTGCGATGATCATCCCCGCCGGCAGGTAGTGGTGGTCGAACCGGAGCCCGCCGAACTCCTCTTCGGACCTCGAAAGCGAGACGTGGTCGAGGTGGTCCACGAAACCGTGCTCTACGGAATCGTCCAGCGACAGCAGATTTTCACCAGCCATCCGGAGCAGCGTCACCACGACGGTCTTGGTCGCGCTGCCGATCCACAGTGGACGAAGGCCTGGTCGCGGCCCCCACACCGGTGGTGACCAGCACGGTGCTGTCCAACCGGCCGGGCGTCAGACCTCGGGCACGTCTCCGATACTCCGGACGTTGCCGAGGATTCGCCCCGCCAGCCCCTGCGGCACAGCGACCTTTCGGTCCCTCGCTGCGCGCAGCAGCAGGCTCAAATCCCGCAGCGCCTGACGACGGCGGCCGCACCCATCGCGCTTGTCCGGCTCGTCGATGCGGCCATCCGGTGGTCCATCACCCGCCATGGTTTCGCCACCTCTCGTCACGGTTCCACACCACGCGGCGCTCATCACCCCGCGAACGAACACGAACAAGTGAACACCGCTTACCGTGCGATCGCATCCCCATCACCGAAGACTTGCGCACGGCCGAAGCCACCGGCCGGCTCGCGGTCGCGTTCGACCCGGTGGACACCAACCCGCAGGGCGGGCGGATCGTCCGGTCGTCGGGCGCAAGGCGGTGGGCATGTACCTCGAGGGCACGCTCGTGGTCGCAGAACCCCGTGGCCTCTGGGCCGTCGAAGGATCACGGCGGCTCAACCACTGGAATTTCGCGATGAACTCCGTGAGCACGGTCGCAGGGATCCGCGGAGCCTCCAGAGCCGCGTAGTGGCCCACTCCCGGGATGCCAGCGTGGGTCAGTCCCGGCGCGACGTGGCGCACGGAGACGGGAACGCGGTCGCCTCCTTCCCGGCTGACCACCAGTACGGGCAGGGTCAGCGGCTCAGCTGCCATCGTGAACCGTGGACGGCACGCGGGGTGCGGACCGGGACGCGCGGCAGCCGTCCGGCCGGGTCCACATCGGACCCGGCCGGCCACCCGCGCCGTGTCAGCCGCGGCCGCCCAGGGTCTTGCGCTTGACGAAACCGATCACGCCGGTGGCGACGAACAACACGACACCCACGACGAGCAGCCAGAACAGCCCCTTGACCACGATCCCGAGCACGGCCAGAACCGCCCAGATCACCAGCAAACCGACCAGCAGTCCCATTTCCACTCCGTTCTCCGCGTCACAACGAACGGAGCGACAGGTACCCCGCGAACGGCCGTTCCACGCGTCCGGCGTCCACAGCGCACTCAGCATCCACTCAGCTACCGCTGCGTCAGCTCCTTTTCGTGCCGCGCTCGGCCTGGTCACCTGACGACACCTCCGGATGAGCCCTGCTCGGCGAGTCAGCCCGGCCTGAGCTCAGGACGCCTGCTGAGCCGTGATCGTCGTGGTCGGGGTGCAGGGACGGTCGGTGTTCGCGCACGTCACCGCCATGGTGATGACCTGGCCGCCACCGGCCGTCACCGAGCCGGCCAGCTCGCGGGAGACCTGCCGGGTCGTGGCGAGGTCGTAGGCGGCGAGCTGGGTGTTGCCCAGGCTGACCCGCACCGAGCCCCGGTCACCCCCGGGGTTGGCCAGCTCCAGGCCGGTCAGGCGGTAGGTGCGCCCGCTGGGGACCACGTAGGAGAACAGCTGCGGCCCGGACACCCCCGGGTACGCCGTGCCGCTGATGGTCAGCCGCGTCGTCGTGGCGGGGACGAGCCGCACCGCCGAAGCGCCCTGCCCGCCGACCCCCGCGGCCGTCGGGGTCGGGGCGGCCGGCGTGATCGAGGGCGCCGACGACGTGGCCGAGACCGTGCTCGACGGTGAAGCCGAGCTGGATGCCGAGGTCGACGTCAACGGGATCGACGGCGACGGCCCGGCCATCGTCTTGGGCGCCGCCCGCAGGAGCGTGGACAGCAGCACCGCGAGCACCATCAGCAGCATGATCAGCAGCGAGAAGATCAGGAACGTCCGGCGCGGCAGCATCGGCCGCTGCCGGAACGTCGCGTCCAGGTCGACCGGGTCGGTCAGCTCGGACAGGACGGTCACCGTGAACGGCCAGGTGCGGTCCGCGCCGCGCCAGAAGTACTTGCGCGGGCGGGCGCGCAGCTTGACGAACGTGGTCGTCCCCGGCCGCAGCACCGGCACCTTCGGCCGGCCGGTGAAGGTGAGCTTGTCGTCGGGGTCGGCGGCCCGCACGTCGACGGAATGTTCGACGTTGCCGAGGTTGTCCAGGGCCAGCGTGTGCTTTCCCCTGCGCGCGCCCGAAGAGTTGACCGGCACCAGTTCCGCGCTGAGCTCGGCGTACTCGGTGACGGTGACCAGGCCCTCCTGGACCACCGAGCCACCGGGGTCCTCGCGGGAGGCGACCTGCACGGCGAACGGGTACTCCCCCGCCAGCACCTCGTGCCCGCGCGGCGGTGAGAAGGTCAGTTCGACGGTGACCTCCTGAGCGGGCATCAGGTTGGCCCGCTCGGGTTTCACCACCGTCCAGTCCCGCGCCTCGCCGAGCACGGCGAAGCGGAACTGGTCCACCACCGCGCCGTTGTTGCGGATCAGCACGTGACACCGCGCGTCACTGCCCGGGTCGACGGTCACCGCCGCGACCCGCAGCACCGCGCCGACGCCCATCCGGTCACCTCCTCGTGTGCTCGCTCCCCGCGCTCACTGGAGCGCGAAGAACTCGATCTCCGACATCGCGACGTCCGGGCTGCTCTGCCCGTCGAAGATCTCCGCCACCTCGATCGTCGCGGAGTTGACCAGGGTCGTGTTCTTCAGCGGCAGCGTCTGCTGGCCCGCCACGTCCTGCGGCAGCAGGTTTTCGGTGACCCCGTTGGAGAGGGTCACCTTGAGGATCGACGGCCGCGCGTTCGCGACGAACGCGTCGTGGGCCCCGGAGTAGAGGATGATGCTGCGCAGCAAGCGGGTCTCACCGAAGGTGAAGGTGATCCGCGGGTGCTTGCGCGAGTCCCACGGTGTGGCCCAGTAGGTGTCGGTGTAGGTGTCGGCGGCCGCGCCGGGCGGGTGGCCGGGGATCATGGTCGTGGACGTGACGGTCACCGGGTGCACCGGCTCGAGCTGCGGGGTGACCTTCCGGTAGAGCGCGGAGATGTTGTCCAGCACGGTGTTGCGCATCGGCGGGTAGAAGGCGTAGCCGAGCCCGAGCACCAGCAGCGCGATCCCGAAGACGACCCGCACCTTCCGGAACGCCGAGTAGGTCAGCCACTTGCGGTGCCCGCCTGTGCCCTTCTGCCCCGGCCGGGTGCCGATCCGGTAGGCCTTCGGGCGCCGCTTCAGCTTCGCGAGCAGCCGCCGCCACCAGACGGGCCGCACGACCGAGGCCCGCTCCAGGGATTCACCGCACCGGCTGCAGAAGTGCCGGCTCGGCACGTTGCCTTCGCCGCAGGCCCCGCAGACGAGATCGCCGAGCTCCAGCCGCCGCGTGGGCTTGGACCGGACGATGGCCCTCGTCTTGATCTGTACCGGCTGTGGTTGAAGTTCGGGCGGTTCCTGGTCGGCGGCGAGCGCCCGGCCGACCACCGGCTGAGCGAGCGCGGCGATGAGCTCGGCCTTCTCGGGCGACACGATGACGGCGACCGGGACGCCGGCGGGCGCTGCCCCGGTGGACGCACCGGCTTTTCCGGGTGGTGGCGGAGGTGCGGCAGCCACCTTCCCCGGCGGAGGCGGTGCGGCTGCACCGGCCACCGCTCCCACGGGCGATGAGGCTCCTCCCGCAGAGGCACCCGCCGACCCCGGAGGAGGCAGCGGTGCACCGGCACTCGCCTTCCCCGGCGGGGGCGGCGGTGCAGCCGGAGCAGCCACTCCCCCACCTGGTGGCGGAGGTGCGGCAGCCACCTTCCCCGGCGGAGGCGGTATGGCCGCACCGGCTCCCGCTCCCGCGGGCGATGAGGCTCCTCCCGCGGAAGCACCCGCCGACCCCGGCGGAAGCAGCGGCGCACCGGCTCCCGGCCCGCCTGCACTCGCCTTCCCCGGTGGGGGCGGCGGTGCAGCCATTCCTCCGCCCGGCGGCGGAGGAGGTGTGGCCGCAGCCTTCCCCGGAGGAAGCGGCGGTGCAGCCGCACCGGCGGCTGGAGCCGCTCCTCCCCCACCCGGCGGCGGAGGCACTGTTGCCGCGGCCTTCCCCGGCGGAGGCGGCGGTGCCACCACAGCCCCGGGCGGCGGTGCGGCAGCGTTTCCCGGCGGAGGCGACGGAACCGCCTTTGTCGCTGGTGGCGGCGCGGCCGATCGACCCGGCGGCGGAGGCGGCGGGGCGGCAACCTTCCCGGGCGGAGGCGGCGGGGGTGGCGCAGCGGCCTTCCCCGGTGGAGGCGGCGGAGGTGGCGGCGGGCCAGCAGCCTTCCCCGGAGGAGGCGGCGAGGGCGGCGCGGCGGCTTTCCCCGGCGGCGGAGGCGGAGGTGGCGAAGCCGCCGGAGCAGCGGGTTCCGAGTCGAACGTCTCCACCCCGGCCGCCACGGCAGCAGGCCGTGCCTCCAGCCGGTACGTCGGCACCCACCCGCGCACCCGTGCCTTCACCCGGCTCCACCACGACGGCCGGGCCTCCGGCACCGGCACCGGTTCCTCCACGATCACGATCTCCGGCTCCACCAGCGCGATCCGGTCGCCGTTCCACTCCAGGAACTGCCCGCAGTCGCCACAGAAGGCCGACGCCTCGTCGTTGTGGTTGCCGCACATCCGGCAGACGATCACGGCTCGATCACCTCCACGCTGTGCAGCACGCCCACGGGTTTCGCGGCCCGGATGACCGCTTCGACGGCCGCCTTCGACGTCGGTGACCTCGGGGCCGGGGTCACGATCACCCGGACCCAGTGTTCGACGTCGGTCGGCGGCTCGGGCCGGGGACGCACCGACCACGACACCCCGCCGCTCTCCTCGATCCGGACCTCGCCGTCCACCACCAGCTCCAGGTGGCGGCGCAGCCCGGCCATCGTGCCGCGCATCCGGTACAGCGCGACCGCCTCGGCGATCACCGCCCGTTGCGCGGCCATCGACCAGTTCTCGTCCAGCAGGACGCCGAACCAGCCCGCCAGCCAGCGGGTGAAATCCTCCGGCGCCAGCAGCGGATCCACGTACGCACCCAGGCAGTCGACCGTGCCGATCACCGGCGCGAGCACCTGGTCGAACCCCTCGGTCCAGCGGACCGCGAACGAGTCGTCGGCGAAGATCGACGGCAGCAGGCCGATCAGCGGGTGCGGGCTGGCCAGCTCGGCGATTCCGGCGCGCATCAGGACTTCTCCACCCGGACCTGGTGGTCGAACGAGAACACCAGTCCGCCCGCGCCGACCGGGACGCGGTCGGCTTCCGAGCCGCGCTCGCCGGTCACCGGGTTGGCGCCGTAGACCCGCACGTCCTCGACGACGTCGACGCCCCGCACCGACTGCAGCAGCGCGAACAGCTCCCCCCGCACGACGCGCCGGCTGAACGGCCAGCCGGTGCGCTCGGGGCCACCGGTCAGCGGGTTGAGGAACGCGTAGAGCTCGGTGAGCGCGCGCTGCCGGATCTCCTCGACGTCCAGGCGGGTCCGCGCCACCAGCCGGGCGACGACGGTGATGCCGCGGTAGCGCGGCGGTTCCACCAGCACCCGGGTGCCGACCAGGCGCATCTCGTCCAGCCGCTCGGCGACGCGCCGGAGCGTGTCCTCCGCGGGCACGAGGTCGGCGAACTCCAGCCGGTGGCCGGTCGCCGACGCCGCCGGCACCACCATCACCTTCACCGCGCCGTGCGGCACGTCGTCCTCCCCCGCGGTCAGGCAGTGGATGCGCGCGACCTCCGGGGCGGCTTCGCGGGCGATCGCTTCGTAGTCCTCCGCGGTGACGGCGCGGCTGCGCGTGCGCAGCATGATCGGCCCGCGCCGCTTGGCCTGTTCCAAGGTCTCCCCGTCGACGCCGCCCTGGGCGGGTTCGAGGTTCTCCACCCCGGCGATGAACGGGATCGACGCGCGCAGCGTGTTGACCGCGCGCACGGCGACGTTGCCCTTGCTGCCACCGCCGCTGTGGTAGCGGCGCATCCGCACGGGCGCGCCGCGCTGCGGGACCGCGCCGTACTGGCGCAGCGTCCCGTCCTCCTGCCGCACGGCCGGCCCGAACTCGACCTCGCCGGACACCGGGTCCAGCAGGTAGTGCCGGTCGTCGGCGGTGCTGGCCGCGAAGTGCTCCACCGGCGTCCACTCGCGCCACGCGCCGTCCTCGCCCACTTCGAGCGACGACGGGTTGCGCCCGGCGAGGACCGGCGTCCGGCTGAGGGAAAACCGCTGCCCCGGAACGCCTTCGGCGAGCCCCAGCTCCTCACCTTCGACGATCTCGCCGTGCATCGCGGGCACGGTCGCCCCGACGGTGCTCGCCACGAGCGTGCGGACCACCGGCGAGGAGCTGTAGGCAGCCTGGCCGGGCAGCGGCTCGACCACCCGCACCCGCAGCCAGGCCGCGCGCTGGTCGCCGATCGCGCTGATCTCGTGCCCGTCGGGCACGTGCACCACGATCCGGCCGGGCCGGTTGAGCCCGCCCGTCTCGTCGGTGCTGACCCGGCACTCGCGCCAGTCCTGCGCCGACCACGCCTCCCACACCAGCGGCGGGTGCTTCGGGTTGACGCCGATGCCTTCGGTCCGCCCGTCGAAGTCCAGCCGCACGGCGCAGCCCGGCACCGGTTCGGCGAACCCGATCAGCAGCGCGTCGCCGAGCTGCGGCGGGTCGGAGAAGGCGGCGAACTCCTGGCTCAGCTCCACCGACGGCGTCAAGTCCTCAGTGGACACCTTGCCCGCGCGCAGCCGCCGCACCGCGCCGAGCCGCGAGGGCACCACGGTCAGGTCGCGCAGGGTGGCGAACACCGTCGGCTCCTCGGTTTCGGTGCGGGTGGTGGAGACCTTGGTGCCGGTGCGCAGCACCATCGGGCTGCGCGCGGGCGCGGTCAGCCAGAAGGTGACGGGCACCGTCGCCGGGGTGGGCGGCAGCATGCGCAGCCCGAGCAGCTCGAGGAACTTGACGTACAGCCGGTCGGGCACCCGGTTGAGCCGGTAGGTGAGCTGCTCGGTCATGAAGGCGAAGGTTTCGATGAGCGTCACGCCGGGGTCGGAGACGTTGTGGTCGGTCCACTCCGGACAGCGGCGCTGCACGAACCGCTTCGCCTCGTCCACCAGGTCCTGGAAGCGGCGGTCGTCGAGGTTCGGTGCGGGCAGGGCCATCGCTAGTCACTCCCGTTCTCGGGGATGGTGTAGAAGGGGAACACCAGGTTGCGGGGATCGTTCTCGCCCTTGACCACGTACGCGATGTCGATGAGCAGCACGCTCTCGTCGTCGGGGTGCGGGAAGACCTGGATGTCGGCGGGCACCACGCGCGGTTCCCAGCGGCGCAGCGACCGGCGCACCTCACCGGCGATGGCCGCCAGCACGTCCGCGCCGGCGCCGCTGAAGACGTAGTCGCGCAGGGGGCAGCCGAACTCCGGGCGGAACGGCCGTTCGCCGGGGTGGGTGCCGAGCACGATCCGCATGGCCTGCTCCAGTTTCGCGGCGCCGCCGGCCATGGCGATCCGGCCGCCGGTGTCGACGTCGAGCGGGAACGACCAGCCGCGGCCGACGAAATCGGTGCGCATCAGATCGGGAGGGGGATGCCGTTGACGGTGACCACCGGCGCGGCGATGTTCAGCGCGGTGGTGGCCTTGAGGGTGAGCATGGCGCCGCCGTCGATCTCGACGGTGCCCGCCGGGCCGGCGGAGACGATGACGACGCCGTCCATCGCGGCCAGCGTCATCTGCGGCAAGGGGGACTTGCTCACGCCCAGCACCGGGTTGCAGGTCAGGCTGACCGCGGCGTTGACCTGGTCCATGGTGAGCGCGACGGCGCCGTTCTGCGTGCCGACGGTGACCGACGACGCCAGCGCCCCGAGCGCGCCGCCGGTGCCCATCGCGGGCGCGCCCGCCCCGCCGCCGCCACCCGAGGAGCCCAGCGCGCCGGACAACGCACCGGTGGCCGCGCCGGCCGCCTCGGCGGCACCCGGTTCGGACCGCAGCAGGTCTTCGGCGACGGTCGCGCCGGGCAGCGGCTCGTCGGTGAACATCAGGCAGTTGCCGGTGCTGGAGACGAAGCCGCGCTGGATGATCTCCCCGACCATGCCCGGGGTCTGCACCGAGCCGCCGACCCCGTCTCCCCCGTCGGCGGACATCGCGCCTTCGGCCGCGCCGACCGCGGCGCCGAGGAGCATCCCGCCGCCGCCCATCATCGGGTTGCCCATCCCGCCGCCGAGCCCGCCGCCGCTGGACAGGCTCAGCGTCTGCGCCGGCGGGGTGCTCAGCTTCCACGTGGTCAGGTTGTTGACCAGGCCGCCGAGCACGTACGGGCGGCGGGGGTCGCCGAACTCGAAGGTGACCATCACCTCGTCGCCGACCTCGGGCAGGAACAGCGCTCCCCCGCGCCGGCCGGCCAGGAACTGCACGGCGGGCGCCCAGTCGGTTTCGAAGTCCGGCGCCAGCCACGGCAGCGTCACCTTGACCCTGGCCTTGCCCAGCGGGTCGAGGGTGTTGCTGACGACGCCGCAGACCACGCCGTCGAGCCGGGGCCGCTGCCGAGTGGCCCGCCCCAGCGAGGTCAGGCCCAGCATCGACCGGTCCTGCCGGCCGTGGGCGGAGAACACCGTGCGGTAGCCGCGGTCCCGGTCGTCGAAGATGTGCTGGGTCCGGGAGACCAGCCACTGGCCGCCGAAGGGCCGCGGCACCCCCCGCACCTCCAGCAGCACGCCGGGCTGGATCATCGGGTCGCCGACGGCCTCGCCCTCGGCCTCGGCGAACGTCGACCCGGCCTCGGTGCCCAGGGCCGCGGCCATGCCCGGCGCCGCGGTGAACTCCTGCTCGCCGGTGCCGAACGGCCGGTCGACGGTGACGCGCGCGGTCGGGCTGGGCGCCGGGCCCAGCGAGGCGAGGTCCAGCCCGCCCAGCACGGCCGCCCCGACGCCGCCGAGCAGGTTCTTCGCACTGCCGGCCGGATCGCCCACCGCCTTCGCGAGCACGGCCGGGTTGTCGGCCTGCTCCGCGACCTGGCCCAGCACCTTCGAGACGACACCGCCGAGCTTGCCGCCGAGACCGCCACCGGCCGGGGAGAACCGGGTGCCCAGCGAGTTCGGTGTGTCGCCGGCGCCGCCCCCGGGGGTGGTGGCCTGCTGGGCGATCGCAACCACCTTCAGCGGATCCCACGCGCGGACCTCGACGTCGGGGGTCAGGTTGCCCGCGGTGACCCGGGGCCGGAAGTCCAGCAGGTCATCGGGGAAGGTGACCGGCTCGGGCGCCGCGGCGACCGGGCGGCTCACCGACGTCGCCGGCCGGAAGTGGAAGACGCCGTCGCTCATCCCGGCCTCGAAGCCAATCTCCGCGGCCCGGTCGAGCAGGAAGTCCCAGTCGGTCTGGTTCACCTGGGCCAGGTAGGGGTGGGTGGTCGTGGTCGCGACCACCCCAGCCGTCGCCAGCCCGGCCTCGGCCGCCAGCTGGGTCGCGACGTCGGAGTCGGTGCTGTTGAGGAAGGTGCGGCTGCGGGTGGCGCGCTGGAGGCGGTGCTCGGCGGTGTACCCGCGCACGACGGTGTGCGCGGTCAGCTCCCGCAGCTGCGCCTCGATCGCGGTCACCTCGCCCACGACGAGCTTGCCGATGTTGTGCACGCCGTCGTCGGTGCCCGAGCCGGTCACCGCGACCACGCTGCCGACGGCGATCCCGGCGTCGTCGAGGGTCCGGCCGTCGTTGTCGAGGAAGGTCAGCTCGAACATCCCCGGCAGCGTGAGGTCGCAGTCGACGACCACGCGGGCCAGCCGCGAAGCCGCGAGCGCGCTCAGCGGGGCGGAATCCACCGTCACGATCGGCCGCACCGTCGGGCGGTTGCGCGACGGCGGCGGTTCCTCGACGGACATCGGGTCGGTCATGGCGTCTCCACGGGGTCCATCTCGGCGGTGCTGGGAAGGAACAGGCGGCGGCCGGGGCCGAGGCGCAGGGGGTCGTCGAGGCCGTTGGCCAGGGCGACGGCCCGCCACGCCTTGGGTGAGCCGTAGGTCCGGTGGGCGATGCGGACCAGGTCGTCGCCCGCGATGACGGTGTGCTGCCCCCGGCCGGGCAGGCCGCCGGAGGTCGGGTTCGTCAGCGGCATCGTCGGGCTGTACTCGCGCAGCTTGAGGTCCACCGTCGCCACGACCGGCGTGCCGGCCGGGGAGATCTGGTCGTAGGTCACGCCGACCTTTTCCAGCGTGACCTGGTGGTTCAGCGCGGTGCCCCACAGCAGGGTCAGCACCGGGAGCCGGAAGTCGACCTTGGCCTCGCCGGAGCTGGCGTCACCGGTGGACTTCGACGCGCTGTCGCTGCTGCCCGAGCCGCCCCGGGTCACCCGCTCGGCCAGGTCCTGGGTCAGCGGCCCGACGAAGTCCCGGGCCAGCTGGCCGATGTTGAGGCTGTCCAGGCGCGGCGTCGAGTCGGCGTAGGGCACGGTCCACGACAGCAGTTTCTGCACGGTGGCCTGGCATTCCTTGCCGTAGAGCTTGAGCTCCGAGAGCTGGATGGTCAGCTTGACGTTCTGGCGGACGCTGTCTTCGGAGGTGCCGGCCAGGTTGGCCGCGCTCTGGGTGGCGGCCGAGCGGTCGACCGACACCTTGCCCGGGTTGAACGGGAAGGTGACGAGGTCGCCGGGCGCGCCGAGGGTCAGCCGGGTGACCTGTTGCAGGGTGCTGGGGGCGGAGGTGGTGATCGGCAGCGGCGCCATGTCACAGGAACCCTTCGTGGACGAGTTCGAGGGTCTCGATGGCGACCTTGCTGTCGAAGGCGTTGAGGGTCGGCCCCACCCACGCCGAGGGCCGCGCCGCCCGCAGGTCCCAGGACGCCACCGGCGCCCCGGCCCGGTCCAGCAGGACGATGTGCGCGGTGCTGCCCGCCGGCGTGGTCGTCCCCGGCTCGCCGTAGAGCTGGGCGGCCTGGTCCTTGAGCCACTTCTGCAGCGCGGCGGAGCTGATCGGGTCCATCGCCCGCTCCAGCTGGATCACCGGGTAGGACAGCCCGCCGGGCAGGATGTGCTCGTAGCCGGCGTTGCCGTGCGCGCGGAACCGGCGCGGGTTCCAGTCCGCGCGCAGGCCCTTGCAGGAGGACCACTGGCCCAGGTCGAGCGTGCCGCCGCCGAGGCCGTCCACCAGCACCTTGAACCGCATGGCCAGGCCGATGGTGACCTTGGCGTTCGACGGGCCCTCGTTGAAGTACGGGATGTAGGGAATGCTCGACTTGACCGGCTGCAACGGGTTCAGCACCGGGCACCTCCTGTCGTGCGCTTGGTGGTGGTCATCGCATGACCTCGTCGCCGAGGAAACCGGTGTGCGCGATCGTCAGGGTTTCGATCGCGACGTGGGACGCCGGGCCGGCTTCGAAGTCCGTGATGGCCCAGCCGCAGGGGAAGAACTGCTTCAGCTCCCAGGAGAGGATCGGCAGGTTGCGCGAGTCGCACATGACGATCGCGCCGCTGAGCGGGGTCACGCTGCGCGAGGTCTCGGCCAGCCACTCCTGCACGGTCTGCGAGTCGAAGCAGGCCGCGCGGCTGAGCTTGACGCGTTCGTACTTCGTGTTGCCGGGGAAGACCCAGCAGCCGTTGCCGGTGCTGCCGGTGCGGTACTCGCAGACGTCCCAGTTGACGCTCAGGCCCGAGACCTTGGACCAGGTGCCGAAGTCGTACGGCCCGTTCATGACGTTGACCACGAAGTGGTGCGAGACGCCCGGCGAAATGCCCAGCAGGTTGGCGGCTTCGTGGTAGGCCAGGTTCTTGGCGAGGTCCTTGAACCCCATGGGCGCTCCTTCACCGTTGGTCCATCAGGCGGCCGGATCGTTCGCGTTGCACCAGCACGTCCCAGCGCAGCCGGCGGTGCAGCCGGTCGTAGAGCTTTCCGCTCAGCTCCTCGATGTCGTCGCTCTCGTCGAGGTCGAGCCACCGGCGCGGCGGGTTCTCCCCCAGGCGTTCGGCGAACTGCCGCTCGTGCTCGGCCTCGGGTGCGGGTTGTTCGGCGACGACCGGCGGACGGCCCGGATCGCCGGGAGGGTCCACATCAGACAGGAACCGGGCGAGACCGTCGGCGGAGGTGAAGTCGACCCGGCGGCCCCCGTCCCGTTCGGCGGCCAGCAGGCCCGCCACCCCACCGGCCGGCGCCTCCGCGGCCAGCTGGGTGGTTTCCTCCTGCGGGCTAGGAGTTTCGGCGGCCGGCTCCGGAGTGGCGGGTGGCCGGAGGTGGTGGAGCGGCACCCCGGGCCCACCGGCGATCCACTGCTCGACGCGCAGGGCTTCCTCTTCGAGCGCCCGCCCGGCAGGCGTGGTCTCGTCGGGCACGCGGTTGTCGAGGAGCCGCTGCTGCACGACGTGGGTGAGTTCGTGGGCCAGCGTGGCCGCCGCGGGCATCCGGTCGAGCGGCCCCCATTCCGCGGGCACGTGCACGACTCCGGCCGTGGTGTAGGCCCGGGCGTGCAACCGCCCGGCGACGGCGGACACCGCCGGGCCACGGCGGACGTCGAGTCCGCCGAGATCCGGCAGTCCGGCTTGGTGCAGCCGGGCGGCCAGGGCGACGGGCACTTTTTCGGCAGTGGTGGGCGGGGCGGTTTCGGTGCTGTGAGCGCTTTCGGTGAGCGTTGTGGGGGCGATCGAGGTGTGGGTGCTGATGCCGCGGGGAGCGTCGTCCGCGTCGGAGCCGCGACGACGGGGAGGGGTGGTGTGCGCCACCGGGTCGGGGTGTCCCGCCGAGTCGAGGTGTACCGCCGAGCTGGGGCGTCCCGCCGAGCCGGGGTGCCCCGCCGAGCCCGGATGTCCCGCCGAGCCGGGATGTCCCGCCAGGCCGAGGTGCCCAGTCGAGCCGGGATGTCCCGCCGAGTCGAGGTGGCTCGCCGCGTCGAAGTGTCCAGCCGGGCTGGGGCGTCCCGCCGAGCCGAGGTGCCCCGCCGAGTCGGGATGTCCCGCCGGGCCGAGGCGTTCCGCCGGGCCGAGGCGTTCCGCCGGACCCGGGCGCCCCGCCGAGTCGTGTCCCGCCGAGTCGAGATGTCCCGCCGGGCTGAGGTGCCCCGCCGAGCCTGAGTACCCGCCCAGGTCTGGTCGGCCGGTGGGGTCGGCCGGGGCGGCGTGCCCGGCCCGGGCGGCCGGGTCGACGTGCGCGGTCCAGGTCGCCGGGCCGGCGTGCCCTGTCCGGGTGACCGGTTCGGGATGGCCGAGGGGATCGAGGTGGCCGGCGGAGCGGGCTCGGCCGGTCCGGGCGGCTGGTTCGGCGTAGTCCGTCGGAGCGGGGCCGGTTGCGTCCGCGTGGCCGCCGGGTTCGAAAGCGTCGGCCGGGCGGAGGTCTTCGGTGGCACCAGCTTCCTGAGCGTACCGGTCCCCCGGGTCGTGCCCGGGCGGGTCGGTGCGCCGGGTCATCCCGGTGAGCGAGGTGCTTTGGCCGGGACGTGCGTCGCCGGCCGGCCCGCGTGAGGTGCTTCCCGCCGGGTCTGGGCCTCCTCTGTGGCTGCCACGCTCGGGGTTTTCCGTGCGGTGGGCGCTTTCGGGTCGCTCCCCGGCGTTACCGGGTCCAGCGCTTTCTTCGCGGAGCCAGGTGCTTCCGATGCGCAGGCCGTCTCCCGGGGAGCTTGTCAAGGATTCCGCCCCCTCGCGCGAAGTGTCGGCTGCCGGCGCGGAGCGGCCGAACAGGCGGCGCAGCAGGCCGGACGCACGGGTCTCCGCGGACGCGGGCGTCAGCGAGATCCCCGTCGCCGGTGGGGATGGGTTCGGCTCGGACCGGTGCCATTGTTCGGTTCGCGCCGGTCCGGTGGCGACGGTTCCGATGCGCGGCCGGTCAACCGGTTCCGGGGCCCGGACGTGCAGCTGCGGGGTGTGAGCCTGATCGGTTTCCCGAGGCTTCCGATCAGCGTCGGGGACGGCCACCTCCGCGATTGGTTCCCCCGAGGCGGAGTCCGGATCGGTATTCCACGCCGGGGCGCCACTCCCGGGCACGAAGTCCGTCGGATTCTGTTGCTCGCTCACGGGTGCCGGGTCTGTCCGGAGCGGCAACTCGCTCTCCGGCACCGGAGGCGTCCACACTGGATGCTCCTCGTCAAGCACTGGCGTCACATGCGGTGACTGCTCGCTGTCCGGCAGCCCACGATCGATTGCCGGATGCCGCAGGTCACCGTCGGACGGCGGAACGGCCGGACGTGAAGGCTCACCGTCGGGCGCCGGAGTCGCGGCGGCCGGCCGTTCATGGCCGGGTGGCGAAGTGATCGTCGCGGCCGGCTGTGGTGCGTCACCGGGTTCCGTGTCTTCCTCCTCTTCGTCCCGTGCCGCGCGCAGGCCACGACGGCGGCTTTCGGCCAGACTGGCCCGACGCCGCGCGGGCGGGTGCGTCACCGATGCTTCGGCGCCGGGCAGCGGAAGCGGCGAGGGCGGGGTCCACGACGTCAGCACGTTCGGCGCCGGTTCGGCCGCCATCCCCAGCAGCCGGTCGCGTTCCAGCGTCATCTCCCGCAGCAGCGCCGGGGTGCGGTGCGGGACGTCCGGCACGCGCGGCTCGGCCACGTACACCGGGTCCGCCGCCGTCAGCGGCGCCACCGGCCGCGCCTCGGCGGACGGGTTCCGGGCGGGCAGGTGGCGCAGCGGGCCCGCGCCTTCCGGATGGCTGCCGGAGGCGGCCGTCCGGCCGGAACTCGGCAGGCGATCGACCCGGGAGTGCCGCAGCTCGGCCGCCGAGCCGCCGGGACGGCCCGTCGCAATCGCGAGCACGGTGCGAGCGGCATCAGCGCGGCCCGCACCACCGGCCGGCGCCGTGGCACCTTCCGCGCTGCCGGCCTCGGCACGACCCACAACACCCGTTTCGACGCCGACTCCACCGCCGGCCACCCCCGGCTCCGCGGCACGCATCACCGGAGCCGAAGGGGCGTCCGCTCCGGCGGTTGCACCACGGTCCGCGACACCGCCCGCCATGGACGCCAGGCCGGGAACCGCATTACGGCCCACGAACCCGGTTTCGGCACCACTGTGTGCCACCGGCTCCGTGTCGGCATCCGCACCGCGGCGCGCGAACCCGGCCCCGCTGCCATCGCTTGCGAAACCGCCCGCCGCCGCACCGGCAGCCTCAGCACGGCCGGCGGAACCACCGCCCGCAAACCGGCCCGCGCCGCCGGCTCCGGACTCGGCACCTTCGCTACTGGCCTGACCCGCAGCAAGCCCGGGCTCGGCCCGGCCGGAACTACCGCTCCCAGCCCGACCCACAACAGGCCCGGACTCAGCTCGGCCGGAACCATCGCTCCCAGCTCGACCCCTAGCAGGCCCGGGCTCGGCCCAGTCGGCACTACCATTCCTAGCCCGACCCCCAGCAGGCTGGGCCTCGGCCCGGCCGGCACCACCACTCCCAGCCCAACTCCTAGCAGGCCCGGACTCGGCCCGGTCGGAACCACCGAGCACAACTCCGGCAACACCTGTCCCCGCCCCAGCACCACTCGTGCCCGCCGTCGAGGGTTCCGCGACGGCGGTGGTCCCGACCGCCGGCCCGGCACCCCACGAGACAGCACCCTCCCCGCCGATCGCGCCGACCGGAACCACAGCGACCGCATCGGGCTCGGCGGCACCCGCCCAGCCGATCGCGGCGGCCGCCGGATCCACACGGCGGTCGCCGGCCGCGCGGAACCGCAGTTCGGTGCCGGCAGAGACCGGCACCGCGCCGGTCTCCTCGGGCACCACCCGGAGCAGGTCGACCACCCGGCCCGCCAGGGTCTCCTCGACCGCGACCCGGCCCCGGTCGGTCAGGTCGGGCTCGACCGCCGCCCACGTGGTCGTCGTGTCGATCGTGAGCGGCGCGGCGGGCGGGATCACCGGCCGCAACGGCGGGACCCGGCGCCACGCCGTGCCGGTGGCCCGCGGCGGCGGGAGCACGTCCACAGTGGACGCCGACCGGCGGGTGCGGCGGCGGAACGGCCAGCTCGGCATCTTCATCCTTCCCAGCCGGCGAAGGCGCCGGTCGTCTCCTGGTCTCCGCTGAGCGCGGTGTTGATCCGTCCGATCTCCTCGATGACCCGGATGCGGCTGCGGTGGTCGAGCTCCAGGATCGAGTCGAACGACCAGTGCAGGTAGTAGGCGATGTACACGATCTCCTGCCACAGCCGGTCGTCCGGCGCGCTCACCCGCCCTCCGGGCCGCCACCGCCGGCGATGTCCACCACGAACCGGTGGCCGCAGCCCGGGCACGTCACGTCGGCCTCGGTGTGGCCGTGCTGGTTGATGCGGCGGTACAGGTCCTGCAGGAACGCCAGGTCCGACGCGAACAGGTGCTCGACGACGAAGCGGTCCACCGGGGCGACCGTGCCGAGCGAGGTCAGCGTCCGGCAGATCAGGTGCACCGACAGGTAAGCCGGGTTCTGCCGCACCTGCGGGTCGGCGTGCGCGGTGAGCTCGTCCTTCGCCGTGGCCAAGCGCATCGCGCCCGTGCGGTGCACCTGGCCGTGCTCGTCGACGTACCCGCGCGGCAACGTGAACGGGTACTCGGTGCGCAACCCGGGCCCCTCCACCGCCGGGGCCGTCATGCGCCGCTGGTCTTGCCGCCCAGGCCGGGCACGAACGTGATCTCGTCGCACACCAGCGTGCAGGTGGCCATCACGATCTCCGTCGCGCCGGCCTTGAGGCCCTGAACGTCCAGTTTGGACGGCCACGCGTTCGTGAGCCGGTAGGTGGCCTTGGTCTGCCCGGCCGCGTCCTGCAGGATCAGCGAACAGCTCTGGCGCGCCTGCGGGTCCGCGGCGATCGCTTTCTGGTGCCAGACCCACAGGGTGGCGTCCTGGTCGACGCCGCGCTTCAGGGTGACGGTCGCGGGCTTGGTCTTGCCGAACTGCTTGGACAGCAGCACGCCGTTGCGGCCCGCGCTCATGTACTCGGCCGGTTCCACTTCGGAGCTGATGCCCGACAGCTCGGAGAACATGATGCTGCCGCTGCTGCCGAAGGCGGTGACGTCGATGACGAACCGGCTCGCGCTGATGACGTCCGGGACGGTGCTGAGGGGCTCGGGAGCCATGGTTGACCTCTTTCCGGGAAGGGTTGACTACTCGTCGAGCGCGGCGCCCTGGGAGAACTGCGAGATGCGGAAGATCACGAACTCGGCCGGTTTCACCGGCGCCACACCGATTTCGACCACGAGGTTGCCTTCGTCCCGGCTTTCCGGCGGGTTGTTCTCCGCGTCGCACTTGACGAAGAACGCCTCCTCCGGCGTCCGGCCCATCAGCGCGCCGCTGCGCCACACCTGCTGCAGGAACGCCCCGACCACACGCTGGACGCTCTCCCAGAGGTAGTGGTCGTTCGGCTCGAACACCACCCAGTTGGTTCCGGCCAGGATCGACTCCTCGATGAAGTTGAACAGCCGGCGCACGTTGAGGTACCGCCACTCCGGGTCGCTCGAGAGCGTGCGCGCGCCCCAGATCCGGATGCCCTGGGCCGGGAACGAGCGCAGGCAGTTGACCCCGAGCGGGTTGAGCAGCTCCTGCTCGCCCTTGGTGATCGCCGTCTGCAGCGCGACCGCGCCGCGCACGACCTCGTTGGCCGGGGCCTTGTGCACCCCGCGGGCCTGGTCGCTGCGTGCCCACACGCCGGCGACGTGCCCGCTCGGCGGCAGCGTGACCTTGCCGCCCTGGGTGGGGTCCATGGTCTGCACCCACGGCCAGTAGAGCGTCGCGTACTTCGAGTCGTAGCCGGCGAACTCGGTGCGCCAGCGGATGAGCTGCTGGGCGTTGAGGCCTGGCGGCGGGTCGAGGATGGCCACCCGGTCCGACATCAGCTCGCAGTGGGCGATCATCGCCAGCTGCACGCTCTTGACCTCGTCCTCGGACAGCAGCCCGCGCTGGTGGGCCGACATCAGGTCGGGCACCGCGACCATGGTGATCTCGTCGATGGCCTCGAAACTGCTGATCCCGGTGCGCGAGCCGGTGTCGCCGACGTAGCTTTCGGAGCCGACGCGGGCGGGCACCGTCAGGGTGCCGCCGCGCAGCTCGACGGTGGCGCCCTTCTTGGGCACGGCGACCACCGGGCGCTGCGGGTCCTCGAGCGCGACGAGCTTGGAGCGCTTCGCCACCACGGTGGCGACGTTGGCCGAGCCGCGCCGCGTGGTCAGGTTGTCGAAGGTCTCCTCGACCTTGCCGTCCTTGCGCACTTCGAGCTTGAAGGTGTCCTCACCGGGCTGCGACGCCTCCGACACGACGACGCTGAGCCCCGTCGCCTCGCCGCCGGCGAGCGCCCGCAGCTCCAGGGCGGGCACGGAGTCGTCGGACTCGGCGGGGATCGCGGCGCGGGCGTAGGTTTCCTGCGTCTGCTCGCCGTCGTCGGGGTCCGGCAGGCGGAGCACGAACGCCGAACCGCCACCGTTGAGGAAGAAGCCGTAGATCGAGTGCGCCAGGTAGGTCCCTTCGACGAAGCCGCCGAAGATCCGGGTGTACTGCGTCCAGTTGGTGACCAGCGTCGGCTCGGACAGCGGGCCCTTTTCGGCGAACCCGACGAAGCCGGCGACCGAGGTGCCGACCCCTTCGATCGGCCGCGAGCCCGACGAGACTTCCTCGACGTACACGCCGGGTGACAGGTAGGTCGGCATCGCATCTCCCTGCTGGGTAGGACCATTGAGCGCTTCGAAGCCTCGCAGCGGAGCGCCCCGGTCCGAGGGCGGCGAAGGGCCGTCGCGCGGACACCCCGGCCGGCCCCCGGGGGCCACGGCGACGGCCTCCGGGACGTCCCGCGACGGCACCCGGCGGCCGCGGCGGGCGGCCGAGACTGGTCGGCGTGCTGCACGATGTGGACTCCGCCCTGCGGACCTGGCTGTTCGCGGAACTGCCCGCGGAGGTGGAGATCGCGTTCGAGGCGCCCGGCGCGGTCACCACCCGCCGGGGCCGTCCGGTGCTCGGGCTGTTCCTCTACGAGATCGGCGAGGAGCTCGACGGCCAGGCCGGGACCGGGATCCGGCTGCGGGGACCGGACGGGCGGGTCACGGGCACCGTGCTGCCGGTCCGGCGCTACCGCCTGACCTACCTCGTGACGGCGTGGGCGGCCACGGTGGCCGCCGAACACGAACTGCTCGGCGCGGTGCTGGCCGCGCACGCCGGGCGCCCGGCCCTCGAACCGGACCTGCTGGCCGGGCGGCTCGGGGTGCCGGCCGAACCCCTGCCGGTCCGGCTGGGCCGGCACCGGGCCGGTGGTGCGGAGCACGACCTGTGGCACGCGCTCGGCGTGCCGCTGCGCACCGCGCTGGACCTGACCGTCACCGCCCCGGTCGTGCCGGCCCGGCTCGAGGACCCGGCGCCGCCGGTGCGCGCCGTGGCGCTGGGCGTGGCCGACGAGCCGCGCGCGGCCGGGCCCCGCTGGACCCGCACGTCCCGCCCCGCCCCCGAACCCGACACAGGAGAGCGACGATGACCGCACCCGCCCCGTCGGACTGCGCCTGGCTGCGCAGCAACCCGGCGTCCATCCCGGCCGGCACGCCCAGCTCGTTCGCGAAGCTGCTGGCCGCCGGCGACGGCTGGCACCAGCTCTACCAGGAATGGCTGGTGGGCACGACCAACGGCGCCCCCAACGCCGCCCGCGTGGACACCGCCCAGATCGGGGTGGACGAGCTGGTGCGCTGGTTCGCCCAGCTCGTCGCGGCCGGGGACGGCGCGCAGAGCGACGCCGTCCCGGCCGTCGAGCTGAGCAAGCTGAGCCGGGGCGAGCAGGCCATCGCCAAGGTGCTCAAGCAGGCGCCCAGCAACAAGGACAAGTTCGAGTGCTTCCAGCGCGGCTACAGCGACGGCTTCGTCGCCGACATCACGGCCGTGCGGGCCGCGCTCAAGGCCCGGGTCGAGCAGTTGCGTGCCACGAAGGACGCGAACGGCCACGCGCTTTCGGCCAAGGAGGCGAAAGCGCTGGCTGGCAAGGAGACCCAGCGGCTCACGCTGGCCAACGCCGCCCGCACGCAGGTCGACGGCAAGGAAGCGGGGCTGGACGTCAACGTCGGGCTGCTGGTGCAGGTGCAGATCGAGAAGTACCAGTCCGGCACGCTGCTGCTCGTCGACAAGGCGCTCCAGGAGCTGCAGGAAACCAAGTGGGACGACGAAGAGGGCAAGTTCAAGGACAAGGCGATCAAGGACCTGGGCGCGGCCACCACGGTCGTGCTCACCGCCTCCGCCGCCCTCAAGGTGTTCAGCCGGGACGTCGTCAAGATGAGCCCGGAGGACCGCGCGAAGCCGGAGACCGAAGCCGCCCTGTTCGACCTGATGATCGCGTTCACCGAGGCGGTGGGAAAGCAGGGCCGGGCGATGACCAGCGCGGGCGAGCAGGTCGCCGCCTGGGCCCGCTGGGCGACCAAGACCCTGCTCAAGGAGAACTTCAACACCATCTACCCGAAGCTGGGCGGGGCGCTGCTCCTGCTGCGCACCGGCGTTTCCGTGGCGCAGGTGACCCTGGACTTCTTCCCGCCGTTCAACGCCATCGGCACCGCGCTGGGGGTGGCCGACCAGGCCCTGGAGTTCGGCCTGACCGAGCTGGTCGTGTGGCGGGACAAGCAGAGCCTGGGGATCCAGCAGCAGTACGCGGGCCAGGAGTTCGTCACGCCGTGGGAGGAGCTCAGCGTCGCGGCCAAGGCGGTTTCCGGCTTCTCCGAAGGCAAGCAGCTGCTGTGGGACAACCTGAAGAAGTACACCGAAGACCTGCCGGCCGAGGCGGTCAAGAAGGTGGCTTCGATGAGCGTGGACGGCCTCGCCAAGGTCACCGACATCTCCCCGGAGCGGCAGTACCAGCTCAAGGCCGGCGCCGACGGCGTCATCGGCGCCCTCAACAGCAACAAGGAGAAGATCCTGAGCCTAGGCGGGGTCGAGGCGACCCTCACGGTGACGGGCGTGATCGCCAAGGCCGCCGGGGACGCCGCGGGCCCGCTCGGGGCGGTGCTCGCGCTGGCCGAGACGGGCATGGACGTCATCGACTTCCTCGCCGACCAGAACAAGGTGGCGCGGAACAAGGCCGGCTTCACCGACGAGGACGTCGCGGCGATCCGCCGGTTGATGGCCGACAAGGAGCACAACCCGTACCACACCGCGTTCACCTCCGGTGAGCTGCAGCTGGACCCCAAGACCGATCCGGGGTTCATCACGGGCACGGTCGCGGGCACCCGGATCAAGATCACCCTGGGCGCGAACCCGGGTGTCGTCAACGCCGACCCGGCCATGCTGCTCGGGCGGCTCCGGGGGTTCACCGTCGACAGCGTCGGTGAGGAGCTCGTCCACGACGGCCGCGTGTTCCTGCCCGACTGGTCACGGCTGCAGCTCACGGCCGACCAGCACCCGAAGTACCACCTCTCGGTGCCGGTGCGGTTCATGATGGGCCGGATCGCGCACCCGGGCACCGCGGAGCTGACCTACGACATGCAGGGGATGTTCAGCACCGTGACGAAGGTGACCGGCGAGTTCCCGGCCGACCCGATCCAGGCCAAGCTGGCCAACGCCCAGGACGCGCTCGCCAACGGCACCGCGGCCGACGTGATGGCGGTCATCACCGACGACGACCTGGCGGCGAAGTTCACCGCCGGCACCCCGGTCACCGCCGACGGCGAGAAGTACACGATCAGCGGCGGCATCACCGGCACCGAGCGCGACACCGCCGCGGGCCTCATCCGGTTCCGCGTCGCCGGGCGCTCCGCCGACCGGCGGCCCCACGAGCTGACCCTGCAGTTCCGGGTGGACGGCCGGCTCGAAGTGCTCGAAGCCGTACCGGAACCCGACCCGCTGGAGACCCTGGCGGCCGACGCCGGCGCGGTCCTGAGCACCGACAGCCTGGAGAACCGCCTGTCCGGCCTCACCCTCGGGTTCACCGCGGGCGGCGCGACCGGGCAGTACACCCTCGACGCGGTGAAGGGCGCCGTGCGCAAGAACGGCGGCATCGAACTGGTGATGACGGCGATCGCGGGCAGCTCGGCCAAGGCCACCGTGACGGTGTTCTGCCTGCCGGGCGACGCCCCCGAGGTCACCGCGGCCGACCCCTCCCCCGCCGAAGAGCGCAAGGCGGCGAACCGGGCCAGGTTCGTCGCGGGCTCCGCGAGAAAAGTCGACCTGACGGCCCTCTCCCACTAGCCGACGCACGTCAACGGAGGCACCATGACCAGCACCGAAGAAGCCGTCGCGGACGACCCGGCCGTCCTTCCCCCGGACCTGTCCGAAGCGGCCGCCACCGCGCTGCGCGAACAGCCCACCTTCGCCGCCCTGCTCGACCCGAGCGACACCACGTGGACCGAAGAGGGGCCCGGCCGGTACGCCGTGCTCGTGGCCCCGGACGTGGCGGGGGTGCTCGACGCCGCGGCCGGCCGCTTCGTCCCGGACGACCCCGAGCAGGTGCGCCTGCTGCTGGCCGAGCGGATGGCCGCCACGGTCGGCGAGACCCCGGTGGCCGGCGGCGCCGGCGACCGGGTCGTCGACTGGACCACCCTGCGGATCACCGACGAGGCGGGCGGCGTGCTGACCGCGACGGCCAATACCGTGGCCGACGCGGCCGACGGCGACGCCGTCCACGCCGTGCAGCTGTCGATCGACCTGGCGCTGCAGCCGGCGGTGGTCACCGAGCAGCTCGTCGCCGGCGGCGCGTTCGAGGCGGCGCTGGACGAGGCCATCGAGGTGCGGGAGGCACAGGCCGCGGAGGCCGAAGCAGCGGTCGCCGAAGAGGCCCCCGCTGTGGAAGCCGCTCCGGCCGTCGACGCGGCGTACCTCGGCGGGTACTACGGCGAATCGGCCTTTCCGTTCGACGGCAACAACTTCGTCTTCGACTGGACCACCTGGACCCACGACCAGACCACCCCCGACGGCACCGTCGGCTTCACCGCCCACGTCACCGCCACCGACGGCACCACCCACGACACCTACGCCTGGTTCGACCCCGCCGTCGGCATCAGCATCGTCCGCGCCGAACCCCTCGCCGGTGCCGAAGCCCTCGCCGGTGCCGAAGAGGCGGCCCCGGCCATCGACGCCGCCTACCTCGGCGGGTACTACGGCACTTCTTCCTTTCCCTTCGACGGCAACAACTTCGTCTTCGACTGGACCACCTGGACCCACGACCAGACCACCCCCGACGGCACCGTCGGCTTCACCGCCCGAGCCACCGCCACCGACGGCACCACCCACGACACCTACGCCTGGTTCGACCCCGCCGTCGGCATCAGCATCGTCCGCGCCGAAGCCCTCGCCGGGGCCGCGACACCGGCCGCCGACGAGCCGGTGGCGGACCCGCGTGCGGAGTTCGAGTCGCTCACGGGGCAGCTGCGCGACCGGTGGCGGTCGGCGGGCAACCGGCTCGAGGAGCTGAACGGCAAGGCCTACGACGTGCACGGCTGGGTCGAGGGCGAGCCCGGCTGCGAGCTGGTCCACCAGAGCTTCGACGGCGAGTGCCACCTGGCCGAGCTGGGTGCGCACACCGACGGCGACGCCCGGCCGGTCACCGTCCTGCTCCGGATCCGCGACGCGGAGACGGTCTGGGTGGACCGCGAAGACGACCGGTACTGAGCCCGCGCAAGCGAAGGAGTGGCCGTGAACCGGCTGTGGAAGCTGCTCGCCGTCCTGCCGCTGCTGGCGGCGGGCACCCTGTTCGCGATCCCGGCGGTCGCGTCGCCCACCGGGCCGGCGCCGGTCACCCTCGAGTCCCCGGTGTCCTACCGGGACGCCGTCTACGGCGACTTCCTACACGTGGGCAACAGCGTCTTGCGCTGCCCGGCGGCGGGCGAGGACACCCGGGGCGGTGGCACGGCGGCGGACTGCGCCGCGATCACCGCGGGCGGCACGACCCAGGGCCCGGCCGGGTACAACAACGGCTACGCGATGCGCCTGGCTGACGTGGACGACGACGCGGCCACCTTCGACTCGACGCGGGCGACGCTGACCGTGCCGGCCGGGGCCACCGTCGCCTACGCCCAGCTGACGTGGGGCGGCCATACCGGCGGGTTCTTCTCCTCACTGCTGCCCAACTGCTCGGTTCCGGTGCTGGGCAGCGCTTCCCTCCCGCCGGCGCCCGCGGCGCCGGGTCCGCGCCAGCAGCAGGTGCGCCTGGCTGTCGGCGACCGGCCCTCGGCGCCGGTGCCGCTGGTCGCCGGGCACTACCGCGCGAGCAACGGCGTGCTCGACTACGCCGAGATGTACTCGGACTGGTCGGACGTCACGCCACTGTTCGGCGCCGTCCCGACGGGCCGGCCGACCACCGTGACGGTGGGCAACGTGTGGGCGCCCAGCGGGATCGGCTGCGCCGGCGGCTGGTCGCTGACGGTGGTGTTCGGCTTTCCCGGGCCACAGCCGGACTACCCGGCGCCACGCGCGGTCGCGGTCTACAACGACCACCTGCGCGCCGGCCCGCTGCGGGCGGAGAGCCTGACCGCGGCCCTGCTCGGCGGGCACGCGTCCACCGCCGGGGTGCGGATGGCCGTCACCGCCTTCGACGGCGACCGCGGGCTGGGCGAGGAACGGTTGTCGGTCAACGACGTGGACGTCGTCGAGCCCTGCGCGCAACGCTCCACAGTGGACTTCTTCGGCTCCTGCGCGCAAGGCGCCGTGGATCCGATCGATCCCACGCGCGGGGCGGTGGCGAACAACCTGAGCGTGGACGCCAAAAGCTTCGCCCCGGGTGGGCTGCAGGACGGGCAGGCCGCGGCGGTGGTACGGGTCTCGCCGAGCACCGACGTCACCACCGTCGCGGAGCTGGTCGTCAGCCAGGCGATCCGGCCGCAGCTGGCCGTTTCCGTGCAGGGCCAGCAGACGCCGGTGCGCCAAGGCGACGTGGCGCCCTTCTCCGTCGCGGTGACCAACACCGGCGACGCCGGCCTGACCGGCCTGCGCGTCACCGACAACGCCGGCGCTCCCACTCAGCCCGGCGAGTCGTGCGCCGCGCCACCGAGCGCCGTTCTGCCGCCGGGGGCGAGCGTCACGCTGAGCTGCACCCGGGTGGCGCGGCAGGACCCGCTGCACGAGGAGGTCACGGCAACCGCCGACTACCTGAGCGCCGTCCCCGCCGGCACCGCGCGCTCGGTGAGCGCGACCGCCGCCGCCGACACCGCGGTGATCCACTCCGACATCGGCGTCACCCGCGTGGCCGACCGGCTGGTGGTCCGCGACGGGCAGCCGGTGACCTTCACCGTGACCGTCACGAACAACACCCCCGACAACACCCTGCAGACGTTGCGCTACAACGATTCCACTGCCGGAGACTGCGCGGACCGGCCGCTGGACGACCTCGGGCCCGGGCAGCACGTGACCTTCCCGTGCAAGGTGGCCGCGGTGCACGAAAGCTTCACCAGCTACGGCGTGCTGCAGGGCACCGACCGCACCGGCACGGCGTTCCCGCCGGTCAGCACGCAGCAGGCGGCCGTGGTGGTGATCCACCCGCAGCTTTCCGTGACCGGAACCCTGAGCCCGGACACCGTGTACCGCGGGTCTCCGGTGACGGCGAGCTTCACCGTCACCAACACCGGCACCCAGCCGCAGGAACGGCTCACCGGGGTCACCGTCACCGATCCGGCGCTGCCCGGCTGCGCCCCCGAACCGGTGCCCGTGCTGGACGCGGGCATGGCCGTCACCCTGACCTGCGAAGCGCGTCCGACCGCGACAGCGTCCACCGCCGCGAAGGCGACCGGCACCGACGAGACGGGCGCGCCGGTGACCGCCGAGACCACGGCGTCCGTGACGGTGCTCGAACCGCCGCTGACCGTGGAGCGCACGGCGGACCGGACCACCGTGCGCGCCGGCAGCCCGGTGACGCTGACCTACCGGCTGCACAACACCGGCACCACCGACCCCCTGTCTTCGGTGACGCTGACCGACCCGGCGGCGCCGGACTGCGCGCCGCCGCAGCCGATCGGCACTCTCGCGGCGGGCGCCACCGCGACCTTCGACTGCGCCGTGACCCCCGCCGCGTCGGTGGACAGCGTGCCCGTCGCCACGGCGAAGGACCCGCAGGACCGGCCGATGTCGGTGACCACGGATCCCCTGCCGCTGACCGTGCTCAACCCGGCGCTGATGATCGGGGTGTCCGCCGGATCGCCGCAGGCCGCAGCCGGCGCGGACGTCGAGTTCACCGTCGCGGTCCGCAACACCGGCGACGTGGCGCTGGCCTTGGCGGTGACCAACGACCTGGCGAGCGCCTGCGACTTCACCGTGGACGAGCCCGACGGCCTCGCCGCGGGTGCGGCCCGGACGCGCCAGTGCACCGTCCGGGCGGCGTCGGCGGGCAGCCTGCGCGACACGGCGAGCTTCACGGCGAGCCCGGTCGCGGCGGCGCACGACACCGGTGCTCCGCTCACCGGCCAGGCCCAGGCGACGGTGCCGGTCACCGGCGCGGCCGGCGACGGCACCTCGGCCACGGGTACTCCGGGGAGCGGGACGGCGGACCAGCCGGGCACCAGCGGCACGGCCACGTCCGGCACCCGCACGGGGGTTCCGGGCCCGGAAAGCGCGGGCACGGTCCCCGGCGGGGGCACCGGCAAGGAGGGCCCGGGCACGCCGGGCAAGCTGGCCTACACGGGCGTGTCGGTCGGCCCGCTGATCATCCTGGGCACGGGCGCGCTCCTCGCCGGCGGCGTGCTGCTGGGCGTGGCCCGGCGGCGGTCCCGCGGCCGCTGACAGAAGTCCGTGAAGGCCACCTTGAGGGACTCTGGGTCCCTCAAGGTGGCCTTCACGGACTTCGGGCGCTCAGCTGGGCGGGACCTCGCGGGCCGGCAGGACCGTGCTCGCCCAGACCGCGATCTGCGCCCGCCGGCCGAACTCCAGCTTGCTCAGGATGTGCTCCACGTGGGACTCCGCGGTGCGCAACGCGATCACCAGCGTCGCCGCGATCTCCTTGTTGCTCAACCCCTTGGCGATCAGCAGCGCCACCTCCAGTTCGCGCGGGGTCAACGGGTTCGCCGCGGGCGGGCGTTCGCGCGGCGAAGGCACTGCGACCTCGGGTGGCGGGCCGGCCAGCACCTCGTCCACGGTCGAGCGCAGCCCGGTCGCGTAGTGCCGCTGGTAGGTCTCCTCGCCGAGGTCCGCGCGCACGACCGCCGCGTACCGCAGGTGCGGGACGTGCACGTGGCGAAGCCCGCTCAACGCGCACCCCGTCGCCCGCCGGGCCGCCTCCGCCGCGCCGAACGCGACCGCCGCCGCCACCGGGTCGCCGCGCTCGGCCCACGTCCAGGCGTAGGTTTCCAGGGCCATCGCGGTGAGCACCTTGTCTCCCCGGGCGGCGCGCACCCCCAGCGCCGAACGCAGGCTGCGCGCGGCCACCTCGTGGTCGCGGTGCTTCCACCGGTCCAGCCCGTGGCACCAGAGCCACCAGGCGTGCGAGGTCGGCGACCGCCTCGGTTCGGGCTGGACCGCCCCGGACGCGACCGCGCGCGCCCCGGCCGGATCGCCCCCGAAGCAACGAGCCATGGTCAGCTGGGCGAAGGCGAGCTGCTCGGCGGCGGTGTCGCCGAGCTCCCGGTGCCGGTCCACGGCTTCGGCCAGCAGCTTGGCGCCGTGGGCGAAGTGACCGGCGAACACCCGCGCGAGCCCGCTGTACTGGACGGCCAGCGCCCGGCTCGGGGCGTCCCCGAGCTCTTCCGCCAGTGTCCGGCACTCGCGCAGCAGCCGGCCGGCCGTGGTCCGGTCGCCCTGGACGAGTGCCGCCCAGCCCGCCGCGGCCAGCGCGCGGGCCCGGACCACGGTCCGGCCGGGGGCGTTGACCAGCGCCCGGTCGAGCCAGCGCCGCGCCTCTCCCAGCGTCGCCCACGCCCGCCGGTGGTCGCACAGCGCGATCACCATCTCCAGCGCGGCCTGCCCGCCGTCGTCGTCGGCCAGGCTGAACTCCAGCGCGGCGCGCAGGTTCCCGCCCTCCAGCTGGAACAGGGCGGAGATCCGGCTCTGGTCGCTGCTCATCCACTCCGAGCCGGCCCGCCGGGCCAGCGCGCGGAACCAGTCGCGGTGCCGGCGCAGTACCCCGGCCCGGTCCCCGCTCTCGGCCAGCCGGTCCTGGCCGTAGTGCCGGATGGTCTCCAGCAGGCGGTAGCGCACCTGGCCGTCGTCGGTGTCCGCGCGGACCACGACCGACTTCTCGACCAGCCCGGTCACCAGGTCGTCGACGTCGTCCGCGGGAAAACCCTCGCCGCACACCGCGGCCGCGGCGGCCAGGTCGAACCCGCCGGAGAACACCGAGAGCCGGGCCCAGACCGTGCGTTCGGCCTCCGAGCACAGCGCGAAACTCCAGTCGATCAACGCCCGGAGCGTGCGCTGACGGGGCAGCGCGAGCCGGTTTCCCTTGGTGAGCAGACGGAAGCGGTCGTCGAGCCGGTCCAGGATCTGCCCGGCCGACAGCGCCCCGAGGCGCGCCGCCGCCAGCTCGATCGCGAGCGGGATGCCGTCGAGGCGGCGGCAGAGCCGGGTGACCGTCTCGTAGTTGGCGTCGGTGACCTCGAAGCCGGGCCGGATCGCCGCGGCACGGGCCGCGAACAGGCTGACCGCGTCGAACCGGCCGGATTCGGCCGCGCGGGCGGGACGGCCCGGCGCCGGCACGCCCAGCGGGGCGACTTCGTGGATGTGCTCCCCCAGGATGCCCAGCGGCTGCCTGCTGGTGCACAGCACGCGGACGCCCTCACCGTGCCGCAGCAGCGCGCCGGCCAGCTTCGCGCTCTGGTCCAGCAGGTGCTCGCAGTTGTCCAGCACCAGCAGCACGGACCGGTCGGCGAGGAAGCGCCGCAGCCCCGGGCCCAGCCCGCGCCGCGGGTCGTGTTCGATGCCGAACAGGGCGGCCAGCTGTTCCTCGACCGACTCGGCGACCCCCAGGTCGCCGAGCTCGAGCAGCCACACGCCGTCGGAGAAATCGTCCTGCACCGAAGCCGCCACCCGGAGCGCCAGCCGGGTCTTCCCGACCCCGCCGGCGCCGGTGAGGGTGAGCAGCCGCGTCCGGGACAGCAGTGTCGCCACTTCGGTCAGTTCGGTGCGCCGGCCGACGAAGCTGCTCACCTCCGTCGGCAGGTTGCCGGGGTGGCCCTGGTCCGCGTCCGGTTCGGGAACGGAAGGGAGGTCGTAGCGCGGGTGCCAGTCCCGCTCGCGGCTGCCCGGCGCCCACATCCGGGGCGCGCCGCGGCCCTTGCTGTGGAGGTGCGCGCCGTGCTCGGGTCCGTGTCCGGTTTGCCGGATCGCGGCACCGTTCCCGTCTCTGCCCGTGTTGGTTTCCTGCACGCTGGTTATAACGACGAAAGGACGAACATGGACGGCCCATTCGGCGTAAACTTTGCGTGACAAAACACCTTTCTCTCCAGCATCCGGGTGAACAGGATCCCCCGTTCGGCCGTCAGCCGGCCGGCGGGCACTCTCCCCCGGCCGGCTGCCCGGTCCCGCCACCCAGGAGACCGCCCAGCAGGCCCCCGAGGGCCCCGGTGACCGTCGTGACGGTGCACGTGAGCAACCCGGTCACCGGATCGAGCACCGGCACCGCGGACACCGGGGGCGGCGGGGCCGAGGTCGTGGGCGGGGCCGGGCGAGTCCCGGAGGTGGGCGGCGGAGCGGGCACGGACGTCGGCGGAACCGGTGGGGTGCCCGGCGGCGGCACGGGTGGCGGGACCGCGGCGGGCCCCGGAGCCGTCGCCGGAGGCAGGAGCACCGGCGCGCCCTGCGGGGCCGCCGCGGCGGCGAACCGCGGGTCCGGCGCCACCGCGACCGCCCCTTGGTAAACCAGCATCCAGGACCGCACCTGGCTCAGGTAGGCGGCCGAATGGTTGTAGCTCAGCACGGCCGAGTCCAGCCCGGCCGCCGAGCGCAGGTCGCGTCCGCCCGCGCAGAGGTACCGCCCGCTCGCCTCGGCCGCGTCGGCCACGTTCTCCGGATCGGCCCGGCCGTCCCCGTTGCCGTCGGCGGCCCAGCGCCGCCAGGTGGACGGGATGAACTGCATCGGGCCCACGGCCCGGTCCCACGCGGCGTTCCCGTCGAGCACACCGCCGTCGGTGTCGGCGATGGCCGCCGTGCCGGCCCGGCCGTCGAGCACCGGGCCGAGGATCGGGCTCAAGGCCGTGCCCGCGGCGTCGACCCGGCCGTCCCGGGCGTGCCCCGACTCCACCTTGCCGATCGCGGCGAGGAGCGCGACCGGCAGCCCGCACGCCGGGGTGTCGGCCGCGAGCCGGGCCGCCGCCCGCTGGTAGGCCGCCAGCACGAGGCCCGGAATGCCCGCCGTGGCACCGGAACCCGCGGGCAGCCCCGGTACCTGCGGTCCGGCGGCCAGCGGAATCGGGACACCGGCGAAGGAGGGAAGCGGGAACTGCGGCACGGTGCCGCCGTCCACGCCGTAGGGCTCGGTGGTGCCGGGTGCCACCGGCACGGCGTCGGGCGCCGGCCGCGGCTCGACGTGCGCGTCCGGCACCGGGGTGGCGTCACCGGACCCCGCGCTCAACGCGGTGGCGGCCAAGAGGAGCACGGCGGCCAGGTGGGTGGTGCCCGCCGGGAGACGCACTCGGGACGGCCTGCTCGCTCGGGACATCTGCGGTCCTTCCGGAAGGGGTGGCGCTTCGAGTGGACCACCGGCGACGGGCCGGCGAGCGGTCCCGGCGGGAAACCGGCCCCCGTGGCGGCCCGGGCTGCCCCCAAGGGTCAGATCAGGCCGCCCTCGAGGGCAAAAGCGATGGCGTGCGCGCGGTTGCGCAGCTGGAAGCGGTTGAGCACGTCGTGGGTGACCCGCTTGATCGTCCGCTCCGAGTAGGCGAGCTTCTCCGCGATTTCCTTGACCTCGAAGCCCTGGGCGACGAGACGCAGCACCTCGGTCTCGCGGTCGGTCAGCCCGGTCAGCCCCATCCCGCGGGGCGCGAGCACCTGGTTCTGCAGCCGGGCCACCTGGTCGAACAGCCGGCCGACCATGCGCGGCGAAAGCACCCCGCCGCTCCCGGCGACCTGCGTCACGGCGGCGACCAGCCGTTCGGGGGTGGCCTCCGCGCGGGGCACCACCCCGCCCGCACCGGCGCCGATGCAGGCGATGAGCGCGGGATCGTCGATCTCGGCGGGCACCAGCAGCACCCGGCCGTGCCCGGTGCTCGCCTCCCGCACCAGGACCAGCAGCGCGTCGGTCACCGCGTCCCCCACCACGATGGTCACCGTTCCCGCGGGTGCGCCCGCGGCCCGGTCCACCAGCAACACCTCCGGCCGGGGCCGCAGCTGCCCGGCCACCCCCGACACCAGGATGGGGTCGAATCCCTTGACCAGCACCGGTATCCGCTCCGACATCTCGCTCCCTCAGATCGCCGGCAGTGCCCCCACGCGCACCGCCGTGGCCGACGACGGGTACGACTCTGGCACCGGCGGCGCCGCGGCCGGCACGGGGAAAACCCCGAAAGATCTTCTTGTGGCCGTCCGGCACCACGGACACCCCTCGGGGCATCCCCCGATGCCGCGTCCGGCCGGCCCGGATCCCAAGGCACTACGCCGGACATTTTCCAACGGTGACGCGCGATTCCAGGTCAACTCTCCCCACCGCCTCCGGCCAACCCGATGCGCTCCCACGTCGTCGCTCGCATACGTGGCTTCGGTGTCCACAGTGGACACTGGTGGACGTCACCCGGGCTCTTCCTCTTCGCCGGCGGCCTTCGCGTGGTGGTGCTCGTGGTCGCTCACCGCAGCATGCCGGCCCACCAGGGTGGCCGAGGTGTGAATCGCGGCCGAATGGGGCAACAAGGACTGGTAGGTGACGTCGAACAAGGACTGGGGCGAACCACCGATGACGGCCGACTACGCCGAGCGCACCTGGGATCAGGTCGAGGTGAAGATCCTGAACGTGGCCGATGACCTGGCCGAGCTGAGCCGGGTGCGAGCCTGGGCCCGCAGAGCGTTGCTAGACATCCCCTCACGGGACGTAATCGACATGATCATGGTGCTGGACGAGCTGGTGTCCAACGCCCTGCTCCACGGCACTCCACCCCGGCAGGTGCGGCTGAAGCGCCGGGAGGGGTGGTTGCGGATCGAGGTCGACGACTCCTGTGTGGACGAAGCCTGTCCTCGCCCGCCGTCGGAGACCGGTGGCCGCGGCCTGGCGCTGATCGAGTCGTGCGCGATGGTGTGGGGCCAGCTGCAGCACGAGACCGGCAAGACAGTGTGGGCCGAGCTGACCTCGGTTCAGTATCCGCAAGGCGCAGTCGTGGAATAGGCCTTGACGCCGGAGCGACGCCAAGCCCCGCCCAGCCCAGGCGTATCCCGGGCCGCCGAGGGTCACCGACGGCACCGGGTTCGAACCCGATGCGCCTTCACAGCGTTGACGCGACGGGCGAACATCGGAGCACGCTCTGGCCGGAACCCGACGCCGATCAGGTACACCGCAAGAATCCGGAGAAACGGCAGCCACCTCACGACGTCGAGCAGCGGGGCGAACGCCCCCGGCAGGCAACGCCGCCGCAGCGACCGCGTCCTGGACCGCGAGCCCGATGCCCCTACCGCCGACCGGAGACATCGCGTGCGCAGCGTCACCCATGCACAGCAACCCGTCCACAAGCCATCGGCGCAGCATGCCGAGCCGCACATCGAGGTGGTGGACAGCGCCTCGGTCGCCGGCCAACCGATTGCCCGCTGAGCGGTCCGGCAGGCCTCGGCCGTCACGCACAGGCATGATGGCGCCATGCCCCACCGTGTCCTGCTCGCCGACGACGACCGCGCCATCCGGGAGTCGCTCGTGCGTGCCCTCGACCTCGAGGGCTACCACGTCACGGAGGTGACCGACGGCGTCTCCGCGCTGGCCACGGCGCGGAAGGACGACTTCGACGTGCTGATCCTCGACGTCATGATGCCCGGCGTCGACGGCCTCGGCGTCTGCCGTGTCCTGCGCGCCGAAGGCGATCAGACCCCGATCCTCATGCTCACCGCGCGGGTCGAAACCGCCGACCGCGTCGCCGGACTCGACGCCGGCGCCGACGACTACCTGCCCAAGCCCTTCGAACTCGACGAACTCCTCGCCCGCCTGCGCGCCCTGCTGCGCCGCACCACCGCCGACGCCGGGACCGCGCCCCCGCGGACGCTGCGCCTCGGCGAACTCGCCGTCGACCCCGCGGCCCGGCGCGTCTGGTGGCGCGGCACCGAGATCAGCCTGTCCAAAACCGAGTTCGACCTGCTGGAACTGCTGGTGCGCAACGCCGGGATCGTCCTCGACCGCACCACGATCTACCAGCGGATCTGGGGCTACGAATTCGGCTCCGAGTCCAAGAATCTCGCCGTCTACATCGGCTACCTGCGCCGCAAGCTCGACCAAGCCGGCGCGACCGAACTGATCCACACCGTGCGCGGCGTCGGCTACGCGGTGCGCCCGGCGTGAACCTGCGCAGCAAGCTCGCGATCGCCTTCGCGGGCGTCGGCGCGGCCGCGGCGATCCTGGTCGGCGTCTTCAGCTACCAGGCCGCGTCCGAGCGGATCAGCGCGGAACTCGACCGCTCGCTGCTGACGACGTCGGCCGAGGTCGCGGCCGGCGCGACCCAGGTGCTCGCGCCGAGCCCGGTCACCCGCGGGCCCGATGACGACGACCACGACGAAGCCCAGCCCATGGTCGCCCAGGCGATCGCCCCGGACGGCACCGTCCGGCCCGTCGGCGGCCGGGCCGTCCGCCTCGCCGTCGGCGACGACGACCGCGCGCTGGCCGCGGCCGGTGCCTTCGGAGACCGCCGCTACCAGGACTTCACCGCCCCGCCGGACGACTACCGGGTCATCACCGTGGCCCTCGGCGGCGGCCGCGGGGCGCTGCAGCTCGGCATCGACGTCGACGAATCCCGCAACGTGCTCAACGCCCTGGCCGCCCGCATCACCGGCGTCAGCGCGATCGTCCTGGTCGCCGCGGCGCTGGCCGGCTGGCTGCTGGCCCGGCAGATCACCCGCCGGCTGGTCCGGCTCACCCAGGCGACCGAGCAGGTCAGCGACGGCCGCCTCGACGGCGTCGCGGTCCCGGCCGGTGGCCGCGACGAGGTCGGGCGGCTCGCGACGTCGTTCGACCGGATGCTCGGCCGGCTCGCCGACGCCCGAGCCGACCAGGAACGTCTGGTCCAGGACGCCGCGCACGAGCTGCGGACGCCGTTGACCAGCCTGCGCACGAACGCCAGCGTCCTGCGCCGCTTCGCCGAGCTCGCCCCCGACGCCCGGGCCCGGCTGCTCGACGACGTCGACGGCGAAGCCCGCGAGCTGACCCACCTCATCGACGAGCTGGTCGAGCTGGCGACCCGGCAGTACGAGACCGAGGAACCCGCCCCGCTCGCGCTGAGCGCGGTCGCCGAGCGGTCCGCCGACCGCGTCCGGCGGCGGACGGGCCGCGCCATCACCGTCGAGGCCGACGCCACCAGGCTCACCGGCCAGGCGAAGGCCCTCGAACGCGCGGTGTCCAACTTGCTGGAGAACGCCGTGAAGTTCGCCCCCGAAGGAGCGATCGACGTCGTGGTGCGCGACGGCCGGGTGCAGGTGCTCGATCGCGGTCCCGGCATCGGCGAGGACGACGCGGCGCGGGTGTTCGACCGGTTCCACCGGGCCGACGGCGCGCGCGGCCTGCCCGGCTCCGGTCTCGGCCTGGCGATCGTCCGCGAGATCGCGCTGGCCCACGGCGGCGGCGTGTTCGCCGAGCCGCGCCCCGGTGGCGGAGCGGTGGTCGGGTTCACCGTCGCGGCCGAGCTTCTCTTACCGGATTCTCACCCTCGTCACGTCGACGGCTAACCGCGCGCCGGAAGGGTGGTCCCCACGGATCACCCCATGCAGGAGCGCCCGATGACCACCACCCTCGCCCCACCCGGCAGCGCCCTCCGGCGTCCGGTCCGGGTGTGGTGGCGGGACGCCGCCGGCCTGGTCACCTGGCTGAGCGTGCTGTTCGTGGTCGCGCTGTGGGTGTCCGGACGGGGCCTGCAGGACCTCGGCCCGGACTTCTTCACCTCGGCCGGGCGGCTGACCGGCCTGGTGTCGGCGGATCTCCTGCTGCTGCAGGTGTTGCTGATGGCGCGGATCCCGTGGGTGGAGCGCAGCTACGGTCAGGACGAGCTGGCCCGGCGGCACCGGCTGATCGGGTTCACCTCGATCACCTTGCTGGCCGCGCACATCGTGCTGATCAGCCTCGGCTACGCCGCCACCGACCGCTCCGGCCTCGTCGGCGAGGTCTGGACGCTCGTGACCACCTACGCGGGCATGCTCCTGGCCACGGCGGGGACGGTCGCGCTGGTCATGGTCGCGGTGACGTCGGTGCGCGCGTCCCGCCGCCGGCTGCGCTACGAGTCCCGGCACCTGCTGCACCTCTACGCCTATCTCGGCGCCGGGCTCGCGCTGCCGCACCAGCTGTGGACCGGCGCCGACTTCACCGCCTCCCCGGTGGCGACCGTGTTCTGGTGGAGTGCCTACGCGGCCGCCGCGGGCGCCGTGCTGGTGTTCCGGCTCGGCCGGCCGATCTGGCTCAACGCGCGCCACCACCTCGTCGTCGAGCAGGTCGTGCGCGAGGCCCCTGGCGTCGTCTCGGTGTACCTGCGCGGCCGCCACCTGGACCGCCTTCCCCTGGCCGCGGGGCAGTTCTTCGTCTGGCGGTTCCTCGACGGACCGGGCTGGACCCGCGGCAAGCCGTTCTCCCTCTCCGCCGCGCCGGACGTCACCGGCGACCGGCTCCGGATCACGGCCAAGGACCTCGGACCGGGCAGCCGCAGACCGGCGCGGCTGCGGCCGGGCACCCGCGCCCTGTTCGAAGGCCCGTACGGCCGGCTCACCGGAACCGTCCGCAAAGGACCCAAGCTGGCGATGTTCGCCTCCGGCATCGGGATCACGCCGCTGCGCGCGCTGCTCGCCGAACTGCCCTACCTCCCCGGGGAAGCCGTGCTGTTCCACCGGGCCGGGCGGCACGCCGATCTGCTGTTCCGGCGTGAGCTGGACGAACTCGCCGCCCACCGCGGCCTCCGGATCCACTACCTGCTCGGCCGCCGCTCCCGCGACCGCGCGTCGTGGCTCCCCGAGAACTACGCCCGCGTCCCCGATGAGCAGGTGCTGCGCCACCTCGTCCCCGACATCGCCGAGCACGACGTCTACGTCTGCGGCCCGGACGCCTGGACCGCGGCGGTCCTCGACACGGCCCGCCGCGCCGGCGTCCCCGCCGACCGCGTCCACTCCGAACGATTCGGCTGGTAGGAAAGGACTTCCGATGCGCAGGATCGCCATCACCTTCGCCGCGACCGTCTCGGTCGTGGTACTGCTGTTCAGCTACCGCACCAGCACCGATGCGACCCCGGCCGCCGCCGGCCGCCCCCTCGGCACCCAGCCGACCCGCACCACCAGCCCCGCCGCACCCGCGCCGACCGGAAGCGGCGGCACCTTCACCGGCGAGGCCGCCGACACCCGCTACGGCCCGGTCCAGGTGCAGATCACCGTGGCCGGTGGCAAGATCACCGACGCCCAAGCCGTCCAGTACCCCCAGGAGAGCGGCCGCGACGTCCGGATCAACGCCGCCGCCGTGCCCGAGCTGAACCAGGAGACGCTGCAGGCCCAGAGCGCGCAGATCGACACCGTCAGCGGCGCCACCTACACCTCCGAGGGCTACCAGCAGTCCCTGCAGTCCGCGATCGACGCGGCCCACAGGTGAGCACCGCGCCCCGGCCACGCCGGTCCTGGACCCGGCCCCTCATGGGCACCCAGGTCAGCCTCCACCTGCGCGGGCACCGCGTGGACACCGACCCGGCGGTAGAGCCAGCCGTTGCCGCGGTGTTCGGGCACCTGCGCGCCGCCGACGAACTGTTCAGCACCTACCGGCCCGGCAGCCAGGTCTCCGCCCTGCGCCGTGACGAACTCCCCCGCGGCCAGTGGCACCCATGGCTCACCGAAGTCGTTGCGCTGTGTGAAGAAGCCCGCGAACGCACCGACGGCTACTTCGACCCGTGGCGCCTGCCCGGCGGCTTCGACCCCTCCGGGCTCGTGAAGGGCTGGGCCGTCGAGAACGCCGCCACCCACCTGTCCCGGCTGTGCGGTTACGACCACTACCTCAACGCCGGCGGCGACATCACCGCCGCCACGTTCACCCGTCCGTGGCGGGTCGGCGTCGAAGACCCGACCGACCCAGCTTCCTTCCTCGCCGTCCTCGAACTGCGCACCGGCGGCCTCGCGACGTCCGGCACCGCCGCTCGCGGCGACCACATCGTCGACCCGCACACCGGCCGCCACACCAGCAACCTGCTGTCGGTCACGGTCACCGGCCCGACGCTGCTGTGGGCCGACGTCTTCGCCACCGCGGCGTTCGCCCGCGGCGGCAACGTCACCCGCTGGGTGTCCGCCCTCGCGCCCGGCTACGAAGTCGCGGCCCTCGCCCGCGCTCCGTGAGCCCGTCCCGTCCCAGCTTCCGCCACCCGCACTCCACAAAGGACACCATGACCACCGTCAACGGCCTGCCCGCCCACATCCTGCTCGTGCACGCCATCGTCGTCCTGCTCCCGCTGGCCGCCCTGCTGCTGGTGCTGAGCGCGCTCTGGCCGGCCGCCCGCGGCAAGCTCGCGGGCCCGAACGCGATCCTGGCCGTCCTGGTCGTGGTCCTGGTCCCGATCACCACCGACGCCGGCGAATGGCTCGAACGGCGCGTCGCCTCGACCCCGGCCGTGCGCACCCACACCGAACTCGGCGACACCGCACTGTGGGTCGCGATCCCGGTCGCCGTCCTGGCGCTGCTGGTGTGGTGGCGCCGCCGCGAAAGCCTCGCGTCGCAGGCGGCCGACACGGACTCGAGCGCCGTCACCACCCGCCGCCGGACCTTTCTCGCCCCGGCCTCGACCGCGGTGACCGTGGTGCTGTCGGTACTGGTGGTCGTGGCGGCTGGAGCCGCGTTCTACGACGTCTACCGCATCGGCGACTCCGGCGCGCAGGCCAGCTGGCAGGGCCGGTTCAGCGCCACGACCAGCCCCCGCGGCCAGGATCACTGAGCAGGCGCCGGCGGCGTGATCCGGAGCAGCAGCCTTCTGGCCGCGCCGCCTCGCCGGCGTCAGGAGTGCAGCACGTGGCCGGCGTGACGAGCGCCGCGCTGTCCGTGCATCCGGCTCTCTGCTGGAGGAAAGCGACCAGGCGGTCACGCTGGACCGACTCCGGCGTCGCGGGCGCTGAACACTTATGCTCCCGGAGTGCCGCAGTACCGGATTTCCGAGGCAGCGAGACTGCTGGGCGTCAGCGACGACACGATCCGCCGTCACGTCGAAGCCGGGGGCCTCAGCGCCGTCAAGGATCGGGTCAACCGGTACGTGATCGACGGTGAAGAACTGGCCGAGTTCGCTCGCCGGCAGGGCGAAACCGCTCCTGACCCGACCTCCGTCGGGCGTTCCGCCCGCAACCGCCTGGTCGGGCTGGTCACCTCGATCGTCGTCGACAAGGTCATGGCCCAAGTCGAGATCCAGTGCGGACAGGACCGCGTGGTCTCGCTGATGAGCGCCGAAGCGGTGAAGGATCTCGGTCTCGAGCCGGGGTCGTTGGCCATCGCGGTGATCAAAGCGACCACGGTGATCGTCGAAACTCCGAACGCGTGATCAGCCCGCGCTGCGGGCCGAGAGCCTCAGGCGGTGGCGGGGACCAGCTCGGCGAGCAGTGCCCGGACACGGCGATCGATCTCGTCGCGGATCGGGCGGACCTGCTCGACCGGGAGGCCGGCGGGGTCGTCGAGCTGCCAGTCGAGGTAGCGCTTGCCGGGGAAGATCGGGCAGGCGTCGCCGCAGCCCATGCTGATCACGACATCGGCGGCCTGCACCGCCTCGGTGGTCAGCGGCTTCGGGAACTCCTGCGACAGGTCCAGGCCCAGCTCGGCCATCACCGCGGACACGGCCGGGTTGACGGAGCCGGCGGGCGCCGAGCCGGCCGACCGGACGAGCACCGCGCCTTGGGCGTGGTGGTGCAGCAGGGCCGCGGCCATCTGGGACCGGCCGGCGTTGTGCACGCAGACGAACAGCACTTCCGGGGTGGTGGACACGCTGGCTCCCTGGTTCTTCGCGGTGGCTTCCCGCCGTTGCCCTCCGGGCGGTCTTCTGGCGTGGTCATGACATTTCTTCCACGCGGTCGTGAGGCGAGGAGACGAACCGTCGGCGCAGAGCCAGCGAGACGTAGACCAGCGCGACGAGCACCGGCACTTCGATCAACGGGCCGACGACCCCGGCCAGCGCCTGCCCGCTCGCCGCCCCGAACGTCGCGATGGCCACGGCGATGGCGAGTTCGAAGTTGTTGCCCGCGGCGGTGAACGCCAGCGTCGTCGTCCGCTCGTACGACAGGCCCACGGCCTTGCCGAACGCGTACGAACCGGCCCACATCAGTCCGAAGTAGACCAGCAACGGCACCGCGATCCGGACCACGTCCAGCGGCCGGGCAGTGATCTGATCTCCTTGCAGCGCAAAGAGAATCACAATAGTGAACAGCAGCCCGAACAAGGCGGCCGGCCCGATCTTCGGCAGGAACCTCGACTCGTACCAAGCCCGGCCGCCAGCGCGTTCGCCAAGCCGGCGGGTCAGGTAGCCGGCCACCAGGGGGATGCCGAGGAAGATCAGCACGCTCTGGGCGATCTGCCACCCGGACACGGCGAGGCCGGCTTGCGGGAGGCCGAGCCAGCCGGGCAGGACCGAGAGGTAGAACCAGCCGAGCACGCCGAAGGCCAGCACCTGGAACACCGAGTTCAGCGCGACCAGCACGGCAGCGGCTTCGCGGTCACCGCAGGCGAGGTCGTTCCAGATGATCACCATGGCGATGCAGCGGGCGAGGCCGACGATGATCAGCCCCGTCCGATACTCCGGCAGGTCCGGCAGCAGCAGCCACGCCAGCGCGAACATCAGCGCCGGGCCGATCAGCCAGTTCAGCACCAGCGACGGCCACAGCAGCCGGCGGTCCCGGGTGACCGTGCCGAGCCGGTCGTAGCGGACCTTCGCCAGCACCGGGTACATCATCACCAGCAGCCCGAGCGCGATCGGCAGCGAGATCCCGTCCACCTGCACTGCGGACAGGCCGGTGTTCAGGCCGGGAATCCAGCGGCCCGCGAGCAGTCCGGTGACCATCGCGGCCGCGATCCACACGGGCAGGAACCGGTCCAAGGTGGACAGTCGTCCGGCGACGGTCATGCCGGGACGACGGCGTCACCGGGGACCAGGACGGCCGAGAGCCGGGCCAGGACTTCGGGGTGGACGCGGTAGTACACCCAGGTGCCGCGACGTTCGCCGGTGATCAGGCCGGATTCCCGCAGCACCTTGAGGTGGTGGGAGATGGTCGGGCCGGTCAGGTCGAACGCGTCGGTCAGGTCGCACACGCACGCTTCGCCGCCGGTGTGGGAGGCGATCAGCGACAGCAGGCGCAGCCGGACCGGGTCGGCCATGGCCTTGAACAGCTTCGACAACTCCACGGACTGCGGTTCGGTCAGCGGCTCGCGGGCCAGCGGCGAGCAGCAGGTGTCCGTCTCGACGAGCGGGAGCTGTTTCGACATGCGTCTATGTTGACATATGTCTATCTAGAGAGCAATCCAAGTCGCATCACTGCTTCGACGAACATCGACTTCTACTCGAAGCTGTTCGGCACCGAGCCGGCCAGGCGACCGTCATGGACCACCTCGGCGTCGAGGTCGAGTCCACCGACCAGGTCAGCGAAGCCGGCAAGCGGCTGACGGGCGGGGGCATGGCGACGCTGACCGAGGACGACACCACCTGTTGCCACGCGGTCCAGGACAAGGTCTGGGTGCACGGTCCCGGTCAGGAACCGTGGGAGGTCTACACGGTGAAGGGCGACTCCCGACGTTCGGCACCGACAGCGCCGCACTCGCCACCCCGGCCCGCCGAGACGCCCGGTTCACCGTCGCGCGGCCCTGACCAAGCCCGTTGGCGCAGCGGTCCAGCCTCGGCACAACGCGGCCTACTGGGCGATGACGTGGTGGAAGGCAGGATGGATCGGGACTGTGCAGCGTCGACGGTGAGCCAGCGGGGCTCAGCAGCTGGACCGCGGATCGGTGGCCGGGCGGAATCCGGCGCAGGCTGCTCGGCACGCCCGGCTCGGGCGCAGCGCTCGGCTTGGACACAGCACTCGCCTTGGTGATGGCCGGGAGCCGTCGTCGAGCCGGCCTGGCCGTTCGGCGGCTGCGTTGCTGCCCACCTCGCGATCCGCCCGCAGCTCGGCCACCGGACACGGCGGCGCCTCGTCGAGACGGGAATTCCCCGTCCTGGGCGGAGAAAGCCCGGTTGAAGTCCGCGCACGCGTCAGCGTTCGTCCTCGACGTGCAGGGCCGCCCGCTCCGGTCCGGCATCCGCGACCCCTTCGCCGGGTTCGGTGTCGGTCGGAGGGCCGTCACCCTCGACCGGCTCCACTGGGATCGCCTCCCTGGACGACACCCCGGCGTCCGGATCTTCCCGTTGCCAGGCCACGGAGTCGAGGCCGCCGTGTCCGGGAGGCCCGATCGAGCTCGAGCCGCTCCCGTTGTTCCGAACCAGCGGCCGATTCCGGGCCGGCGCCGGCCACCACCTCCACCGCCGGGCCGGGGTCCCGGGGCTTCCCCGCGCCGGCCCGGAGAAATCCCGCCCGCACGACGAAGCGAGCACACCCGAGGCCCGCACCCGGCACACCACCGAGGTTTCCCGCGATCACGGCGACGGGCGGTGGCGGCGGTGAGAGCGCGGTACCGACCACGGGCCCAGCCTGGTGGCCGGAGGTCGCCCTGCGCTTCAGGTCGTCTTCCGGCGGCGGCCGTTCCGGACGCGGTGCACCTGCACCATGGCCGCGACGCAGACCAGTCCCCAGAACACCGGCCAGCCGTCGGCCGCGAAGATGCCCACGGCGATCATCAGCACCACGGTCACGTCGGCGAGGAGCACGATCACGCGCCACTGCCGGGACCTGTCTTGCCTGTCGGCCGGGAAACCGGCGAGGAACCCGGGATCCTCGGCGCGCAGATCCTGCTCGATCTGCCGCAGGACCCGGCGATCACGCTCCGGCAACATTCGATCAACTCCTTCGACGTCAGAACGGGGTTTGCGCTGGGTGCGCCGGATCGTGACCCACGGGATCCGGGTGGACTCCCCGAGGTTCACGGTCGCTGCGAAACGGCCGTCCCCGCTCGGCGGAGATCTCCTTGGCGAACGCCGGCCGCCCGACGATGTGGGTGAGGTGCCCGGCCTGGCGTCGATTGATCACCGGGCCGAGGTCGACGTCACCAGAGGCTGCCACGAGGTGGCGGCCCACCGCCATGCAGATCTGGCCCTGGTGGGCGAAGCTGCCGAACGCGCCGGCCGCTGCCGCGGCCGGGACGCCGGCGTCGCCGAGGACCACGAACGCGTTGCTCCCGCCCAGTTCGGACACGAACTTCTTGAAGCGCCTGCCGACGGCCTTCGACAGCGACCGGCCGACCGGGGTCGATCCGGTGAACGGGACTCGGCGCGCGAGACTCGTCCGGCCGGGCTGGGCGGTCTGCAGCGGGGTGCCCCACGGGCGTCCCGGCCGGGCGACGGCCTGGAGCAGCTGAACCTCTTCCAGGGCGAGGTCGACGTCGAGCCGGGCCGGCGCGCGGGTCTTGCCGGCTTCGCGGGTCTTCGCCCAGGCACGTCCGGCTTCCGCCGCGCGCGCCGCCGAGCGGGAAAGGGTGTCCGCGTCCGCCGTAACGACCTCGCCGAGCGCGTCACCCGTCGCCGGTCCAGTGGCCTTCAGGCCCGGCTCGGCCGTGGTCCACGTGCCGGTGAAGGTCGTCCCGGCCCACCGCGCGGTCTCGTCGAGCAGTCCCACTCGTGTTCCCTTCCTCGGCGCCTTGGCGGCTACCCGGGTTCGACCGGCGGAAACGTTCCGGAAGAACGTTGTTTTGCCGGGTGGGACGCGGGTATGCGCAGTTCGGCGGCCCCGGGTCCACGCGTCCGGAAAGGTTCCGGTGTCGTCGAAGCGGCCGGTTCCGGGACCGGCTGCGTCCACTTCGGACACCCCCGAGATGGATTCGCGGGCCGGCGGCTGCGTGGCGCTGAACGTGGTGGCCCCGGCCATCGCCGCGCCGAAACCCCGCAATCCGAGTCACGCCGAGGCGGCCTTCGCGGCGCGCGTGTGCCGACCTCGGCCGGCCCGGACAACCAGACCTGCTGCGCGAGCTGGGTGCGGCCCCGATCGACCACCACCGCGACGACCCCGTCTCGGTCGCACCCGAGCAGACCGGCGGTGCCGGGGTGGACGCGGGGCTCGACCTCGTGGGCGGCGAGAACCTCGTCAAGAGCTGCGCCGCGACCCGCGCTGACCCGAGAGCGCCATCCAGGAGGTCCGGCCGCTCGATCAGGTCTGCCGCACGGCCACCCTCGCAGGTGTACGAGCGCTGCCGCCGGCTCGTCCGCATCCGGGCCCGGAAACACGTGAAGTCGTGGGTCGTACCCGCGGCGGTCACCGAATGCGGTCGTGGCGCTGCCCGACCGCGTTGCGGCGCAGCCGGGCGGTGTGCTCGCCCACGGTACCGAGCCGATCGGCCAGATCCGGGTGATCACGCGCCAGGTGCGCGCGAACCGCGGCCAGGGGCGGCAGAAGGTTGGTCACGTCGTTGTCGCCCAGAGCCGCGACGAGGCGATCGACGGTCTCGCGGGCCGCTCCGTCGAAGCCTTCCAGGGCACTGATCCGGCCGGCCAGTTGCCGCAGCACCGACGCGTTGCGCCGGGCCCATTCCGCGACCGCGCGATCACCCGCTCGCCGGTCGCGCTCGGCGTGGACCCGTGCTTCCCCGGTCTCCTCCCCCGTCGCCGATGGCTGCAGCCGGAGGAACCGGCGTTCCGCAGCCTGCCGGCTCGCCACGCCCAGAACCGGAGCGAGGGAAGTCCAGCTGGCACCGCTGTCCCGCGCAGCCGCGATCAGTTCCGGCTCCCACGCGCCGAGCTGGTCGCGCGCGGACCGCAGGGTCAGCAGCGCGGCCAGAATCCGATCGGACGGCACCGCGCCACCCCGGGCCGCGAGGACCACGTCCCGCACGCTCCGCATCGCCTCGACCGGGTCCACGTCCGTCATGTGTCATCCCATCGACGACCTGAGTCTTGTCATCCTTTGGATGACATGTTAAAACGGTGGAGCGTGTTGACACCAGTCGACGACCCCAGGAGGTGGAACCCATGTTGATGCGCACCGACCCGTTCCGTGAGCTGGACCGGTTCGCCCAGCAGGTGCTGGGCGCCGCAACCCCCGGAACCTGGTCCAAGCCGGCCGCGATGCCGATGGACGCCTACCGCGCCGACGACGAGTTCGTCGTCTGCTTCGATCTGCCCGGCGTCTCCCCCGGCGCCATCGAGCTCGACATCGAACGCAACGTCCTCACCGTCAAGGCCGAACGCCGGCCCGCGCCCGGCGGTGACGTGCAGATGCAGGTCTCCGAACGACCGCTGGGCGTGTTCTCCCGCCAGCTGTTCCTCGGCGACACCCTCGACACCGACCGCATCGCCGCCGACTACGAAGCCGGGGTGCTGACGTTGCGCATCCCGATCGCGGAGAAGGCCAAGCCGCGCCGCATCGACATCGCCGGCACCCAGGCCGACCGGAAGGAGATCCGGGCCTGACAGCCCGCGCGCCGCGCAGGACCGGCCCACGCCGAACCGGTCCTGCGCGGTGGCCTGCGCCGGAAAGGCACGCCCACCGTGACCGCAGCACTGCCCATCCCCGCTCTCACCGCACTCCGGGAATATCTCGCCGGCGTCACGCACGCCCTCGGCATCGGCCTGGAATCCTGCACCGTCGACCACGACAGTCTGGTTTCGGTGTACGTCGCCCTCGAAGAACGCCTGCCCGGCCACCCTGGCTGTGACACCGCCCTGCTGTGGAACGAAGAGCACGGCTGGGCCGCAGCCATCGAAACGGGATCCGGCAAGGATCTCGTCGCCGCGTTGCGCGAAGACCACCACGACATCGGGCCGTGCTGCGCCACGCGGCACGCGACTGAAGAGGTATCACCGTGACGCACTGCGTGCGGCACCACGAGGCAGCGGCGATCGGCATCACGCTCCTCCGTCGGGACGGTGGCGCCCGGACCCTCGTCCGGAGGACCGAACACGTCGTCGGCGGCCCAGGCAAGGTGGTGCCGGAAGTGGCGCAAACACTGCTGTTGCCCTCCCGCGACACCGAATCACCGGCCCGGCCGGCCGACACGGCACGCGCACACCGGCCGGAGACAAACCGTCCTGGCGCGGCCGGCATCGCCGCCGCCGAACCGCTGATCCTGGTCCAGGACATCGAAGACCTGCCGGACACCAGCGAGGTCACCGCCGAGAGGCGGAGCGGGGCCTCATCGCCGGCCGGACCTGCGGGCGAACGTGCCCGGCCTCACCTTCAGCGGGCTTTCGCGCCAGGACCGCTGCCGACCTCGGTTGCCCGCGCGCGATCTCCGGGCCGACTCGGTCGTCGCATCGACCCCGTGAGTCCGACCGTTCGGATCGGGGCGCACGGACCGGTCGAAACGGAGCCAGGACCTCGTCCACGGCTGCGCGCACCGGACGCAGAGGGCGGCACCGGCCGGCGACCTTGCCGGTTCTGACGGCTCAGGGACATTCGAAGCTGCCGGTTCGCCCGCGCGAACCGGCCGGTGTCGCGGTGGGCAGAGCCTGAGGTCGGCCCGCGCGGGGCACCTCTTCCGCGCCGAGTGCCGGCTACAAGGGAAAGAGGCTCGTCATCGTGCCCGCCGGCCAGTCGTGCGTCGAAGTCCTCACAATGGCAACGATTCACCGTGCTGCAGCAGGCAGACCTCCGTCGGCGGCTTCCGCTCACGGACCTCCTGCAGGAAACTCGACACCGGCGAATGGAAAAGCCCGTAGTCGTCGAAGTGCACCGGCACCGCCCGCCGCGGCTCCAGCAGGTTCAGCAGATCGACCCCGCCCCGGTGGTCGAGGGTGACCAGGACGCCGAAAGCCCGCGTCCCCCCGAGGTGCACCACCGCCAAGTCCAGCTCCGGGAACCGCGCACGGATCTCACCGAGCTCGTCGTGCAGCACGGTGTCGCCGCTGAGGTAGATCCGCAGGACGTCCGACTCCGGCGTGGCGCGATACTCCAGCACGCTGCCCATCACCGGCGGCAGTACCCGGTTCAGCACGCCGGGACCGTGCCGCGCCGGCACGGACGTCACCGTCAGCCGCGCGTCACCGTCGGCGAACGACTCGGCCCGCCACATGGCCAGTGGAAGCGGGGCGTGAAACCCCTTGCGCTGCAACCACCCGGCCGCATGAGCGGTGGTGACGATCGGGACGTCCCGAGGCAGTTCCCGAGCGGCGATCCGGTCGAAGTGGTCACCGTGCAGGTGCGACAGCACCACGGCCGTCAACGGCGGCAGATCGGCCGGCTGCAGCGCCGGTTCGGTGCGCCGCCGGGAAAACAACCCCTGGCCGAAGTAGGACCACTGCCCGCGGTGCAGGAAGTTGGGGTCGGTGAGCAGGGTGAACGGCCCCAAGCGCAGGACCACCGTCGCCGTGCCGACGAAGGTGAGCGAGTCACCCGAGGTGACGTCGAGATGTGCCATCCGCGCCTCCTTTCCGTGAGGATTCCGGCTACCCCGGCGCGCCGGAGGTAACCACGCCACCGAGCCGGCGTCCCAGCGCGTTCCCGGCGGTCCGGAAGACCCGGTGCCGCCGCCGACCGACCGGGCTTCCGGCCGCATCCGGCGGTTATGCCCTCGAACACCGGGTATGTCGCGGGCTGCAGAGCCGAAGAGACCGTACGGACCACCACCGGAGACGTACGGTCGCCTCACTCGGAGAGGAACACCGTGTCAACAGGCACCCGCACCACCCGACGCACCGCCGGTCAGACGGCCGCGACCATCGTCGGGGCCGTCTTCCTCCTGGTCGGCGTCCTGGGCTTCGTCCCCGGGATCACCACCGACTACGACCAGCTCAGCTTCGCCGGCCACAACTCCATGGCGATGCTGCTCGGCGTCTTCATGGTCTCGATCCTGCACAACATCGTCCACCTCGCCTTCGGCGTCGCCGGCCTGGCCGCGGCCCGCACCCCGCGCGGCGCCCACCTGTACCTCATCGTGGGCGGGATCGTGTACCTGGTCCTCTGGATCTACGGGCTGCTGATCGACCACGGCAGCGACGCCAACTTCGTCCCGGTCAACACCGCCGACAACTGGCTGCACCTCGGCCTCGGCGTCGGCATGATCGCCCTCGGCCTGCTCACCGCCCGCGCCTCGCGCCACGTCACGACGCCGGGCAGCGCCCGCGAGCCGGGACTCGGCTGACCACGGGCTCACGGCGGCAGGCGTGGTTCACGACGGCCGCGCCTGTCGCCCGATCCAGTGAAATCGTGTCGTGCTTCCCGAAGGCGGCCCTGTCACCGCAGGCCGTTCCGGGTTTACCCTCGCCGGATCCGGGTAGCCGCGAGCCGTCGAGGAGGTGTGCATGGGACCACGCAGGTGGCTCGAGCTCTGGCCGGTCTACCGCCAGCTGACCGGCTCCGACCCGCTCGGGCGGGGCAAGGCGGCCGAGTCGCCGAAGTCCGAGGCCCTGGTCCCCCGCACCGCGAGCGCCGACCGGGTCGCCCGGTCGGTCTGCCCCTACTGCGCCGTCGGCTGCGGCCAGCAGGTGTTCGTCAAGGACGAGAAGGTCGTCCAGATCGAAGGCGACCCGCACAGCCCCATCTCCCGCGGCCGGCTCTGCCCCAAGGGCTCGGCCAGCAAGCAGCTGGTCACCGGGCCGCAGCGCGAGCAGAAGGTCCGCTACCGCGCCCCCTACGCCACCGAATGGACCGACCTCGACCTCGGCACCGCGATGGACATGGTCGCCGACCGGGTGCTCGCGGCCCGCCGCAAGGGCTGGCAGGACACCGACGAGCACGGCGCGCCCCTGCGGCGCACCCTCGGACTGGCCAGCCTCGGCGGCGCGACCCTGGACAACGAAGAGAACTACCTGATCAAAAAGCTCTTCACCGCGCTGGGTGCGATCCAGATCGAGAACCAGGCCCGTATTTGACACTCCGCCACGGTTCCCGGTCTGGGAGCCTCCTTCGGTCGCGGCGGGGCGACGGATTACCAACAGGACCTGCAGAACGCCGACTGCGTCGTCATCATGGGCTCGAACATGGCCGAGGCGCACCCGGTCGGGTTCCAGTGGGTGATGGAGGCCAAGGCACGCGGGGCCGAGGTGTTCCACATCGACCCGCGGTTCACCCGGACGAGCGCACTCGCCGACGCCCACGTGCCCGTGCGCGCCGGCACCGACATCGCGTTCCTCGGCGGGGTGATCAACCACATCCTGAGCAACGACCTGGACTTCCGGGAGTACGTGGTCGCCTACACCAACGCCTCCTTCCTGGTGAGCGAGGAGTACCAGGACACCGAGGACCTCGACGGCCTGTTCAGCGGCTACGACGAGGCCACGGCCGCCTACGACCCGGCAACCTGGCGCTACGAAGGCACCCGGCCGCGGGACACCGGCGGACACGGCAAGGAGACGTCCTCGTCGGACCAGCACGGCTCCGGCGGACCGGTGATCGAAGGCGGGAGTGAGGAGATCGCCGCCGACCCGACTCTGCAGCACCCGCGATGCGTCTTCCAGATCCTCAAGCGCCACTTCGCCCGCTACACCCCGGAGATGGTCGAGGCGACCTGCGGGACGCCGAAGGAGCTGTTCCGGCGGGTGTGCGACGCGTGGGCGTCGAACTCCGGACGCGAGCGGACCGCCGCGCTGGTCTACAGCGTGGGCTGGACGCAGCACAGCGTCGGCGCCCAGTACATCCGGGCCGGCTCGATCATCCAGCTGCTGCTGGGCAACATCGGCCGCCCCGGCGGCGGGGTCTTCGCGCTGCGCGGGCACGCCAGCATCCAGGGCTCGACCGACATCCCGACGCTGTTCAACCTGCTGCCCGGCTACCTGCCGATGCCGACGCCCGCGCACACGACCCTGGACGAGTACCTCGGCACCGTCCGCGGCGACAAGCAGAAGGGCTTCTGGCGCAACGCCGACGCCTACACCGTGTCGCTGCTGAAGGAGTACTGGGGCGACAAGGCCACCGCGGACAACGACTTCTGCTTCGGCTACCTGCCCCGGATCACCGGCGACCACGGCACCTACCGGACCGTGATGGACATGGTCGACGGCAAGGTGTCCGGCTACTTCCTGCTCGGCCAGAACCCCGCCGTCGGCTCGGCGCACGGCAAGCTGCAACGCCTCGGCATGGCCAACCTCGACTGGCTCGTCGTCCGCGACCTGGTGATGATCGAAAGCGCCACGTTCTGGAAGGACGCGCCGGAGATCGAGACCGGCGAGATCGTCACCGAGGAGTGCCGCACCGAAGTGTTCTTCTTCCCCGCCGCCTCGCACGTCGAGAAGGAAGGGACGTTCACCCAGACCCAGCGGATGCTGCAGTGGCGCGAGAAGGCCGTCGAACCGGCCGGCGACCAGCGATCGGACCTCTGGTTCTTCCACCACCTCGGCCGGCTGGTCCGCGAGCGGCTGGCCGGCTCGGAAGACGACCGCGACCGCCCGGTGCTCGACCTCGCCTGGGATTACGCCACGCACGGCGGCGAGCCGTCGGCCGACGACGTCCTGCGGCGGATCAACGGCCACGACCTGAAGACCGGCAAGGAGCTTTCGGGCTACCCGGACCTCAAGGCCGACGGCAGCACGTCGTGCGGTTGCTGGATCTACAGCGGCGTCTACGCCGACGGCGTCAACCAGGCCGCCCGCCGCAGGTCGCGGTTCGAGCAGGACCTCTACGCGCGGGAGTGGGGCTGGGTCTGGCCGCTCAACCGGCGCGTCCTCTACAACCGCGCTTCGGCCGATCCGGCCGGACGGCCGTGGAGCGAACGCAAGGCCCTGGTGTGGTGGGACGCCGAGCACGGTGAGTGGACCGGGCACGACGTCCCCGACTTCGAGAAGCACAAGCCGCCGGACCACGTGCCGCCCGAAGGCGCCGTCGGCCCGGAAGCGCTGCGCGGCGACGACCCGTTCATCATGCAGTCGGACGGCAAGGCGTGGCTGTTCGCCCCGAGCGGGCTGGCCGACGGCCCGCTGCCGACGCACTACGAACCGCACGAGTCGCCGTTCCGCAACCCGTTCTCCACGCAGCAGGCCAACCCGACGCGCAAGGTCTACGGCCGCCGGGACAACCCGTCGCACCCGTCACCGCCCGAGCCGCACGGCGAGGTGTTCCCGTTCGTGTTCACCGCCGCACGGCTGACCGAGCACCACACCGCCGGCGGGATGAGCCGGACCCTGCCCTACCTCTCCGAGCTGCAGCCCGAGCTGTTCGTAGAGGTCTCCCCCGAGCTGGCGAAGCTGCGCGGGCTGGCGCACCTGGGCTGGGCGCACGTCGTCACCGCACGTGCCGCCGTCGAGGCCAGGGTCGTGGTGACCGACCGGATGGCGCCGCTGCGGGTGCAGGACCGGGTCGTGCACCAGGTCTGGATGCCCTACCACTGGGGCGGCTCGGGCCTCGTCGGCCGCGACGTCGTCAACGACCTGTTCGGCGTGGCGCTGGACCCGAACGTGTTCATCCAGGAGAGCAAGGTCGCCACCTGCGACGTCCGTCCGGGACGGCGTCCCCGCGGCGCGGCGCTCCTGGCGCTGCTCGCGGAGTACCGCGACCGGGCGGGCATCACGCCGGAAACGGGTACCCGGGTGGCCACGGCCCTCGGTACCGAGCACGTCGAACCCGGGCACGCGAGCACGGAGGAACGACCATGAGCACCGAGAACCGGCTTTCCGGACCGCTGGACGACGTCGCCGGCGAGGCCGGGCACACCGGCCACCCGCCGCGCGTCGGCTTCTTCACCGACACGTCGATCTGCATCGGCTGCAAGGCCTGCGAGGTGGCGTGCAAGGAGTGGAACAACGTCCCCGAAGACGGGCTCGACCTGCTCGGGATGTCGTTCGACAACACCGGCGCGCTCGGCGCGAACTCCTGGCGGCACGTCGCCTTCATCGAGCAGGACCGCCCGCTGGGCGACCAGTCCCCCGGCCTGGCGGGGTTGCCGACCGGGCCGTCCGCGCTCGCCGGGACCACCGAATCGGTCGCCTCGGCGCTGCACGACTCCCCGCGCGGCGGCGGGGAACTGGGCACCGCGCCGCTGGACCGCCGCGCCGTGGAAGACCTCGGGATGCCGTCGTTCGACCTGCCGGGCGCGAAGACCGGTGCCGAGGGCCGGACCGACTTCCGCTGGCTGATGGCCTCGGACGTCTGCAAGCACTGCACGCACGCGGGGTGCCTCGACGTCTGCCCGACCGGCGCGCTGTTCCGCACCGAGTTCGGCTCGGTCGTGGTGCAGCAGGACATCTGCAACGGCTGCGGCTACTGCGTTTCCGGCTGCCCGTACGGCGTCATCGACCGCCGCCCCGGCGACGGCCGCGCCCAGAAGTGCACCCTGTGCTACGACCGGCTGGGCGACGGCCTGGAACCCGCGTGCGCCAAGGCCTGCCCGACCGACTCGATCCAGTTCGGCGAGCTGGACGAGCTGCGCGAGCGGGCCGCCCGCCGCGTCGAAGACCTGCACGAACGCGGCGTCCCCGAGGCCCGGCTCTACGGTCACGACCCCGCCGACGGCGTCGGCGGCAACGGCGCGTTCTTCCTCCTGCTGGACGAGCCCGAGGTCTACGGGCTGCCACCCGACCCGGTGGTGCCCACCCGGGAGCTGCCGGCGATGTGGAAGTACGCCGGGATGGCGGCGTCGGCGATGCTCGCGGCCGCGGTCACGGCCTTCGCGGGGCGACGCCGATGAGCGACTCGCCGCCGCGTGAACCCCGCAGCGACGCCCAGGCCGGCGACCGGAACGCGAAGACGTTCGGCCGCAGGCGGCGGGGCGGCGGCGGTACCCGGGAAGAGCTGATGGTCCCGCGCGCGGAGTTCCGGTCCTACTACGGCAGGCCCGTGCTCAAGCCGCCGGTGTGGGAGTGGAAGGTGCCGGCGTACCTGTTCACCGGCGGGCTCTCGGCGGGTGCCGCCCTGCTGGCCGCGGGTGCGGACCTGACCGGCCGGCCCGCCCTGCGCCGGGTGGGGCGCACGGGTTCGCTCGCCGCCCTGCTCGCCAGCGTGTACCTGCTCGTGGCGGACCTCGGCCGGCCGGCGCGGTTCCACCACATGCTGCGCGTCGCGAAGCCGACGTCCCCGATGAGCGTCGGGACCTGGATCCTGAGCGCCTACGGGCCGGGAGTCGGCGTCGCCGCGCTGTCCGAAGTGCTGCCCGCCGGGCTCGGCCGGACGTGGCCGGGCCGGCTCCTGCGCGCGTCGGCGCGGCCCGCGGGGCTCGCGTCGGCGCTCTTCGCCCCGGCCGTCGCGTCGTACACGGCGGTACTGCTGTCCCAGACCGCGGTGCCGGCCTGGCACGAAGCCCATCCGCACCTGCCGTTCGTCTTCACCGGCTCGGCGGCCGCGAGTTCGGGTGGCTTCGCGATGGCCCTGGTCCCGGTGGCGGAGGCCGGCCCGGCGCGGGCTCTCGCCGTCATGGGTGCGACCGCGGAACTCGTCGCCTCGAAGGTCCTGGAGAAGCAGCTCGGCCTGGCCGCGGAGGCCTACACGACCGGCAAGGCGCACCGGCTGCGGACGTGGTCGGAACGGCTGACCGCGGCGGGTCTGCTGGGCACGCTCGTGGCCGGGCGCCGCAGCCGCGCGGTGGCTGCCGCCGCCGGAGCCGCGTTGTTCGCGGGCAGCGCACTTCAGCGGTTCGGCGTCTTCGAGGCCGGCGTGGAGTCCACAAAGGACCCCAAGTACGTCGTCGTCCCCCAGCGGGAGCGCCGCGGCCGCCGCTGACGACTTCCGTGCGCCCCATCGATCACGCATCCGCGGGAAAAGCCCGGGCCCCGGCTTCCCGCCGGAACGGTTCCAGGGTCTGCCGCTGACGGGCGGCCCGGGTGAGCAGCTCGTCGAAATCCGTGCCGGGCAGCCGCTCGCGCAACCCGGCCAGCTCGCCCAGCGTGTGCCACAGGATCTTCTTGGATTCGATGCCCATCGCGAGCATCTCCAGCTCCAGGAAACGGCTCAGCGGCGAGTACGACAGCCACCGGCCGTTGCGCTTGAGCCGGCCGAGCCGTTCCCCGGCGGCGGCCAGCAGAACCTTGGCCGGGTTGGCGCGGACCCCGAGCGCCCGCATGATCCCCTCGTAGGTCCGCACGTCCTGCGCCATCGCGTCCGCTGTCCCCGTCAGCGCCGCACCGAGTTCGGTGCCCTTGTTGCCGTCCCGGGCCCGGGCCGCGAGCGCGCGGACACCGACCGCGAGCGCCTGCTGGTCACGCAGGTAGATCGCCAGGAAGTCGGTCATCGCGGCACGTCTTCCCCCGCGGACTGCCAGCGGAAGACGCCGGCACCCTGGGCGTAGGCCAGGTGACCGCCCAGCGCGCCACCGACGCCGAGCACGGCAAGCCCGACGACGTTCAAGAGCTTTCCCGCCGCCGTCGCGCCTCGCGTCCGGGCGCTGTATGAGGTCACGAAGACCCCGGCGGCGAGGGCGTTGGCCGCGGCGTGGACGACCCCGACGCGACGCTGACGGGTGTCCAGTTCGCTGTAGTCGGCCCAGCCGAGGACAGCGGCCGCGGGCGTGGCGAGCAGTCCGGCGGCCACGAGCCGGCGGGCAGCGGGTTCGCTTCCGGGCAGCAGATCCAGCAACGACGAGCACGTCCAAGCCCCGATCGGCAGCGTGACCGCGAGCGGGTGGAGGGGGTGCCCGACGTCGCGACCGCGCAGCTTCCGTCCCGCCGGGCCGCCGAAGAGCCGCCGCAACGGCTTCGCCACGGATTCGGCGGGCCCGTCCAGGACGCGTGCCCGTTCGACCGCCGCGAGCAGCCGGTGCGGCGCGGCCGCCCGGCCTCGCTCCGCCGTACCGCGGGTGTTCTCGTTGTCCGTCATCACACCCGGCTACCCACACCGGCACCGGACAACCCCGGATCTCCGAGGCCCTCGATCACCCGCCGGTGACCCGCCGGGTCCCGTCGGTGAGCCGCTCGATGAAGCCCGCGTCGTCCAGGTGCTCCAGCAGCGGGATCATCACCCGGCGCGTGCTGTCCAGCGCTTGCCGGGCTTCCGACACCGTGAACGGTCGTTCCAGCGCGGCCAGCAGCTCCGCCGCACGAGGCAGGGCGTCCGGGCCGAGCACGACGCCGTCGGCGAGCGCACTCAGCCGACCCACCCGGACGGCCGCAGCGAGCTCCCGCTTGCCCAGGCCCAGTTCGCGCAGCTCGTCCGCTTCGGGCGCACGGAACGGCTGCTCGGCGAAGCGTTTCGCGAGCACGGCGACCGCGTGCTCGACCTCGGCGGTCAGCCCGGCACCGGGGCGCCGGACGAGCCCGCCGTCCGCGACCAGCCCTTCGCTCAGGACGGCCGGGACGAGGTCCGCGGCGGGCAGGCCGAGCCGCTGCCGGAGGACGTCGATCGGCATTCCCGCCGCGATCGGGTGCTCTCGTGACCAGTCGGCCACCACCGTCGGCACTTGGCCGCGCAGGGACGCGAGGTGTGCCGGGTCGGCGTGCCAGTCGCCGAGGCGCTCGCCCACCTCCGGGAGTCCGAGCGCGTGAAAGTCGTTGTGGCGCAAGAAACCCTCGCGTCGCAGAAGGTCCCGGCCCGGTTCCGGAGTGGTCAGCTCCTCGCCCCGGGCCCGCCCGGCACCACGTCGGGCCAGCGACGGCGGGCGGACGTCGAGGACGTCGAACCCGGCCGGGATCCGGTGCTCACCGGGGTCGCGCAGCAGGCCCCGGTCCCCCATCCGCAGCGGCAACGGCGTCGCGAGCAGCAGCCGCGCGGTGTCCGGCCCCAGCGGCCGGACCCGGACCGGCACAGCCGTGGAACCCACGTGCAGCACGAGGTGGCGGTGCAGCTCGGCCGCGCCGCGCAGCCGGACGTCGAGTTCGGCCGTCGTGCGCCACGCGCCAGGCGTCAGCAAGGCGTCGCCGCGCTCGGCCTGATCCCGCGCCACGCCGCGCAGGTTGACCGCGACCCGGGCCACGGCGGAGACGCTCTCGTGCGGTTCGCCGAGGGCCTGCAGCCCGCGGACCTGGACGCGGGTCTCGCCGAGGACCAGCTCGTCGCCGACGAGGAGGGTCCCCGCGCCCAGCGTCCCGGTGACGACCGTGCCCGCACCTTTGATCGTGAAGGCGCGGTCTATCCAGAGCCGCACGTCCGCGTCCGGATCCGGTTCCGGCAGGCGACCGGCCAGTTCGGCCAGGTGAACGCGCACTTCGTCGAGTCCGGTCGTGCTCCCGGTGCTCACCGCGGGCACCTTCCCGAGCGACGTCGCGGCGATCTCGGCCAGCGCCGCCCCGGTCGCCGCGGCTGGGTCCGCGCGGTCGGCCTTGGTCACGACCAGCAGACCGTGTTCGACGCCGAACGCGTCGAGGGCAGCCAGGTGCTCGGCCGACTGCGGCATCCAGCCCTCGTCGGCCGCGACCACGAACAGCGCGGCCGGCACCGGCCCGATCCCGGCCAGCATGTTCGGCACAAACCGCTGGTGGCCCGGGACGTCCACGAAGGCGATCTCCTCGCCGCCGAGGCGCGTCCACGCGAAGCCGAGGTCGAGAGTCAGGCCGCGCCGGCGTTCCTCGGCCCACCGGTCCGGTTCCATCCCGGTGAGGCGCCGGATCAGCGTGGACTTCCCGTGGTCGACGTGCCCGGCCGTAGCGATCACCTGCATCGGCGGACGGCCTCCCTCAGCGCCGGGTCGTCGGCCGGGCGGACCGTCCGCAGGTCGAGCAGGCACCGGTCGCGCACGATCCGGCCGACGACCGGGGGCTCGCCCAGCCGCAACGCCGTCGCGTACCGGGCGGGCAGGGCGACCGCCGCGCTCGGCAGGTCGACGCCGGGAGCGCCCCCGCCGCCAACGACCGCCGTGGACGGCACCGCCTCGGCGTCGATTCCGGCGGACCGCAACGACGTCGCCAGCGCTTCCGCCCGGGTCCGGAGTTCGCCGAGGTCGGCGTCCAGGGCGGCGCGCACCGGTGGTTCCGGTCCGCGCAGGGTGGCTTCGAGCGCGGCCAGTGTCAGCTTGTCGACACGCAACGCCCGGGCCGCGGGATGCCGTCGCAGACGTTCGATCACGGCGGTGTCGCCGAACAGCAGCCCGGCCTGCGGACCGCCGAACAGCTTGTCCCCGCTCGCCGTCACGACGGTCGCGCCGCCGGCCAGCGCGGTCGTGACGTCCGGTTCGCCCGGCAGCAACGGGTGCGGGGCGAGGAGGCCGGATCCGACGTCTGCGACCACCGGCACGCCGAGACCGGCCAGCTCGGCGATCGACGCTTCGGCCGTGAAGCCGGTGACGCGGTAGTTCGACGGGTGGACTTTCAGCACGAAGCCGGTGTCCGGGCCGATCGCCGCCGCGTAGTCGCCGACGGTGGTCCGGTTGGTGGTGCCGACTTCGCGCAGCCGCGCGCCGGTCGAGGCGAGCAGGTCCGGGATGCGGAAACCGTCGCCGATCTCGACCAGCTCACCGCGGCCGACCACGATTTCCTTGCCCTGCGCCAAAGCCAGCGCGCACAGCAGCAGGGCAGCCGCGTTGTTGTTGACCACGTGGACGGCGCTCGGGACCGCGTCCGCCAGCGCGGCCAGCGCGCTACGGCCACGTTTCGCCCGTTCACCGGTCTCGAGGTCGAACTCGACGTCGGTGGTGCCGCCCGCGGCGACGACGGCGTCCAGCGCGGCCGGCGACAGCGGCGCCCGGCCGAGGTTGGTGTGGACGAGGACGCCGGTCGCGTTGAGCACCGGCCGCAGCGACGACACGGTCACCGGTAGCCGGGCCAGAACCTCGTCGACGACCTCGCCAGGCTCGATCTCACCGGCGCGCGCTCGCTGCTGGGCGGCCACGACCAGCGCTTTCACCAGGTCACGGCCGAGTGTCTCGGCGGCCTTCGCGACGGGTGGTTCGGCGAGGACGGTGTCGGTGCGCGGGATCGCCCGCCGCGGGTCAGCCATGGCGGAGGCGGACGGGAATCGAACCCGCCAGCGGCAGGACCTGCCGCTCAACGGTTTTGAAGACCGCGCCGGCCACCAGGCCGGGTACGCCTCCTCGGGGCATCCCGCCATCCTGCCAAGGTCCCGCCACCCGCGCATGATGAACCCATGAGCGTCCGGCTGACCCAGTACGCCCACGGTGGCGGCTGCGCGTGCAAGATCCCGCCCGGCGAGCTGGAGGACGTCGTCCGCGGCCTCACCGGCACCACGCCCGCGCACCCCGCCGGCGCACTGCTGGTCGGCCTGGACGACGGTGACGACGCGGCCGCGGTCCGGATCGACGGCGGTGTCGCACTGATCCTGACCACGGACTTCTTCACCCCGGTCGTCGACGACCCGTACGACTGGGGCCGCATCGCCGCGGTGAACGCGCTGTCCGACGTCTACGCCATGGGCGGCACACCCGTGGTCGCGGTGAACCTGCTCGGCTGGCCACGCGACGTCCTGCCGTTCGAGCTGGCCGCCGAGGTGCTGCGCGGCGGCCTGGACGTCTGCGGCAAGGCGGGCTGTCACCTCGCGGGCGGGCACAGCGTCGACGACCCCGAGCCCAAGTACGGCTTGGCGGTCACCGGCACCGCGGACCCGGACCGGTTGCTGCGCAACGACGCCGGCCGCGCGGGTGTCCCGCTGACGCTGACCAAGCCGCTCGGGATCGGCGTGCTGAACTCGCGTCACAAGGCCACCGGCGAACGGTTCGAGCAGGCGATCGCCACGATGACCACGCTGAACCTCGACGCGTCGCGGGCCGCGCTCGCCGCCGGGGTCACCTGCGCAACCGACGTCACCGGCTTCGGGCTACTGGGCCACCTGCACAAGCTCGCCCGCGCGAGCGGCGTCACGGCCCGGATCGACCCGGCCGCCGTGCCCTACCTCGACGGCGCCCGCGAGGCGCTGCGCGACGGCTACGTCAGCGGCGGGACCCGGCGCAACCTCGACTGGGTGCGCCCGCACGCCGACCTGTCCCGGATCTCCGAGGACGAGGCGCTGCTGCTGGCGGACGCCCAGACCTCCGGCGGCCTGCTCGTCGCGGGCGAGCTGCCCGGCCACCCGGTGATCGGCGAACTGGTCGCCCGCGGCGAGCACACCATCGTCGCGGGCTGAGCGGCACACCGGAGTTTGTGCCCCGGTCCGCCGGGTAACCCGCGAGCCGGTGTCCACGGCAGAGCAGCAGGTGTCCGGTGTCCATGTTGACCGTCCTCTTCGGTGTCGCCGGGCTGCTCGCGCTGGCCGCGGCGGTCCTGCCGAAACTGGTCGCCGAACGGCCGTTTTCGACCCCGCTGATCATGCTGATCGCCGGCGTCGGGCTCGGCCTGCTCCCTCTTCCGGAGCCCTACGGCAACGGGTGGGCCGACCCCGCCGCCCACCTGACCGGCGTCGAATCGTTCGCCCAGCTGGGCATCCTCGTCTCTCTCGCCGGGGCCGGGCTGTCGGTCGACCGCCCCTTCGGCCTCCGCCGCTGGGCGTCGGCCTGGCGGCTGCTCGGCATCACGATGCCGGTGATGATCGCCGTCGTCGCCCTGCTCGGCTGGTGGTGGCTGGCCCTGACCCCCGCCGTCGCGATCCTGCTGGGCGCGGTACTGGCCCCGACCGATCCGGTGCTCGCCGGCGAGGTCGGCGTCCCCTCCCCCGACGCGCACCCGGAGCAGGCCCGCGACAACGAGATCCGCTCCACCCTCACCATCGAAGCCGGCCTGAACGACGGGCTCACCATGCCCTTCGTGCTGCTGGCTCTGGCACTCGCCGGGGAGCGGCCGGAGCTGGACGTCCGGTGGGTCCTCGTGGACCTGCTGCTGCCGGTGCTCATCGGTGTCCTGGCAGGACTGGGCGCCGGGCGGCTGCTGGGGTGGGCGATGTTCCGCACGTCGTCGTCCCGGTTCCGGCTGGCCGACTACGCCGACGGTCTCGTGCTGGTCGCGCTGGCGTTCCTCCCGTACGCGGTCGCGGAACTCGTGCACGGCAACGGGTTCGTGGCCGTCTTCGTCGCCGCCGTCGCGGTGCGCACCGAAGAGCGGTCCCACGACTACCACGAGGTGCTGCACTCCTTCGGCCGCCAGCTGGAACGGCTGTTCGTCGCGATCGCCCTGCTCGGTCTCGGCCTGGCCCTCGGGGACGGGCTGCTGCGCGGCTTCTCCGTGGTGGAACTGCTGGTGGCGGGCGTCGCGGTGCTGGTCGTCCGGCCGGTGATCGGCTGGTTGTCGCTGCTCGGTTCCTCGGCCGGGCCCCACGCCTCGGGCGCGATCGCGTTCTTCGGCGTGCGCGGGATCGGCACGATCTTCTACCTCGCCTACGCCCTCGACCGCTTCCCGGTGCCCGGCCAGGACGTGCTGTGGCGGGTCGGTGCCCTCGCCGTCGCCCTGTCGGTCCTGGTGCACGGCGTGCTCGCCGAGCCCGCGATCCGCCGGATCGAAGCCCTCGGCGGCCACCTGCCGACCAGCGGCGACCCCGGCGGGCTGACCGGCGTACGCCGCGACCCGGCGGCCCGGAAGCCCGGCGCCGGGTGACGCGGAACGGGGCGGCGGACTGCGGAGGCGGGTTTCGGTGACCGAGGGACGACCCGGGACCGTCACCACGGCCCGGCACCCGGGCGTTCCGGAACGCCCGGGTGGGTGACCCGTTGACGTGGCTGCCGCTCACGACGCAGGCCCAGCGCGGCCGGCGGTCTACGAGCCCCGGGCGAACTCCGCCACGATGCGCTCGCAGAAGGCCGGCAGGTCGTCGGGCGATCGGCTCGTCGTGATGTTGCCGTCGGTCACGACCTCCTCGTCGACCACCTCGGCCCCGGCGTTGCGCAGGTCGGTGCGCACGCTGGGCCACGACGTCAGCCGGCGCCCCCGCGCGACGTCCGCCTCGACGAAGTTCCACGGGCTGTGGCAGATCGAGGCGACCGGCTTGCCCGACTCGACGAAGTCCCGGACGAACCGCACCGCGGCGGGTTCCATGCGCAGCTTGTCCGGGTTCACCGTCCCGCCCGGCAGCAGCAGCGCCTCGTAGTCGCCGACCGACACGTCGCCGACCAGCTTGTCCACCTTGAAGGTGCCGGCGTCCTCGAGGTCGTTGTTGCGGGCCTGGATCTCGCCCTCGGCGATGGAGACCACGGTGGTGGCGGCGCCGGCGTCGTCCAGCGCTTGCCGCGGCCGTTCCAGCTCGACTCGTTCGACCCCGTCGGCCGCGAGGATGGCGATCCGGCGTCCGCTCAGCTCTCCGGACATGTCAGGCCCCCGCCATCGCCGGGTGCAGGACGACCTTCGTCCAGCCGTCGTCCCGGTTGTCGAAGTGCTCGTACGCCTCCGGCGCGCGGTCGAGGGGCAGCTCGTGGCTGACGATGAACGACGGTTCGGCCTTGCCCGCGGCGATCAGGTCGCGCAGCTGCCGGTTGTACTTCTTGACCGGCGCCTGGCCGCTGCCCACGTGCTGGCCCTTGAACCAGAACGTGCCGTAGTCGAAGGCGAGCTTGCCCTGCTTCGCCAGCTCGTCCTCGGACCCGGGGTCCTGCGGCACGAAGACGCCGACATTGCCGATCTTCCCGGTGAAGCGGACCGAGGCGACCAACCGGTTCATCGTCAGGTTGGCCTGCTCCCGGCCGTCGGGCTCGTGCGCCTGGTAGCCGACGCATTCGCAGCCGTTGTCCGCGCCCAGCCCCATCGTCTCGTCCAGCACGGCCTGCACGGGGTCGACCTTCGAGTCGTCGATGGCGATCGCGCCGATCGATTCCGCCAGCCGCAGCCGGTCGGCGTGCCGGTCGACGACCATCACCTTGCTCGCGCCCCGGATGGTCGCCGAGAGGGCGGCCATCAGCCCGACCGGGCCCGCGCCGTAGACGACCGTCTGGTCGCCGGGCCGCACGCCGGCCAGCTCGGTGGCGTGGTAGCCCGTCGGGAAGATGTCGGCGAGCATCACGTAGTCCGTCTGGCGCTGCTCGGCGTCCTCGCCCAGCCGCAGGCAGTTGAAGTCGCCCCAGGGCACGCGCAACAGCTCGGCCTGCCCGCCGGCGTACGGGCCCATGTCGGCGAAGCCGTACGCGGCACCGGCCAGCTTCGGCTCGGGCTGGGCGGTCAGGCAGTAGTTCGTCAGCTGACGCTCGCAGTTCTTGCAGTGCCCGCAAGCGATGTTGAACGGCAGGACGACCCAGTCGCCTTCCCGGACCTTGTCGACCCCGGCGCCGGCTTCGACCACCTGCCCCAGGTTCTCGTGCCCGAACCAGCGGCCGGTCTCGAAGTCGGTCCGGCCCTCGTACATGTGCAGGTCCGAACCGCAGATGTTCGCCGAGGTGATCCGCACCAGGACGTCGGTCGGCCGCTCGATCCGCGCGTCCGGCACGTCCTTCACACTGACCTGCCGCGGCCCTTCGTACACCACTGCTTTCACGATTGCCTCCTTGCGCCGGGTGTCCCCTCGGCGCCCGGATTTCCGCCGGGAATCCCGCTAAACCACACCGCCTCAGCTGGATTAGGTGGATTCCCGAGGGGTAGCCGCCGTCGATGGCAGAACGGACGAAGAAGGAAAAGGTGCGACGGCAGGGCCGGCGGCTCGGCTGGCTGAGCCTGGGCCTCGGCGTGGCCCAGCTGGCGGCCCCGCACGCCGTACGCCGGATCAGCGGCGTCGACGACTCCGCGACGTCGCGGGCCGTGGTGCCGGTTGTCGGGATGCGGGAACTGGTCCACGCGGCCGGGCTCCTGACCGGCCGGCGGAAGGGCGTCTGGGCGTGGACCCGGGTCGCGGGCGACGCGATGGACCTGACCGCGCTCGGCCTGGCCCTCGCCCACCGCGGCGGGCACCGCCGGCGGCGGCTCGCCGGGGTCACCGGCGCCGTCGCCGGGATCACGGCACTGGACCTGCTGACCGCCGTGCAGGCCACTCGAATGGATGACACACGCAAAGGAGATCCCGTGGAACTGACCGCAGCAACCACCATTCGCAAACCCGCGCCGGACGTCTTCGCGTTCTGGCGCGACCTGGAGAACCTTCCGGCGTTCATGGCGCACCTCGAGCGGATCCGCGCCACCGGTGACCGGACGAGCCGCTGGTCGGCCAGTGCCCCGTTCGGCCAGAACGTCGAGTGGGACGCGGAAATCACCGAGGAGACGGCGGGCGCCCTGATCGCGTGGCGCTCGACCGGGAAGGCCGACGTGCCGAACTCCGGCACCGTCCGGTTCGCGCCCGCACCCGACGGGGAGAGCACCGAGGTGCACGTCGCCCTGACCTACGAGATCCCCGGCGGCGCGGTCGGCAAGGTGGTCGCCCAGTACTTCGGCGAGGAACCGCACCAGCAGCTCGACGACGACCTGCGCCGGCTCAAGCAGGTCCTGGAGACCGGCGAGGTCGTCCGGTCCGACGGCGCCCCCTGGGGCAAGCGGGCCCGCAGGGAGTTCCCGCAACGTCCGGCACAGCCGCTGTCGGACGCCGAGCTCGAGAAGGGAGCGGACGCATGAGGGCCAACACCTGGGCGGGCCGCAACAAGGTCGAGGTCCGCGACGTCCCGGACCCGAAGATCCTGAACCACCGCGACGCGATCGTCCGGATCACCTCCACCGCCATCTGCGGCTCGGACCTGCACCTGGTCGACGGGTACATCCCGACCATGCAGGACGGTGACATCCTGGGGCACGAGTTCATGGGCGAAGTGCTCGAGGTCGGCTCGGGCGTCGACCCGGGGCGGCTGCGCGTCGGCGACCGGGTCGTCGTGCCGTTCCCGATCGCCTGCGGCGCGTGCGCCGCCTGCGCCGCGGAGCTGTACTCCTGCTGCGAGAACTCCAACCCCAACGCCGGGATCGCGGAGAAGATGTTCGGTCACCCGACCGCCGGGATCTTCGGCTATTCACACCTGACCGGGGGCTTCGCCGGCGGCCAGGCGCAGTACGCGCGGGTGCCGTTCGCCGACGTCGGCCCGATCAGGATCGAGTCGGACCTGACCGACGAGCAGGTGCTGTTCCTGTCCGACATCCTGCCCACCGGGTACATGGGCGCCGAGATGTGCGACATCCGCTCCAGCGACGTCGTCGCGGTCTGGGGCGCCGGCCCGGTCGGCCAGTTCGCCATGGACAGCGCCCGGCTGCTGGGCGCGGCGAAGGTCATCGCCATCGACAAGGAGCCGTACCGGCTGGAACTGGCGGAACGGGCGGGCCACATCCCGGTGAACTTCGAGGAGGCCGACGTCCGGTCCCGGCTGCTGGAGCTGACCGGTGGCCGCGGCCCCGACAAGTGCATCGACGCCGTCGGGCTGGAAGCCACCCACGGCAGCGCGCACGTTGCGGCCTACGACCGGATCAAGCAGGCCGTGCGCTCGGAGACCGACCGGCCGCACGTACTGCGCCAGGCGATCATGGCGTGCCGGAGCGGTGGCGTGGTCTCGGTGATCGGCGTCTACGGCGGCCTGCTGGACAAGTTTCCCGCCGGAGCGTGGATGAACCGGTCGCTGACCCTGCGGACCGGGCAGTGCCACGTGCAGCGCTACATGGAACCGTTGCTGCGGCACATCGAACGCGGCGAGCTGGATCCGACCCGGATCATCTCCCACACCCTTCCGCTGGAGCAGGCCGACCGCGGTTTCGAGCTGTTCAAGAACAAGCAGGACAACTGCGAGAAGGTCGTCCTCAAACCCTGACCCGGCACGCCGCATCCGGCCACCGGCGAGCCCGGTGGCCGGATGCGGCCGCGTGGCGGCCGTGCAGGGTTTCCGAGGGCAGGACGCCGAACTTGCGGCGGTAGGCGGTCGCGAACCGGCCGGCGTGCAGGAAGCCCCAGCGTGCCGCGACCGCGGCGATGGTCGTGCCGGCGGGGTCGGCCGCCGCGAGCTCGCCCTGCACCCGCGTCAGGCGGACATCCCGCAGGTAGGCCATCGGCGGCAGCCCGAACCACCGCTGGAACCCCTCCTGCAGTGACCGGACGCTGACGGCTGCTTCACGGGCCAGGGTGCCCGAAGTCCACGGCCGGCCCGGGTCGTCTTCGATCAGCTCGACGGCCCGGCGCAGCGCCCGGGGCGGGGCCAGGGCCGCCGGGGCGTGCAGGTGGTCGCTGTAGTTGTTCGGCTGGGCCAGCAGCAGACCGGTGATCACCAGGCTCTGCAGGTGCGTGGCCGCCGCGGGGTGGTGCGTGATCCCGCCCGGCCGGTCCGCCTCACGCTCCAGCAGGGCCAGCACCTCGAGCCACGACCGCGCCGCCGGCGTCCCGAGATCCATCGTGGTGGTGAAGCGCAGCCGCTCGCCCAGCGGCCGCCCGAGCTGCCGCCGCAGCTCCAGTTCCAGCTCGTGCCGGTCGATCATCAGGCAGAGCTGGGCACACGCGGCTTCCCACCGCAGATCGGCCGGGTGGCCCGGCATGAACACGGCGGCCCGGCCAGGTCCGGCGAACACCGGTTCCCCGGAGCCGCAGCGCTGCTCGCACCGGCCGGCGACCGGGATGTTGACGTGGTAGTCACCGGCGTCGACCGTGCCGAGCCGGACCGCACTCCCGTAACGCAGGTAGCCCGCGGTCACCGCGCCCACCCGGACCGCGTTGAGCCGCATGTCCAAGCCGATCGCACGATCCAGCACCTCGAGCCGATGCGGCAGGTACGTCCGGGTCACCGCCTCGTGCGCTTCGTCGACGTCCCTCGCGCGAGCGACCGGATGCCCGGGCAGCAGCTCCGTCCGCGGCAAGCCCGTCACCCGCGGAACAGTAACCGGTCCGGTCGCGCTCACGCCAACGCGGGTACTGGACGGAGTGCCGCGCGAACCGGCTGTACGGGAGCAGCGCCGGGCGCTTCACTGGGAGGGCCGGCGCAACTACCGCAGGGAGAAAAGGGCAAGTGACGGACCAAGACCTGCCGACGAGGCAGCCGGTACTGGTCGAGCCGCTGGACCACCTCAGGCCGGGTGCCCGGTTGCTGCGTCCACGCGGCCGGTTCCACGCGCGGACCGGGATCGAGCTGATGACCCTCATCGACGGGCAGCGAGCACAGGCCCTCGACCTCCTGATCCTCGACCTGACCGAACCGGCCGCCTTCGGGCCGGTGGCCCTCCAGATCGTCGTGCAGATCGCGACGGACCTGCGCCGGGCCGGGGTCGGGTTGCGGCTGGTCGGCTCGGAGCAGGCCATCGGCTCGCCCTTGACCGTGGCAGGTGTGCGTTCCCTGTTCACGCTGCACGCCACCGTCGGCGAAGCCCTCACCGCCCGGTGACCGCTCAGTCGTCACCGCCGTTTTCCCCTTCGCCGGCACGCTCGCGGTTGCGCTCCTGCCGCTCCCGCTCACGCCGGCCGTAGGTCGCCCGGCGGACGCGTTCCTCGTCTTCGACGCTCGAACCCACCGCCCCGGCGACGATGCCCACCGAAGTCGCGAGCCACACCAGCTTGAGGTACGACGCCGGCCCGGCCGGGTGGCCCAGGACCTGTCCCAGGTAGACGCCTTCGACCAGGACGATCGACGCCCCCAGCGCCAGGGCGAACAGGATGGCGTACATGCAGGCGACACCGATCGACAGCGTCAACGCGGTCGAGGCGTTGTACAGCAGGGCCTTCCGCCGGTCGAGGTGCCCGGACGGCGAGTCCCACAGGTGGTTGTGCACCATCAGCCAGCCCGCCATGACCACGATCGCCAGTACCGTGATCCCGGCCAGCCGCAGGTCGGGAAGCGCTTCCGCGAGCTTCCAGAACGAAGTCGTGATGATGCCGTACGCGGCGGTGGCCGCCGCGGCCGCGGTGGCCCCGGCGAGGTGGGGCACCAGCCGCCACGGGCGGTTGTCCCGGATCATCCCGGCGAGCAGCCGCGCCCGGCCCCGCGCACCCACCAGGGCCAGGTGCTGGTCGGCGGAGCCGCGGCCGTGGATGTGCCGCGTCGGCGTCACGACGTCCCGCAGCCGGTCGAGGATCCCCTTCGGGGGGTCGGCCTCCTTCGCCGAGCGGCGCGCCACCAGGTGCCGGACCAGGTGGACGATCAGCCGTGACACCCGGCCGCGCAGGCGCAACGCACCGAGCGCGGGCAGCGACACCATCGCCACCCCGTGGTCGGCGTTGTAGTCCGACGCGATCGGCACCGTCCCGGCCCGCCGCGGAAGGTCGGTGATCAGGACCAGCAGGTCCCAGCCGTGCTCGGCCCGGCGCTCCTGCGCCAGGGCCAGCATGGGAATGTTGCCCTCTTCGTCCAGGGAAAGGGACTGCGTCTCGTGCTCGACGCGCCAGGCGGTCTCCCGGCCGAGGTCGCGGGCCAGCCGCGCGGGCAGGCCGTCCGCTATTCTCCCGGCGAGCTGCCCGGGAAACCCGTCATCGGTCAGGAGCCCCACCACGAGGGCCTCCGGCGTGCGCTGGGTCATGGTCAAGCCTTTCCTCGGTCGTCGAGGTCGGAGCCCCGGGTTCCCGGCCCGGCCACCGGTAAACGGCCGGGCTTTCGCCCTCCGGATCACCGGGTGCCGCCCGTCGCACGACCGAAAAGGACGATGCGCACCGACGGCCCGACGCCGAACCGGCTTGTGCCAAGGGATTCCCGTTCCCCGTCACCGGGCCACGGCGTTTGACCCGGAGACCGGCGGGTAGCCGCCGAACCGTGCACCGGTGGTACCGCAACGGGGTGATCTACTCCCTCGACATCGAGACCTTCCAGGACTCCGACGACGACGGGGTCGGTGACCTGCGCGGCCTCACCGACCGGCTGGACTACCTCGGCCGGCTCGGCGTCGACACCGTCTGGCTCAGCCCGTGCCACCCCTCGCCGCGCCGTGACGGCGGCTACGACATCACCGACTACTACGGCATCGACCCGCGCTTCGGGACTCTCGGGGACTTCGCCGAGCTCGTCAGCCAAGCCGACGAGGCCGGTATCCGGCTCGTGCTCGACCTGGTCGTCAACCACACGAGTGACGAGCACCCCTGGTTCCGGTCGGCCCTCTCTGGGCGGTCGGCGCCGTACCACGACTGGTACGTCTGGGCCGACGACGAACCGGCCGACCGGTGGGACGGCGCCGTGTTCCCCGGGTCCGAAGAGGAGACCTGGACCTACGCCGAGAGCGTCGGCCGCTGGTACCGGCACCGGTTCTACCGCTTTCAGCCCGAGCTCGACGTCGAAAACCCGGCGGTGCGGGCCGAGCTGGCCAAGATCGTCACCTTCTGGCTGCGCCTCGGCGTGGCGGGTTTCCGGATCGACGCGGCCCCGTTCCTCATCGAGTCACGCGGGCGACGGGACTTCGGTCTCCTGCGGCAGCTGCGGGAAACCGTTTCCTGGCAACGCGGGGACGCCATGCTGCTCGCGGAGGCGAACGTACCCGAGGACGAGCTGCTGGAGTACTTCGGCACCGCGGACGACGAAGCCAGCCGTGCGACGATGCTCTTCGACTTCCGGCTCAACCAGGCGTTGATGCTCGCGCTGGCCCGCGGCGACGCCGACCCCGTCCGGGAGCGGCTTCGGTGCTCGCCCCGGCTGCCGGGCCAGGCCCAGTGGGCGACCTTCCTGCGCAACCACGACGAGGTCGATCTCAGCGGCCTGTCCCCGGAAGAGCGCGGCGACGTGCTCGGCCGGTTCGGGCCCGAGCCCCGCATGCAGCTCTACGACCGCGGCATCCGGCGCCGGCTGGCCTGCATGCTGGACGGCGACCGGCGGCGCCTGGAGCTGGCCTACAGCCTGCTGCTGACCATGCCGGGCAGCCCCGTGCTGCGCTACGGCGACGAGATCGGCATGGGCGAGGACCTGACGCTGCCCGAGCGCACCGCGATCCGCACGCCGATGCAGTGGTCCGACGGGCCCCACGGCGGGTTCTCCCGCGCGCCGGCCGGGCAGCTGGTCGCCCCGCCCGTCCAGGGCGGGCCGTTCGGCTACGAGCGGGTCAACGTCCTCGGCCAGCGCCGTGACCCGAACAGCCTGCTGACCTGGTTCGAACGGGCGCTGCACACCCGCAAGGAGTGCCCGGAGATCGCCGTCGGCACGCACGAACCCGTCGACGGCGGCCCGCGGGAGGTCCTGGTGCACCGGACCGGAACAGCGAAGGGCCGCATGGTGTTCGTGCACAACCTGGGCCCCGCCGAGCACCGCGTCCGCATCCCGGCCGGGCCGGACGACCTCGCGCTGGCGGTGTTCGAGGACGGCGGCTACGACGATCGGATCGATCCCGCGGACGTCGCCGTCGCCGGCCACGGCTACCGCTGGATCCGGCTCGTCACCGCCTGACCAGCCACACCGCGGCGTCCACCGGCGGCTCGCGGGCCACCGGCACCCGCGCGCCGGCCGACAGCTCGACGGGCCCGGCGGACAGGTTCACCGCCGCACCCACCGGCACCCCGCCACCCTCCGGCGGCCGGCCGGCCACACCCCGCGCACCGCCTACCGGCTCCACGGAGCCAACCGCTGGATCCGGCTCGTCACCGCCTGACCAGCCACACCGCGGCGTCGACCGGCACCCGGCCGTCCTCCGGCGGCACGCTGGCCTGCAGCACCCGCGCGCCGTCCGGCAGCTCGACGGGCCCGGCGGACAGGTTCACCACACACTCGAAGCCCGGCTCGCGCGCGAACCGCAGCACCCCCTCGGGCGCGGGCCGCCACGTCATCGTCCCGTCCCCCAGCGCCGGGTGCTCTCGCCGCGCGGCGAGAGCGGCGCGGTACAGGCCGAGCATCGACTCCGGATCGTCCTCCTGCGCCCGCACGGTCAGCGCGCGCCACCGCAGCGGCTGCGGCAGCCACGTCGGCACGCCGGCGTCGGTGAAGCCGAACGGTGGTGCCGTTCCCGACCACGGGAGCGGCACCCGGCAGCCGTCCCGCCCCCGCTGGGTGTGGCCGGAGCGTTCCCAGGTCGGGTCGGTGAGCGCGTCCTCGGGCAGGTCCTCGACCTCTTCCAGCCCCAGTTCCTCGCCCTGGTAGAGGTACGCGCCGCCGGGAAGCGCCAGCATCAGCAGCAGCGCCGCCCGGGCCCGCCGCCTGCCCAGCGGGAGATCGGCCGGCTCGGCCGGGCAGGGGTGGTCCTCGACCCGGGTGTTCGCGCGGCCGAACCGCGTCACGTGCCGGACGACGTCGTGGTTGGACAGCACCCACGTCGCGGGCGCCCCCACCGCGTGCAGGGCTTCCACCGTGCAGTCGATCACCGAACGCAGCGCCCCGGCGTCCCACGAACAGCGGAGGAAGTGGAAGTTGAACGCGGTGTGCAGCTCGTCCGGGCGGACGTAGCACGCCAGCCGGTCCGGCCTCGCGACCCACGCTTCGGCGACGAACACCCGGTCCGGGCCGAACTCGCCCGCGATCTTGCGCCAGGTGCGGTAGATGTCGTGCACGCCCTCGAGGTCCCAGTGCGGGTGCCGGCCGCGGTCCGGCGGCCGCATCCGGTCTTCGTGGCCGGATCCCAGATCGGGGAAGGCCGGGTCCTTCACGAGGCCGTGGGCGACGTCGATGCGGACGCCGTCGACGCCGCGGGAGAACCAGAACCGCAGCAGGTCCTCGAAGTCGGCGCGCACTTCCGGGTGATCCCAGTTCAGGTCCGGCTGCTCGGGGGCGAAGAGGTGCAGGTACCACTCGCCGTCCGGCACCCGCTTCCACGCGGGACCGCCGAAGACACTGCGCCAGTCGTTGGGCGGCAGCTCGCCGTCGTCGCCCCGCCCGGGCCGGAAGTGGTACCGCGCCCGTTCGGGAGAACCGGGCCCGGCGGCCAGCGCGGCCCGGAACCACCGATGGCGGTCGGAGGTGTGGTTCGGCACGACGTCGATCAGCAGCCGCAGGCCGGCCCGGTGCACTTCGGCGATCAGCTCGACCGCGTCCGCGCCGGTCCCGAACACCGGGTCGACGGCCCGGTGGTCTTCGATGTCGTAGCCGCCGTCGACCATCGGCGAGCGGTACCACGGGGTCGTCCACACCGCGTCGACACCCAGGTCGGCCAGGTAACCGAGCCGCGCGCGCAGACCCGCCAGATCGCCGGTGCCGTCCCCGTTCGAGTCGGCGAAGCTGCGGGGGTAGACCTCGTAGACGACGGCGTCACGCCACCAGTTTTCGGAGTAGTCCATCGCACCCGGGTAGCCGCTCCGGCCGCGCTCAACCAGGCCGGCCACCGGAGCCCACCGCGGCGACGGCCTCGTCGATCCGTTCGGCCAGCCACAGATCCGGTTCGGTGACGACGCCCTGCCGCCCGGTGCGCAGCCGGAACGTCACCCCGCCGTCGGCCCGCTCGACGTGGGCGTGGTCGTTCATCGCCCGCGCCTCGCGCTGCACGCGCTCGACCAGCGGGGTGATCCGGTCGGCGGGCAGCTGCACCGTGCGCTCGATCCCGTGCCGGTCCCCGGACCACCCGGTCAGGTGACGCAGGCCGCGGGCCACCTCCTCGTCCGACAGCCGCGTCGGGACCTCCGGCCGGTGGCTCGCCGCGTCGCGCGGCGACTCGCCCGCGGGAGCGAGCGTCTCCACGACGGCGCGCGGAAGCCGTCCGCGCAGCTCCTCGGCGAGTGCGGGATCGGTCCGGGCGAGCGCGGTCAGGACCGCCTGGGTCAGGTAGCGGCCCCGCTCGGGGGTGGTCCGCAGCCGCCGGGCCACGGCCGCCTCGACATCGGTGCCCGACTCCAGGTTCGCCGGCCCGGGGTCACGCACCGGTCCGGCCTCCGGGCTGGGCAGCCGGTCGGCCAGCCACCCGCGGGCGGCGTCCGGCAGGCACCGGGCGAAGGCGGCCATGACCGCGGCGAGCACGGCCCTCGCTTCGGCCGGGTCGTCCAGCTCGGCGACGTCTTCGACGGCGGTCAGCCACTTCTCGTGCCGTACCACGGCAGGCTCCCTTCCTCGGGTGCTTTCGGGATCGCGTACCCGCCGATCCGCCGTTCACACGAAGAAGGAAGCAGCGAGCTACACCAGGGTCGCCGGGGGCAGGTAGTACGGGTTTTCCAGCAGCACTCCGCACATCAGCACCTGCGGATGGGTCTTGAGCAGGTCGAGCACGATGTTCTCGCGGTACCGCGAGAGGTCGTACATGCACAGGATCGCCTGCGGGTAGCGGCTGGTGAAGTCGTTCAAGGCGGCCTCGTACCGGAACAGCTCGGTCAGCCCGGGCAGCTGCGGGTGCCACCAGCGCGCCTCCGCGCCGAGCCGGACGAACCCGTAGCCCGCGGCCATCGCGGCGGACACGGCCTCGTCCCAGAACGCGATGATCCGGTCCACGCTGAACTCCTCCGGCGACAGCAGCCGGTCCCCCGCCGCCCGGATGTCCAGCTGCGCGGAGCCGACGCGCCCGTCGATGTCGTCGACGTCTTCGCCGAGCCGGTCGACAAAACCGGCGACCTCGTCCTCGTGCACGCCGAACAGGCACTTTTCGCCGGCCCGCAGGCCTTCGCTCAGGAAGGGCAGCAGAACGCGGTCCCGATCCTCCTCGCCCACGTACAGCGCGCAGATGTGCTGACCCGGCTCGATGACGACGCCGGGCGTGCCGAACTTCCGGGAACCGGTCATGACGGCATACTCCGTTCGCTGTCGGCGTGGTGACCGATTTCCGCCGACGAGAGGTAGTAGGGGTTTTCGACGAGCATCCCGGCCGTCCAGACCTTCGGGTGTGCCTTGATCAACGGGACGATCAGGTCACCGCCGAACAGGTCCAGGTCGTAGAAGCACAGCACCACCAGCGGCAGGCCCTCCCCCCATGCGGTCACCGCGGCCTCCTCGGCGAGGAGCGCGTTGATCAGCGCGGAACCCAGCCGGGGCGCGGCCCAGCTCATGTCGCCGGCGATGCGCCCGACCGGGTGGTCACCGGTGCCGAGCTTGCGCTGCGCCCAGCCGTCCAGCATCGCGAAGAGCGCGTCGGGCGCGAACTCACCGTCTCGGAGGTGGCCGTTTTCCGGCTCGGTCAGCAGGAGGTCGCCGTCGTGGGCCAGCCGTTCGCGGAAGTGCTTCCGCTCCCCCTCCGCGGCCAGGTAGAACACGGCGTCCCCCGCCCGCATGCCTTCGGTGAGGAACGGGACCAGGAGGCGGTCCCGCTCGGCTCTTCCCCGGTGGAAGACGCAGAGGTGGTCACCCGGCGCCAGCGCGGCTCCGCCGAGGGCCACCTCGTGATCGGTCCGATCCTTCTCGTCCATCGTCCTCCTCCGGTCACGGCGATCCGCGCAGTACCTGCCACACCCGGGTGGCGAGGTGCAGGTTCAACCTGCTGTCCACGTCGTTGAGGTCGAGCTCCGTGATCTCCCGGATCCGGCCGAGCCGGTAGCGCAGCGTGCTCCGGTGGATCATGAGCGCGGCCGCGGTGTCGCCGTAGCTGCCGCCGCACTCGAGGTACCGCGCGAGCGTCGGGACCAGCTCGGCGTTGCGCCGGGTGTCGTAGTCGAGCAGTTTCCCGAGCCACTCGTCGACGAACTCGACGACGTCAGCGTGGTTCTGCCCCGTGTCGAGGATGCGGTAGATCCCCAGCTGGTCGAACCTGGTGACCCCGTTCGAGGTCTGCGAGCCGCGCCGGATGTCGAGCGCCCGCACCGCCTCCTCGTAGGACTTGGGCAACCGTCCCGGGGTGTCGCAGCGGCTGCCGACGCCGATCGCCCCCTCGGCACCGAGGCTTTCCGACACCGAGGCGAACAGCGCCGGCGCGTCCAGCCGCCCGGCGACCAGCAGCACGACCGCACCCGTGTGGCGCGACACGAGCGAGACGAGCCCGAGCGTCGTCACGGCGCGCCCCGTCGCCTCGGCGACCACGTCTTCGGCCAGGTCATCCGACCACCGCAGCACGACCACGTGGTGCGGACGGCGCAGATCGTGCCCGATCGCCTCGGCACGCGCGTACGCGCTCCCGTCGTCGGTCCCGGCGATGAGGTCGTCCACGAGGTCGCGGCGCAGCCGCAGCTCGGCCTCGGCCAGGCTGCGCTGGTGCGACAGCTCCAGCGCCAGCACGGTCGAGCCGTACTCGAGCGCGAACACCTCGTCCGCGCCGGCGGCCCGCGCGGGGTCGATCAGGGCGAGCACGCCGAGCACCTCGTGCCGCGGCCGCACCAGCGAGACGAGCCGGTCCTTCACCCGGACCGGTTCGGGCCGGGTCGCGGCGTGCCGGAGCAGCTCCTCCCGCCGGGGCGCGCCGACCTTCGGGTACGGGTCGGGCCGGCCGGGCCCGCCCCACGCGCGCAGGTTGCCGAACCGGTCCTCGATCGCCACCGGCAGCGCGGTCAGCTGGTGCAGCGCGTGCGCGATGCCCGGCTCACCGGCTCCGGAAGCCGAGATGGTGGACAGCACGTCGTGCACCTGCGTCTGCTGCTTGAGCCGCTCCACCGACGTGGACAACTGGTCGTTGAGCTCCCGCAGCACCACCGACTGCCGCCGCTCCCGCTTCAGCAGTGTGGCGCTGGCCAGCGCCGCGGCGGTCTGCTGGCCCAGCGAGTTGAGCAGGAAGACCTCGTCACGCGAGGGAGGCCGCTCGGCCCGGACCACGAGGTGACCCGTCAGGCCGCCCAGCCCGCGCAGCGCGTGGCACCAGCGCCACTGACCGTCGGCCAGCTCGATCCGGCCGCTCTGCCCGCCGAGCTCGCCGACGGCCGCGGCGAGACCGGGATGCGCTTTCTCCGCACCGTCCTGCGGAATGGCCGCACCGTTTTCGTCGACCAGATAGGTCGCATCGGTTGTGCAACCACTCAGCGACGAAACGGAGGTCGCGGCCAGCCGCATGATCTCCGCCGCCTCACGGCCGTCGAACATCATCATCGAAATCGCGAAAAGACCGTAGAGATTGGACAGCCGAGCGCGCCACCAGCTGTCCGTTGTCGCTTCCTGGCCCCGCGGGACCGCACCGTCCTCGGGCGTCATTTTTCGTCCTCCCGACGCCGACCTGGTGATGCGCACCCTACGCCGTCGGCAGCTGTTCTGCCGGGCCGAGAGGACTCCCGGAAATTCGGCCTGCCGGGCGCACGCGGGCACCGCGTGGCTTTGCCATGGTGGAACACATCGGACGGACACACTCCGCCACCACTCGCCAGGGGCGAAATGCGGGAAAGCCTGCCCGACGGGAAACGCACGCGAAATCGGTTCGGACCGGACACTCCCGGTAGGACGATCCGTCCCGGACCGGGACCAGATCATGACTTTGCCGCGGTTCGATCCCGAGCCGAAGAACACGCGAACGCCCAGGAGACGAGCCATGACCGCACCGCCGCGCGCGACCGCGCCTGCCCCGCGCCACGCCGCCGAACGCGTGCCCCTCGCTTCGCACGACGACCATTGCGACGCGGAGCGTGCCGTCGGCTTCCTCTCCGACCAAGGGTTTCCGATGCAGCAGACCGCCGTCATCGGCCGCGACGTGCAGCTGGTCGAGCAGATCGGCCGGCTGTTCGGCCTGGCCCTCCACGCGTTGCAGCGTGGCCGCCGGGACTTCGCGTCGGTCCGCGCGATGACGCCGACCCGGTACGAGGTCGTCGCCGACGCCGGAGTCGCCGAGGAGGCCCGCGCGCAGCCGGCGAAGCCGCGCCCTGTGCCGGGGGGTGCGTGATGGCCGGGGCGGCCGGGATCGACCCCGGCACCACCAACGCAGTGGTCGCCATCCGGGAGACGGGCGCGCCGCGGATCGTCCCCGGTCCGGAGGGAGCCCGGACGGTCGCCGGGTTCACCGGAAGCGGTGACCGGCTGGTCGGCCGGCAGGCGATCCGCCACCACAGGGGCAGCCTCCACTCGGCCAAGCGGTTCATCGGCCGCACCTTCGACGAGGTGCCCGGCGAGGCCGAGGCGGTCGGGTTCGCCGTCGCCGAAGGCGCGGGCGGTGTCGTGCGCTTCGACGTCCGCGGCGAGCCCCACTCGCCGGAGGAGATCAGCGCGCAGGTGCTGCGCACCCGGGCCGAGGACGCCGGGCTGACCGCCGCGGCGCCGGCCTGCGGACTGCACTACCGGCGGCACGAGACCGTGCCGGTCTTCGACCTCGGCGGGGGCACGTTCGACGTGAGCCTGCTCGACGTCGGCGACGGCGACTTCGACCGCCGGCTGGTGGACTTCCTCGCGGACGGGTTCGCCTCGGACAACGGCATCGATCCGCGGCGGGACGCGCAGGCACTGCGGCGGCTGTTCGAGGCGGCGGAGAAGGCCGAGGTCGAGCTGTCGCCGGTCGCCCGGACGAGGGCCGACCCGCCGTTCATCACCGGCGAAGCGTGCGGGCCGAAGCACCTGACCACCACCGTCCGGCGGACGGAGTTCGAGCGGATCACCGCCGTGCGGAGCCTGGTCCGCCGGCTGACGGGCGGCAAGGACCCGAACCCGGGCGTCGACCCGGACGAGGTCGTCGCGCTCGACGTCACCCCGCTGCGAGGTCGCGGCCGGCAACCGGGTGCTCGAGGGCATCCGGCCGGCACCCGTGGCGAGCCGCGGATCGAGGTGACGTTCGACGTCACCGCGCACGACAAGGACACCGGCACCGAGCAGGGCATCACGATCACCGAATGCTCCGATCGAGGCCGGTGCGAGATCGACGCCGGCCTCGATCGGGTGTGAGGAAACCATGGCCACCACAGGGAAATCCACGGAGCCGGGGGGACACCCTCCGTGGTCGCCGCCGGGACGGGCGCCGGGTCCGGCCCCCAGGACGCGCCCGTCCCGGCGGTGGGGCCGGACCGGATCGGGGAACGCCGGAGGCGAAGGCGGCCTCGGGAGAGGACCCGGTGCCGGCCGTCACGAGTGGGCGCCGTCGTCGACGAGAACCGCGCGGTGAGCAAGCGTGGCTCGGAACTTCTCCGCCACGCTCGGAGCGGGCCGGCACGTCCGCACCGAGGAGATCCGGCGGGAGCGGCCCGGAGAACGTCCTGCGCGACCCGCTCGGCCACGTGCCGAAACCGCCGGAGGAGGCGAAGACATGACCACCGTCACCGACCCGCACCTGGCTCTCGTCCGAGAGGTGGTGCCCCGGACTCCCCGGGGTTGCGAGGAGTGTCTCGCCGCCGGCACTCCGTGGCTGCACCTGCGGCTGTGCCTGACCTGCGGGCACGTCGGCTGCTGCGACTCCTCGCCGAGGAAGCACGCGAGCCGGCACGCCCACGCCATCGGCCATCCCATCGTGCGCTCGCTGGAGCCCGGGGAGAACTGGTGCTGGTGCTACGTGCACAAGGTGTTCCTGTGACGCTCCCGGCGCCGGACCTCGTCGAGACCCCGGATCCGCACGGCGCGTTCCCCCGGCTGTCCCGCGAGCAGATCGACAGGCTCTCCGCCGCGGGCGAGCGCCGCGCGGTGCGGCCGGGGGAAGTGCTCTACGCGCAGGGAAAACCGGCGGCGGACTGGTACGTCGTCCTGCGTGGCAAGGTCGCCATCCAGCAGCGCGACGGGGACGACGCCAGAACCCTGCGAGTGCACGGGCCGGGGCGGTTCCTCGGCGAGCTGGGCCTGCTCGAAGGGCAGCCGTCGTTCTTCACCGCCGTCGCGGCGGAACCCGGCGAGGTGCTGGTCATCCCGGCCGGCGAGCTGAAGTGGCTCGTGTTCGGCGACCCGGTATTCGGCGATCTGGTCCTGCACGCCTACTTCCTCCGCCGCGCGCTCGTCATCGGCTCCGGCGACGGGCTGCGGATCGTCGGCTCGTGCTTCTCGCCGGACACCCGGCGGCTGCTGGAGTTCGTCGCCCGCAACCGCCTGCCGTACCGGCTGGACGACCTCGATCAGGACCGCGGGGCCGAGGCGCTGCTGCGCCGGCTCGGCGTCCCGGCCGAGGAGACCCCGGTGGTGGTGCTGCCCGGTGCCGGTGTGCTGCGCAACCCGGGCAACGCCGAAGTGGCGTCCGCGGTGGGGCTCCGGCCCGAGCGGCAGCCGGTGGGCGTGCGCGACGTGCTCGTGGTCGGCGCCGGACCCGGCGGGCTCGCGGCCGTCGTCTACGCCGCGTCCGAAGGACTGGCGACCGCGGCGTTCGACGCCGTCGCCTCGGGCGGGCAGGCGGGCACGACGTCGCGGATCGAGAACTACCTCGGCTTTCCGTCCGGGATCTCGGGTGCGGAACTGGCCGAGCGGTCGGTGATCCAGGCGGCCAAGTTCGGGGTCCCGGTGGCCGTTCCGGGTGAGGCGCGCACCCTCGTCCCGCGCGACGGGCTGTACGCGGTCGGCTTCGACGACGGCACCGAAATCGTCACCCGGACGGTGATCATCGCGAGCGGCGCCCGGTACCGGCGCCTGCCCGTCCCGGGACTCGAACACCTCGAAGGCACGTGCGTCCACTACGCCGCGACCTCGCAGGAGGCCAGGCAGTGCCGGGCGGACCCGGTCGCGGTGGTCGGCGGCGGCAACTCCGCGGGACAGGCCGCGGTGTTCCTGGCGGAAACCTCGCCCGTGGTGCACCTGCTGGTGCGCGGCGGCGCTCTCGCCGCGGACATGTCGCGCTACCTCGTCGACCGGGTCGGGAACCACCCGCGAGTCCGGGTCCACCTGCACACCGAAGTTCGCGAGGTCGTCGAGGACGGCAAAGCGATGGCGGGCGTCGAGGTCGAGGACAACCGCACCCGCGTGCGGGACCGGCTCGCCGCGCGCGCGTTGTTCGTCTTCGTCGGGGCGGCTCCCCACACGCGCTGGCTGTCCGGCCACATCGCTCTCGACGAGGACGGGTTCGTCCTCACGGGCGCGGACGTCGGCGCGTTCGCCGGCGCCGGGATCTCGCGGGCACCGATGCCGCTGGAGACGAGCAGCCCCGGTGTGTTCGCCGTCGGCGACGTCCGGCACGGCTCGGTGAAACGGGTGGCCTCGGCGGTGGGCGAGGGCGCCATGGCCGTCCGGTTCGTGCACGAGCACCTCGCGCGAGAACGCTGAGCGCCTGCGGGCCGGGCGCACCACCGGCGGACGTGGGCGCTCTCGGGCATTGTGACGCAGCTTCCCGGCCCCGGTGCCGGTGACGTTCGTGGCGTGGGCGTCTCCCGGCGGCACGTGCCGCGGCACTCGCTGCCGGCCGCGCGCGGTACCGACCGGACTCAGGACCTTACGCAGCGCGGGACGGCGCCGTGATGGCCCGGCCGATGCCGGCGTGGATGTCGAACCGGCCGACCAGGCCGAGCACGGTGAGCGGACGCAGCACGGCCCGCGAAGGGCGAGCGAGACGCATCGGGATCCCGGCATCGTGAAGCGTGAGCCGGGTGTGCTCCAGGACGCCGACACCGCCCACGCTGAAGAACCCGACCCGGCCGAAGTCCAGGACCACGAGCCGGTTGCCCGCGCCCACCAGGCCCCCGAACGCGGTACGCAGGTCGGCGAGGCCGATCACGTCCACGTCACCCCCGACCTGCAGCACGGTGACGTCCCGGCGAACCTGGTAGGTGCACACCCACAGTTCACGCAGAACCCGCACCGGGAGCCAGGCACCCGGATGCGTTCGGACGGGCGGTTCGGCGTGGTCTCGCGGCTCGGCCATGGCTGGGGTCCCTCCTGGACGGCGAAACGGCCTTTCGGCCCTGGAAGAATTCACATTCTGCCCAGCCGGGCGGCAGCGCTCCTGGTCCTGGCGACGTGAACATCGGGGCGCTGATCAGTCCCCCGGAGTCGACGTCCGGCCGGCCGGGGAGGAAGAGCGGCACGGGGCGCGCCGGCCGGACCTTCGACGACCGCGCGGTGCTCGTCGCCGGCAGCCCCGGCGAAAGCCCCTCCCCAGTGGCCGGTGCGTACCGCGACGGCCGGGTCGGCCCCGGCCCCCCGCGAGTCCGTCCTGGACCACCTGCGCGGTCGGCTGCGCCAACGTCACCTCTCGACCACCACGCTCAAGGACGAAACCGGCGCCTGCTCGGACACCGCTCACCTGATCCAGGTGGTCTCCACCGCCGAGCCGCCCGACAGCGCCGGCACGATTTCCCGCTGGCCGGCAGACCGGCCGTGACCGTGACCGAGGGCGGCCGGGGTTTCTCGGTCAGCTCTCGGACCTGTGCCGAGCCGGCGATGGCCCGACCCGAAGTCATGGCGGCGAAAGCGGTTCCGTCGGGATGGTCGACGCGGCGATGAAGCGCGAGAGCGCGTTCGGCGAGCCGGACGACCTCGGCAGGCGAGTCGAGCCCCGTCGGCTGCCGCGCCACGCCCGCGAGCGCGTCTGCGTGGCGCAGGGGGCTCGACCGGTCCGCGACGAGCGCCCGCACGCGCTGGACGCAGGGCAGCGCCTCGGCGCGCCGCTGCCGCAGCTCGAGCAGGGTCGTACAGGCCATCAGCAGGCTGACCCGTCCGTCGTGCCCGGCGCCCTCGGCCGGCTTGCCGGCGCCGTCGGGCAGGGCCTGCGCTCCCCCGTACCGCTCGAGCCGGGTCAGGGCGCGGGCGAGGCGGTCGGCCGGGAGTCGTCATCGGTGGCCACGGAGAGCGCAGCCGCGTGCACGGCGGCGCGTTCGTGGCAGGAAGCTGGTGATCGCCCAGGCGAGCCGTCCGGTCCGGTCGGTGAGACCGGCGCGCCCGGCGAACTCCAGCATCGCGAGGCCGGTCGCATTCTCCTCGGCCGGGCAGGTGTTCCTGCCGGACGGTGCGGTGGCCGGCACCTTTCGCGGCGCACCGGTCGTCGTCGAAGAAGTGAAGGTTCACAACTTGCCTGACAGGGCAACGACTTCGCGGCTCGAACGACGGGTCAGGGCAGTTTCGAGGCCAGGATGTCGACCCTCTGGATCACGGGGGTGGCGGTGAAGAGATCGGGTGCCTGGGCCATCAGGGCCTCGGCCACCTTGCCGTTCAGGTGCGCCTCGCGTCCCGGCTCGTCGGGGAACACGTCGTAGATCCCGAACGTCGTGCCACCGAGACGGAACGCGAACCAGGCGGTGGTCGCCGGCTCCTCGTCGACGAGCGCCCGGCCCGACTCGAGGAACTTCTCGACGTCGCCCTCACGGCCCGCCTTGGCCTCCATCGTCACGAGCAGCCCCACAGTCGGTGTCTCGGTCATGAGTTTCCTTCTCAGCTGTCATCCTGCGCGCCGAATTTCGTCCTGTTTGGACGCGAACACAGATGACGTTAGCCCCGTTCCGACCGTGACGCCAGGACACTGACGAGGGGACCGGCCTTCGTTCGCACTGCGACAGCCATTCCCGCACGAACGCAACGATTTCGCCGCGATTCACTCCGGTTGATTTCCGGCGGATGCCCCAAGCTCGCATCGATTCCGAGTAGGATTTCGGGAAGCCGCCAGTGCGATCGCAGTGCCCGCACGGAGACGTCGCCGAGCACCTCGTGCACGGTGACCGCCTGTTCGCGCTCGCGCCGGTGCAGCGAGGCGTTCGCCGGCGCGCCTTTTCTTGCTCTGCCGGGTCGATAGTTCGCGCGAATTTCGACCTGCCAGGCGCACGCGCCGGGACGGCCGTCCTTGCCACTGTATGGATATCCCGGAAGGTCACCGCGACAGCGCCGATTCTGCCGGTATTCGCGAACACGTGTCTGCCCGGAAACCGCGTCGCGGAGTCGATTTGACGCAGGAGGTCTTTCTCGCGGCACGTACCCGGGCGAAGGAAGAGGAGAGTCATGACCCTGATGCGTTTCGACCCGTTCCGCGATCTACGCCGGGAAGGGGACGAGCTGCTGGTCGACGAACGGCCGCAGGGTGAGTTCAGCCGCCAGTTCTTTCTGGGCGACAACCTGGACAGCACCCGGCTGTCCGCGGAGTTCGACCGCGGCGTGCTCGTGCTCGGTATCCCGGTCGCCGAAGCCGGCAAGCCGCGCAAGGTCGAAATCGGCGGCCGTACCACCCCGGCCGGAGAGAAGCCCCGGATCGCCGGGGAAGCCGCCCGCGAAGAACCCGCGAACGTCTAGGAGCCAGCCGATGACCACGCAGCCGGGCGCCACCGCGCCACCACCGCGCCACTCCCCGGACCCCCGCGCCGCGGAACAGCGCCGTCCGATCGGAACTTACGAGACCTACAGCGAAGCCGAGCGAGCCGTCGACTACCTGTCGGACAACGGTTTCCCCGTCGAACGGGTCGCCATCATCGGCTCGGACGTCCAGCTCGTCGAGCAGGTCGTCGGACGCCTGAACTACGGCGGCGCCGCGCTGCGCGGCGCCGGCTCGGGTGCCCTCACCGGCCTGCTGATCGGCTGGCTGTTCGGGCTCTTCAACTGGCTCACGCCGTTGCTGGCGGCCTTCACCCTCGCCGTCTACGGACTCGTGTTCGGCGCGGTGATCGGCGCGATCTTCGGTCTCGCCGCGCACGCGCTGCAGCGCGGCCGCCGCGACTTCGCCTCGGTCCGGGTGATGACACCGACCCGCTACGAGGTCGTCGCCGACGCCGCGGTGGCCGACGAGGCCAAGAGCCTGCTCGCCCAGATGACCGGAGGCCGGTGATGGCCAAGGCGGTCGGCATCGACCTGGGCACGACCAACTCGGTGATCGCCGTCTGGGAGGGCGGCGAGCCCACGGTCATCGCCAACTCCGAAGGGGCCCGGACCACCCCGTCGGTGGTCGCGTTCACCGAAAGCGGGGAGCGCCTGGTCGGCCAGCTCGCCCGCCGTCAGTCGATCCTCAACCCGAAGGGCACGATCAACTCGGCGAAGAGGTTCATCGGCCGGAAGTACGGCGAAGTCGGCGACGAGGCCAAGGCCGTCGGTTTCGACGTCGTCGAGGGTGAAGGCGGCGTCGTCCGGTTCAAGATCCGCGGCAAGCTCCACTCGCCGGAGGAGATCAGCGCGCAGATCCTGCGCAAGCTCGCCGACGACGCGGGCAAGTTCCTCGGCGAGCGGGTGACCGAGGCCGTCATCACCGTGCCGGCGTACTTCAACGACGCCCAGCGGCAGGCCACCAAGGACGCCGGCAGGATCGCCGGGCTCGAGGTCCTGCGCATCATCAACGAGCCGACCGCCGCCGCGCTCGCCTACGGGCTCGACTCGAAGGGGCACGAGACGGTCCTCGTGTTCGACCTCGGCGGCGGCACCTTCGACGTGAGCCTGCTCGACGTCGGCGACGGCGTGGTCGAGGTCCGGTCGACCGCCGGGGACACCCACCTCGGCGGGGACGACTTCGACCGCCGGATCGTGGACCACCTCGCCGACCGGTTCAAGCAGGAAAACGGCATCGACCTGCGGTCGGACCCGCAGGCGCTGCAACGGCTCTTCGAAGCCGCCGAGAAGGCGAAGGTCGAGCTCAGCTCGGTCAGCCAGACGAGCGTGAACCTGCCGTTCATCACCGCGGGCCAGGACGGCCCGAAGCACCTCACGACCACCTTGATGCGGTCGGTGTTCGAGCAGATCACCGCGGACCTGGTCGAGCGGTGCCTCGGCCCGGTCAAGCAGGCGATGGCCGACGCCAAGGTGACCGCGAACGACATCGACGAGGTCATCCTGGTCGGCGGCTCGACCCGGATCCCGGCCGTGCAGAACCTGGTGCGCAGGCTGACCGGGGGCAAGGACCCGAACATGAGCGTCAACCCGGACGAGGTCGTCGCGCTCGGCGCGGCGGTCCAGGCGGGGGTGCTCAAGGGCGAGGTCAAGGACGTCCTGCTGCTCGACGTCACCCCGCTGTCCCTCGGCGTCGAAACCCGCGGCGGCGTGATGACGAAGATCGTCGAACGCAACACGACGATCCCGGCGCGGCGGACCGAGGTGTTCTCCACCGCGGAGGACAACCAGCCGGCGGTCGACGTCGTGGTGCTCCAGGGCGAGCGCGAACGGGCCGCCGACAACCGGGTGCTCGGGCGCTTCCAGCTCACCGACATCCGGCCGGCACCCCGGGGCGAGCCCCAGGTCGAGGTCACCTTCGACGTCGACGCCAACGGCATCCTCGACGTCACCGCGAAGGACAAGGACACCGGCGCGCAGCAGAGCATCACGATCAGCGAGAGCTCGAACCTCGACCAGGCGGAGATCGACCGCATGGTCACCGAGGCCGAGCGCAACCGGTCCGAGGACCAGCGGCTGCGCGAGGAGATCGACGCGCGCAACCTGCTCGATTCGGCCGCCTACCAGGTCGAGCGGGCCATCACGGACAGCACTCCGCCGCACGAGAAGGCGCGGGCGGAAATGCTCGTCCAAGACGCTCGCGAGGCCGTGCAGGACGCCGCTCCGCTGGACCGGGTGCGGTCGCTGACCTCGGAGCTGCAGCAGGTGCTGGCCGGGCTCACCGCTCCGCGTCCGAGCGGCGGCGAAAGCGGCGGGAACGGCGACGGCCCCCGGCACGCAGCCGACGAGGACGACGTGATCGACGCCGACTTCGACCGGGCGTGAGGCAGCGCGATGGCCACCACAGAAAGGGCCGCGGAGCAGGGAGAACCCTCCGCGGAGGTCGCCGGGGCCGGCACGGATTCCCGCCCCCGGGAAGGGCCGGCCCCGGCGACCGGGGTGGAGGAGAAGCTCGCCGAGCTCGAGGACCGGTGGCGCCGCGCCGTGGCCGACCTCGACAACGTGCGCAAGCGCCAGGCGACCGAACTGCGGCGGGAGGTGGAAGCCGAGCGGGCGAAGGTCGCGGCGGCCTGGCTCCCGGTGCTCGACAACCTGGAGCTGGCGCTCGCGCATGCCGAGGCGGACCCGTCGGCCATCGTGCAGGGTGTCCGCGCGATCCGGGAGCAGGCCGTCCGGCTGCTCGCCGGGCTCGGGTACCCGCGTGACGACGAAACCGGCGTCCGGTTCGACCCGAACCGGCACGAGGTCGTCGCCGCCGTCGAGGACCCGGCCACCGAACCGAACACGGTGACCCACGTCGTGCGGCCGGGCTACGGGACCGACCGGCACCGGCTGCGGCCGGCGGCCGTGGCGGTGTCCAAGTCCCAGGGGTGATCGCCGGTGGCCACCGACTTCTACGAGGCTCTCGGTGTCGCCGAAACGGCGAGCACCGAAGAAATCCAGCGGGCGTACCGGAAACTGGCGCGCCGGCTCCACCCCGACGTGAATTCCGACCCGGGCGCCGAAGAGCGTTTCAGGGAGGTCAGCGAGGCCTACCAGGTGCTGTTCGACCCGGAGCAGCGCAAGAAGTACGACCGGTTCGGCGCGGACTTCCGCCGGGTGCCCGACGACTTCGACGAGCGGGCGTACGCCGGTGCCGGTGGCCGGGGTGGCGGCCGCGTCCGCCGCACCCGGGCCGGTCCGGGATCCGGCGGCGGCTCCGAGAGTTTCGAGGGCTTCGACGGCTTCGAAGGTGTCGACATCGAGGACCTGCTGGGCGGCTTCTTCCGGAGCCGGGGGGCCGGCGGGCCGATCGCGGGCGCCGATCAGGAGGCCGAGCTCGAGCTGACGGTCGAGGAGGCCTACCGGGGCGGGCGGCGGCACCTGGGCATCGCCGGCGCGGGCGAGCGCGGTTACGACGTCGACATCCCGGCCGGCGTGCTCGACGGGCAGCGCATCCGGCTCGCCGGCCAGGGCGGACGGGCGTCCGGCGACGCGGCGCCCGGTGACCTCTACCTCGTGGTGCGGATCAAGCCGCATCCGCGCTACCGCCTGTCCGGGCGCGACCTCACGGTCGAGCTGCCGGTGTCGCCCTGGGAGGCGGCGCTCGGTGCCACGGTTCCCGTGGTGACCCCCGGCGGCGAGGTGAAGGTGCGGGTCGTGCCCGGCTCGTCGACCGGGCGGCGGCTGCGGCTGCGCGGCGAAGGCCTGCCCAACCCCCGGGGCAAGCCGGGCGATCTCTACGCCGAGGTCCGCGTGATGGTGCCGAAGAAGCTCGGCAAGCGGGAGCGCGAGCTCTTCGAAGAGCTTGCCGCCGTGTCCGATTTCGACCCGAGGAGGACCTGATGGCCGAGTACCTGCTCACCCGTCCCGTCCGGATCGGCCTCAGCGCGGCAGCCGCGCGAAGCGGGCTGCACCCGGAGCTGATCCGCCGGTTCGTCGCGCTGAGCCTCGTGGACGGCACGACCGATGCGAACGGGCGGATGTGGCTGGCGCCGTCCGCGGTCGCCGCCCTCGCGCGCATCCAGCGGCTGCGTGCGGGGCTGTGCCTCAACTACGCGGCCATCGGGCTCGTGCTCGACCTGCTGGACCGCATCGACGTCCTCGAAGCCCAGGTCAGGAGCCGGCGGCCATGGACATGAGCAAGCTGACCCGGAAGTCGCAGGAGGCGCTGCAGGAGGCCCAGAGCGCGGCGCAGCGCCACGGCCACACCGAAACGGACGGCGAGCACCTGCTGCTCGCCCTGCTCGACCAGCCCGACGGCCTGGCGCCCCGGCTGCTCGAGCAGGCCGGCGCGGACGTCGACGGTCTTCGCGAAGCCGTCGAAGCGGAACTCTCGCGACGGCCGAAGGTGACCGGCCCCGGCACCACTCCCGGGCAGGTCCACCTCACCCGGCGCCTCGCCGGCCTGCTGGAGGCCGCCGAGCGGGAAGCCAAGCGGCTCAAGGACGAATACGTCTCCGTCGAACACCTCGTGCTGACCCTCGCCGACGAGGGGGCGAAGTCCGCGGCGGGGCGGCTGCTGACCCGGTACGGCGTGACGCGCGAGTCGTTCTTGACGGCGCTGACCAGGATCCGCGGCAACCAGCGGGTCACCTCGGCGACGCCCGAGGGCGCTTTCGAAGCGCTGGAGAAGTACGGCCGCGACCTGGTCACCGACGCGCGGTCGGGCCGGCTCGACCCGGTGATCGGCCGCGACGCCGAGATCCGCCGGGTGATCCAGATCCTGTCGCGGAAGACGAAGAACAACCCCGTGCTGATCGGCGACCCCGGCGTCGGCAAGACGGCGATCGTCGAGGGCCTCGCCCAGCGCATCGTGCGCGGCGACGTGCCGGAAGGCCTGCGGGACAAGACGATCTTCTCGCTCGACATGGGCTCGCTCGTCGCCGGGGCGAAGTACCGCGGTGAGTTCGAGGAGCGGCTCAAGGCCGTGCTGGCCGAGGTCAAGGCCGAAGAGGGACGCATCCTGCTCTTCGTCGACGAGCTGCACACGGTCGTCGGAGCCGGCGCCGCCGAAGGCGCTGGGTCTTCTTTGGACGCCGGGAACATGCTCAAGCCGATGCTGGCGCGCGGCGAGCTGCACATGATCGGCGCCACGACGCTCGACGAGTACCGCAAGCACATCGAGAAGGACGCCGCGCTGGAGCGCCGGTTCCAGACGGTCGTCGTCGACGAACCCTCCGTCGAGGACACCATCTCGATCCTCCGCGGGCTGCGGGAGCGGCTCGAGGTGTTCCACGGCGTCAAGATCCAGGACGGCGCGCTGGTCGCCGCCGCGACCATGTCCCACCGCTACATCACCGATCGGTTCCTGCCGGACAAGGCGATCGACCTGGTCGACGAGGCGTGCGCCCGGCTGCGCACGGAAATCGACTCCATGCCCGCCGAGCTCGACGAGCTCACCCGCCGCGTCACCCGCCTGGAGATCGAGCAGGCCGCGCTGTCCAAGGAGTCCGACCAGGCCAGCAAAACGCGACTGGCCGACCTCGACCGGGAGCTCGCCGATCTTCGTGCCGAAGCGGACTCGAAGAAGGCGCAGTGGGAAGCCGAGCGCCAGGCGATCCGGCGGGTCCAGCAGCTGCGGTCCGATCTGGAACGGCTGCGCCACGAAGCCGAAGAAGCGGAACGGAACTACGACCTGAACCGCGCGGCCGAGCTGCGCTACGGCGAGATCACCGAAGCCGAACGCCTGCTCGCCGCGGAGGAAGAACAGCTGGCGGGCAAGCAGGGCCGCGAGCGGCTGCTGCACGAGGTCGTCACCGAGGACGAGATCGCCGAGATCGTCGCCTCCTGGACCGGGATCCCGGTTTCCCGGCTGCAGGAAGGCGAACGGGAAAAGCTGTTGCGGCTCGACGAGATCCTGCACGAGCGGGTGATCGGCCAGGACGAGGCCGTCCGGCTGGTCGCCGACGCGGTCATCCGGGCGCGTTCGGGGATCCGCGATCCGCGCAAGCCGATCGGGTCGTTCCTCTTCCTCGGCCCGACCGGGGTCGGGAAGACCGAACTCGCCAAGACCCTCGCGGCGGCCCTGTTCGACAGCGAGGAGAACCTGGTCCGGCTCGACATGAGCGAGTACCAGGAGCGGCACACCGTCTCGAGGCTGCTGGGCGCTCCCCCGGGTTACGTGGGCTACGACGAGGGCGGGCAGCTCACCGAAGCCGTGCGGCGCAAGCCCTACTCGGTCGTGCTGTTCGACGAGATCGAGAAGGCGCACCCGGACGTGTTCAACACCCTGCTCCAGGTGCTCGACGACGGCCGGATCACCGACGCGCGGGGCCGGACCGTCGACTTCCGCAACACGGTGGTCATCATGACCTCCAACATCGGTTCGCAGCACCTGCTCGACGGGGTCACCTCCACCGGCGAGATCAAGCCGGCGGCCCGGGACGCCGTGCTGGCCGAGCTGCGGCACCACTTCCGGCCGGAGTTCCTCAACCGCGTCGACGACATCGTGCTGTTCACCCCGCTCGGGCCGGCCGAGATCGAGCGGATCGTCGACCTGCAGTTCGACGAGCTGCGCCACCGGCTGACCGAACAGGGCATCTCGGTCGAGCTGACCGCGGAGGCGCGGAAGCTCGTCGCCCGGCACGGGTTCGACCCGGTGTACGGCGCCCGGCCGTTGCGCCGCTACATCTCCCACGAAGTCGAGACCAAGATCGGCCGCACGCTGCTGCGCGGCGAACCGGCCGAGGGGCTGGTGATCACCGTGGACGCCCAGGACGGCGAGCTCGTCGTCACCTACGGCGGGGGCGAAGGGAGGTCGGCGGCATGAGCACCGGCAACGGAACCACCACCACGGTCGTGTGCGAACACTGCAGGCACAGGAACCGCGTCCCGGCGGTCGCCGCGGGCAAGCCGAAGTGCGGGCACTGCCACGAGCCGCTGCCCTGGATCGTCGATGCCGGCGACCCCGACTTCGCGGAAGTCGCGGAGCGGGCCACGATGCCGGTGCTGGTCGACCTCTGGGCCACCTGGTGCGGGCCCTGCCGCCAGGTCAGCCCCGCGCTGGCCCAGCTGGCCCGGGAACGGGCCGGGAAGGTCAAGCTCGTGAAGGTCGACGTCGACAAGGCACCCGGGCTGTCCCAGCGCTTCGACGTGAAGGCCGTGCCGACGCTCATGGTGCTGCGCGGCGGCGAGATCGTCGCGCGGCAGGCGGGCGCCGCGCCCGTACCCGTGCTGCGCGACTGGCTCGACCAGGCGCTGGCGCGGCCGGAAAGTACCGCTACCAAGAAAGGTGACGCGCGATGACCAGTGTCGTCGACCGGCATCTCGCGCTCGTGCGAGACGTGGTGCCGCGAACCCCGCAGGGTTGTGAAGAGTGCCTGGTCGCCGGCACGCCGTGGCTGCACCTGCGGCTGTGCCTGACGTGCGGGCACGTCGGCTGCTGCGACTCGTCGCCGATGAAACACGCCGGCAGGCACGCCTACGCCGTCGAACACCCCATCGTGCGCTCCTTCGAGCCCGGGGAGACCTGGCGCTGGTGCTACGTCGATCAGACATTCGTATGACCACCCTGGCGGGGATCGACCTCGGCGCGCCGCTGACCGAGACCCCGGATCCGCCCGGCGCGTTCCCCCGGCTCACGGACGAGCTGTACACGCAGGGCGGGCGGCCGTCCGGGTTTTTCGTGATCCCGAGCGGCAAGGTCGCCGTCACCGAAGGAACCGGGGACGACGCGAAGGTCGTCCGCGTGCACGGGCCTCGCCGGTTCCTCGGTGAACTCGGCCTGCTCGAAGGGCAGCCCGCGTTCGTCGGCGCCGTGACCGCCGAACCCGGCGAGGTGCTCGCCATCCCGATGAGCACGGTGCGGCACCTGGTGCTCGGCGATCCGGTGCTCGGCGACCTGATCCTGCGCGCCTACCTCGTGCGGCGGACGGTCCTCGTCGGAGCCGGCAACGGACTGCGGATCGTCGTCGACCAGGACCCGCAGGCCGAGGCACTCCTGGAGCGCTTCGGCGTCGCCGTCGCGGACACCCCGGTGGTCGTGCTGAACGGCACCGAAGTGCTGCGGAACCCGAGCACCACCGAGCTGGCCGGGACGATCGGGCTGCGTCCGCCGGAACCCGGACGCGACGTGCGGGACCTGCTCGTGGTCGGTGCCGGGCCCGGCGGCCTGGCCGCGGTGGTCCACGGCGCTTCCGACGGGTTGCGGCTCTCGGCGTCCGACGCCATTGCCCCGGGCGGCCAGGCCGGGACGACGTCCCGCATCGAGAACCACCTCGGCTTCCCGGCGGGGATCTCCGGGGCGGAACCGGCCGAGAGGTCGGTGATCCAGGCGGCCGAGTTCGGGGCCCGGATCGCCGTCCCGGCCGAGGCGCGCACCCTCGAAGCACGCAACGGCGGCTACGCCGTCGGCTTCGACGACGGCATCGAGATCGTGTCCCGCGCCGTCGTGATCGCCACCGGCGCCCGCTACCGCCGGCTCGCCGTACCCGGCATCGAGACGTTCGAAGCGACCAGCGTCTACTACGCCGCGACGCCGCACGAAGCCCGCCGATGCCTGGCGGCCCCCGTGGCCGTGGTCGGCGGCGGCGATCTCGCCGCGAACATGTCCCGCTACCTCGTCGACCAGGTCGAACAGCATCCGCGGACCACCGTGCTCGGCCACACCGAAGGCCGTGAGCTCGCCGGAAGCGACCTCGAATCGCGCGTTGTTCGTCTTCGTCGGGGCTTCCCCGCACACCGCCTGGCTTTCGGGGGTGGTCGCTCTCGACGAGGACGGGTTCGTGCTCACCGGGGCGAACGCCGAACGGTTCCGGGGGTCTTCGCGGTGGGAGACGTACGCCGCGGCTCGGTCAAGCGAGTGGCCTCGGCGGTCGGGGAAGGCCCCATGGCCGCCCGGTTCGTCCACGAACATCTCTCACAGGAGGCGTGATGCCGGTCATGGGTGCGGCGAGGTTCGAGCGGTTCTTCCGGACGGCCGCGGGCCTGGACGTCGACAAGAGCGACCTGAAACGGTACGACGAGTTCCTCGACCGCAAGATCCACGACTTCTTCGTGGTCGCCGAGGCCACGGCCAAGGCCGGCGGGCGGGACGTCATCGAGCCGCGGGACCTGCCGATCACCAAGGGCCTGCAGGAGCGCGTGCACGAGTTCCGCAAGCTGGACGAGGACCTGGAAGTGGCACCGCTGCTCGATCAGCTCCTGGCACGTCCCCCGCTCGGGATCGCGATCTCCGAAGACACCGAGGCGCGGCTCCCCGCCATCGCCGGCGGTCTCAGCGTGGCGCTCGCCCAGGCGTTCAAGATCATCGACCCGCGTGTCAAGAACCCCGGTACCGCCGAATGGGACCAGGTCTTCCGGATGTTCGAACTGCTTCTCTGAAGGGGCTTCAGGCCATCTCCGTGACCTGCGGCGGCATCGTGATCGCCTGCACGCCTGGGTGAACGACCCGGCCGCCGACGGTCCCGGGCTGCCGGCGCAGATCCTCGTGCGGCCCGCGAGCGGCACCGTCACCTACGCGGCCCGGCCGGGCGGACCGACCGCCTGGCCCGGTTCAGGACCTGCGCCAAGGCGCCGTGCGGCGCCGCGTTCTACGACACCTCCCGTAGCGGCAGCCGGGTCTGGCACGACGTGAAAACCTGCGGCAACGTCGTGAACCTCCGCGCGTCGCGGAGCCGGCAGAAAAAAAGTTGACACAGCGCGGGATTATCCGGACCGGTTGTGTCCGGTATTCCGGATAGCGTCGTGATCATGACAACGAACACCGTCCAGCTGGCCTCCGTCCGCGTGATCACCGACGACCTGCCGCACCTCGTCCGCTTCTACGAGGTCCTCACCGGGGCCACCCCGCAGTACCTGACCGACGACTTCGTCGAGCTGGTGACGCCGTCCGCGACATTCGCGCTCAGCACGCCCGAGCGGGTCGCCTTCATCACGGACGACCCACCGCGAGCGGCCGCCAACCGCACCGCCATCGTCGAGTTCGTCGTGGAGGACGTCGAATCCCTGCTGGCCCACATGAAGACCGAACTCGGCGACGACCTCGACATCGTGCAGGCGCCGACGATGATGCCCTGGGGCAACATGTCCGTGCTGATCCGCGACCCCGAAGGGTCACTCGTCAACCTCTACACGCCGGTCACGCCGCAGGCGCTGCGACTGCAGCAGAACCGCACACCCCAGCTGCCGGACGCGGGCCAGGCCGCGCGGTCCTAGCCGGAGTCGCCGCGGGGATCGGCGATCGCCGCGTCGATCAGCTTTTGCCCCAGCGCGGCAACGACCCCGTGCAGAGCTTTCGGCTGTTCGATGACGAACGGCCGATCGAGAGCGGCCAGCCTGCCCGCGACCCATTCCAACCGTTCCGCACGCACGAAAATCCTCAGCCAGTGACCGTTCCCGGCGACGCCGGCTGCCGGTTCGACCGACGCCAGCGTCTCCGGGAACAACGCTCGCACCTGCGTTGCGTCAGCGTCGACGAGCACCGACACCTCGTGTCGCCCGGGACCCGCCGCGAGCGGGCCCACCACCCGCTGCACCGGGTTCAGGTCGTCCGGCACCTCGAACGTGCCCTCCAGCAGGCGCAGGCCGGAGATGCGGTCCAGGCGGAACGTCCGCTCCGCCTGGCGCTCGACGTCGTGACCGGTGAGGTAGAGCAGCCCGTGCAGGGCAACGATGCCGTGCGGATGAACGGTGCGTGACCGTGCAGGTCCGTGCCGCGGCAGGTAGTCGAAGGCAACCGGACGCCGATCCCCCGCCGCCCGCGCGAGTCCGAGAAGCACTCTCGCGCCGGCCTCCTCGCCACCCCCGGTGCGCTCGGCCTCGCCGATCCGAGCGCCGGTGAAGTTCACGGTTTCGACCACTGCGTCGATCTGCCGGGCCAGGGCCGGGGGCAGGACCCGGCGCACCTTGGAGGTGGCGGCCTCCACGTCACCGATCGAGGCCGGGCCGGACCCCGGCCGGCCCGTCAGCAGAAGCCCCCAGACGACCGCCAGTGCTTCCTCATCGGTGAGCATCAACGGAGGCATCCGGTAGTGGCGCGCCAGCCGGTAACCACCGTAACGGCCACGCACGGAATCCACCGGAATGCCGAGGTCACGCAGGTGCTCCACGTAGCGGCGCACCGTGCGTCCCTCCACGTTCAGCCGCTCGGCCAGCTCGGCGGAAGTACGGGTGCCACCGGACTGCAACAACTCGAGCAACGTCAACACCCGAGCGGTCGGCCGTGCCACGTCACCCCCCACCGGGCGGGGTTCCCGCGAGTCATCCCGCCCACGGGGCACCGACCCGAAGAGAAAACACCTCAGCGCGCACCATTTGCCCATCCTCGGCCCGAGAGGTCGAATAACGAAGAGACACGCCCTAGCCGCAGTGGAACGTCTCGAGCAGCGCTTCCGCGCGTGCGGCGGCGACGCCATGACCGAACAGGCCCGGCAGGCCGCCGGTGTGCAGGAAGACCGTGCGGCGTCCGGAGTGGACGGTGCCGTCCGCGACGGCGGCGGCCAGGCCCGCCATCGCCCGCCCGATGTAGACGGGGTCGAGGACGATGCCTTCGGCGCGGGCCGCGGCGACCATGGCCTCGGCGACCGCGTCGGTCTGGATCCCGTACCCGGCACCGGCCTGGTCGTCGCGGATCCGCAGCGCGCCGGGGTCCGGGGCCCGGCCGGTGAGGCCGGCGACCAGGTCCGCGACCACCGGGCGCGGGTCGTCGACGGCTCCGGTGTGGACACCCAGCACGTGCTCCGGGCCGAGTGCCGCGACCAGGCCGGCCATCGTCCCGCCCGAGCCGAGCGCCACCACGACGGTGGCGAGATCGGGCAGCTGAGCGTGCAGCTCGCGGCCGCCTTCGACGTAACCGCGTGCGCCCAGCACGCTCGACCCGCCGAAGGGGATCAGCGCGGCCGCCGGCAGCGAGGCGGCGATCTCCCGGGCGGTGGCGGCCAGCCCGTCGGCGTCAACGTCACCGGCCCACGCGACACGGGCGCCGAAAAGGCCGTCGAGAACGAGGTTCCCGGAGGTGGATCTCCTGGCCTGCCCGGGAAGACCAGGACCGCGGACAGGCCGGCCTTCGCCGCGGCCGCCGCGGTGAGGCGGGCGTGGTTGCCCTGCGGCGCCCCGGCGGCCACCGCGTCCCCGACCGTCCATTCGAGTTTGCGGACCTTGTTGCCGCCGCCGCCCAGGCCGAGCAGATCGTCGCGCTTGATCCAGAGATCGTCCGGTCCCAGCCCGAGCGCGCGGGCGAGGCGGGGCGCGTGCTCGATCGGCGTCGGCCTGGGCGACGGCGGCAGCCGGGTGCTCACGCGTCGACCTTCTCGCTGACACCGGCCCAGGTGTCGAGGTCGGCCAGCCGCGCGGTCAGGGCGTCGCGCATCCCGGTGGCGCTGACGACGCCGAGCGCGAGCCGCCGCGGCGGGTTCGGGTCGGCGACGGCGGCGCGGATGCCTTCGGCGACCTTGTCCGCGGCGGAGGCGGGGGTGTCGCCCTGCGGCGCGCGGACGGTGGCGTCGTAGTCGGCGTGCGCGCCCTGGGCCGGATCGACGTTGGCGCCGAAGGCCGTGGCGGTCGGGCCGGGCTGGACCAGGGTCACCTTGATGCCCAACGGCGCGACTTCGAGGGCGAGGGCGTCGGAGAGGCCTTCGACGGCGTACTTGCTGGCGGCGAGCATGCCGAAGCCGGGCGCGGCGGTCTGCCCGAAGATCGAAGACCCCTGCAGGATGTGCCCGGACCGCTGGGCGCGCAGGACCGGCAGCGTCGCGCGCAGCACGTTCAGCACACCGAAGACGTTGGTGTCGAACAGGGCGCGGGCTTGGGCGTCGGTGGCTTCCTCGACGGCGCCGAAGACGCCGTAGCCGGCGTTGTTGGCCAGGACGTCGATCCGGCCGAACCGGGTGACGGCCTGCTCGACCGCCTGCTGGACCGCGTTTTCGTCGCGGACGTCGGCACTGAGGGTCAGCAGCCGTTCGACGGGGCCGAGGTCGGCGAGCTTGGCGGCGTCGCGGGCGAGAGCGACGACCGACTCACCGGCGGCGAGGGCCTGGTCGGCCAGGTGCGCCCACTGCGGGACGATCTTCCCGAGCGCGGGCTTGAACCCGGTCAGCTGCGGCGAATCCGGGTCCGGCGCGCCGCGCAGCCCGCCGAGCAGGGCCTCCTGCAGCGGCCGGAACGCGCGATGGGACTCGAGTTCCAGCACCCGCACGCCGTCTTCCCGGGCCCGTTCGGCGACCTCGCGCACCAGCCGCGACTTGCCGATCCCGGCCGGCCCGGAGAGCAGCAGAGTGCCGCCCCGCCCGGCTTGTGCCGAGCGGACGCCGCGCACCAGCCGGTCCAGCTCCGCGGTGCGCCCGATCAGGACCGGACACCGCCGGTCCCGCGTCTTCGGCACGGCTCCCGCGTTCGCGGGCACGCCGTGGGTCATTCGAACTCGCCTTTCACGATCGCGAGGAGCAGCCGGGCCTATGCCGTCTCCGCCTCCTTGCGGCGTTGCCGCATCGCCCGCATCGAGACCTGCGAGCTGCACCCCGGGCTGCAGAACCGGCCGGAGCGGTTGCGCGTCCGGTCGAAGAACCCGAAGTGGCACGGCGGGTTGCAGCAGGCCTTCAGCCGCCCCCACGTGTCCCCCTGGGCGGCTTCGGCGACCGCGCCGAGCACTCCGGCCAGCACGCCCGGCACTCCCCCGGCCGCCGGCCGCAGCCGAGCGCCCCGGCGGCTGACCACGGCGGTCAGCGGGTAGCGCGCGCCGGCCTGCTCCAGGTACCTCTCCGCCTCCGGCAGCCCCGGAGCCGGATCGCCGGCGTGCGCCAGCAGGACCGTGACCAGCGCGTCGCGCAGTTCCCGCGCCGCGACGGCGTCGGACTCGGTGACCACGACCTCCGGCGGCAGCAGCTCGTGGCCGGCGGCCCAGTCCGCGAAGCCCGCCGCGGTCCCGAACAACTCCGGACGCCCTCCGGCGTCGGCGTGCGTGTTCACGAACCGCAGCACCGCCTCACCGGCTTCACTCTCGACCATGGTCACAGCGTAGCTCGAAACCCGGACCGTTTCCGGCACGATCCCAACCTGGCCGCGAATCGGCCGCCGCACGATGCAGGCTAACGAGCTGGAGTCACAACTCGGACACCGCCGGTCACGCGGGTGGCCCGAGCGCACGGGAGTATCGGCGAACTTTCCGGGTAGCCGCAGGCTCGACCTCGAAGCCCCGGAGGACGTATGACCGG
>NZ_JAYFSI010000012.1:0-352831 GCF_034929455.1 Amycolatopsis heterodermiae
TACCGGTGACAACATGACCGTCAACGGCGCGAAGATCCTGTGCGGCAACATCCCCACCAAGAACGCCACGGTCTTCGTGATCGACAAGGTGCTGACCCCGGGCACCAACAAGTAAGCACGATCCCGGACCAGTCCACAGTGGCCTCGATGAGGCCACTGTGGACTTTCCACGTCTCAGGGGCGGCCCAGCTCCGGGCCGAGCTTCGTCGCGATGTCGGTGAGGATCTGGACGTAGTCCTCGTGCTCGAAGGTGAACGGCAGCGCGAAGGCCACCTCGTCGATCTCCCGGAACGCCGCGTGGGCGTGCAGCCGGTCGGCGATCTCGGCCGAGGTGCCGACGAAGTCGGGGGAGAACAGCATCCGCGCCGGGCCCTGCGGCGCTCGGGTGCGCGGCAGCCGTTTCGCGGCGAATTCCTCGTACTTGGCGCGCTGTTCCGGCGTCGCGCTGTCGGTCGGGACCACGACGAGCCCCTGCGAGACCCGCGCGTTCTCCCCGTCCGGGTGGGCGGCGCGGAAGGTACGGATGTGCGAGAGCTGGATCTCGGCGAAGTCCGTTGCCTCTTCGGCCTTGACCACGCTGCTGGTCAGGAAGTTCATCCGGTGCTCGCCGGCCCACTGGGCCGAGCGCAGGCTCGCGCCGCCGTACCACATGCGGTCGCCGAGGCCGGGCGCCTGCGGCTGGACGCGGTCGGAGAACACCTCGAACCCCTCGGTGCCGCTGAACCCGGTGGCCGGCTCGCCGCGCACGAAACCCAGCAGCCGCTTGACGCGCTCGTAGCTGAAGTCTTCGGCGTCCGCGGTGTCCGGGTAGAGCGCGGGCTTGACCTCGTCCCAGCGCATCGGCGGCCCGACGCTCAGCCCCGGGTTGAGCCGCCCGCCCGACAGCAGGTCGACGGTGGCCAGGTCCTCGGCGAGACGCAGCGGGTTCTCCCAGCCCAGCGGGATCACGGCGGTGCCGAGGTGGATCCGGCTGGTGCGCTGGGACGCGGCGGCCAGCACCGCGACCGGCGACGAGATGCCGTACTGCAGGTGCCGGTGGCGCACCCAGGCGCTGTCGAAACCGAGCTGTTCCCCGAGTTCGATGATCCCGAGGGTCGACTCGTGACCCCGGCGCGGGTCGGCCGCGTCGAACAGGCCGATGGTCAGGAAGCCGAGCTTCCGCAGTGGTCGCGACACCGGTTTCCTCCACGATCCGGGACGGGTTGACACCCCGATCCTGCCCCCGGCCGGGCTGGGACCTACGAGCGTTCCACCTGCTGGGCGACGGAGCCGGGATCACGCCCGCGGAGCCGGTCCAGGCCGTCGAGGATGATGTCCAGGCCGAACTCGAACTCCTCCTGGTCGTCGCACCAGCCCAGGGTCGAGTCCGGGTCGTCGTGGGCGATCTCGCTCAGCATGCCGACCAGGTTCGGCAGCTGCCCGGCCAGCTCGGCCAGCGCGTCCGGCGGCGCGTCCGCGCTTTCGGACGGGTCGAACAGCTCCTGCGAGAACCCCAGCGCGCGGCTGCCCAGCGCGTGCAGCGAGTGGTGGACCAGGTCGTACGAGAATCCGCCGTCGCGCATCAGGCCGACCAGGGCGTCGTAGTAGCGCAGGACCGCCAGGCTGGTCGACGAGCGCGTCTCGAACAGGCCCGGTGCCCAGCGGTGGCGGAGGAACACCTCGCGCGCCGTCAGGATCCGTTGCCGCACCGCGGGTTTCCAGCCTTCGGGCGGCCGGAGCCCCGCGACGGCCTCGTTGATCTCCTCGGCCACCGCGTCGACGATCCCGTCGAGCACGTCTTCCTTCTTGGCCACGTGGTAGTAGAGCGACATCGCCTCGGCGCCGAGCTCCTCCGCGAGCCGGCGCATCGTCAGCGCGCGCAGGCCGTGCTCGTCGGCCAGCGCGACCGCCGCACGCAGCACGCGCTCGCGGCTCAGCGGGGTCCGCGGGCGCGGGTCGGCTTCGGTGGCCACCGCAAGATCGTACAAGGTAAGGCTGGCGATCAACGGCCTTACAGCGTAAGGTCGCCCTTACGACGTACGACTTACATCGTAAGAACTCGGGGAGACGCCATGAAAGCGCTGGTCCTGCACGCGTACGGCCCACCGGAAAGCCTGACCTTCGAGGACGTCCCCGATCCGGTGCCCGCCGCCGGGGAGGTGCTGGTCCGGGTGCTCGCGACCTCCGTGAACCCGTACGACTGGCACTACCTGCGCGGCGAGCCGCGGATCGCGCGCCTGATGCCCGGCGGCCCGCGCCGGCCGCACGGCGCGATCCTCGGCTGCGACCTGGCGGGCCGGGTCGAGGCGGTCGGCGCGGGCGTGACGGCGTTCCGGCCCGGTGACGACGTCTACGCGCTGCTGCCGCACGGCGCCTACGCCGAGTACGTCAGCGTCCCCGAAGCCCTGCTCGCCCCGAAGCCCGCGAACCTGTCCCACGCGCAGGCGGCGGCGATGCCGATGGCGGCCGTCACCGCGCTGGTCAGCCTGCGCGGGGTGAAATCCGGGCAGAAAGTCCTGGTCAACGGCGCCTCCGGGGGCGTCGGCACCTTCGCCGTCCAGCTGGCCAAGGCGCTCGGCGCGCAGGTCGACGCCGTGTGCAGCACGGCCAACGTCGAGCTGGCCCGGTCGCTCGGCGCGACCGAAGTGACCGACTACCGCACGGACGACTTCACCCGCACCGGCCGCACCTACGACGTGCTGGTGGACATCGCAGGTAGCCGGTTGCTCCCGGCGTGCCGCCGCCTCCTGGACCGGACGGGCCGGTTCGTCGCCGTCGGCGGCCCGGCCGGGCGCTGGGTGCAGCCGGCCGGGCACGTGTTCGCCGCGCTGGCCGCAGGGCCTCTCGCGCGGCGCCGGGTCGTGCTCGCCGACACGGTGGGCTGCGACAAGAAGGCGGCTCTGGTCGAGCTGGCCGGGTACGCCGAGTCCGGCGCCGTCACCCCGGTGATCGACCGGACCTACCCGTTCGACGACCTCCGGGAGGCCATCGCCTACCAGGAAGCGGGGCACGCCAAGGGAAAGGTCGTCATAACCCGGTGATCGCCGAGATCTCGGAAGGGCTCAGCACGAGGTCCTGCGCGGCGAGGTTCTCCCGCACGTGCGCGAGCGACGTCGTCCCGGGGATCGGCAGGACGGCGGGCGATCGGTCGAGCAGCCAGGCCAGCGCGACCTGGGAGACGGTCGCGCCGTGCCGGGCGGCGATCGGCTCCAGCACGCCGCGGATCGCCGCTGGCCCAGCCGTGTCGGTCGGCTCGCCCGGCGTGCTGAGCGAGACCGGCTGCCAGGGGACGAAGACCGCGCCGGCCTCGGCGGCGGCGTCCAGCAACGGCTGTTCGTGGCGGTCGACGACGTTGTAGTGCGCGGTGACGGCGGAGATCTCGACGATCTCCTGGGCGGCGCGCAGCTGGCCGAGCGTCACGTTCGACAGGCCGATGTCCCGGATCACGCCTTCGGCGCGCAGCTCGGCGAGGGTGCCGACCTGCTCCTCGAACGACGCGTCCCGCGCGTAGCCGCTGTGCAGGTAGTAGAGGCCGATCCGCTCGACGCCGAGGCGCCGTGCGCTCAGCTTCGCGGACTGCCGCAGGTACTGGCGGTGGCCGAGCGCGGCGATCGTCGAGAGCTCGGGACCGCTGCGGACGAAGCCGCCCTTGGTCGCGATCAGCAGGTGCTCCGGGTACGGGTGGAGCGCTTCGCGGATCAGGATTTCGTTGGTGTGCGGGCCGTAGACGTCGGCGGTGTCGATCAGCGTCACCCCGGCGTCGACGACCTGGCGCAGCAGCGTGATCCCGGCCTCCCGGTCGGGGTAGTCGCCCCAGTGGCCGGGGCCGGTGAGCCGCATCGCGCCGTAACCGATTCGCAGAGTGGTCATGCGTCCACCGTCGGCCGTCCTTGGACGCCGGGCCAGGGAGGGACCTGCCTATGCAAACGCGTACCAGGCAGGACGGCGCGGGGCGGCGGAGACTGGGGGCATGGATGGCACCGAACTGGGCGAGTTCCTGCGGGCCCGCCGCGCCGCGCTCGACCCGCGCCGGGCCGGGCTGCCCGACGACGGCCGCCCGCGGCGGGTGCCCGGCCTGCGGCGGGAGGAGCTGGCGCAGCTCGCGCACGTGAGCACCGACTACGTCGTCCGGCTGGAGCAGGGCCGCACGCGGCGGGTGTCCCGCACGATCCTCGACGCGCTCGCGGACGCCCTCCGGCTCGCCGCGGACGAGCGCGCGTACCTGTTCACCCTGGCCGACGTCGCGCCCCGCACTCAGGCGCGTCCGCCGGCCGCCGACCAGGTCGCGGGCCCGTTGCGGCGGCTGCTCGACGGCATGCCGGACATCCCGGCGCTGGTGCTGAACGGCCGTCAGGACGTGCTGGCGTGGAACCGTGCGGCCGTCGCGCTGCTGATCGACTTCGGCGCGCTGCCGCCCGCCGAGCGCAATCTGATCCGGCTGACGTTCCTCGATCCGGAGTACCGCTCGCGCTACGCGGACTGGCCGCGGGCGGCGCGGGCGTGCGTCGAGGTGCTGCGGATGGAAGCGGGCCGCGACCCGGCCGACCCGGTGCTGGCCGCGCTCGTCGGCGAGCTGGTGCTGAAGGACGCGGAGTTCCGGTCGTGGTGGAGCAGCCACCAGGTGCGCGGGCCGCGGGAGCTGACCAAGACGTACGTGCACCCGGTGGCGGGCGCGGTCACCCTGGACGTCCAGCAGTTCTCCGTGGAGACGCACCCGGGCCAGCGGCTGGTGGCCTACACCGCCGAACCCGGGTCCGACTCGGAAGCGGCGTTGCGGTTCCTGCTGCAGTGGGCCGCCGAGCCCGCGGGACGCTGACCGCGGGCCCGGCGCACCTCCCGCGTCCGCTCAGCCCGAGTGCGGGCAGTTGCCCCGGTAGTCGGAGATCGTCGTGCTCGTGCCCGGGATCGGGCAGAGGAACTGCTCGTAGCGCGTGTCGTTGTCGATGAACCGCTTGAGCCAGGACAGCGTGTACTTCGCGATCGTCGTATTCGACGAGTTGGGCGCGAAGTGGCTGGCACCACGCAGTTCCAGGTACGCCTTGTCCAAAGTGGACGGCAGGCTCGTGTAGAACGGGATCGAGTGCGACGCCACCGGCGCGACCGTGTCCGCCTGGGCCCCGACGACCAGCGTCGGCACCCGCAGGGTGGACCAGCTCTTCGTCAGGTTCCAGCCGGTCAGCGGGATGGCCGCCTGCAGGGACGGGCGCGAGCGCGCCGCCTCCAGCGTGCCGCCGCCGCCCATCGAGTGGCCGACGACGCCGAGCCTGCTGCTGTCGATCCGCGACCGCACCGAGCTCTGCTGGGTCAGGTAGTCCAGGGACGCCAGCAGCTGCCGGCCCCGGCTGTCGGGCTGGTCGCTCGTGGTCAGCGTGTCGATGGTGAACACCACGAACCCCTGCGACGCGAGCCGCGGGCCCAGCCAGGAGATGCTCGACTGGGTGGCCGTGAAGCCGGGGGCGATCGAAATCGCGCCGAACGTGCCGGCGGTGGTGCTGGTCGGGTAGTAGATGGTGCCGCCGCCGAAGCCGGACACCGCGAGCCGGGACACCGTGGTGGTGCTGGTCGCGAAGCTGCCGCGGCTGGCTTCGATGCTGGACGTGGTCGGTGCCGGACCCCGTTCGTAGGGGTTGTCGGCGGCCGGTGCCGGCGCGACGACACCGGCGGTCAGCGCCAGCGCGGCGGCCACCACCGCGGTGGCCTTGCCCCGCCAGCCGAGGTGGCGGCGGGCGGGGATTTTCTCACCCGAGCCAGACGACGTCGGCGGGCTGGTGAGTACGGACATGGATCGCTCTCTTTCCCCGGGCAGGCGAAAAGCGCGCCCGGATACGGACGGGCAGACCGATGGAACCGTGGCACGGCAGGGGAACGCATGCCGCGTGCGAGGAGGCGGGGATAGTCGCTTCCGTCGCCCCATGAAACACTTAGGCGAAATGTTCCACAACGGCCGAACGGGTGAGGGTGTCCGATTGCTCGTGAATGAGTGACGGCCCGGTGCCCGCTCGGCTGGGGTGGCTGGTCGGGGGTCGTGAGTGTTTAGAAGGGTTCTAACCCTTCTAAACACTCACGACCCCGCGGCAGGGCTGGGACCGGGCCTGGCGGTGCCAAGTCCGGCTCACGCCGTGACGGCCCGCGGCGGTGCCTAGCGCTCCAGGGCGCCCTGGACCAGCTTGTCGAGCAGCGTGGTCGCGACGGTCAGCTCCACCGACCGCGCCGCCAGTACGTCCGAGTACAGGAACGACTCGCCGAGGCGGACCACGGCGAACGCCAGGTCCGGCAGCGGAACCAGGGGCGTCAGCCCGGCGGCTTCGGCGTCGGCGCGGAAGAGGTCGACGTGGGCGTCGACCAGGGCGGGCTGGACGCCTCCGCGCGGGTCGGTCAGCACCCGCAGGGCGACCGTCGACTCGGTCTCGAACAGCTTGCGCATGCCCTCGTTGCCGGCGACCTCGCGGCGGTAGTCCTCCATCACCCACAGGCAGCGCAGCCGCCCGGCCGGGTCGCGGACCGCGTCGCCGTGCTCGGCGTGCCAGCGGTCCAGGGCCTGCTGCCAGGTGCGGTCGGACAGCAGCCGCAGGCCGGCGCCCATCAGCTCGTCGCGGTTGCCGACGCGGCGGAAGAACGTCGTGCGCGAGATCCCCAGCTCGGCCGCCATCCGCCCCAGGTCGAGGCGGGTGCCGGCGAACAGCAGCCGGGCCGCGTGCCGGACGATGTCGTCGGTCGAGACAGTCACCGGGCGGAGCCTAGCGCCTCGCCGGCACGGCTCCGTTCCCGCGTCGACTGTCCATTGTGGACGTCCACTGGGAAGGTTGTGATCGGGCGGACGGAGGGTCCCTTTGGGGGCTTTCCTTCGCGAAGCTAAGCGTTATTCTGTCGGCATGATCAAGCGCACGGTGCTGGACGCCACCCGCGAGCTCCTCCGGGAACTCGGTCTCACCACAGTATTCGGCAATCCCGGTACCACCGAGGTGCCCTTCCTCGCCGACTGGCCGGACGACTTCTACTACATCCTGGGGCTGCAGGAGTCGGCCGTCGTCGCGATGGCCGACGCCTACTCCCAAGCCACCCGTCAAGCCGTGCTCGTCAACCTGCACTCCGCGGGTGGCGTCGGGCACGGCCTCGGCAGCCTCTTCACCGCCTACCGCAACCGGACCCCGCTCATCATCGTCGCCGGGCAGCAGAACCGGGCGCTGCTCCCGCACGATCCCTTCCTCGGCGCGATCGACGCCGCCGAATTCCCCAAGCCGTACGTGAAGTGGTCGATCGAACCCGCCTCCGCCGAGGACGTCCCGGCCGCCCTCTCGCGCGCTTACCACATCGCGACGCAGGCACCGGCCGGTCCGGTCTTCGTCTCCGTTCCGGCCGACGACTGGACCGTCACGACCGAGCGCCCGGGCATCAGCCGGCCGCGCATCCGCGGCTTCGCGCCGGACCCCGAGGCGGTCGGCGAACTCGCCGCCGCGCTCGCCGCCGCCGAACGGCCCGCGTTCGTCGTCGGGAGTGCCGTCGATCAGGACACCGCCGTCGAGGAGGCCGTCGCACTCGCCGAGCGGGTCCAGGCCGGGGTGTTCGTGGCGCCGATGTCCTTCCGCTGCTCGTTCCCCGAGAACCACCCCCTCTTTCAGGGCTTCCTGGAGCCGGAACGCGGTGCGGTGTCGGACAAGCTGGCCCCGCACGACCTCGTCGTCGTGCTCGGCGCGCCCGCGTTCACCTACCACGTCGACCGCGGCCGGGGCGAAGCTCCGCTGCCGCCGATGTTCCTGCTCAGCGACGACGAGCAGATCCTCGCGCGCGCCGCCGAGGGCACCGGGATCCGCGCCACGCTGAAGCTCGGCCTCCGTGCCGTGCTGGACGCCGTCGCTCCCAGCGAGCGGCTCGCGCCGTCGCCGCGCCGGCGGCCCGCGAAGCCGAGCGCGGAGAAGCTGACCGGTGAGCTCGTCTACTCGACCCTCGCGGATCTGTTGCCGGACAACGCGATCGTCGTCGAGGAGGCACCCAGCCACCGCGGCGTCCTGCACGAGCACCTGCCGATCACCTCGACCGACACGGGTTTCCTGACCGTCGCCAGCGGCACGCTCGGGTACGGCGTCCCGGGCGCGGTCGGCGCGGCCCTCGCCCGGCCGGACCGCAAGGTCGTCGGCGTGGTCGGCGACGGCTCGAGCATGTACGGCATCCAGGCACTGTGGACGGCCGCGCGCCAGGAACTGCCGGTGACGATCGTGATCCTCGACAACACCGAGTACGCGGCGGTCCGCATCTTCGGGGAGTCGATCGACGGCGGGAAGCTGCCGGGCACCACGCTGGGCGGCATCGACTTCGCCGCACTGGCGTCGAGCCTGGGCTGCCAGAGCGTGACGATCACCGAGCCGTCGGGCCTGGCCGCCGGCCTCGCCGCGGCCCTGGACGACAAGCGCCCGACGCTGGTGCACGTCCGCGTCACCTCGGCGGAGAAGTCGCTGTACTGACAGACACGCGGTACTGACACAAAAGGCCGGCCTGGCCGGTTTCCTCCCGGAAGGGAAGGAAACTGGCCAGGCCGGCCGATTTCTTGGAGCGGGTCGGCGCTACCTCAGCTGGTCGCCTGCGGGGCGATCATCGACGCGGCGTCCACCGGGGACGTGATCGCGCCCATCTGGAGCATCAGGTCGGGCACGCGCTGGAGGCGCCGGGGGTCCAGCTTGGAGACGAAGGCGGGCAGGTTCAGCAGCTTCGCCGTGCCTTCGTCGATCTTGGCGTACTTGCCCAGCAGCGGCTCGATCTTGGACCGGTCGGCGGCGGTGTCGCTGGTGGCCTTCGCCATCGCGCGCTGGAAGGCGGCGAGGGTCTTCGGGTTGGCCTGGACCCACTTCTTGGTCGCACCGTAACCCGAGAGCGGGAAGTCCTGGGTGGCGCCGGTGTTGACGTCGGCCACCGGGATCGCGCCCGCGCTCTTGGCCGCCTGCGAGAGGAACGGCTCGGGCAGCAGGGCCGCGTCGACCTGCCCGGCGGCCAGGGCCGCCGCGACGTTCGGGAACGGCAGCTGGACCCAGGTCACCTTGTCGATGTTGACGCCGTGGTCCTTCATCTGGGACTTGGCCAGCAGGTCGCTCGCCGTGTTCTTGGCGGTCATCGCGAGCCGCTTGCCCTCGAGGTCCTTGATCGTCTTCACCGGCGAGTTCGGCACGGTGACGATCGCGACGGACTTCGAGCTGACCGAGGTCGCGTCCGCGACGAGCTGGATGTCGGCCGTGCCGCTGCTCTTCGCGACGAAGAACGGCATGTAGCTGGAGATCGCGATGTCGTTCTCGCCGGAGATCACCTTGCCCATGGCCGCCTGGCCGCTGGCGGCCATGACGGCCTCCACGTCGAGGCCTTCGGCCTTGAAGTAGCCGCCTTCCTGGGCGAGCCACAGCGGAGCGGTGTCGATGGTGGGCAGGATCGCGACCTTGATTTTGGTCTTCTCCAGGCCGCCGCTGCCGTTCGACGAGGCGTTCGAGCTGTCCGAGCCGAGGGCGGTGCAGCCGGTGAGGGCTGTGGCGGCCGCGACGGTGAGGGCGAGCCCGAGCGCGGCGCGGCGAGTGCGAACCCGGCCACCGCTCATGGCGTTTCCAAGCAAGGCCTGCTCCTTGAAGAAAGTGTCGATTCGGGGACCGAATCAGGTGGGAGTACGTGACTCATTCTCGGGGGAGTCACGCGGGCCACTGTAGAGGCGGTGACCATCCACTCACAACGGGTGGGATCAATACTCAAGAGGGTGACTCGTGTCACTTTTTTGCTCTCTGGGCTAGACCGGTTACTCCAGTCGTTGTAGCAGCTCACCCAGTGTAGGACCAAGATCTTGAATATGAGATGACAGAAGCTGTCCGTGATCGAACTCGTCGGAGGCGCGCCGGACGAGCGGGAATCCGGCGCGGCCGACCATTCAGGACACTCCCGCGCGGCGGGAGTTTCACCCATCGTGGTCCCTTGTGGACACAGGGTAGCCGTCGGTGATTTTCCGGGACGGTCCGGGCGAAACGCCGGAGACGGCACCGGAATGTCGCGCCCACTTCACTTTCCTGTCGGCTCGCGTACGCGGGGGACACCCGCAGGTCGCCGACGGTTACGTTGAGGTGCGTGGCGCGCCGTGGTTACGGTGGGGGCAGTTCCCGATCAAGGAGTGCGTCGTGCGCGTCGACATCTGGTCCGATCTCGTCTGCCCGTGGTGCTACCTCGGCAAGCGCCGGTTCGAGCAGGCCGTGGCCGAGCTCGGCGTGGACGTCGAGGTGGTGCACCACTCGTTCCAGCTCGACCCGTCGTTCCCGCGCGGGACGTCGCGGCCGACCCGCGAGATCCTGTCGGAGAAGTACGGCCGGACGCTCGAAGAGGCCGACGAGATGGAAGCGCAGATGGAACAGCGCGCCGCGGCCGACGGGCTCGAGTACCACCTCGACGGTGTCCACATGGGAAACACCGTGGACGGGCACCGGCTGGTCCACCTCGCCGCCGAGCGCGGCGTGGCCGACGAGGTCGTCGACCGCTTCTACCGCGCGCACTTCACCGAGCGGCGCTCGCTGTTCGACCGCGACTCGCTCGTCGAGCTGGCCGCCGAAGCCGGCCTGGACGCCGACGAGGCCCGCGCCGTGCTCGCGTCGGACGCCTACGAAGCCGAAGTCGAGGCGGACGGTGAGCAGGCGCGGGCCCTCGGGGCGACCGGGGTGCCGTTCTTCGTGATCGACAGCCGGTTCGGGGTGGCCGGTGCGCAGACGCCCGAGGTGTTCACCCAGGTGCTGCGCCGGGCGCTGGAGCCCGCGGCGGGTTAGCGGCGGCGACGGCTCCGGCTGAAGCGCGAGCGGTCGGTGGCGACACCGGCCAGGTGCAGGGCGACGCACAGCAGCCCGGCGGTGGTCAGGGTGCTCGTGGTGATGACCGGGCCGAGACCGAACCCGGCGAGCTCCATGATCAGGGCGAGCCCGAACAGCACTGCGGCGACGATGGCGAGCATGACGTCCTCGTTTCCTTGGTGGACACGGCTGAATGGTCCACACCACTACGGCATTTGCGTTACCGGACAACGGAATCGCCGTCCGGCTGGTGGCCAGTAGTTCCCCCTGGGACGCGGGGTGAAACCGGCTATTCCGGCGGGGGTGCCGTGCTGGCGCGGACGACCAGCTCGGTCGGGACGGTCACCGGCGCGCCCGCTTCGACGTCGGCCGCGATCTCGGCGAGCAGGGCCGCCACCGCGTGCCGCCCGACCGCCTCGAACGACTGCCGGATCGTCGTGAGCGGGGGCCAGAAGCAGGCGGACTCGTCCATGTCGTCGAACCCGACGACACTCACCTCGCCCGGCACGCTCCGGCCGGCCTCGTGCAACGCGCGCAGCAGGCCGAGCGCCATCTGGTCGTTCGCCGCGAACACCGCCGTCACCGCGGGATCCGCGGCGAGCCGCTGTCCCGCGCGGTAACCCGACTCGGGGGTCCAGTCGCCGGTCGACACCGGCGGAACCTCGCGACCGGCTCCCTCCAAAGTGGCCTGCCACGACTTCCGGCGGCGCTCGGCGGCGTAGGACTGCGGCGGTCCGGCGATGTGCCAGACGGTGCGGTGCCCGAGGTCGAGCAGGTGCCGGGTGGCCTGCGCCGCACCGTCGGCCTGGTCGGTGTCGACGACCGGGTAGTCGTAGCGCGCGCTGGAGTCGATCACCACCACCGGCAGGCCGTGCGGCAGCTCGATCTCGCTCTGGTCGAGCTGGTGCTGCTCGATGAGGATGACGACGCCGTCGACGGACTGCTCGTTGAGCTTGCCGAACGCCCCGGTGACCTCACCCTGCGTCGGCCGCGTCACCGGCATCAGGATGATCGAGAACCCCTCGGCGACGACCGCCGCGGCGATGGCGTCGAGCGTGCGGCTGTTCCCGAACGTCGGCAGCGCCGAGATGATCACGCCGATGCTGCGGAACTTCCCGTTGCGCAGCGCGCGGGCGGCGCTGTTGGGCCGGTAGCCGACGCGGCGCATCGCGGCCAGGACCCGCTCGCGCGTCGCGTCGTCGACGTTGGTCTTCCCGTTCGCCACCCGCGAGACCGTCTGCCCCGACACGCCCGCCTCGCGGGCCACGTCCGCCATCGACGGTCCACGGCGGGCTGAAGCCGGCACGGGTGACTCCTCGGGTGTCCTGGACATGTTTACGTCAACACGTTACCCTCCGGTCGTCCATGTTGACGTTAACATCAGCACGAACTGCCGGAGGGACGATGACGTCCACAGTGGCTCCGCTGACCCGCCGCCCCCGGCGCCAGTGGCGTGGCTGGCTCTTCGTCGCCCCGTTCATGGTCGTCTTCGCGCTGACGTTCCTCGCGCCGATCGCCTACGCGTTCGGGCTCAGCCTCTTCCGCGACCAGGCCTTCTTCGGCGGGACGACGTTCGTGGGCGGCGCGAACTACGCCGACGTGCTCGCCGACGCGAAGTTCTGGGAGTCCTTCCTGCGGGTGCTGCTGTTCCTCGCCGTGCAGGTGCCGGTGATGCTGCTGCTCGCGCTGGTCGCGGCGCTGGCGATCGACAGCGCGCGGCTGCACGCGGCCGGGTTCTTCCGGATCGTGATCTTCCTGCCCTACGCCGTGCCCGCGGTGGTCGCCGCGCTGATGTGGGGCTTCATCTACGGCGACCACTTCGGACTGGCGGCCGACCTGAACCACCTGCTCGGCCGCGACGTCGTGCAACCGTTGTCGGACCACTGGATGCTCGCCTCGATCGGGAACGTCGTCACGTGGGAGTTCGTGGGCTACAACATGCTCATCTTCTACTCCTCGCTGAAGGTGATCCCGAAGGAGCTGTTCGAGGCCGCGGCGATCGACGGCGCGGGCGCGTTCCGCACGATCTCGAGCATCAAGCTCCCGGCGCTGCGGGGCGCGATCGTGATCGCCACGATCTTCTCGATCATCGGCAGCTTCCAGCTGTTCAACGAGCCGAACATCATGCGCACGCTGGCGCCGAACGTGATCGGCACGTTCTACACGCCGAACATGTACGCCTACAACCTCTCCTTCGGCGGGCAGCAGTACAACTACTCCGCCACGGTGGCGATCGTGATGGGCGCGATCACCGCCGTCATCGCCTACGTCGTGCAGCTGCGCGGCTCCCGGAAGGGGATGTGATGACGGCGGTTTCGGTGACGCGGCCGCGGCGCTCCCGCGTCCTCACCACGGTCATGGCGCTGTACCTGCTCTACACGCTGGTCCCGCTGCTGTGGCTGGTGATCAACGCGACCAAGACGCAGGCCGCCCTGTTCACGTCGTCCGGCCTGGCGTTCGGCGGGCCGTTCGCGCTGTTCGACAACATCGGCGAGACGTTCACCTACGACAACGGGATCTTCCTGCGCTGGCTGGGGAACACGCTGCTCTACGTCGGCGTCGGGGCCGGCGGCGCGACGATCCTCGCCACCGCGGCGGGCTACGGGATGGCCAAGTACCGCTTCCCGGGCCGCAAGGCGGTGTTCGCCGTCGTCCTCGGCGCGGTGGCCGTCCCCGGCACGGCGCTGGCGGTGCCGACGTTCCTGATGTTCAGCAAGCTCGGCCTGACGAACACGCCGCTGGCCATCATCATCCCGTCGCTGATCAGCCCGTTCGGCCTCTACCTGATCTGGGTGTACGCCGCCGACGCCATCCCCGACGAGCTGATGGAGGCGGCGCGGATCGACGGCGCGGGCGAGCTGCGGATCTTCTTCACCGTGACGCTGCGGCAGCTGGTGCCCGGCATCGTCACCGTCGCGCTGTTCACGATGGTGTCCACCTGGAACAACTACTTCCTGCCCCTGATCATGCTCAGCGAGCCGAAGTGGTACCCGCTGACCGTCGGGCTGAACCAGTGGAGCGCGCAGGCTTCGGGCGCCGGCGCGCGGCCGGTGTTCAACCTGGTGCTCACCGGCTCGCTGCTCACGATCATCCCGCTCGTGGTCGCTTTCCTTCTCCTGCAACGCTTCTGGCAGTCCGGTCTCAGCGCGGGCAGCGTAAAGCAATAACCGTCACACCGTCGTGAAGGGACACCCGATGTCACGCATCCGTAGTCGCGCCAAGGCGTTCGGCGCCGTCGCGCTGGCCGCCCTGCTGGCCGTGGGCTGCTCGTCCGGAAGCTCCTCCGGGCCCGCCGCCGCGACCGGCACCCAGGACTCCGTCGACGCCGCGCTGAAGGCCGGCGGGGAGATCACCTACTGGAGCTGGACGCCGTCGGCGAAGGACCAGGTCGCGGCGTTCCAGAAGGAGTTCCCGAACGTCAAGGTGAACTACGTCAACGCGGGCACGAACAAGGACGAGTACACCAAGCTGCAGAACGCGATCAAGGCCGGCTCCGGCGCCCCGGACGTCGCGCAGGTCGAGTACTACGCCCTGCCGCAGTTCGCGCTGACCGACTCGCTCGCCGACCTCGGCCAGTTCGGCTTCCAGGCGTTCGAAAAGGACTACAGCGCGTCGACCTGGGCGCAGGTGAAGAGCAACAACGGGCTGTACGGCCTGCCGCAGGACTCCGGCCCGATGGCCTTGTTCTACAACAAGGAGGTCTTCGACAAGAACGCCATCACCGTGCCGAAGACGTGGGACGAGTACGTCGCCGCGGCCAAGAAGCTGCACGCGGCCGACCCGTCGAAGTACATCACGTCCGACACCGGTGACCCCGGCTTCGCGCTGAGCATGATCTGGCAGGCGGGCGGGCACCCGTTCACCGCGGACGGCCGGAACGTGAAGATCAACCTGGCGGACGCGGGCTCGAAGAAGTGGACCGCGCTGTGGAACCAGCTGGTCGAGGGCAAGCTGCTCGCCCCGGTCAAGGAGTGGTCCGACGACTGGTTCCGCGCGCTGGGCGACGGCACCGTCGCCTCCCTGGTCACCGGCGCCTGGATGCCCGGCAACTTCAAGTCCTCGGTGCCCGGCGGCGCCGGGAAGTGGGCGGTGGCGCCGATGCCGACCTACGACGGGCAGCCGGTCACCGCGGAGAACGGCGGCAGCACGCAGTCCGTGCTCAAGCAGAGCAAGAACCCGGCGCTGGCCGCGGCGTTCGTGCGCTGGCTCAACCACGGCAACGGCGTCAAGCCGTTCATCGAGAGCGGCGGCTTCCCGGCCACCACGGCCGACCTGACCTCGCCCGCGTTCGTCGACGAGGCCGTGCCGTACTTCGGCGGGCAGAAGGTCAACCAGGTGCTGACGCAGGCGTCGAAGGACGTCGCGAAGGGCTGGACCTACCTGCCGTACCAGACCTACGCCAACAGCGTCTTCACCGACACCGTCGGCCAGGCCTACCTCAACGGCACCAGCCTCGACGCCGGGCTGGCCGCGTGGCAGAAGGCGCTGGTCGACTACGGCAACCAGCAGGGTTTCACGGTCAGCGCGGGATGAGCGTCCGGATCGAAGCCTCCGTCTCGGACGTCGTCGGGCCGGTCCCGCGGCGTCTGTTCGGCTCGTTCGTCGAGCACCTGGGCCGGGCCGTATACACCGGGATTCACGAACCGGGACATTCTACTTCGGACAGTCGTGGCTTCCGGGGTGACGTGCTGGAGCTGGTCCGGGAGCTCGGGCCGACGGTCGTGCGCTACCCCGGCGGCAACTTCGTCTCGGCGTACCGCTGGGAGGACGGTGTCGGGCCGGACCGGCCGGTCCGGCTCGACCCGGCCTGGCACAGCGTGGAGTCCAACCGGTTCGGGCTGCACGAGTTCGCCGCGTGGGCGCAGGCCGCGGACGTCGAGGTGATGTACGCGGTCAACCTCGGCACCCGCGGTGTCCAGGAGGCCGCGGACGTCCTCGAGTACTGCAACCACCCCGGCGGCACCGAGCTGAGCGAGCGGCGGCGCGCGAACGGCGCCGACCGCCCGTTCGGCTTCCGGCTGTGGTGCCTGGGCAACGAGATGGACGGCCCGTGGCAGATCGGGCACAAGACGGCCGACGAGTATGGCCGGCTGGCCGCGGAGACCGCGCGGGTCATGCGGATGATCGACCCGGACGTCGAGCTGGTCGTCGCGGGCAGTTCCCACGCCGACATGCCCACGTTCGGCGAGTGGGAACGCACGGTGCTGCGGCACACGGCCGGGCTCGTCGACCACATCTCGCTGCACGCCTACTACCAGGAACACGACGGCGACACCGCCAGCTACCTCGCGAGCGCGGCCGCGCTGGACGCCTACATCCGGACGGCCGCGGGCGTCATCGACGAGCTGGGGCTCGAGGTCGGGATCAGCGTCGACGAGTGGAACGTCTGGGACCTGCGCCGCTGGAACGAGACCGACCAGCCCCGGCTCGTCGCCGGTGGCTGGCCGGAGCACCCGCCGCTGCTGGAGGACACCTACACCCTCACCGACGCGGTGGTCGTCGGCTCGCTGCTGGGTGCGCTGCTGCGCAACGTCGACCGGGTCACGATGGCCAACCAGGCGCAGCTGGTGAACGTCATCGCGCCGATCCGCACCGAGCCCGGCGGCGCGGCGTGGCGGCAGCCGACGTTCCACCCGTTCCGGCTCGTCTCGTCGCTGGCCCGGGGAGTGAGCCTGCAAGTGTCCGTCGAAGGCGACCGGCTGCGGACGGAGCGGCACGGTGAGGTCGACCTCGTCGACGTCGCCGCGACGCTCGACGGGTCGGCCGGAGCGGTGTTCCTGACGAACCGCGCCACTGCGAGCACCGACGTCGAGATCCGCCTCCGTGGCGCGCGGTTCGAGGTGGCCGCCGCCGAAACCCTTTCCGCGGCGGGGCCGGTGTCCTTGCCCGGTGCCGCCGCGACGTCCGACGCGAAAGGAACCACCGTCACCGTGACGCTGCCCCCGCGGTCCTGGTCCCTGCTCCGGCTGGCGGCCCCGGATGCCTGAGTTCACCATCGGGGACACCGACTTCCTGCTCGACGGCCGCCCGTTCCGGATCCTGTCCGGCGCGCTGCACTACTTCCGGGTGCACCCTGACCTGTGGGCCGACCGGATCGACAAGGCCCGGCGGATGGGGCTCAACACCATCGAGACGTACGTGGCGTGGAACGCGCACGCGCCCGAACCCGGCACCTTCGACGTCTCCGGCGGCCTCGACCTCGACCGGTTCCTGCGGCTGGTCGCCGACGCCGGGATGTACGCGATCGTGCGGCCCGGCCCGTACATCTGCGCGGAGTGGGACAACGGCGGCCTGCCGGCGTGGCTGTTCCGCGACCCCGCGGTGGGCGTCCGCCGGTTCGAGCCGCGGTACCTCGCGGCCGTGCGCGAGTACCTGACGCGGGTGTTCGAAGTCGTTGTGCCGCACCAGATCGACCGCGGCGGGCCGGTGCTGCTCGTCCAGGTCGAGAACGAGTACGGCGCGTTCGGCAGCGACAAGCGGTACCTGCAGGCCTTGGCCGACTACACGCGTGAAGCCGGTGTCACCGTGCCACTGACCACAGTGGACCAGCCGGACATGCTCGAAGCCGGTGGCCTGGACGGGCTGCACCGGACGGCGTCGTTCGGCTCCGACGCGACGGCGCGGCTGGCTTTGCTGCGCGAGCACCAGCCGACCGGGCCGCTGATGTGCAGCGAGTTCTGGAACGGCTGGTTCGACAACTGGGGCGCCCACCACCACACGACGTCCGCCGCCGACGCCGCGGCGGAGCTCGACGCGCTGCTCGCCGCGGGCGCGTCGGTCAACCTGTACATGTTCCACGGCGGCACCAACTTCGGGCTCACCAGCGGGGCCAACGACAAGGGCGTCTACCAGCCGATCGTCACGTCCTACGACTACGACGCGCCGCTGGACGAAGGCGGCGACCCGACGCCGAAGTACCACGCGTTCCGGGAGGTGATCGCCCGCTACCACAAGGTGCCCGACACGGTCCCGCCCCCGGCGCGGTCCGCGCCGACGCCGTCGGCGGTGCTGGGCGGCCCGGTGCCGTTGCTCGACGCCCCGGAGCGCTGGGGCACGTGGCGGTCCTTCGAAGAGCTGCCGGTGTTCGACGAACTGTCCCCGATGCCGCGGCTGGCGTTGCTGCGGACCTGGGTCGACGGGCCGGGGGTGCTCGTGTTCGGCGAGGTCCGCGACCGCGCGACGGTGTTCCTGGACGGCGTCCGCGTCGGCACTCTGCTGCGGGAGCACCACGAGCGGGCCCTCCCGCTGCCGGCCGGCCCCGGTGAGCTGCTGGTGCTGGTCGAGGACGAGGGCCGCGTCGACTACGGCCCGCGGATCGGCGAGCCGAAGGGCATCATCGGCGGCGCGTCGGTGGACGGCTCGCCGTTGCTCGGCTGGGAGGTCCTGCCGATCGACCTGGCCGCCCTTCCGTCGGCGCGGCCTTCCCCGGTCGCGGGGCCGGTGGCCGGGCCGGTGCTGCTGCGCGCCTCGGTGGACGTCCCCGCTCCGGCCGACCTGTTCCTGGACACAGGCGAGTGGGGCAAGGGAATGGCGTGGTTCAACGGTTTCCCCCTGGGCCGCTACTGGCGGCGCGGGCCGCAGCGCACGCTGTACGTGCCGCGCCCGGTCGTCCGGGAGGGGGCCAACGAACTCACGGTGCTCGAACTGGACACGCTCCTGGACCCGGCGGCCCGGTTCGTCCCGCGGCCGTTGCTGGGACACACCGAGGCGTGAAATTCGGTGGCGGCGGGGCCGCCGGGCCGGTCCACTGGCGCGGTGACCCCCTCGCTGACCGACCGCGGCGCCCGGCTGCGCGACGACGACCGCCACGAAGAAGCCCTCCCGCTGCTGCGGGACGCGGTGGCCGCGGGCGAGCCGGGCGCGTCGCGCCAGCTGGCCCTCACGCTCATGGAAACCGGTGATTACGAAGCGGCCGAGAAGGTGCTCGTGACGGCGGTCGACGGCGGTGAGACGCGGCTGGCCGGCCTCCTCGGCGCCGTCGCCGACGATCTCGGGCACGCCGTGACGGCCGAGTCGGCCTACCGGACGGCGCTCGCGGCCGGGAACGGCGAAGCCGCCAACGACTTCGGGGTGTTCCTGCGCGGGCAGGAGCGCTTCGACGAGGCGATCGCGGTGCTGACCGAGGCGGTCCGAGCCGGCGACACGCTGGCCGCGGGCAACCTCGTCCACCTGTACCTGGAGGACCTCGCGGACGTCGGCACCGCGGAGCGGCTCGCTCGCGAGCACCTCGACGAGCGCCGGCCGAGCACGTACGTCGCGCTCGCCGCCGTGCTCGCGGCGCGGGGAGACCTGGCCGGAGCCGAGGAGGCGCACCGGAGGTCCGTCGAGCTGGGCGCGCCCAAGGCGCACCAGAACTTCGCGCTCTTCCTGTGGGAAGAACGCGACGATCCGGTGGCCGCCGAGCGTGAGTTCCGGCTGGCGAAGGAGGACGACGAACCGGGCTGGGGGTACGAGCTGGGGAACTTCCTGGTGGAGCGGGGACGGCCGGACGAGGCCGGTGACGTCCTGGCGCACGCGTCGGCGTGGGGCGACCTCGAAGCACGAGCCCTGCTCGAAGACCTCGAAGCCTGAGTCAGGGTTTTCCGGAGGGGCGCCGGTGCAGGAGGTCGAAGCGGGACCACATCGCCTCCGCCGCCTCGATGGACCTGCCCGTGCGGGCCGGGTCCACCGCGGCCAGCTGGGCGACGATCGCCTGGACCAGGGCCATGCCCGCGGTCAGGGACGGGAAGAACGTGACGCCCTCGGCCGGCACCAGCAGCACGCTCTCCGCCGCGCCGGCCAGTGACGGGCTGGCCGCGTCCGTGACGGCGAAGACCCGCGCGCCCCGGCTCTTCGCCTCCTCCGCCGCCAGGACCGTGCTCTCGTACAGGCGCCAGAAGCTGATCGCCACGAGCACGTCGTCGCCGGTCAGCTTGGCCGTCGTGTTGGCCAGTTCCGCGTCGCCCGCCGTCACCGCGTGGACGTCGTAGCCCGCGAGACGCGCGTTGTGCGCGAAGGCGATGCCGACCGCCGCGTAGCTGCCGTCGGCGATCACCACGGTCCGGCGGGCCGCCGCGATCGCCCGGGCGACCTCGCGGATCAGCTCCTCGTCGATCCGGCGGTTGAGCAGGGCGAGGCTGTCGAGGTCGCGGCTCAAGGACGCCGAGCCCGGCGAGTCGACGCCGCGGTGCTCCTCGGCGACCTGCGGCGCGCTCAGCGACGACAGGTACCGCGCCCGCAGCTCCTGCTGCAACGCCGGCCAGCCGGCGAAGCCCAGCGCCTGGGCCGTGCGCGTCACCGTCGCGATGTTGACGCCGGCGAGCTGGGCCAGCTCCGCCGTCGAGCCGAACGACGCCCGCCTCGGCTGGGTCACCAGCACGTCGAGCACCGCCGCCGACTTGGGCCGCAGCCCCCGGTCCGGCAGCCGGTCCCGGAGCCATCCCTCGAAACCGTCGTCGGTCTCCGCCACCTGAGCCCCTCCCTTGACCGCGCCACCGTAACGCAGGGTGCACATGCAAAGAACGTTGCATATTCGCCGAAGTGCAGTATACGTTGTCCGCACTCGCGCAGCCCGGATCACGGAAGGTGCTCCTCATGACGCTGCTGGCACGACTGGACCGGCTCCCGCTGAGCCGCCCGCACTACAAGCTGCTGCTCATCGGCGGGCTCGGGTACACCTTCGACGGCATGGACTCCGCGGTCGTCGCGTTCCTCCTGCCCAGCGCGAAGACCGTGTGGGGGCTGGACAACGGCCAGCTCGGGCTGATCGGCTCGGCCACGCCGTTCGGCTTCCTCTTCGGCGCGATCGCGGCCGGCCTGCTCGGCGACCGCATCGGCCGCAAGAAGGTCATGATGTACGCGCTGGCCTTCTACGCGCTGTTCTCGGTCATCGCGTCCTTCTCGCCCAACTACGAGGTCTTCCTCGGCGCCCGGGTGCTGGCCGGGGCCGGCGCGGGTGCCGAAAGCGCGATCATCGCGCCGTTCCTGTCCGAGTTCGTCCCCGCGAAGCGGCGTGGCTGGTTCGTCGGCGCGCTCGCCGGGTTCTTCTCGTTCGGCTTCGTCGCGGCCGCGCTGATCGGGCGGTTCGTCGTGCCGTCGTTCGACGAGGGCTGGCGCGTCGCGCAGCTGGTCACCGCGCTGCCGATCGTCATGCTCCTGTGGTGGCGCCGGTCGCTGCCCGAATCGCCGCGCTTCCTGCTCGCGCAGGGCCGGGACGCCGAAGCCGAGACGGTCGTAGCCAAGCTGGAACGCGACGTCGAGAAGGCGACCGGCACCGCGCTCCCGCCGGTTCCGGCCGCTGACGCCCAGCCCGTGACCGAAACGCCGAAGGTCAACCTCCTCAGCGCGCTGAAGTTCCTGTGGAGCCCCGCGATGGCGCGCCGGACGGCGGTGATCTGGGCCGTCTGGTTCGTGATCACGTTCTCCTACTACGGGTTCTTCTCGTGGATCCCGACGCTGCTGGTCGAGCGCGGGATCACGGTGACCAAGAGCTTCGAGTTCTCGATCATCATCTACCTGGCCCAGGTGCCCGGGTACTTCTCGGCGGCCTGGCTGTCGGAGCGGCTCGACCGCAAGCACACCATCGCGCTGTACCTGGCCGGCTCGGCGGTGAGCGCGTTCTGGCTGAGCCAGATGTCCGCGCCATGGTCGATCACGCTGGCGGGCGCGGTGCTTTCGTTCTTCCTCAACGGCACCTACGCCGGGGTGTACTCCTACACGCCCGAGGTGTTCCCGACCTGGATCCGGGCCAGCGGCACCGGCCTGTCGAGCGCGTTCGGCCGGGTCGGCAGCATCCTGGCGCCGACGATCATCGGCCTGTCCTCGGCGAGCCTCGGGTTCGCCGGCGTCTTCGGCCTGACGACGATCGTGCTGGCCGCCGGGGTGGTGTGCGTGGTCGTGTTCGGCCTGTCCACCGCCGGCCGCTCGCTCGAGGAACTGACCGAACGCGGTGCGCCCGCGGCCACCGCCAAGGAGATGACGAAGTGAAGCTGTCCACAGTGGAGGAACGGGTGCGCGACGCGATCGGCGTGCGGCTGTTCACCGTGCTCGCGTGGGTACCGGAGCGCCAGGCGCTGCGGCGGGTGCACAGCAGCCATCCCGCGGAGTACCCGGTCGGCGGGGAGAAGACCGTCGAGGTGGCCGCGGGCTGGCTCGCGCGGTGCGTCACCGCGCAGGAGCCCTACCTCGGGCCGGACCGCGCGGCGGTGCGCGAGATCTTCGCCGACCACGCGCTGATCGACTCGCTCGGCTGCGGTGCCGTGATCAACGTGCCCGTCGTCGCGGACGGCCGGACGCTCGGCGTGCTCAACATCCTCGACGCGGAAGGCCGCTACGACGAGGATTCGGTGGTGACGGCCGCGTCGCTCGCGCCGCTGGCCGTCCCCGCACTGCTCGGATTCGAAGAGGAGGAGAAGAACCGGTGACCGGATCGCTGCTGCTGCGCAACGCCCGCCTGCTCGACCCGGCGACGGGGGAGTACACCGAGGGCGACCTGCGGTGCGCCGACGGCCGGATCGCCGAGGCCGGGCCCGGGCTGGCCGCGGCCGACGTCCGCACCGAGGACCTGCGCGGCGCCGTCGTGCTGCCCGGGCTGATCGACGCGCACGTGCACGTCACCGCGTCGACCGCGGACCTCGGCTCGCTGCCGTCGGCGTCCCCGTTCTACGTGGGCGCCCAGGCCGCCCACACCATGAGCGGGATGCTCGACCGCGGCTTCACCACCGTCCGCGACGCCTCGGGCGCCGACTACGGCCTCGCCGACGCGCAGGCCGAAGGGCTGATCCGCGGTCCGCGGCTGCTGTTCTGCGGCAAGGCGCTGAGCCAGACCGGCGGGCACGGCGACAGCCGGACCCGCGGCACCCACGTCCGGGACGACCACCAGTGCTGCGCGGGCCTCGGCCGGGTCGCCGACGGCGTCGACGCGGTCCGCGCCGCCGCCCGCGACGAGCTGCGCAAGGGCGCCCACCACATCAAGGTGATGGCCTCGGGCGGCGTCGCCTCCCCGACCGACCGCATCGACTCGACGCAGTACTCCGCCGACGAACTGCGCGCGATCGTCGAGGAGGCGGAGGCGGCCAACCGGTACGTCGCCGCGCACGCCTACACCGCCCGCGCCGTCAACCGGGCCCTGGAGCTGGGAATCCGCTCGATCGAGCACGGCAACCTCCTCGACGACCGCAGTGTCGAGCTGTTCCTCGAGCGGGACGCCTACCTGGTGCCGACCTTGGTGACGTACTGGGCGCTGAAGGAGGAAGGCCGCGAGCACGGCCTGCCGGAGTCCAGCTGGCGCAAGGTGGACGAGGTCCTCGGCGCGGGCCTGGCCGCCGTGGAGCGCGCGTCCCGCGGCGGCGTGAACCTGGTCTACGGCACCGACCTGCTGGGCGGCATGCACCGCCACCAGAACCACGAGTTCCGCCTGCGCGCCGAAGTCCAGTCACCGCTGGAGGTGCTGCGCTCGGCAACGTCGACCGCCGCGGCCCTGCTGAACCTCACCGGCGAGATCGGCACCCTGGCCATCGGCGCACACGCGGACCTCTTGGTGGTGAACGGCGACCCGCTAGCCGATGTCGGAGTGCTGACCGGGCGGTTCCGGCACGTGGTGCAGGGCGGGGACGTGGTGTCCTAGACCCAGTTCCGCACTCCTGGCGCGTACCCCTCCGGTTTGTCGCCGATCTTCAGGCCCGGGGTGACGATCCAGTTCTGGTACTCCGGCGTGAACATCCGGTAGACCGACGCCGGCGGCACCGCGCTCGCCTCGTCTAGGAGGGTGCGCAGCTCGGCGGGGATCTCGAAGTCGAGGGCCGCCATGCTTGCTCCGAGTTGCTCTGCGCTGCTGGCGCCGACGATCGCCGACGCGATGCCCGGCTGGGTGGCTACCCAGTTGAGCGCGACCTGGGCCATCGTCACGCCGAGCTTGCCCGCGACCTCCTCCAGCGGCTTGAGCAGATGCCAGTCCCGTTCGGTCCAGGTCTGGGTGTCCGGGTTGGCGTACCGGCCCTCGGTTCCGGTGCGGTACTTGCCGGTCAGGAAGCCGCCGGCCAGTGGGCTCCACGCCGTGACGCCGAGGCCGAGCGTCTGTCCCATCGTGACGTGCTCGGTCTCGATCTCCCGCTGCACCAGCGAATACGGCAGCTGGACGTTGATCACCGGCGTGAGCGCGTTGGCCTCGGCGAACGTCTGGGCCCGCGAGGCGTACCAGGCGGGCACGTCCGACAGCCCGGCGTAGCGGATCTTGCCCGCGCGGACGAGGTCGTCGAACGTGCGCATCACCTCTTCGACCGGGGTGAGCCGGTCCCAGGTGTGCAGCAGGAAGAGGTCGACGTAGTCGGTGCCCAGCCGCCGGAGCGACGCCTCCAGCGCGCGGACCATGTGCTTGCGCCCGTTGCCGCCCGCGTTCGGGTCGCCCTCGGTGACGCTGTTGGTGAACTTGGTGGTGAGCACCACCTTGTCGCGGACGTTCGCCTCGCCGATGAGCTTGCCGAGGATGGTTTCGCTTTCGCCGGCGGTGTAGAAGTCCGCGGTGTCGACGAAGTTGCCGCCGTCTTCGAGGTAGCGGCGGAAGATCGGGCGGGCCTCGTCCTCGGTCTTCCCGTAGGCGGCGTGGAAGCCGCCGGTGCCGAAGTTCATCGTGCCCAGGGCGAGCCTGCTGACCCGCAGCCCGGAGCGGCCGAGGAGGTAGTACTGGTCGAGTGCCATGGGGAAGTGCTCCTGTACAGCGGAATTCTCGTGGACCTCCTCAGCGTGCCGGGACTTTTTTGGACCGGCAAGTCCACTCCGGGCTAGAGCCGGCCCGCTGCTGCGCGGACCTCCTCCAGGACCTGCCGCAGCGGTTGCCCGGTCGCCTCCGCCGCGGCCCGCACCTCCTCGTACTCCGGCTGCGCCGTGACCACCACCCCGTTCAGGTACCCGCGCTTCACGCTGACCGCCTGGCCGCGGTGATCCACCGTGACGCTGTCGCGCGGCAGGGCGCGCCGCTCCACGGGGGACAGGCGGACGCCCAAAGTGGACGTGTGGGCGAAGACCGCGGCGCACACGCCGTCGACGCGGTCGTCGGCCGTCAGGACCGTCAGGACCACGCCCGCCCGGCCCTTCGGGGCCGTCACCGGGGCGCACCAGGCGTCCGCGGCGCCCGCTCCGCGCAGGGCCGACAGGACCTCCGGCCACAGGCGCGGGTCGAGGTCGTCCACGGTGGTCTCGATCACCGTCATCGCCGTGCTCACCCACGCTGGCGCGGCGCCGGTGCCCGCGCCGACGACCACGCGGACGATGTTCGCGTGCCCGGGCGGGTCGGCCGTGCCCGCGCCGACGCCCACCTTTTCCGGTACGCACGAAGGCATCGGGCCGTACGCGCCGGCCAGCGTGACGAGTAACGCCGCGCCCGTGGGCGTGCAGAGCTCACGTGCCGCGGGGTGGGCGGCCACCGGGGCGGCCGCGCCGGTCAGCAGGGCCAGCACCGCCGGCGGCGGCACAGTGAGCCTGCCGTGCGCCGCCGTCACCGTGCCGCCGCCCACCGCGATCGGCGACACCGTGACGCTCGCTTCCAGCAGCCCCAGCGCCTCCAGCCCCAGCGCGCAGCCGACGATGTCGACGATCGCGTCCAGCGCGCCGACCTCGTGGAAGTGCACCCGGGACGCTTCGATGCCGTGCACGGCGGCTTCCGCTTCGGCCAGCCTGCCGAACACCGCCGTGGCGAACCGCTCCGCCCGGACGGGCAGCCCGGCGCCCGCGATCAGGTCGAGGATCTCGGGCAGGTGCCGGGCGTGCCGGGTCTCCGGCGCCTCGACGAGCACCTGCCGGGCCCGCAACCCGTGGCGCCGCACCACTTGCTCGGTGAGGCGGACGTCGTCGACCGGCAGCTTGGCGAGGCCCGAGACGATCCCGTCGAAGTCCGCACCGGCGTCGACCAGCGCGGCCAGCAGCATGTCGCCCGCGCAGCCGTTGCCGGCGTCGATCCACCCGACCGTCACGACGCCACCGACTGACGCGCGACGCGGGCCGCGGCGACACCGGCCCCGAAGCCGTTGTCGATGTTGACGGTCACCACGCCCGGCGCGCAGCTGTTGAGCATCGTGAGGAACGCGGTCAGCCCGTCCATGTGCCAGCCGTACCCGACGCTGGTCGGCACCGCGATGAGCGGCACCCCGCAGAGTCCGCCGAGGACGGTTGGCAGCGCGGCCTCCATCCCGGCGATCGCCACGATCGCGTCGGCGCCGGCGATCCGGTCGCGTTCGGCCAGCAGCCGGTGCAGCCCGGCGACCCCGACGTCGACGACGAGGTCCGGTTCCGCGCCGAACACCGCCACCGTCGTGGCGCATTCGCGGGCGACGGGCAGGTCCGACGTGCCCGCGCACACGACGGCCACCCGGCCGCGGGGCGCGGGCGGCTCCCCGAGGGTGACCGTGCGGCCGGCGTCGTCGACCCGCGCGCCGGGAAGCCGTTCCCGGCACCGGGTGCGTGCTTCCCCGTCGACCCGGGTCGCGAGTACCGCCCGTCCGGGATGTTCTTCGTGCAGCCGGGCGAGCGCGGCCACTATCTGGTCGGGAGTTTTGCCCGCGCCGAATACCACTTCGGGATCGCCCGTCCGGACCACCCGGTCGAGGTCCAATCGCGCAAAGCCGAGATCCGCGGTGGTTGCCGCCGTTCCATCAGTCGATACCACAGTCGACACGTTAGTGTTCGTCCGCTACACATGTAAACTGCGCCGGGGGACAAGCGCACGAATACAGCAATGTGTTGACTGCGCGGGACCGCCGCGATCGACTTACCGCACGCAAGACGCCTCGAGCGGAGGAACCGTGCTCTTCTATTGTCGAAAATGGATCATCGCGCCCGTACGAGCAGTGGGGACGCCCTAGTGGACGCGGGGCGGGCCGGCCGGCTGCTGAGCCGGCTGCGGGAGCTCGGCGGCGTGGCCGTCGCCTTCTCCGGCGGCGTCGACTCGGCGCTGGTGCTGGCGGCCGCGCTGCGGGCGCTGCCGGGTGACCGCGTGCTGGCCGTGATCGCCGATTCGCCGAGCCTGGCGCGGGCCGAGCTGACCGCCGCCCGGGAGCTCGCGGCCGGCCTCGGCGCGGAGCTCGCGGAGGTGGAGGTCGCGGAGCTGGAGGTGCCCGGTTACCGGGCGAACGCGGGCGACCGCTGTTACTTCTGCAAGCGCACCGTGCTGAGCGCGGTCGGGGAGCTGGCGGTCCGGCGCGGGCTCGCGCACGTGGCCACCGGAACCCACGCGGACGACCACCGTGCGTTACACCGCCCTGGTCTGCGGGCCGCCCGGGAGCTGCAGGTGGTCGAGCCACTCGCCGACGCCGGCCTGGGCAAACAGGACGTGCGGGCGCTCGCGGCCGAGTGGTCACTTTCCGTGGCCGACAAATCGTCGACGCCGTGCCTCGCGTCACGTATCTCCGTCGGCGTGCCGGTCTCTTTACGGAGGCTGGGTCTGGTGGAACGGGCCGAGATCGCGGTGGGGGCCCGGCTTGCCGGGGCCGGCGTCCACCCGCGTGATCTGCGCGTCCGGCTGCTCGGCGAGGGGTTCCGGGTCGAGCTCGACCCGGCCGCCCGTGCCGCCGTGTACGCCCGGCCCGGACTCTCCGGGGCGGTGCTCGCGGCGCTGGGCGAGCTCGGGCTGACCGGCCCGGGTGCGGTGGCGGCCTACCGGGCGCCCGCGCTCGCCCCGCCCACCTAGGACCGCGCACCCGGATTCTTCCCGGCGCGTTCCCCGATGTGTTCCCCGCTGTTCCCGACTATGTCCCAAGGTGTCCCCACGGTGTCCCCAAAAGGCAGACAAAAGAACCAGTAACCGGAGTCCGCGCTATCCCGTTGATGTCATTCGTCCGTCAATTGCGACCGATCGCACACGGTCCGCGACGATCTTGACGGCGCGATCATGAATTAGTCACGCCGAAGCAATGCCGAGAACACCGAACCTGCTTCTCCCGCCTTGCCAAGCGCATATTTCAGCTATTGTTCCTGAGTTCTGCACGCGGGCCGCTGCGAGCGGTAGCCGTGCGCGTACGGTGGGGGAGGTCCTGTGTACTTCAAGGTGCTCGGCACGTTGCGGGTCCAGCGTGACGGGGAGCGGGTCGATCTAGGCGGGCTGCGGCAGCAGCGGCTGCTCGTGATGCTCCTGCTCAACGCCGACAAGGTGGTCAGCGCCGAGCGGCTGCTCGAAGCCATGTGGGACGGCGAACCACCGGTGACGGCGCGGCGGCAGCTCCACAACGCCGTGGCCGCGCTCCGGCGCAGCTTCGCCGCCGCCAAGCACCTCGTCGTCAAGGACGGCCCCGGGTACCGCATCCAGGTGGACCAGCAGGACATCGACGCCCACCGCTTCACCGCCATGGTCGCCTCGGCGTCCGCGGCGGCGGCCGCCGGGCGCCCCACCGCGGCCGTGGAGCAGCTGGAGTCGGCGCTCGCCCTGTGGGACGGGCCGGCGCTGTCCGGGCTGAACAGCCCGGTGTTCGAGATCGCCGCCGCGCGGTTCGAGGAAAACCGGTTGTCCGCCACCGAACGGCTCATCGGGCTGCGCCTGGACGGCGGGGACGCCGCCGCGCTCGTCCCCCAGCTGGGCGAGCTGGTCTCGCAGCACCCGCTGCGGGAGGAGACCCGGAAGCTGCTGATGCTGGCGCTGCACCGGTGCGGCCGCAAGGCCGACGCGCTCACGACGTACGAGCAGTGCCGCCGGCTGCTCCGGGCCGAGCTCGGCGTCGACCCCGGTGCGAGCCTGCGGGAGCTCTACGAGCGCATCCTGCGCGACGACCGGCCGCGCACCCCGGCCCCGGCGCCGTCGCGGGCCGCCGAGCGCGGCAACCGCTCCTTCCTGCCCTACGACACGGCCCACTTCACCGGGCGCGCCGAGGAGCTGCGGTTCCTCACCGGCTGCCGCTCGGCGGCCGGGACCGCGCTGAGCATCCTCGCCCTCGACGGCATGCCCGGCGTCGGCAAGACGACGCTCGCCGTGCGGCTGGCCCACCAGCTGGCGCACCGGTTCCCGGACGGGCACCTGTTCGTCGACCTGCACGGGCACTCGGCCGACCAGGAACCCCTCGGCCCGGACGCCGCGCTCGAGCGGCTGCTGCTGGACTTCGGCGTCGCGCGGGACCGGATCCCGCACGACAGCGGGCACCGCGCCGCGCGCTGGCGGGCCGAGCTCGCCGAGCGCCGGGTGCTGGTGGTGCTGGACAACGCCCTCGACGCCCGGCAGATCCGGCCGTTGCTGCCCGGGACCGGGAAGGCACTGGTGATCGTCACGAGCCAGCGGCGCCTCGCCGGGCTCGACGGTGTGACGTCGCGCTCGCTCGACGTGTTCTCCCCGGCCGAGGCCGCGGCGCTGTTCACCCGGATCGCCGGGCTCGGCCGCACCGGCGTCCGGCCGGACCTCGTCGCGGAGATCGTGTCCCTGTGCGGGTTCCTGCCGCTGGCCGTCAGCATCGCCGCGTCCCGGTTCCACAACCGGCCCGCGTGGACGCTCGAGCACCTGGTGACCCGCCTGCGCGACCGCGCGAACCGGCTCGGGGTGCTGTCCCTGGACGACCGCAGTGTCGCCGCGCAGTTCGAGGCGTCCTACCGGAAGCTCTCGGCCGGGCAGCGCAAGCTGGTGCGCGTGCTGGGCAGCACCACGCACCCGGGTGAGGAGTTCGACGCCGGTACCGCCGCGCTGCTGCTGAACCTGCCCGTGCCCGACGCGGAACGGCTGCTGGAAGAACTGTTCGACGCGCACCTGGTCCGGCAGCGGACCGCGGGCCGGTACCACTTCCACGAGCTGGTGCAGGACCACGCCCGCGCCAAGGCCGACGACCGGGAGCCGGGTGACGGCCTGCGGAGCACGTTCGGCCGCACCGCACTGGCGACGGTGACCGAGCTGGAGTGCAGCTTCGGCTGAACCGCTTGCCCGGCAACACCATCGCGCTCCGATGCACCACCGATGGGCGGGCGAGGCCGGGCGGATGGCCGCCACCGGCAGGCTGGGTACCGGAGCCGGTCGGCCGGACCGCTCCCGCTGCCGTCGCCGTCGTGGGCCCGCACAGAGAGCGAAAACATGGAGTTCACCCACAAGACCGTCCTGAGCCCCGAGTTGCGTGCCCGAGTGCTGCGAGACCCGGACATCGGCGGTGGCAACCTGCTTCCCTCGATGCTCGAGCTCAACCCGTACCCGGACGAGCCGTTCCTCCACTTGCTGACGCCGATTCCTTACACCGACGGCGAAACCCGGCACTGGTTCAGCCTGCGCGACCTCGACCACCTCGTGCAGAGCTGGTCGGTCTGGTACCTGGAGCAGGGGGTGCGGCCGCACGACCGGGTCGCGGTCTTCCCGCCCGACTCCATCCAGTACTTCCTGCACCTCTCGGCGCTCGCGCAGATCGGCGCGATCTCGATGCTCATCAACAGCAAGGCACCGCGGGAGAGCGCGGTCGCGCTGATCGAGCGCAGCGGCGCGCTGGGGCTCTACACCGACCAGGAACGGCTCGACCGGATCGCCCCCGATCTCGACCGCCTGAACCTGCGGTGGGTCAAGACGATGGAGGAGCTGCCGGCCCTGCCCTCGGCGGTGCTGCCCGACGCGGACCGCTTCCGGCACCACCCGGACGACCCGGTCGGCCTGATGCACTCCTCGGGCACCACCGGGCTGCCGAAGCCGGTGATCCACACACACAAGACGATCCTGGACGGCCCGAAGTGGCGCGCGGTGAACTACCAGGAAGAGCCCGACGCCGTCATCCTCAACGCGCTCCCGCAGTCGCACCAGGGCTGTGTGTCGTTCAACGCCTACACGGTGCTCGGCGGCCAGCCGACCGTGGTCTGGCGCGACGTCTCGGGTGAAGAGCTCGCGAAGGCCGTCGAGGAGCACAAGCCGAGCATGGTGATGGCGTTCGGCCACGCCTACCCGGAGCTGGCCGCGATCGAGACGCCGAAGGGCGCGCTCGACTCCGTCAACATCTGGGTGTCCATGGCGGACGCCATCCACGAGCGGCACCTGAAGAACATCCTCGCGCGGCGCTCGCCCGGCCTCCCGCCGGCGGCCTTCCTCGACCGGCTCGGCACCACCGAGCTCGGCTGGGGCGTCCTCATGAAGCCGCGGACCCTGGCGACCGAGCGCGACGACCGCTGCGTCGGCAAGTCGGTGGGCTACGCCGAAGTCGCGATCGTGCGGGAGAACGGCACGCTCGCCGAGCCCGGTGAGATCGGCCTGCTCGGGGCGAAGCCGCCGTCGATGACGGTCGGGTACTGGGGCAACCAGGACACCTACTACCGCAGCAAGCTCGCCGGCTACTGGCTGACCGGCGACGTCGCCTACCAGGACGGCGACGGCACCTTCTACCAGGTCGACCGCGCGGTCGACGTGGTGCACACCGCGGCCGGCCCGGGTTATTCGGTGCAGATGGAGGAACTGATCCTCAACGAGGTGGCCGGCGTCGAGGACTGCACGGTCGTCGCCGGCGGGTTCGGCGGGGAGAAGGTCGCCGTCGCCGTCGTCACCGGGGACGGCGTGGACCCCGAAAAGGTGCTGTTCGCGGCCAACGAAGCCCTGCGGGCCCACGGGAAGCCGGAGCTGTCCGTCGTCGAGGTCGCCGGGGGCGACGGCGACTTCCCGCTCGGTGTCACGGGCAAGTCGCTGAAGCGCTACCTGCGCGACAAGTACAAGGACCTCGCCGTCTACGTCCGTGACCGCCGGGGCAAGAACCTCGCCACGAGCGATGCGCTCGGGTGAACCCCACTCTCCGAGAGAAGACGACCGTCGTGACTGACCAAGACCTGCTGCTCGTGTTCGACGAGACCGTGACCCGTGCCGGGGTCGACCGCTGGCTCCGGCACCTCGAGTCGGCCGGCGCGCCGACGCAGATCTACCGGCTCGGCGCCGGCCACGTGCTCCCGGTATCCACAATGGACTCCGCGGGCACGGTGGACGCCGTCGCCGCCGCGGGCCCGGACCTGCCGGCGCCGACCCGCCGCGTGCCGCGGGAGGGCCAGGCCTGGCTGGGCCGCCGTGAGCTGCGCCCGGGCGGCACCCACGTGTCGCTCGGGCCGGTCACGATCGGCGACGGCTCGGTGGCGGTGATCGCCGGGCCGTGCGCGGTCGAGAACCCGGAGCAGATGAACGCGACGGCGGAGCTGGTCGCCGCGCACGGGGCCGTCGCGCTGCGGGGCGGGGCGTTCAAGCCGCGCACCTCGCCGCACGCGTTCCAGGGCCTCGGGTTCAGCGGGCTCGAGCTGCTGGTGGAGGCCCGGAAGCGGACCGGCCTGCCGTTCGTCACCGAGGTGGTCGACGCGGAGCACGTCAAGCGGCTGGCCGAGGTGGTCGACGGGTTCCAGATCGGGGCCCGGAACATGCAGAACTTCGCGCTGCTGAGCGCGGTCGGCCAGAGCGGCCTGCCGGTGGTGCTCAAGCGCGGGTTCGGCTGCACCGTCGAGGAGACGCTCGCCGCCGGCGAGTACCTGCTCCTCGAAGGCAACGACCAGGTCATGTTGTGCGAACGCGGGATCCGCACCTTCGAGCCGTCGGCGCGGTTCACGCTCGACCTCACCGCGGTGGCGCTGTGGAAGCAGCGCACCCACCTGCCGGTGATCGTGGACCCGAGCCACTCCGGTGGCCGGCCCGAGCTGGTCGAGCCGCTGTCGCTCGCCGCCGTCGCCGCGGGGGCGGACGCGTTGCTGATCGATGTCCATGTCCAGCCGGAGCAGGCGTTGTGCGACGGGAACCAGGCGCTCAGACCCGAGCAGTTCGCCGGGCTCATGGAGCGGCTCGCCGGCGCCGCGGCCGGCCTCGGCCGCCGTCTGAGCGGCGGTCACTAGTTCGGGAGCGGAACCGGAGTGAACTGTGTTCGGTGAGACGTCGGAGATCGCCGTCGTGGGCCTCGGCCCGCGCGGCCTGTCGGTCGCGGAACGGCTGTGCGCCAACGCGGGGGAGCTCGTGCCTCGCGGTGGTGCGCTCGTCGTCCACCTCGTCGACCCGGAGGTGTTCGACGGCGGGCGGGTGTGGCGCAGCAGCCAGGACCGCCTGCTGCTGATGAACACGGTCGCCAGTCAGGTGACCATGTTCGTCGACGAGACGGTCGCCTGCGCGGGGCCGGTGGTCCGCGGGCCGAGCCTGTACGAGTGGGCGCGGTCGATCGCGCTGCTCGGCAGCCCGAAGGTGCCGGACGGCGTCCGCGCCGAGGCCGAGGCGCTGGGGCCGGACGACTACCCGTCGCGCGCGTTCTACGGCAGCTACCTGCGGTGGACGCGGCGGCGGATCGCGCGGCTCGCGCCGCCGTCGGTGCGGTTCGTGCCGCACGCCGCGCGGGCGGTCGACGTCCGCGACACCGGCGGCGGCCGGCAGGAGGTCGTGCTGGACGACGGGAAGACGCTCGGCGGGCTGCGGGCCGTCGTGCTGGCCCTCGGGCACCAGTCGCACGAACTCGGCGCGGCCGAAGCGGACCTGAGCCGCTTCGCCGTCCGTCACGGCCTGCGCTACCTCGCGCCGGACAACCCGGCCGACCTGGCGCTGGCCGACGTGCCGGCGGGCGAACCGGTGCTGCTGCGCGGGATGGGCCTGAACTTCTTCGACCACCTGGCGCTGTTCACCCTCGGCCGCGGCGGCGAGTTCACCCGGGGCCCGGACGGCGTGCTCACCTACGTCCCGTCCGGCCGGGAACCGCACCTGGTCGCCGGGTCGCGCCGCGGGGTGCCGTACCAGGCCCGCGCGCGCAACGAGAAGGGCCCGTTCGGCCGGCACCGGCCGCGGTACCTCACCCCGGCGGTGATCGCCCGGCTGCGCGACGGCGGGCCCGCCGACTTCCGCCGGGACGTCTGGCCGCTGATCGACCAGGAGGTCCGCACGGTCTTCTACGCGACGCTCGTGCGGGACCGCCGGTGCGTCTGCGACGTCGACGAGTTCGTCACCGCGTTCGCCGCGGCCGAGCCCGCCGAGGTACCGCCGGCCGCCGAACCCCTGGCCATCCGGGAGAGCGACGCCCAGCGCACCGTGCTGACGAAGTTCGGGCTCGACCCCGAGCAGAGCTGGGACTGGCGGAAGGTCGCGGTGCCCTACACCGCGGCCGACCTGACCTCGACCGCCCGGTTCCGCCGCTGGCTCCGGTCCTATGTGGACGGCGAGCTGCGGGAGGCGGAGCTGGGGAACGTGACCGGCCCGCTCAAGGCGGCGCTGGACGTGCTGCGCGACCTGCGCAACGAGATCCGGCTGGTCGTCGACCACGGCGGGCTCTCCGGCGAGTCCTACCGCGACGACCTGCAGCGCTGGTACATGCCGCTGAACGCGTACCTGTCGATCGGGCCGCCCGCCGAACGGGTCGAGCAGTTCGGCGCGCTGCTGGACGCGGGGGTGCTCGAGGTGCTCGGCCCGGACCTGCGGGTCGAGGGGGTCGGCGGCCGGTTCGTCGCGCGCTCGGCCGCCTGCCCGGACGTCACCGCGTCGGCTGCGACGCTGATCGAGGCGCGCCTGCCGGAGACGGACCTGCGGCGGACGACGGACCCGTTGATGCGGGCGCTGCTCCGGCGCGGCGAGTGCCGGCCGTACCACATCCCGGTCTCGGGCGGCGGCGAGTACGTCACCGGCGGCCTGGCCGTCACCCGGCGGCCGTACCACGTGCTGGACGCCGAAGACCGGCCCCACCCGCGGCGCTTCGCGTTCGGCGTCCCGACGGAGGCGGTGCACTGGGTGACGGCGGCGGGCATCCGCCCCGGCGTCGACTCGGTGATCCTCGGCGACGCCGACGCGATCGCCCGGTCCTGCCTGGAACTGGTGGCGGACCGGGCGGAACTCACCGATTTCGGGAGGACGGCATGAGCACCGACCACGGCATCCTCGCCCCGGCGTGGGCGGCGACGGGGGCGGCGGAGCTGGTCGGGGACCACGCCCTGCTGACCGCGATGCTCGACACCGAGGTCGCGCTCGCCGAGGCGCAGGCCGAGCTGGGCGTGATCCCCGCGTCCGCAGCCGAGGCCATCCGGGCCGCGGCCGATCCCGCGCACCTCGATCCGGCGGCGCTGGCCGAAGGGGTGCGCGAGACGGCGAACCCCGTCGTCGGGTTTGTCAGCCGGCTCGGGCAGCTCACCGCGGCCGTCGATCCGGCGGCCGCCGAGTACGTCCACCGCGGCAGCACCAGCCAGGACATCCTCGACACGGCCTTGATGCTGCTGTGCGCGGCTGCCTTCGACCGGGTTACGCGGGACCTGCTGGCCTGTGCGGAAAGCCTGGCCGGGCAGGTGCGGCGGCACCGGGACACGCCGATGGCCGGGCGCACCCTGACCCAGCACGCGGTGCCGGTCACCTTCGGGCTGAAGGCGGCGACCTGGCTGCACCTCGTGCTCGACGCCGTCGAGCGCGTGCGCCGGGCTCGCGCGGCCCTGCCGGTGTCCCTGGGCGGGGCGGCCGGCACGCTCGCCGCGTACCAGGAGTACGCCGGCGGGGACGTCGACGGCACCTTGCGGCTGCCCGACCTCGTGGCCGCGCGGCTCGGGCTCGCCCCGCAGACCCTGCCGTGGCACGGGATCCGCACGCCGCTGGCCGACGTCGCCTCGGCGCTGCTGGTCACCACGGGCGCGCTCGGCAAGTTCGCCGAGGACGTCCTCGTGCTGTCGCGCACCGAGATCGGCGAGGTCACCGAGGAGCGGGCGCCGGGCCGCGGGGCGTCGTCGGCGATGCCGCAGAAGCACAACCCGGTGTACGCCACCCTGGTCGCGACCGCGGCCCGGCAGCTGCCGCCGGTCGCCGTCGTGCTGTTCCAGTCCATGGCGGTGCCCGACGAGCGGTCGTCCGGCGGCTGGCACGCGGAGTGGCAGCCGCTGCGGGACGCCCTGCGCATCACGGCCGGCGCCGCCGCCAACGCCGCCCGGCTGGCCGGGGTGCTGCACGTGTCGCCCGAGGCGATGGCGGCGAACCTGCGGCTCACGCGCGGCGCGATCGTCTCCGAACGCGTCAACGCCGTGCTGGCGCCGACGCTCGGCAAGGCGGCCGCCAAACGCCTGCTCGCGGCGGCTTCCGCCGAGGCCGAGCGCACCGGGGCGGACCTCGCCGCCGTGCTCGGGTCCGAAGTGGACGTTCCGGCCGGGCTGCTGGACCCGGCCGCCTACACCGGCCTGTCCGGGCCGCTGGCCGACCGGGCCGTCGCCCGCTTCGAAGAAGTCTTCAAGGAGTCCGCATGACCACGCTGGAGTTCACCACCGACCGCGTCGAGCCGATGCCGGCCGAGCAGCGCGAAGAGCTGCTGAGCATGCCCGGGTTCGGCTCGCTCTACTCCGACCACATGGTCACCGCGCGCTGGGACGCCGCCCACGGCTGGCACGACGCGCGGAGCCGGCCGCTCGCGGAGTTCTCGCTGCACCCGGCGACCATGGCGTTCCACTATGGACAGACGGTCTTCGAGGGCCTGAAGGCGTTCTGGCGTCCGGACGGGCAGCGCGCGCTGTTCCGCCCGGAGGACCACGCCCGCCGGTTCGCCCGTTCGGCCCGCCGGATGGCGATGCCCGAACTGCCCGAAGCGGACTTCGTCGCCGCGGTGGAGGCGCTGCTGCGGGTCGACGGCGCCTGGGTGCCCCGCACCCGTGGCCACAGCTTCTACGTGCGGCCGTTCATGCTCGCCGCCGAGACGCACCTGAGCAACCGGCCCGCCGAGGAGTACCTCTTCGCGGTGATCGGCAGCCCGGCGCGCCCGGCGGCCGGCGCGGAACCGAAGCCGATCCGGCTCTGGGCGTCCCCGGAGTACGTCCGCGCCGCGGACGGCGGCACCGGCACGATCAAGTGCGGCGGCAACTACGGCGGCTCCTACGTCGCGCAACGGGAGGCCGTGGCCCACGGCTGCGACCAGGTCGTCTGGCTGGACGCGCGCGAACGCCGGTACGTCGAGGAAGTGGGCGGCTCCAACCTGTTCTTCGTCGAGGGCGACCGGCTCGTCACGCCCCCGCTGAGCGGCACGCTGCTGGCCGGCATCACCCGCGACTCGATCCTGCGCCTCGCCGGGCGCCTGGGCATCGAGGTCGCCGAGGAGCCGGTCGCGCTGGACGACTGGGAGCGCGGCTGCCGCGACGGCCGGATCACCGAGGTGTTCGCCTGCGGCACCGCGCGGGCCATCGCGCCGGTCGGGCACGTCGTCACCCCGGACCGCGACTGGCCGACCGGGCCTGCGGGACCCGTCACCCGGCGCCTGCTGAAGGCCCTGCTCGACATCCAGTACGGCGAAACCCCCGACGAGTTCGGCTGGCTGCGGCTGGTCGGCACCGACGCCCAGGAGGCTCCCCGATGAAGCCGAAGGTCGACTTCTACTTCGACCCGGCCTGCCCGTTCGCCTGGATCACCTCGCGGTGGATCCTCGAAGTCGAGCAGCACCGCGAAATCAGCCTGCGGTTCCGGGTGATGAGCCTGGGCGTGCTCAACGAGGACCGCGAGATCGAGCCCTGGTACCGGGAGTTCTGCGACCGCGCGTGGGGCCCGGTCCGGGTCTGCGTCGCCGCCGCCCGTGACCACGGCGAGGAGGTGCTGCGCGACCTCTACACCGCGCTCGGCACCCGGATCCACAACGGGAAGAACAAGGACTTCCCCGAGGTCGTCGCGCAGGCGCTGGCCGAGGTCGGGCTGCCGGCGTCGCTCGCGGACGCGGCGGAGAGCACCGACTACGACGAGGCCCTGCGCAAGAGCCACGCCGAGGCCCTCGAGCCGGTCGGCGCGGATCTCGGCACCCCGGCCATCCACATCGACAGGGTCGGGTTCTTCGGCCCGGTGCTCAACGCGATCCCGCGTGGCGAAGACGCCGTCAGCCTCTTCGACGGCGCCGTGGCGATGGCCCGCAACCCGCACTTCTTCGAGCTGAAGCGGGCCCGTACGCCCGGCCTGAACTACGAGTGAGGAACGGACGATGAAACGCATCGGGTTCGTGGAGTCGAACAGGTCCGGCTCGGGGTTCGACGCGCTGCGCGCGGCGCGGCGGCTGGGCCTGCACGTCACCTTCTTCAGCTGCGGGCTGGACCGCTACCACGCGACACCGGGCGGCACCGAGGTGCTCGAGGGCTGCGTCGACGAGTTCGTGTCCTGCCCGACCCACGAGGTCGGACCGCTGCTGGCGGCGGTGAAGGAGGTCGACGCGCGGCAGCCGCTCGACGCGCTGCTCTCGGTCGCCGAGTACGAGGTGGTCCCGGCCGCCGAGGCGGCCCGCCAGCTGGGCCTGCCCGGTCCCGACCCGGCCGCGATCCGGATCGCCCGCAACAAGGCCGAGCAACGGCGGCGGTGGGCCGAGCGCGGGGTGCCCGTGCCCGAGTTCCACGCCGTGACGACGCCCGAGGAGGCCATGCAGGCCGCCGAGAAGCTCGGGTTCCCGTGCGTGGTGAAGGCCGTCGACGAGACGAGCGGCGCCCACGTCGTCCGCTGCACGACGGTGGCCGAGGTCGTCGAGACGTACACCGCGATCCGGGCGGTCGCGACCAACCGGCGCGGCCAGACCCGGCCGGCGGAGGTGCTCGTCGAGGAGTGCCTGGTCGGGTTCGAGGTCAGCATCGAGGTCCTGGCCGAGGCGGGTGCGGTCCGCGTGCTCGGGGTGACCGACAAGCTCCTGGGCGGCCGCAACCGGTTCATCGAGCTGGGGCACAACTTCCCGTCGGCGCTGCCGGAGGGGGTGCGGACCGAGCTGGAGGCCGCGGCGGTGGCCGCGACCACGGCGGTGGGCTTCGACCTCGGCATCGCGCACGTCGAGCTGAAGTACACGGCCGGCGGCCCGAAGCTGATCGAGATCAACCCGCGCCCGGCGGGCGACCAGATCACCGAGCTGATGGACCGCAGTTTCGGCTTGTCAACGATGGAGCTGCTGCTCCGCCAGTACCTCGGCGAGTCCGTCGGCTCCATCGACGTCCGTCCGGTCCGCGGCGCGGCGATCCGCTACCTGACGGCGCACCCGGGAGTCGTGGACGGCGTGACCGGGGTGGAGATCGCGGCCGCCGTGCCCGGCGTGGCCGAAGCGGTGGTCTCCGTCTCCCCGGGCTCGCACGTCAACCACTTGCACGTCAACGAAGACCGGGTCGGCCACGTCCTGGCGACGGCCGAGACGTCCTACCTGGCCGGCCGGATCGCGGAGGCCGCCGCCCAGCAGATCACGGTGCGCACCCACCGGGACTGACGGATGTGCGGCCGATGCTCCGCCGATGGCGGCGTCGGCGAGCCTGGACCCACCGAAGCCTTCATGCCCACGGGAGAGAGACGATATGCCGAACCTGGTCATGGTGATGCCCTACCAGGCATACATCGCAAAGGCCCAGGCGGAGGGCTTCCGCATCTTCGCGATCTGGGACCCGGCCGAAGCCGGGCGGCTGTTCGGCGCGCAGGCCCCTGCCTACCTCCGGAAGGTCGAAGAGCTCGTCGACGGCTTCCGGCTGGTCGACTTCACCGACTCCGCCGCCTACGCCGACGCGATTCGCGAAACGGTAGGGGAAACCGGTGCCGACCACGTCTGGCACGTCGGCAGCGAGGAGAGCATGCAGCTCGCGTACGACGTCGCCGACGAGCTCGGGAAGGCCGTCAACTCGCCGGCGTCCGTGGCGCTGCTCAACGACAAGCTGGCCATGCGCACCCTGTTGCGCGACAAGGGGATCTCGTCGGTGCGGTTCGCGACGGCCTCACGCTGGCAGGACGTCGAGGGGCTGCTGGCGGACTTCACGCTGCCGGTGGTCGTCAAGCCGGCCGCGCTGTCGGCCAGCCGCGGGACCTTCCTGCTGACCGACCCGGCGGACCTGCCCGCCTGGGGCGCGGAGCTGGCCGCCCTCGCCTACGACGGGCCGCTGCTCGTCGAGGAGTACCTGCGCGGCCCGGAGTTCAGCGTCGAGACGATGACCGTGCGCGGTGAGCACCACGTGCTCGGCGTGACGCGCAAGCTGCTCGGCCCGCTGCCGCACTTCGTCGAGCGGGGGCACCTGTTCGGCGAGCCGGAAACTCCGGAGACGAGGCAGGTCGCCGACCTGGCCGTGGAACTGCTCGACGCCACCGGGTACCAGTGCGGCCCGGCGCACACCGAGGTCATCCTGACCGCAGCCGGCCCGCGGATCGTCGAGTCCCAGGCCCGCCTCGGCGGTGACAAGATCCCCGACATCATCCGGCTCGGCCGCGGTTACGACGTCAAGCGCGCGATGTTCGCCGCGCTGGCCGGGCGGACGCCGCCGCCGATCCCGGACGGCGGCGTCGGGCACATCGCCTACTTCGCCTTTCCTGCCGGGGTTCTCCGCTCGGTGTCCGGTGTGGACGAAGCCCGGCAGCTGGACTTCGTCGACACGCTGAACTTCCCGTTCTCCGCCGGGGACGTCCTGCCGGAGACGGTCAGCTCCAAGACCCGTCACGGCTACGTGATCCTCACCGCTTCCGAAGACGCCGAACAGGCGACGGCCCGCGCGGACCGCGTCCGCGAACTGATCGAGGTCGAGGTCGAAGCCCGATGAGGACCTTCTTCGCGCTGCACCGCAACGTCCGGCTCCGGATCGGGCTGGCCTTCGTGCACAAGCTGATCGACGCGATGATCCTGACGTTCATCGCCATCTACCTCGCGGCCCACGTCGGGGTCGCCCTAGCCGGCGCCTTGATCCTGGTCTTCGCCGTGTTCGCGGTGTTCGGCATGCTCGTCGGCGGGCACCTGTCGGAACGGCGGGGACGGCGGCCCGTGCTCATCGTCGGCGACCTCGTCGGCACGGTGTTCCTCGTCCTGATGGCCGTGGCCTACTACGCCGACTGGGGCGCGCTCGCCGTCTACTTCTGTTACGCCGTGGTCAAGTTCGGCACGAACCTCGCGCTGCCCGCCAACGACGCGACGATCATCGACGTCACCCCGCCGGCCGACCGCAAGTACGTCTACACGGTCAACTACTGGGTGATCAACCTCGCGCTCGGCAGCGGCGCGCTGCTCGGCGCCTTCCTCTACAGCTCGCACTTCGGCGCGGTGATCCTGGGCGGCGCCATCGGCATGGCCTTCGCGCTGCTCGTCACCGTGACGCTGGTGGCGGAGACCAAGCCGGAAACCCCGGCGCCGTCGGCGAAACTGACCGGGCTCGCGCAGTTCGTCCAGGGTTACAAGGTGGTACTGGTCGACTCGACGTTCCGGCGGCTGATCATCGCGGCCACGCTGATCCTGACGCTCGAAGGCCAGCTGAGCACGTCGATCGGGATCCGGCTCTCCACCGACTTCCCCGAGCAGGAGGTCTTCCCGTTCGGCGACGTCACCGGCGTCGAGATGCTCGGGGTGCTCAAGGCGGTGAACACGGTGCTGGTCGTCGTGTTCGCGCTGGTGGTCAACACGATGCTGCGCCGGATGCCCGACCGGGTCCGGTTGTACGCGGGCATCACGCTGTACGCGGGCGGGTTCGCGGTGCTCGTGGTCAGCCACGACGCCTGGCTGCTGCTGGCCGCGTGCGTCGTGCTGACCGTCGGCGAGCTGATGAACCTGCCGGTGCAGCAGGCGCTGCTGGCGGAGCTGGCCCCGGAGGAGGGACGGCCGCGGTACCTGGCCGCGTACTACCTCCACATCCGCTTCGGCCAGGTCGTCAACTCGCTGCTCATCAGCCTGGGCGCGGTGGTGAGCACCCAGGGGATGGCCGGCATCTACCTGGTCTTCGGCGTCGTGATCATCCTGCAGTACCGGGTGATCCTCAACCGCCGCGCGGCGCGTGCCGCCGCGGACACCTCCGTCTCGGTCTAACCCAGGGAGAAAACCATGTCGGCAAAGGCGAACCGGGTCACCGAGGCCTACCTCGCGGACTGCGCCGCGCCGGAAAGCGGGCTGCGCCACGCGCTGGCGAACCTCGACGTGTCGGACACCAAGCGCGCGGCCTGGCCGCGGCTGCTGCCCCGGCCGGTGGTGGTCGACGAGGCGGAGTACCGGGCGTTCGGCCGGGACCTCGTCACCGTCTTCGACCTCGTCACCAGCCTGCCGCGGCGGCTGTTCGACGGCGACTTCGAGCGGTTCCGCACCTCGCTCGGCCTCGACGACGTCCACACCAGGCTGATGTGCCGGCTGCTCGGCGAAGGGCCGCCGCCGCTGTACGGGCGCGCGGACGTCTACTACGACGGCGAGGCGTTCAAGCTGCTGGAGTACAACATCGGCAGCGCGCTCGGCGGTCTCGACATGGTGGGGACGCTGCCCAAGGCGTACCTGAAGGTCCCGGCCGTCGCGGAGTTCGCCGCCGAGCACGGCCTCGGGTTCCTCGACATGGGCTCCGACCTCGCCGAAGCCCTGCGCAACGCGGGCAAGACCATCGGGGCGGGCGAACCCGTCGTCGCGATCCTCGAAGGCCCCGGCGGGATGACGACGTACGGGCACCAGCGCCGCGCGATCGGGGAGCTGCTGGCCGAGCAGAACGTCACCTGCCTGGTCGGCGAGATCGGCGACCTCGAGTTCCGGGACGGCAAGCCGTACCTGGACGGCACCGGGATCGACGTCATCCTCCGCTATTACGGGCTGGAGGAGATGCTCGAAGCACCCGACGGCGTCGAGCTGCTGGAGCCGGTCTTCCGCGCGCACGAAGAGGGCGCGGTCGTGGTCTGGACGCCGACGAACGTCTACAGCAACAAGGGCACGCTGGCGATGCTGTCCGAGTTCTCGGCCGACACCACGGTGTTCACGGCCGAGGAACGGGCCGCGATCGACCGGGTGCTGCCGTGGAGCCGCATGCTCGGCCGCCCCGGCGCCGGCCCGGACGCCGGGCGCATCGAGGAGTGCGTGCGGCGCCAGGACCAGCTCGTGTTCAAGCCGACCGGTTCCTACGGCGGCAAGGGGGTCGTCATCGGCCAGGAGGTCGACGCCGCGACCTGGCGGGACACCCTCGACGCCGGTTCGCGGACCGGCTCGCTCGTCCAGGAGATCGTGCAGCCCAACCTCGAGACCGTCATCGACCCGCAGACCGGCGAGAGCGCCGAGTGGTACGCGCTGTGGGCCGCCTTCATGACCCCGTCCGGCCTGTCCGGCGGCGGGGTGCGCGCGATCCCGCCCGGCGGGACCACGGTCATCACCATGATCAACAACCCCGACGTCCGCAACACCTGCCTCTTCACCTGCTGAGCAAAGGAGCACGGCGATGACCCGACTCGTCGACCTGACCCACGGCTTCTACGACGGAATGCCGTCCTACCCCGCCGACTGGTTCCCGAAGTTCGCCAGCGAACGGTCGATGACACCCGAGACCGACCCGTACGGCACCAAGCGCACCTTCTCCTACCTGCACGTCTTCCCGCACAACGGGACGCACATGGAGTACCGGCTGCACTTCTTCCCCGGCGCCGAGGGCATCGACGAGGTGCCGCTGGAGACGCTGATCGGCCGCGCGGTCGTCGCGGACCTCTCGCACAAGGGCGAGCTGGACGAGGTGACCGGCGACGACCTGGAGAAGACGCTGCGGCCGGTGTGGCAGCGCGGCGACCGGCTGCTCGTGCGCACCGACTACCTGCGCCACAACTGGGGCCGGCCCGACTACTGGGACCGCCCGCCGTACCTGACGCCGTCCGCGGCGGAGTGGGCCATCGAGAACGGCGCGAGCCTGTTCGGCCTGGACTGCCTCACCGAACGGCCGGGCGACGCCGAGTCGCCGGTGCACCACGCCCTGCTCGCCGCCGGGATCCCGCTGCTGGAGTACGTCACCAACATGCACGAGCTGACCAAGCAGGTCGTCCAGCTGTTCGCGCTGCCGACCAAGGTCGCCGGCGCCGAGGCCGCGCCGGCCCGCGTCATCGCGCTGGAGGAGACCGATGACTGAATCGGTCGCCCTCACGGCGGTCGACGGCGAAACCGGCGTCCCGGACGGCCTGCACCGCCTCCTCGACCTGCTCGGCGCGCCGCTGGCCGGGCTGCGGGCCGGCGACGAGGTGCTGATCAAGCCGAACCTGTTCCAGACGGCGCCCGGGTTCCACGTGAGCCCGGCGCTGCTGGCGGCGATCGCCAAGGTCGTCGCCGAGCACGGCGCGCAGCCGGTGATCGCCGAGCGCACGCACGCGATCTACGAGATCCTGCGCGACCACGAGGCCGCGAAGTACGCCCGCGTCGTCAGCTTCGACGACCTGCCGCTGCGCATCACCGGGATCGAGGGCGCGACGTCGCTGCGGGTGCCGATCGCGGTGCCCGAGCTGATCCTCGACTGCGACTTCTTCATCGGGGTGCCGCAGCTGCGGACGCACGCGAGCGTCGTCTATTCGAACGCGATGAAGAACCTGGTCGGGCTGCTGCCCGGCTACACCACCCGGATCGTGCACATGGCGGGGGTCGACGAGTCCACTGTGGACCTGAACGTGATGCGGCCGCAGGACCTGGTCGTCTGCGACGGGACCACGGTGATCGAGGGCAACTACCCGATGGACGGCACGGCGCGGGAGGTCGGTTTCCTGGCCGCGAGCCGCAACGCCGTCGCACTCGACGTCGCGGTCGGCACGCTGGCCGGGTTCGACCCGGAGAGCGTCGCCTACCTGCGGGACGCGCACGGGCGCGGCATGGGGCCGCTTTCCCTGTCGCACATCGAGCTGCTGGGGACGCCGCTGGCGGACGTGGCGTTCGACATGGTCAAGGCGCCGGTCGAGATCGTCGTGCCCCGCGAGGGAATCCACGTGTACGCCGAAAACGCGTGCCCGGCGTGCAGCCGGTTCGTCGCCGGGGCGATGAAGGCGCTGGCCGGCGAGCTGCGCGAGTGGGACGGGGAGATGACGGTCATCTCCGGCCCGCAGGTGGAGATGCCGCCGCTGCGCGGAGTCGTCATGCTCGTCGGCAACTGCCTGTACGAGAGCCGTGACCTCGGCATCTTCGTCGAAGGGTGCCCGCCGCGGGCGATCCAGCTCGCCGCGTTCCGCTACGGCATGGGCAAACCCGTCGGCGCCCACGAGCGGACGCAGTTCCGGGTGCCGCCGAGCCTGGTGGGCGGGGTGAAATGATCGAGTCCGCGTTGTCCCCGGGCGACCGGCTGCACCGGCACGTCGTGGCGTTGACGTCCGATGTGGACCCGGTGGCGGCCGCGGCGGCGCTGCGGTCCGCCGGGCGCGTGATGCTCACGGCCGGGGCCGGTGGCACGTCGGCGGTGCTGGCCGCGGGGGAGCTGGCCGTCCTTTCGCACCACGGTGGTGACGGCCACACCCCGCTGGCCGCCGCGGTGAACCTCCTGACCGGGCTGGACCTGCCGCCGGACACCGCCGACGCCGAGCAGGCCTGGTACGGCTTCCTGGGCTACGACGCCGTGCGCGACTTCGAGCGGCTGCCCACCCGGCACCCGGATTCCGGCCGCCCGGTGTACGAGTTCTTCCTGCCCGAGGTGCTGGTCCGCTTCGCCGACGGCCAGGTGATCGGCCGGGGTGTCACCCCCGCCGCCGCACGCGCCGCCGCCGTGCGCGCGGCCCGGACGCTGAACGCCGCCGGTGCCGCGCGGCTGGGCGCCGTCTCCGTCGGCACCGGGCGGTTCGGCTTCGCCTACGACGAGTACGTCGACGCGGTGCGCCGCGCCCAGCGCCACATCCTCGACGGCGACGTCTTCCAGCTGGTGCTGTCCAACGCCTGGACCGCACCGGCCACAGTGGACGGTCTGCGCGTCTACCGCCGGCTCACCGAGATCAACCCGTCGCCGTACCACTTCTGGTACGCCGGGCCGCGGTTCGAGGCCGTCGGCGCGTCCCCCGAGCCGTGCCTGACGCTTTCCGGCGGCCGGGCGCTGATCCGCCCGCTCGCCGGCACCCGCCCGCGCGGACACGACGGCGCCGCCGACCGCCGCGCCGAGGACGAGCTGCGGTCGTCGGTCAAGGAGCTGGCCGAGCACCGGATGCTCGTCGACCTCGCCCGCAACGACCTCGGGCGGGTGTGCCGTCCGGGCAGCGTCTCGGTCGGGCGGCTGATGGAGGTCGAGCGGTACTCGCACGTGATGCACCTGACGTCGGACGTGTGGGGCCGGCCGCAGGGCGAGCGCGGGACCGACGAGCTGATCCGGGCGACGTTCCCGGCGGGCACCATGACCGGCACGCCGAAGGTGCGCGCGATGGAGATCATCGACGACCTCGAGCCGTCGCGGCGGTGGCTCTACTCGGGCGCGGTCGGCTCGTTCGGACCGTCCCATGTGGACCTCTACCTGACGATCCGGAGCATGGTGTTCTGCGACGGGGAAATCCGGCTGCAGGCCGGTGGCGGCATCGTCCACGACTCGGACCCGGCGGAGGAACACGCCGAGTGCCTGGCGAAGCTCGGCTCCGGGGCCCGCGCCCTGGGGGTATCGGTGGAAGGGAACGCCGCGTGATCTGCGTCATCGACAACTACGACTCGTTCGTCTACAACCTGGTGCAGTACCTGGGAAACCTCGGCGCGGAGTGCGTGGTGCACCGCAACGACGAGGTGACGGTCGAGCAGGTCGCCGCGCTCGACCCGAAGCTGGTGCTGATCTCTCCGGGCCCCGGCGACCCGGCGGACGCGGGCATCTCGGTCGAGCTGGTGCGGACGCTGGCCGGCCGCTTCCCGATCCTGGGCGTCTGCCTGGGCCACCAGGCGATCGGCGCGGCGTTCGGCGCGCACGTGCGCCACGCCGTGGAACCCATGCACGGCAAGTGTTCCCCGCTCGCCCACGACGGTCACGGGGTCTTCGAAGGGCTGCCGAACCCGCTGACGGTCGCGCGGTACCACTCGCTGGTCCTCGAGCCGAGCACGATCCCCGCCGAGCTGGTCGTGACGGCTTGGTCCGGGACGGGCGAGATCATGGGCGTCCGCCACCGCACGCTGCCGATCGAGGGTGTCCAGTTCCACCCGGAGTCGTTGTTCACCGAGGAAGGGGTGGCGATGGTGGCGAACGCCGTGCGCGGCTTGCGGAGCCGGGACTCGGAGCAGGGGCTGATCGTCGCCTGAGCCCGTCAGGCCGGTTCGGCCGAGACGACCGTCGGGAGGGCGCGCAGCCGGTCGAGCAGGCCGTCGAGCTCGTCGCCGGGGAGCAGGACCGCGCAGGCCAGGTTGCTCTCGCGGACGCCGTCCCGGACGTCGACCGACAGTTCGTGGATCACGCGGCCCTGCTCGGACAGCGCGCCGACCAGGGCGGGGATGCCCTCGGCACCGCCGGTGAAGTACGTGGCGATCCGGCGGCGGACCAGCGGGGAACGGGTGGCGAAGGACGTGGGGGCCATGACGGATCTCCAGAGCTGGGGAAGCTGACGGGATCCGGGCCAGGCCCCGGGGGTCGACGACGCTGCGCGCCGGCGACCTGGTTCAGCCGGCGCGCCGGGTTACGAGTCGCGAGGACGTCATCGGGCGCTGCACGGCGACAGGCTAACACGAGATCACCCGCCCGCCCGGAACTACGGCTCCACCAGGGTGTTCAGGTGGTCGTCGAGCAGCTCGACCTGCCGTTTCGGCGGGAAGGCGCGGGGGTCGAACAGCGCCTGCACGACCAGCCCGAGCGTGAAGGCCAACGCGCCCTCGGCGATGCGGGCGGGATCACCCGGCCGCAGCTCGTTTCGCCGCTGCGCGTCGGCGACGAGGTCGCTCAGCCGTTCGCGGCTCCGCCCGTACTTGCGCGCGTACGCGGCGCTCAACGCCGGATCGGCCAGGGCCGTGTCCCAGGAGGACACCCAGATCCGGTTGCCGGTGACGGCTTCTTCGCTCAGCGGCAGCACGTCCAGCAGCAGTGCCCGTACCCCGGCCAGTCCCGGGCCGGCGGCGCGGCGCGCGCGGGTGCCGGTGCGTTCGTCGAGCAGGTCCAGTGCATGCGTGAGCAGTTCCTGCTTGCCGCGGAAGTAGTGGGTGAGCAGGCCGGTGGTGGCCCCGAGCTCGGCGGCGACCGCGCGCAGGGTCAGCCCGCCGAAGCCGTGCGCGGTCAGGACCCGCCAGACGGCTTCGGAGACGTCACGGCGGCGGGCCTCGTGGTCTCCCTTGGTGCGGGGCACGGTGATAGCATAACAAGCGTTGTGCGAATTGGGGGTCACCGTGTTCTCTCTGCCGTTGAAGGAAAACGCCCGGCTCGAGCCGCTGGAGCCGTGGCAGGCCGAGGAGTTCGCCGCTCATCTCGACCGGGCGCGCGAGCACATCCGCCCGTGGGTCGGGGCGTCGTTCGTCGCCGACGGCCTCGAGGGCGCCCGGGCGACGTTGCGCCGCTACGCCGACAGCCAGGCCGCGGACGGCGGCCGGATCTTCGGGATCCGCCTGGACGGCGTGCTCGTCGGCGGCGTCCTCTTCGTGGACGTCGACGCGGCGCGGGGCACGTGCGAGGTCGGCTGCTGGCTGGAACCGTCGGCGGTGGGCCACGGCCTGGTCACGCCGGCGTGCGCGGCCCTGCTGGACTGGGCGTTCACCACCCGCGGTCTGCACCGCGCGGAGTGGCGCTGCCGCGCGGACAACACCCGCAGCTCCGCGGTGGCCCAGCGGCTGGGCATGGTCCGCGAAGGAGTCCTGCGCGAGCACTGGCCGTACGAAGGCAAGCGCTACGACAAGGAAATCTGGGCCATCCTGGCCCGCGACTGGCCCGCCCGCACCGCTTGACCGTCCGTGAAGGCCACATCGAGGGACTCAGAGTCCCTCGATGTGGCCTTCACGGACAGCGGCCGGTCGGGACAGTGTCCGATGTGGACTTACGTACCGGCCACCTCGGGTTGGCGGGTGGCGTCGACCGCTCGCCGCATGGCCGCCGCCGTGGCGGGGCTGTCCGGTGCCGTGGCGATCGCCGTGTTCACCAGGACCGCGTCCGCTCCGAGGGCCATCGCGTCCGAGACGTGGTCCGGTGTGCCAAGGCCGCCCTCGACGACGATCGGGACGCCGGCCGTGTCGATCACGGCGCGGACGGCGTCCGTGTCGAGGACGCCTTGCGCGCTGGCCACGGGGGAGGCCATCACCCGCAGGGCCACGGCGCCGAGGTCGACCAGCCGCGTCGCCAGGTCCACGTCGGGCCGGATGAACGGCAGCACGGCGAACCCGTCGGCGACCAGGGTGCGGGCCGCGGCCACGGTGGGCTCGCCGTCGGGCAGGTTGTCCGGCGTGCGGACGTCCAGCTTGATCACCTCGATGCCGAACGCGTCCCGCAGCCGCTTCGCGGTGTCCACGGCTTCCCCGGCCGAGTAGGCGAACGAGGTCGTCCCGATCCAGCCGAACCGGGACAGGTCCACCACTTCGTCGAGGTCGGAGAGCAGCAGGCTGGCCCGGTCCCCGGCGGGGTCGTAGGTGGTGATGAAGACGTCACAGCCGCCGGCGGCCAGGACGTCGGCGACGAGCCGGGGGTCGGAGTACTGCTCGATCCCGACGATCAGCCGGGAGGTGAAGGAGACCCCGCCGGCCACCAGCCAGGGTCGTCCGGCGGGGGCGTCGGCCGGACTGTTCGTGTCGCGCACGATCCTCCTCGTCAGTTCGGTGACTCGACGCCGGCGACCGCCGGCGCCCACAGGCGAGGATGCCGCATCCTGGTCTATACCAATACGGCGGCCCGGGATTCGGCGACTATTAAAGTGTCAATTGTCAGGGTTTTCGGTCTGCTCGAGGACGTGCCGCTCCAGCCGTTCGAGCATTTCGAGGAGCAGCATCTTCTCCGCGGCGCCCAGCACGCCGAACGTGCGGTCGGCGTGTGCGCCGTGCAGCGCCTTGATCTCCGCCAGGTGCTCGTGGCCCTTCCCGGTGATCCGCAGCCGGGTCGAGCGCCGGTCGTCCGGGTCGTCGTGCCTGGTGAGCACGCCCTCCTGCTCCAGGCCGTCGACCAGGGAGGTGATCGAGCGACCGGTCACGCCGAGCTGCTTCTTGAGTTCGCCGATGCGGGGCGAGCCGGCTTCTTCGACGGCCAGCATCAGCAGGACGCGCGGCGTCGACCAGCCGCGTTGCCGGTACGGCCGGCCGGCGAACCGGCGCAAGGTGTGCGTGGCCCGCAGCAGCGCGTTCGCCAGATCGGCGCCGGACGGCACCCGCTCGCCGCGGCCCGCCGTCGCCGGAATCTCCCTGGACATGCCCCTCAAGATACCTTCAATTCGGATAACCGTAATTGACACTGATCCGGGAGTTCGCAGCCGGGGACGGCTAGGGTCTTCGATCATGGAGTTCCAAGACGTCGTGCGCCGGCGGCGCATGGTGCGGGAGTTCGGGCCCGATCCCGTCCCCGCCGAGAGCCTGGACCGCATCCTCGACAACGCCACCCGCGGGCCGTCGGCCGGGTTCTCGCAGGGGCAGGCGTTCCTGGTGCTCGAAGGCGAAGCCCTGGAACGGTTCTGGACCGTGGGCTCCGACGCCGTCCAGGAATCGGTGCGCAGCGCACCGCTGGTGATCGTCCCGCTGTCGTGCAAGCGGGTGTACCTGGATCGCTACGCCGAGCCCGACAAGGGCTGGACCGATCGGGACGAATCCCGGTGGCCCGTGCCGTTCTGGCACATCGACACCGGGATGGCGGCGCTGCTGATCCTGCAGACCGCGGTCGACGAAGGACTGGGCGCGCTGTACTTCGGGATCGTGCCGCCGCAGGTGGCGCCGTTCCGCGCGCTGTACGGCGTCCCGGACGACCAGGAGCCGATCGGGGCCATCGCCATCGGGTACCCGGCGGAGACCGTGCCGGTCGACCGGGACCGGTTCAAGCGCCGGCGGAAACCATCGGCCGACGTCGTGCACCGCGGCCACTGGGGCTGACCTCGCGGCCGTGGAATTCGTGGTGACGCGGGTCACGATCGCCGGTTTCCGGCGTCCGGTTGGGCCGGTCGAGTCGGCCTTACGTATTCAGCTAGCGACCGCCGAACGGCCGTGCCAAGTTGATCCCATGAGCGAATACCCGAGTTATCCGGCTTCGTCCGACCCATCCCCTTCCGGGGCCGCCGCGCAGGCCCGCCCGAGCACGATCGAGGGCGCGTTCTGGGCGTTCATCGCCTCGACCGTGATCAGCCTGCTCGGCGGGATCCTGGTCTTCGGCAACAGGGACGCCCTCGCCGACGCCACCCGTACCAGCAGCCAGCAGAGCGGCAGCAGCCTCACCGAGGCGCAGATCGACCAGCTCGTCACCATCGGCATCGTCGTGGCCCTGGTGATCGCCGTCGTGATCGCGCTGCTCTACCTGCTGTTCGCGTTCAAGCTCCGGGCCGGGCGCAACTGGGCGCGCATCGTGCTCACCGTGATCACGGCGCTGCAGCTGCTGTCGGTCCTGGTCGGCCAGAGCACCTGGGCGGGCTACGTCAGCGTCCTCGCCGCGGTGGTCGGTGTCGTGCTGTCGTTCATGGCCCCGTCGAACGCCTACATCAACGCGTCGAAGACCATCCGCAGCTGAAGCCGTGGCCGCGCCGCCGGGCCGGCGGCGCGGTCTTCACGACTCAGGCGACGGCCTCTTGGGCGGCTTCGACGTCCGGGTGGATCTCCAGCAGCTGGGTCAGCCCCAGCAGGGACAGCGGGCGGAGCACGGCGCGCTGCCCGGTGGCGATCACGAACCTCGTGCCGGCCGCCTCGGCGGTGCGGTGGGCGTGGATCAGGGCGGTCAGCCCGGTGGAGTCGCAGAAGGTCACGCCGGCCAGGTCGGCGACCACGGGCCGCCCGGCCTCGACGGCGGTGGCCAGCTGTTCGGTCAACCGGCCGGACACGGCCGCGTCGATCTCGCCGGCCACCTTGAGCACCGTGGCGGTGCCGGTGGTCGTGAGTTCGATCGAGAAGTTGAGGCGAGCGGGCGGGCCATCGAGCACGAGGGGACTCCTCCGGGTCAGCGCGGGCCGGGTGGCGGGCCACGCATGACTGGACCACGGCCGAGTTCAGCCGCATGGGCAAACGGTAGCAGCCCACGGCGTCGGCGGCCGTGCTCCGGAACACCGGGGAGACGCGTCCGGGGAGCGTACGGTGTGGAGGGCTACGGAGGAGGTCCTGGCGTGGATTGGTTCCTTGACCGGCAGGACCGGGCGTCGGCATCCCTGCTGCGCCGCGAGATCACCGCCTTCCTCACCCGCCACACGGTGGACCAGGCCGAGGAGATCGACGACGCCGCGCTGATCGTGGCGGAGCTGCTGGCGAACGCCTACGACCACGGGCAGGGCGACATCTGGGTGTCGCTGCAGTGGACCGAGGCCCGGCCCGTGCTCGAGGTGCACGACATGGGGGCGGCGTTCACGCTGCCGCGGGAGGCGCCTTCGGCCGAGCAGTCCCGCGGCCGTGGCCTGTGGATCGTGTCCCGGTTCTCGTCCGAGCTGGCGGTGGCCGCGAAACGCGCCGGCGGGAAGGTCGTCCGGTCCGTGCTGCCGGTGGTCCGCCCGCTCGAGCTGACGCTCGACCTGCCCGCGCGTCGCGTCAGCCCGTTGCCCGCGCTGTCCGAGGCCCGGCCCGAGGGCGGGTTCGGCCGGGAGAGCTTCCTGCGCGCCCTGGTCGTCCAGCTGTCGACGGCCATCGAGCAGCAGCAGGGCCCGGAAGCGGCGCAGCGCGCGATCGCCCAGGTCGCGGCCGACATCGGCGGCCAGATGGAGCAGGAGTACCGCGACGCCGTCGCGGCGCACGAGGCCCCGCTGGAGCCCGCCCAGATCGCGGAGTGCCTGATCCGCCTGAAGGCGGCGATCGGCGGCACGTTCGAGGTGGTCGAGGTCACCGAGGACCGGCTGGTCTTCGTGAACTCCGACTGCCCGTTCGGTGCCGCGGTGCGCCAGTCGCCGTCCCTGTGCCGCATGACGTCCTCGGTGTTCGGCGGCATCGCGGCCCGCAACGTGGGCTCGTCGGCGGTGACGCTGGAGGAGCGCATCGCCATGGGCGACCCGCAGTGCCGGGTCGTCGTCCACCTGGGTGCGGCGGCGGCCAAGGCGGAACGCGCGCACCGCTACAGCGCGGCGCCCTAGACCTCAGCGGCGCCGGAAGGCCAGCAGGGCGATGTCGTCCTCCGCGGCTTCGCCGAAGCGCTCCAGCAGCTGGTCGCACAGGGTCTCCAGGTCGGCGTCGTGGACGACCGCCGTGCGCAGCGACTCCATGCCGTCGTCGATCACGATGCCGCGGCGCTCGATCAGGCCGTCCGTGACCAGGAGCACCAGCGTGCCGGGCGCCACGGTCAGCTCCGTGGCCGGTGGGCGGGGCAGGCCGATGCCCAGCAGCGGGCCGGCGATCTCGACGTAGCGGGCGCCGGTCGCGTCGGCGAGCAGGGGCGGGATGTGGCCGGCGTTCGCGATCTCCACCGCGCCCGACGCCGGGTCGATCACGACCAGGCAGAGCGTGGTCAGGCTGCGCGGGTGGTAGCGGCGCAGCATGGCGTCCAGCCGGTGCAGGATCTCCACCGGGCCGTGCCCTTCGACCGCGTACGCCCGCAGCGCATGCCGGACCTCGCCCATCACCGTGGCCGCCTCGATGGAGTGCCCGACGACGTCCCCGACGGCGATCAGGAGCCGGCCCCCGAGGTCGGACACCTCGTAGAAGTCGCCGCCGATCTCCGCGTTGTCGCTCGCGGGCGCGTACCGGGCGGCCATCTCCAGCTCGGGCCGGGCCGGCAGCTCCCGGGGCAGCAGGCTCCGCTGCAGGGTCAGGGCGAGCTGGTGCTCCTCGGAGAACGTCCGCATCGCCTCGCACGCGAGCGCGGTCGCCTGGCCCAGCTGCAGCAGCAGGTTGCGGTCGTCCTCGGACCGGATCGACCGCGCCGCCACCGTGATCGCGACGGGCAGCTGCGACGGGTTCGGGTAGGCCAGGGTCACCGTCGAAAGCCCGTCCGGGGTGGGGAAGACGGCGGACGCCGTCGCACCGTCGCCGACCTCCTTGGTGACCTGCTCCAGCGCGCGCAGGGTGTCCGCGCGGACAGCCGGCGGTTCGGCGGGGTCGTCGGTGGTCGCGGAGCGCACCAGGCCACGGTGGCTCGCGCTGACGACCGAGGCCGGCCCTTCGAAGATCGTCGCGGCCCCGGCCGCCGCCGCGACGAGGACGTCGTCGAACGTGCGGGCGCTGTTCATCGCCAGGGTGGCGCGGGTCAGCCGGCCCAGCCGCAGCGCCAGCCGTTCGGCGTGGCTCCGGGCCCGGTAGTACCGCAGGGCGGCCTCGACGGTCGCCACCAGCTCACCCGGGTCGACCGGTTCGACGAGGTAACCGTCCGCGCCGCGGTCGAGCCCGGTGGTGCGGTCCTCGACCTCGATGGCCGTGGCGGAGATGTGGATGACCGGCATCGCGGCCGTGCGCGGGTCGCCCTTGACCCGCTCGCAGACCTCGAACCCGCTCATGTCCGGCAGGTTGACGTCCAGCAGGACCATGTCGAGCTCGTCGGTGGCGAGGACGTCCAGGGCCTCCCGGCCGGTCCGGGCCTCGGTGACGCGGTAGCCGTTGCGGCGCAACCAGCTGCTGGTGAGGTACCGGCTCGCTTCGAGGTCGTCGACGACCAGGATGCTGGCCCGCCCGGCCGTGGTGTCGTCTTCGGGGGAACTCATCTGGGCACCGTCCTGGCCACGACCGCGAATGCTTCTCCGATGGCGAGTTTGAGGGTTTCCGGCGTGACCTGCGACTTGAGCAGCAGGCCCGCGCCGAGCCCGGTCCCCGTGAGGTCCAGTCCCTCCGGCGCCGAGGAGGTGACCACGACGACGGGGATGTCGCGCAGCCCGGGTTTCTCCCGCAGCACCTGGAGCACCTCCTTGCCGTTCATCCCCGGCATGAACAGGTCGAGGAAGATCAGGTCCGGCCGGTGCTCGTCGAGCACCTCGATCGCCTCCCGCCCGTCCGCGGCGTGCCGGACGTTGGCGGAGACGCCGTGGACCAGCCGCGCGAGCCGGTCGCGGAAGTCGGCGTCGTCGTCCACGATGAGCAGCGAGTCGACGCCGGCGGGGGTGGCCCGGCGCGGGTCGGGCCGCGGCAGCCGGAGCACGACGGTGGTGCCCCGGCCGTGCTCGCTCGACAGCGTCAGGCCGCCGCCCAGGATCTCCGCCAGCCGGCGGGCGTAGGGCAGGCCGAGCCCGGTGCCCGCGACGCCGACCTGCAGGTCGTGCTGCACCTGGTGGAACTCCTCGAAGACCCGCTCCTGGTGCTCGTCCGGGATGCCGATGCCGGTGTCCGAGACGGTGAACCGGACGGTGTCCTCGTCGGTGTCGATGGCCAGCCGGACTTCGCCGCGTTCGGTGAACTTGAGGCTGTTGGACAGCAGGTTGCGCAGGATCCGGACGAGCATCGTCTCGTCGGTGACCAGCGGCGGCGCCGGCACGGGCGCCTCGATCACCAGCTTGACCTCGCGCGACGTCACCGTCGAGCGCAGCGCGCCCCGCAGCTGCAGGCAGACCGCGGTCAGGTCGACCTGGGTCGGTTGCGCGACCAGCCGGCCGGACTCGGCCTTCGCCGTGTCCAGCAGCTCGTTGACCAGCGAGAGCAGCGTCGAGCCGGCGTCGTTGACGAGCGCCACCTGACGCTGCTGGTCCTCGGTGAGCGGGTCCGCGCCGGGGCCGGTGAGCAGGCGCGCGAGGCCGATGACGGAGTTGATCGGCGCCCGCAGCTCGTGGCTGATGTTGGACCAGAACCGGGTCTTGGCTTCGCTGGCCGCCTTGAGCTGGCTCGATTTTTCGTTCAGCTCGGCGTAGAGCGCGACGACGCCGCGGTTGGTCTCCTCCAGCTCTTCGGAGAGTTCCTTGTAGAGCGCGACGACACCGTGGTTGGTCTCTTCGAGCTCTTCGTTGACCCGCATCAGTTCCTGGCTCTTCGCTTCGAGGCTTTCCAGCGTTTCGAGCAGTTCCTGGTTCTGCGCCCGCAGCTCGTCCATCGGCGTGCTGACCCCGCGCTGTTCCAGGACCTCGCGCAGCCGGGCCAGATCGGCGGCGGTGGGGGTGCGCGCCGCGGGAGAGCGCAGTTTGTGCAGGGAGACGACGTTCTGGTCGTTCTCCCGGCTGACGCGCACGTTGTCCATCAGCCGGTCCGCGGTGTCCCGGCCGACCCGGAGCACGGTCTCGGCCGCGGCGCCGTGCCACGTGAACTCGACGACGAGCGCGGGCGGCGCCTCCTGCAGGACGAACCGCACGGTGGCCTTCACCCCGGCGTGCACCAGATCGCGCCCGAGGTCGCTGAGGACGGTGGCGACCCGGATCTGGTCCTGGCTCTCCAGGCCCACCGCGGCGGCGACCTCGCGGCCGCACCGGCGGACGGTGAACACGTCGGTCTCCGCGCTGACCGGCAGCCGGATGAGCTCGTCGCGGGCCCGGGCGGTCATGGGCGTGGTTTGCCGACCAGCACGCCGGCGTCGTCGTTGCGGACCCCGGCGTCGCGCAGCAGCGCCGCCGCGATCGCGAGGGGAGTGGCGGCGAACAGGCGGTCGCGGCCGTCCACGCTCCACCGCTCGGTGAGGCCGTCGGAGTGCAGGACCACCGTCGCGCCGGGCGGCAGCTCGTAGTCGAACGCGCGGATCGTGCGGGCCTGGTGCCCGGCGACCCCGGGCGCCGAGATCATGCCCTGCTTGCGCCCGCCGGCGACCACGGAGCCGGCGATGTTGCCCAGGCCGGCGAACCGGACCGAGCCGGCGGCGACGTCGACGTCCGCCACGGCGACCGCGCCGCCGCGGGTCCGGCGCAGGCCTTCGTGGATCTGCTTCACCACTGCCTCCGGCCGGTCCGTCGCGCGTGCGCAGAAGATGTCGGCGGCGGCCCGCGAAGCCGCGGCCGCCAGCGGGCCGTGACCCGACCCGTCGCACATCATCAGCCGGAGCCGGCCGGGCCCGCCGTGCACAGCGTAGGTGTCGCCGCAGACGTCCTCACCCCCGATCGGGCGGGTGATGCCGGCCGTGTCGGCGTCGGGGATCTCCGTGAGCGGCGCGCGCCCGGGGTGGAACCGCGCGGTCACGACGGTGCCGCGGCCGGGTTCGGACAGCACCGAGGTGGTGTCGGCGAGCCGGCGCACGGTACCCATGCCGACCCCGAGCGTCCCGGTGGTGGACTCGCCGTCCCGGCCCGACGCGACGGCGTCGGTCATGCCGGGGCCGCGGTCGAACGCGACGACCTCGACCGCGGCCTGCGTGACCGCCCGGACGGACCGGACGACCAGGACGCCCTCGGTGGCGTGCTTCACGAGGTTCGTCGCGAGTTCGGTGACGGCGAGGCCGACCTCGGCCACCCGGACCTCGTCGAAGCCCAGCTGGGCGGCGAGCGTGGCCGCGGTGCGCCGGGCCCGGCCGTGGGCCGTGTCGTCCTCGACCCGGATCCAGGCGAAGTCCTCGGTGACCGGCAGGCAGTCGGCGGTGGTCATCGGGCCCACTTGACGACGGCGATGTCCGTGCCGCGCCCGACCTCGGTGTCCAGGTCGAACTGGTCCACCAGGCGCTTGGCGCCGCCCAGCCCGAGGCCGAGGCCCTTGCCGCTGCTCCAGCCGTCGGCCAGGGCCACGGTGACGTCCGGGATGCCGGGTCCGTCGTCGTGGAAGCGGGCCCGGACGCCCTTGCGGCGGCCGTCGGTGACCTCCTCGACGCTGGCCGTCCCGCCGCCGCCGTAGATCAGGGTGTTGCGGGCGAGCTCGCTGGTGGCGGTGACCAGCTTGGTCTGGTCCACCAGGGAGAGCTTGACCTGCAGCGCGTAGGTGCGGACGAGCTGGCGGACCCGGACGACGTCCTGGTCGGCCCGGATCACGATCTCCTCCGGCCCGCCGGCGGCGGTCATCCGGTCACCCGGACGGAATCAGCGTCCGACGCCCCCTTGTTCCGCGCGGCGGTGAGTGAGTTCAGGACCTTGATCCCGCGGTCGAGGTCGAGCGCGGTGCGCACGCCGCCCAGGGTCAGGCCGAGCTCGACCAGCGTGATCGCCACCGCGGGCCGCATGCCGACCACGACCGTCTCGGCGTCGAACAGCTTCGACAGCGACGCGATGGTCGCGAACATCCGGCCGATGAACGAGTCGACGATCTCGACCGCGGAGATGTCGATGACCACGCCGGACGCGCCGGTCGTGCTGATCTTGTCCGCGAGATCCTCCTGCAGCGCCAGCACACTCTGGTCCTGCAGGTCGATCTGGATGGAGACCAGCAGCATGTCGCCGATCTTCAGGATGGGGACACGGTCCATCAGAGGGTCCGTTCCCGTGATCGGCGGGTCACCACGACGCCTTCGCGCTGCAGGGCGTGCCGGAGGGCGTCGGCCAGCTTGGCCTTCGTGGTGATGTCGCCGAACTCGATGCCGAGCGCGACGATCGTCTGCGCGATCTGCGGCCGGATGCCCGAGATGATGCACTCGGCGCCCATCAGCCGCGCCGCCACGACCGTCTTGAGCAGGTGCTGCGCGACCTGCGTGTCGACGGCCAGCACCCCGGTGATGTCGATGATCGCGTGCTCCGAGCCGGTCTCGACCAGCGCCTCGAGCAGCTTCTCCATCACGACCTGGGTGCGCGCGGAGTCGAGGGTGCCGACCAGCGGCACCGCCAGCACGCCCTCCCACAGCTTCACCACCGGCGTGGTCAGCTCGAGCAGCTGCTCGGACTGCTCCCGGATGATCTCCTCGCGGGCGGAGGCGTACGTCTCGAACGTCCACAGCCCCAGCGTGTCGAGCAGGTTCGAGAAGGTCAGCACCTCGCGGAAGGAGCTGTCGTCCTTCTCGGTCAGCTCGGAGACGGCCTGCTTCAGGGCGAACACGCCCGCGGCGGTCTCGGACGGGCTGAAACCCTGCCGGGCGCGGGTGCGCGAAAGGTCGCCCAGCTGCGCCTTGAGCTCGGTGTACTCGGGCTTGGACAGGTCGCCGTCCAAGGAGAACACGGCCGTGATCGCGGTGTACAGCTCGCCGAGGTCGCGTTCGAGCTCGGTGGTGGTCAGCCGGCCCCGCAGGGCCGAACCGGCGAGCTCGGTCCAGCGGCGGACCAGCCGTTCCCGCTCCGTTCCGAGCAACTCAGCCAGCCGTTGGGGCTGCCCGCTTTCGCCTGCCACAGTTTCTCCTCGCGACGTCCTCGTGTGGTGCAGACACTAGCCGGTCGCCCCGGCGTACCTCCGTGTCACAAGGCGTAATCCCACGTGGCCGGAAGTTGGTACACGATTAACGACCACCCGCCTGCACCGCCCGCCATCAGCCCGCGCGCCCCCACCGCCCGAACGCCGTTGTTCGCAATTTTCCGCCGCCGGATTTCCCTCCGGCCACGGCGGTCAGCTGCGCAGCAGGACGACGCTGGCCTTCGCGATCGTCTTGTCGCCCGACGTCACCCGGCAGGTCGTGAACACCGCGCGGCGGCCCGCTCGGTCGACCGTCGCCTCGATCTCCAGCCAGCTGCCGACGGCGGCCGTCGAGAGGAAGTCGACCGTGGCGCTGACCGTCTGGACCACCGCGCCTTCGCCGATCACGCGGCGGGCGGTGCGGCCGGCGGCGACGTCGGCCAGCGTCATCAGGAAGCCGCCGTGCACCGTGCCCAGCACGTTCCGGTGCTCGTCGCGGACGTGGACGCCGAGGACGCCCTCGTCGTTGACGTGGATCGGGCCCACCTGCGCGACGAACGGCGAGGACACCAGCAGCTCGAAGCCGGGCGGGGTTTCGCGAGCGCGAGGTGTCGGTTCGGGCATGTCCAGACGGTACCCGTGGTCACGAACGTCAGATGGCGGTGCGGCCGCCGTCGACGGCGATGGTCGCGCCCGTGACGTAGCTCGCCTTGGGGGAGGCCAGGAACGAGACCACTTCGGCGATCTCGGCCGGGTCGGCGGCACGCTTCATCGCGGTCGTCTCGGCGAGCGCGTCGAACAGGTCGCGCGCCTCCGGGCGCGTGTAGACCGGGCCCGGCGCGACGGTGTTGAAACGGACGCCGCGGCCGCTGTACTCGGCCGCCCAGCCCCGCGTCAGTGCGGCCAGCGCCGCCTTCGTCGCGCCGTACGCGGCGCCGTTCACCAGGCCGACGGTGCCGGCCATGCTGCCCAGCGAGATGACGCTGCCCGACCCCTTCGCCGCCATCGCCGGGGCGAACGCGGCCACCAGCAGGAACGGGGCACGGACGTTGCCGGCGAACATCGCGTCGTAGTCGGCGAGCTCCAGGTCCTCGGTCGGGGCCCAGACCGACCGCCCGGCGTTGTTGACCAGGACGTCGATCTCGCCGGCCGACGCCGCGAGCCGGTCAATGGCGGCCGGGTCTTCGAGATCGGCCTCGACGAACCGGGCCCGGCCGCCCGCGGCGGTGATCTCGTCGACGGTCGCGGCGCCGCGACGGGCGTCGCGGCCGACGACGATGACGGTCATCCCGTCGGCGGCCAGCTTCTTCGCGACGGCTTTGCCGATCCCGGACGTCGCGCCGGTGACCAGGGCGGTGGTGGGCTGAGCGGACATGGTCGGCACCTTCCGAAGTTGTCATCCAGACCGGTCTGTCTGGCAAGAATCAACGTAGACAGACCTGTCTGACTGCGTCAAGCGTGACGCTCGCCTCAGCACAGACAGACCGACCTGTCTGCTATGGTGTGCGCATGTCCGAGAAGGCACCGTCACCCCGGGAACGCAGCGCGGCCGCGCGGGCGCGGCTGCTGGCCGCCGCCGACGAGCTGTTCTACGCCGAGGGGGTGCAGTCGGTCGGGATCGACCGGGTCATCGAGCACGCGGGCGTCGCCAAGGCGACGCTCTACAGCGCGTTCGGCAGCAAGGACGGCCTCGTCCGCGCCTACCTGGAAGCCCGCCACGCCGCCACCGCCGACCGGATGGCCCGCGAGCTCGAAACCCGTTACGCCACCGCGAAAGAGCGGCTCGTCGGCGCGTTCGAGGTGCAGGGTCTTTCGTTCACCGAGCCGGGGTTCCGGGGCTGCGCCTTCGTCAGCGCGAGCGCCGACGCCCCGCCGGGCGGGGTCGTCGAGCAGACCGCGGCCGACTACCGCACCTGGCTGCACGACCTGTTCTCCGACCTCGCGCGGCAGGCGCACGCGAAGGACCCGAAGCTGCTCGCGCAGCAGCTCGTGCTGCTCTACGACGGCGCCGGCATCAGCGCGTGGATGGACCGCGACCCCGGCGCCGAGTCGGCCGCCCGCTCGGTCGCCGCCGCTCTGGTGGACGCCGCCGTCGCGGACTGATCACGCCGCGGCGGGTGCCGGCCGGAAACCCTTGGCCACCGGCGCTTCCCGCTCGACGGCGCCCGTCATCGTGGCGAGCGTGACCCCGGGCTCACCATGGACGGCACCTTCGGCGCGTTGCGGGGGTACGCCTCCGGCTGAGCGACGTCGGCCGAGCGGGCGCTGGATCCCGCCATCGTGCTTGCGCGGCAGACGCGCCGGTGAGCGTCCCCTTCCGTCCTCAAAGGACTCCGGCGGAACCACTCGCCTGGCTGAGGGTCATCCGCCCCGCCCAGGCTTAGGCTGGACCCGGCGCACCGTCGACTGAGCGGGGTGACGAGATGGCCGAGGGCTACCCACCGGGCTGGCAGGTCCGCTACCGGGGGCGCGGAGACCGAGCGGGTGCCTCCCGCGAACGCATCGGCACGATCGCCGGCCCCAGCCTGCGCGACGAGCACACCAGCACCACGTGGGTCCGCGTCCGCCCGTTCTGCGCCACCCCCGACACCCCGCTGCGCCTGATCCGCGCCACGGACATCCTGGACGCCCGCCCCCCGGGCGAGCCGATCCCCCCGACCCCACTGGCCGACGTCGTGGAAGACCACCCCACGGTGGTGGTCGAGCTACCGAGCCGAGGTCCGGCGACTTAGCTGTCGCTCCACGGGAGTGTTTGGGCGGGTTAGAACTCACTTTCACTCACGACCGCCGGGGCTTTGTGGCTTTGGTGTGGCCGGTCCGACTGTTCAGGCGGACGAGTCGCGTACCTGGCCGGTCGGTTCCCGTGCTTGGGCGGTTGGTTCGCGTATCTGGATGGACGACTCGCGTACTTGTGCGGACGACTCGCGTATCTGGGCGGACGACTCGCGTACTTGCGAAGTCGGTTCGTATGTCTGGATGGTCGACTCGCGTACTCGGGCGGACGACTCGCGTGCCCGCGAGGTCGGTTCGTGTCCTTGGTGGGTCGGCTCGTCTGTCTAGATAGGCAACTCGCGTGATTGGAGGGTCGGCTCGTGTGATTGCGAGGTCGGCTCGTGTGTCTAGGTGGGCGACTCGCGTGATTGGAGGGTCGACTCGTGTGTCTGGGCGGACGACTCGCGTGAGTGGAGGGTCGACACGCGTGATTGCCGAGTCGGCTCGTGTGATGGGGAGGTCGACTCGCGTGATTGCCGGGGCGACACGGGCTGGGTCAGGGGGCTGGAGTGGGGGTTTGGCCTGGTCTGAACTGGACCAGCAGCGCGGTCGCCGTGGCGCAGACCAGGTCTCCTGCTCGTAGCTCGCCCGTGGCGTGGAGCTTGCGGCCGTCGCGGGTGGTGAGGCGGCCTTCCGCCGTCAGCGGGACTCCGTAGGGCGTGCCGTGGCGGTAGTCGACCGTCAGGGAGGCCGTCATGCCCGGGAAGCCCGCCGCGGCGGTGGCGCGGCCCAGGACGTGGTCCAGGATCGCCGCGACCCAGCCGCCGTGGACGCGGCCGGGCGGGCCTTCGTGCGCCGGGCCGAGGACCACCTCGGCGCGGACGGCGTCCGGGCCGACGTGGACCCACGACACCGGCGGCGCCAGCGGGTTTCCGGGCCCTTCGACCGGGTTGTTGATGCTCAGGTGCCCGCCGCCTTCGAGCGCGGCGAGCAGCAGCGGCGGCTCGCCGCCGGCCGCGCGCAGCGCCTCGGTGACGTCTTCGATGCGCTCCGCGGCGGCCACGAGGCCGTCCTCGTCGCGCACGCACACCGCGGCGTCGATCAGCTCCCGGATCCGGGCGGCGAGCAGGGCCCGCGCGGGCGGCACGCCGGTGACCACCGGGAAAGCGCCCCTGAGCTGTGGTTCGGCCATCGCCCTCCCGCCCGCGGAAACTAGAACGTGTTCCACATTAGCAGGCGGTGCCCGGGGTCAGGACATCTTCAGCGCGTCGTCCACGGTCGGGGCGAGGGTGATCAGGTCGTGGGCGCCGGCGAGCCGGATGGTCTTGAGCACGGTGGGGCCCTCGGCGACGACGCGCAGCCCGGTGGGGACGTCGTCGGCGTCGCGGCTCGCCCGCACGATGGCGTTGATGCCGCTCGAATCGAGGAAGGTCACCCCGGTCAGGTCCAGCACGACGGGCCCGGCCGCGGCGGCTTGGACGGCGGTCAGGGTCCGGCTGAACTCCGGCACGGTCAAGAGGTCGAGCTCGTCGGACACGGCGACGATCACGGCGTCACCGCGGCGGCTGACACTGCACTGGAAGGCCGGCTGCTCGTCCGGGATCACCAGCGGCTCGGGGGGTTCGTTGCTGGGCACGGTTCAAGTCTCTCCCGGCGGCCCGGCGTCCGCAGCGTGGTGCCCGGGTTCCGGTGCCCGCCGTCACTCGGGCAGCGCCGCGCCCGAGGTCACGGTGCGCAGGCCCGCCCGCAGCAGCCGGGCGATCTGCGGCGTCGTCCAGCCGGTGCGGGTGGCGAGTTCGGCGGTGGTGAGGCGGTCCACGGCGGTGGACCACAGGGCGAAGCGCTGACGCGGCGGCAGCAGCGTCACCTCGTCGAGCAGCACCGCGTCGTGCAGGGCCGCGTCGAGCCGCTCACGGTCGATCCGCGGGGCCAGGTCCGCCCGCAGCGCCGCCAGCACGCGGGCCCGCACCCGCCGCCCGGCGGCGACGTCCCGGCAGCGCCGGTCCAGCTCCGGTGCCGCGTCGAGGACCCGGCGGCACAACGCGGTGCTCGTCCGCCGCGAGCGCCCGGTCTGCTTCGCGACGCGGTAGACCAGCGTCAGCATCCGCTCGGGCAGTTCGGGAACGGCGGAGCGCCACGCGGCCGTGGTCAGCATTCCTTCGCCAGCACGACGGTCCGGGCCTGGTCACCGGGCAGGTGACTCAGCAGCCAGGTGAGCTCGGCGGCGTCGATCAGCCCGGCGTCGGCCGCGCGGATCCAGGCGCAGGCGGCGCGCCGGGTGAACTCCGGCGTGAGGAGGGGTTTCGTCGCGTGCTGAACGCCGGCCATGGCTGCTCCCGATCGGCGAAATGGTGCGTGTTCGGCCACCGGGGTCCAGGGTTGCCTCGACGTCGTGTTCCCTCCGGAGTTTAACGCCCGCCGGCGCCCGCCGCAGCAGTGGTCAGCACTCAGCGTGAACCACCGTGCGCGGTCGGGTTGCGGTCGTGGGTCCGCGCTGGTCCTGGCGGTTCACTACCCGTCGACGGCCGCCGCGGCGGTGGTCGCGACCCCAGGCGTGAACCCGCCGCGGTGGTTGGTTGCGGTCGTGGGTTCGCACCGGTCTCGGCGTTGCCAGGACCCGTTGCCGCGCGGTGTTCCGCTGTGCGGCGGTCGGGTGCGGTCATGGGTCCGGGCCGGTCCCGACTGTCCGCAACCCGCCGCGGCGGTGGTCACGACCCCAGGCGTGAACCTGCCGCGGTGGTTGGTTGCGGTCGTGGGTTCGCACCGGTCCCGGTGTCGCCAGGACCCGTTGCCGCGCGGTGTTCCGCTGTGCGGCGGTCAGGTGCGGTCGTGGGTCCGCGCCGGTCCCGGCGTTGTCAGGACCCGTTGCCGCGGTGGTCGAGTTCCCAGCCGGCCGGCGTTGCCAGGGTCGTTCACCGGGAGCCGGTGGGCCTCACGTCCCCAGGGTGAAGCGCTGTGCGGTGGTCGAGTTGCAGTCGTGGATGCGCAGCCGGTCGCCGGCCTGGCCTGCGTTGTCCGGGTCGTCCAGGCAGCGCCCCGACGCGACGTTGCGCAGCGCTCCGCCCGGTGCCGGGGTCCACTGCTGGGCGGCGGTTCCGTTGCAGTCCCACAGCTGGACCGGCGTGTCGTTCGCGGTGCTCGCGTTGGGGACGTCGAGGCACTTCCCCAGCGTCCGCAGCGACGTGTCGCCCGGTGCGCTCCACCGCTGGGCGTCGGAGCCGTTGCAGCCGTACAACTGCACCGCGGTGCCCGACGCGGGGTAGGCGCCGGCGATGTCGGCGCAGAGCCCGGCCGGGCCGGTGACCGGCGCGGGCGGGAACTGCCACGCCTGGTCCGCGGTGTCGGCGCAGTCGGCCAGGCGCATCCCGTCGCCCGCCGTTGTGGCGGCCAGGCAGCGGGTCCCGTTCACCAGCTTGCCCGCGCTGGTCAGGCTCCACGCCTGCGCGGCCGACCCGTTGCAGGTGTAGAGCTGCACCGGCGTGCCCGCGGCCGTCCCGCCGCCGGCGACGTCGAGGCACTTGCCGAGCGCGTGCACCGCGCCGGTGGACGGCGGCGTGAACTGCTGGCCCGCCGTGTGGTCGCAGGCGGCCAGCTCCAGCGTCGTCCCGTCGGCCGTCTGTCCGTTGTGGACGGACAGGCAGAGCCCGCCCCGCCCGTTCACCTGGCCGGCGGCGGGGTTTCCGGTGGCCGTGCCGGTCAGGGTGACGGTGTGCCGGGTGGTCGACGGCAGGCTCGCCGTCGACACCGTGACCGTACGGGAGTTGGTGTTGTACGCCCAGGCCGTCTCGGGCAGCCGCTGACCGTCGACGGAAACCGCGGTCGGCGCGGCCGAGTTGGCCAGCCGGAGGGTGTAGGCGCGCGCCGGGGCGCTGCCGGAGGCCGGGTCGACGGTGAGCGTCTTCGCCGAATCCTGCCAGCCGAACCGGGTGGTCGACGACGTCCCGGCGCCCTCGCCGGAGTCCTCGTACAGCGAGAAGTTCCCGTCGGCGCCCGCGGTCACGTTCAGGGTGAGCTGGTCGAGCGGCGCGGCGGCGTTGTCGGTGTAGTTCGTGCGGATCGGCACGACGCCGCCCGCCTTCACCAGCACCGGCATCTCCGACAGCGGCTTGGTGATCGTTGCCGTCGACGGTCCCGTGTAGACGGTCCCGGTGAAGTAGTCGGTCCAGGTGCCCGGCGGGATCCACGCCGAGACCGAGCCGCCGGCCGCGGTGATCGGCGCGACGAGGACGTTGTCGCCGTACAGGTACTCCTGCGGGTGGGTGTAGGCCGCGTCCTGGTCCGGGTAGTTCAGGTAGAGCGGCCGGGTGATCGGCACGCCGGTCTGGTTCGCCTGCTTGGCGAGCGTGTAGGTGTAGGGCACCAGCGATTCGCGCAGCCGCAGGAACTTCTCCGCGCTGTCGCCCGCCGCGCCGGGGTAGTCCCACGGCAGCCGGTCGCCGTGGTCGGAGTGCAGCCGGTCGACCGGCTGGAACGTGCCCAGCTGCAGCCACCGGGCGTAGAGCTCGTCGGGCAGGTGGCCACCGTGGAAGCTGCCGATGTCGTGGCTGACGTTGCTGAGCCCGGCCGCGGCCTCGTCCGGCGTGAAGTGGGCTTCGTAGGCCAGCATGTCCCAGCTCAAGGGCGTGTCCCCGGTGAACTGGAGGGTGTTGCGGCGCTCCGACCACGGGCCGAGCGGGTAGCTGCTGTGGATGCCGCCCTGCTCGGCGCCGCCGATGCGGCCGAAGGAGAACCCGCGCAGGCCCTGGGCCGCCGCGTGGTCGGCGTAGGCCTGGTTGATGAAGTTGTCCGGCGCCACGCCCGGGTCCGAGGCCGTCGAGCGGCCGCAGGTGGTGCAGTAGTCCAGCCACCACGTCCGGACGCCCTGGGCGTCGAACGGCTTGTGCAGGTCGAAGTAGGACCGCAGGTGCGCGGGGTTCGACCAGTCCCAGACGTAGTTCGAGCCGTCGGGGATCAGCCCGCCCGCGGTCGAGTTCGCCGCCGCGAACTTCGGGTCGTTGCCCGCGATGGACGTGTGGATGTTGAGCGAGACGGCGAGGCCCTGCTGTTTGGTCCAGTTCAGGAACCCTTGCGGGTCCGGGAAGAGCCCGGTGTTCCAGTTCCAGCCGTTCCACTGCGACGGCGACTTCCAGTCGGTGTCGACGACCAGCCAGTCGATCGGGGTGAACGTCGAGCGGAACTTCGGCAGCAGCGAGGTGCGGTAGTCGTTGTCGGAGTAGGCGAAGTAGCGGGAGAACCAGACGCCGTAGGCCGAGCGCGGCAGCAGCGCTGTGCCGCCGGTCAGGGTGTTGAGATCGGTCAGGCCCTGCTTGAAGTCCTTGCCGTACCCGAAGAAGTAGCCGTCCTGGTAGGGCTGCGCGCCGTGCGACGGCCGGTCCGTGACGGTGCGGTCGGCGTTGAGCACGGCCGAGCGCGTGTCGTCGAGCAGGTACCAGCCGTCGCGGTCGAGCAGGCCGGGGTGCTGCGGCGTCGGGACGGCCTCCGGGTTGTCCAGCGAGCGGTCCCAGCCGCCGAGCACGGACTTGGGGCCGGCGCCGTAGGCGGTGCTGAGCAGCGACGTGTCGGCGGCGGGGTAGGCCCCGGTGGCCGTGGTGACGGCGAGACTGTCGAGGTTGACGTTGCCCGAGTCGCCGCTCTTGCGGTCGATCCGGACGGCGTTCGTCCCGGCGTTCAGCGGGACCGTGACCGACGCGGTCGCCCAGGTGTTCCAGGACGACGTCGCCGGCAGCGAAAGCTTCGGCCCCGGCGCGCCGTTGACCGTGGTGGACAGGGTGCGGGTGGTGGTCTGGCCGTCGCCGCCCTGCGCGTTCGCGTACCGGACGGTGAGCCGGTACTGCCCGGCCGACGGCGCCGCGGAGACGTCCTGCGCGAGCGACGCCCCGACGGAGGTGAACCCGGCGAGGAAGCCCGAGCCCGTGTTGCCGGTGTGGTCGTAGGCGGTCGACGCCGAGCCGCCCGGGACGCCGTTCTCGGCCTCGCAGGCGGTGGCGAACGCGCAGTACGACGGGAACAGCGGCTGCGCGGTGACGTTCGTGGCGGTGAGCTGCACCGAGGTGTTGTCCCGGGTGAACGGCCCGCTGTTCTGCCGGTACCGCAGTGTCAGGCCCGCGGTCCGGATCTCGCGGAAGCCGCCGGTCACCGTGGTCGTGTAGGCGGGCTCGGGGATCGACCGGTTGACGGCGGTGAAGGTGGCCAGGTCCTGGAACCGGTCGTCGCCGGCGTATTCGAGCCGGATCAGCGTCGGCGAGAGCACCTCGAACCGCGCGTGCCCGTCCTGGACGACGCTTTGGCTCTGCAGCTGCGGTTTCGCCTCCTGCGCGGTGGCGACGCCGGTGAACGTGACGACGCCGGTCAGGAGCGCCACGATGGTCTGGACCGTCTTCAGCGACTGTGCTCGGAACACGCGCACTCCCTTGTCCACGCTCCGCCTGATCCCGTTGCCGATCCACTGTCGGGGTTGTCCACAGGACAAGTCAGCCGCCGAATGCAGCAGCCACCGGTCAAAGCAGGCTCGCCACCGCCTGGGCGAACGCTTCGGGCGCTTCCTGCGGGGCGTTGTGGCCCACGCCGTCCAGCAGCCGGTGCTCGTACGGCCCGGTGAACTGCTCCCGGTCGCCGGACGAGCTCGGCCCGAGCAGGCCGTCGGCGCCGGTCTCCAGCATGACCGCCGGCACGGTGATCGGCGGCTGCCGCGCGATCAGGTCCTCCAGCCCCTGGTAGCGCGGATCTCCTTCGGCCAGGCCGTAACGGTGCCGGTAGGAGTGGATCACGACGTCGACGAAGTCGGGGTTGTGCAGACTCGGCGCGCTCGCCGGGAAGGCCGCCGCGGCACCGGACCACGTGGGCGACCAGGTCCGCCACAGGAACGCGCACAGCTCCTCGCGGTGGCGGTCCAGACCACGGCGGCCGCGCTCGGAGTGGAAGTAGTACTGGTACCAGAACGTGGCTTCCCACTCGGGTTTCGCGGGCTCGTCGGCGCCGGCGATGTCCTGGACGTTGTACCCGTCGACGGTGACCAGGCCGCGCACGCGCTCCGGGTGCACGGCGGCCGTGATGCACGCCGCCCGCCCGCCCCAGTCGTACCCGGCGAGGACCGCGGTGCCGATGCCGAGGGCGTCCATGAACTCGACGAGGTCCTGGGCCAGCGCGGCCTGCTGCCCGGATCGCGGGGTGGCCGCGTCGCGGAACGACGTGGCGCCGAACCCGCGGAGGTAGGGCGCCACCACCCACGCGCGGCCGGCCAGGAGCTCCGCGACGTCGTCGTAGGCCCGGACGTCGTAGGGGAAGCCGTGGAGCAGGATCACCGGGGACGCGCCGGGGGAGCCGGTGTGTTCGTACGCGACGTCCAGGGTCGGGGTGGCGACCCGGCCGGTCGAAGAGAAGCCCATCCGCGGATCCTCGCACGGAGGGGTGACGTTTACCTCCGAGGGAATTGGTTCGGCTCCGCCGTTGCCGCAGACTTCGGGGCATGACGCTTGATACGCGGACGGTGGCCGACGTCGGCCCCCTGCTGAAACACTGGCGCGGCGCCCGGCGGCTGAGCCAGCTGGCGCTGGCCGCCGAGGCCGCGGTGTCGATCCGGCACCTGAGCTTCCTCGAGACCGGGCGCGCGAAACCCAGCCGCACGATGGTGCTCAAGCTCGCCGAGGTGCTCGACGTGCCGCTGCGCGAACGCAACACGTTGCTGCTCAGCGCCGGGTTCTCCCCCGAGTACCCGGAGTCCGCATTGGACGCGCCGGAGCTCGCCGCCGTCCGCGAGGCGCTCGAAACCATCCTCGCGCAGCAGGAGCCGTTCCCGGCGCTGGTGATGGACCGGAGCTGGGACATCCGGCACACCAACACCGCGGCCCGCCGGTTCTTCGCCTTCCTCCAGGACGGGCGGACGGCGACCCCGCCCGGGCCGTCGAACGTGCTGCGCCGGATGTTCCACCCCGACGGCGTCCGCCCGAACGTGACGAACTGGCCCGACGTCGCGGAGGCGTTGGTCCGGCGCGCCCGCCGCGAGGCGATCGGCGGGGTCACCGACGAGCGCGCCCAGCGGATCCTCGACGAGGTGCTGGACTACCCCGGGGTGCCGGCGTCGCTGCGGTCGCTCGACGCGACGACGCCGGTGCTGCCGATCGTGCCGATCCGCTACGCCCGCGGCGACCGGCAGTTCGACTACTTCTCGACCGTGACGACGCTCGGCACCCCGCAGGACGTGACGCTGCAGGAGCTGCGGATCGAGTGCTTCTTCCCGATGAACGACGAGACCCGGGAGCACGCGCGCCACCTCGCCGATCAGTGAGTCTCGTTGGACAAGTGGACAAGTGTCCGCTACCTTCGATTAAGCGGACACATGTCCGCATGAATCGACGGGAGTGTGTCATGTCAGGCATCGAGGGCAAGGTCGTCGCCATCACGGGGGCGAGCGGCGGCATCGGCGAAGCCGTGGCCCGCCTGCTCGCGGAACGCGGCGCGGCGGTCGTCGTCGGCGCGCGCCGGGCGGATCGCCTGGACGAGCTGGTCGCGGACATCACCGCCCGCGGCGGGCGGGCCGTCGCGTGCGCCACCGACGTCACCGTCCAGGCCGACGTCGAACGGCTCGTCGCCCGGGCCGTCGAGGAGTTCGGCCGGCTCGACGTGTTCGTGGGCAACGCCGGGATCAGCAAGATCGGCCCGGTGGCGGACCTCGACGTCAGCGGCTGGTCGGCGATGATCGACGTCAACCTCCGCGGGGTGCTGCACGGGATCGCCGCCGCGCTGCCGGTGTTCCGGCAGCAGGGCCGGGGACACCTGGTGACGACGGTGTCGACGGCCGGGCTGAAGATCACGTCCACGATGGCGGTGTACGCCGCCACCAAGAACGCCGTCCGCACCCTGCTGGAGGGACTCCGCCAGGAGTCCACCGACGGCGTCCTGCGGACCACGGCGATCTCCCCGGGTTTCGTCCGGACCGACCTGGCCGACTCGATCGACAACCCCGAGGTGCGCGCGGAGATCCGCCGGGGCATCGACGAGTTCGCGATCGCGCCGGCCGCGGTGGCTCGTGCGGTGGTGTTCGCGGTGGAGCAGCCGTACGACGTGGAGATCGGTGAGCTGGTCATCCGGCCCACCGTGCAGGGCTAACCGATCTCCGCCAGCACCTCGCGGACCCGGTCGCGCAGCCAGCGGTGGGCCTTGTCGTTCTCGTAGCGCTGGTGCCAGGACACCACCAGCGGCACCGGCGGGCGGGGCATCGGCAGGGGCACGATCACCAGGCCCAGTGCCTCGATCACGCCCGCGCACATGCCTTCCGGCACCGCCGTGACGAACTCGCCGAGCCGGACCACGCCGAGTGCGGCCGTGGTGGTCGGCACGGTCGCGACGACCCGCCGCTCGAGGCCGCTCTCGGCCAGGACGTCGTCCATCGGGTCGCGCAGCCGGCCGCGCCTGCTGATCCGGACGTGCAGCGCGTCGGCGTAGCGCCGCAGGGTCGGTTTCCGTTTGGCGAACGGGTGATCCGGTGCGACGGCGAGCACCAGCCGGTCCTCGAAGAACGTCTCCGACCGGATCTCCGGGGAGTCCGGGGCCGCGCTGCCGAGCTCGAGGTCGACCTGACCGCGGCGCAGCTCGTGGGTGTCCACACTGGACTCGGCGAGCAGCCGCAACCGGGCGCCCGGTGCCGCGTGGCGGACCGCCGCGATGAGGCCGGGACCCAGCGCGGTGGTGATCGCGTCGTGGCAGACCAGCGTGAACACCCGGTCGAGCGCGGCGAGGTCGAGCGCCCGTTCCGGCGCGAGCACGCTTTCGGCCTGCTGCACCAGATCGCGGACCTGGGCCCGGATCGCCAGCGCGTACGGCGTCGGGGTCATCGTCCGCCCGGTCCGGACCAGGATCTCGTCGCCGGTGACGCGCCGGATCCGCCCGAGCGCCCGGCTCACCGCGGGCGGCGACAGGTGCAGGCGATCCGCGGCCGCGGCCACGCTGCCCTCCTCGAGCAGCGCGTCCAGCGCCGTGAGGAGGTTCAGGTCCAGGTGCATGCCGCGAAGCGTACTGGCGCCGCGGTCACCGGACGGGACTCGCGCGGGTCCGGCCCGCCTCGGGCGGTCGCAGCACCCACCAGCGCAGGGCGGCGAACCGGCCGGCCCCGCCGACCGCGCTGAGCACCAGGATGGCCAGGGTCTCCGGCAGCACGCCCGGCCGGGGGACGATCAGGGGGAGCACGAGCAGGCCCGCCGACGTCGCCCCGCTGGACCACGCCCAGCTCGCCAGGTTCTGCACGGCCTTGCGCGCCGGGACCGCGCTCGCACGGGAAAAGGTGAACCGCCGGTGCAGCTCGGTCCCGGCGACCGTCGTCACCGCGTTGGCGAGCAGCGTGGCGACGACGGGAGCCAGCACGGTGCGCAGCGTCCAGTAGACGGCGAACGTCCCGGCCGTGGCCGTCGACCCGGCCAGGACGAACTTCGCACCCTGCAGGACGAGCTGCCGGGGCGCGGTTCCGCTGGGCCGGGCGGCATCGGTCATGGCTCCGATGGTGCCCCGCCCGCGGCCGCGAAACGTCTTCCAGGCGCGCCGATCGCGTCCCGGGGTAGCGCCTGCACCACCCCCGGAACTCCGGTCAGCTGGCTCGTGACCGCGCCGGATCGTCCCTAGGTTTTCCTTACTTCCGAGAGGGGCAACCAAAAATGAGCAGCACCTTGAGCCGCCGGGTCATCGCCTTGACGGTGGCCGGCGGCATCGCACTGACCGCGGCGGCCGGACCCGCCGCCGCGGCCGCGCCGGACGGCCTGGCCGAGCTGGCCCAGCGGACCGTCGACGCGGGAGCGCCGGGCGTCGTCGTCCGGGTCGGCACCGGCCACGGGCCGCCGGTCGAGCTGGCCCGGCAGGCGCCGTGGACCACGGCCGACCACCGGCTGAGCCCCGGCGACGAACTCCGCGTCGGGTCGAACACCAAGACGATGGTCGCGACCATGGTGCTGCAGCTGGTCGCCGAGAACCGGCTCAGCCTGGCGGATCCGGTCGAGAAGTGGCTGCCGGGCCGGGTTCCCGGCGGCGGCGCGATCACCCTGAGGATGTTGCTCAACCACACCAGCGGGCTGTTCGACAACACCGACGACGAGGAGGTCCTCGAGTCGGTGTTCGGTCTCCGGCAACGGCCGTGGACCGCGGACCGGCTCCTGGCCGCCGGGACCCGGCACCCGGCGTTGTTCCCGCCAGGGGAGAAGTGGTCCTACAGCAACACGAACTACGTCGCCCTGGGACTCGTGCTGGAGAAGGCCACCGGCCGGACCCTGCCCGCGTTGTTCCGGCAGCGCCTCTTCCAGCCCCTCGGCTTGAGGGACACGTACTACGGCTCCCCTGACCGCCGGAAGCTCGCGCACGGCTACGAACCCGACGCCGCGCACCTCAAGGAGCTGATCCCGGACCTGCCGGACGGCTTCCGTTTCGTAGGACCGGAACACGACGGCCACGCCGACGTCACCGGGATCGACCCGGACTGGGCCGGCGCCGCGGGCGGGGTCGTGTCGACCGCGCGCGACTGGGACCGGTTCCTCACGGCGCTGCTCTCCGGCCGGCTGCTGCCGCCGGCCCAGCTGCGGGAGATGAAGACGATGATCCCGGCCGACCCGGCGCATCCGGAGGCGGGGAGCTACGGGCTCGGGCTGGCCCGGCTGGACACGCCGTGCGGTCCGGTCTACGGCCACACCGGCGGCATTCCGGGCTACCGGTCCGACCTGTTCACCGACAGCACGGGCAGCCGCAGCGTCGAGGTGTTCGTCACCGAGCAGCAGGGGCTCGCCGAGCCGGACCTCGCTGCCGCGCACCAGGCCCTGGTCACCGGTGCGGTGTGTGCCATGTACGGGAAAACTAGCCCGTGAGCGCCTGGGTGCCGAGGACGGTGAGCAGCGCGAGGCGCTCGGCGTCCTCGGTGCCGGGCTCGGCGGTGTAGAGCATGACGCGCTGGTCGCTGCCGGCCACGGTGAGCGTGTCGCAGTCCAGCGTCACCGGGCCCACCCGCGGGTGGTCGACGACCTTCCGGGCGGTCTCGTGGTGCCCGACCGCACCGGAGTCCCACAGCTCGCCGAACCGGTCGCTGTGCGCGCGCAGCTCGGCGACCAGCCGGCGCAGCCCGCCGTCGGCGGGGTAGCGCCCCGCGGCGGCGCGCAGGTCGGCGACCAGCATCGCTTCCATCGCCCGCTGCGACTCCGGCGTGTGCCGGACCCGGGTGCCCGGGCCGAGCAGGTTGCGCCACACGGCGTTGCGCTCGTGCCCGCGCCACCCGGACGGGTCGCCCATCAGCGCCGCGTACGGCGGGTTGGCGACCAGCAGCGTCCAGCCCGCGTCGTACACCGCGGCGGGCGTCCCCTCGAGCCGGTCCATCAGGCGCTGGACGCTCGGGGTGATGCGGGCGGGCACCGTGTCGGGGCCGGGCGGGGTGAGGCCGGCCAGGTGGAAGAGGTGTTCACGCTCGGTCGAGGACAGGCGCAGGGCCCGCGCCAGGGTTTCGATGACCTGGCCCGAGGGGTGGGACGCGCGGCCCTGTTCGAGACGGGTGACGTAGTCGGCGGAGATCCCGGCCAGCATGGCCAGCTCCTCGCGCCGCAGGCCGGCTGCGCGCCGCTGCCCGCCGGCGGGCAGCCCGACGGTCTCGGGCGCGACCCGGTCACGCCAGCGCCGCACCGCCTGCCCGAACTCCGCCTTCGCCATGCCCTCCAGTGTGCAACGCGGGCGACGGAACTGCCTGGTACCAGCGGTCCCAGGAAGACCCGGCGACTGGCTGCCCGGCGCGTCCCGGCCGAACCTGGATCCCATGACACTCACCGAATCCCCGGCCTGGTTCATCACCGGCTGCTCCACCGGCCTCGGCCGCGCGCTGGCCACCCACGTCCTGGACCGCGGGTGGCGCGCGGCGGTCACCGCCCGCGACCCGGAGACGGTCGCGGACCTCGTCGCCCGCCACGGCGATCGCGCGGTGGCCCTCGCCCTCGACGTCACGGATCCCGAGCAGGTCACCGCCGCGGTCAAGCGGGCGGAGGAGACCTTCGGCCGGATCGACGTCCTGGTCAACAACGCCGGCTACGGCTACCTCGCCGCCGTCGAGGAAGGCGACGACGCCGAGGTCCGCGCGCTGTTCGACACGAACGTCTTCGGCCTCGCCGCGGTGACCAGGGCCGTGCTGCCGGGCATGCGGGCCCGGCGGTCCGGCCACGTCGTCAACGTCTCTTCGCTCGGTGGTCTCGCCGGGTTCGGAGCCACCGGCTACTACCACGCGACCAAGTTCGCCGTGGAAGGCTTGTCGGAGTCCCTGGCCGCCGAGGTCGCGCCGCTGGGCATCGGGGTGACCATCGTGGAGCCCGGCGCGTTCCGCACCAACTGGTCCGGCCCGTCGATGAAGCAGTCCGCGACCCGCATCGAGGACTACGCCGAGACCGCGGGAAAGCGCCGCGAAGCGACGCTGGCCACGTACGGCAGCCAGCCCGGCGACCCGGCCCGCGCCGCCGAAGCCGTCGTCACCGCGCTCGAAGCCGACGAGCCACCGTTGCGGCTGCTGCTCGGCACGGCCGCTCTCGAAGTGGCCCGCGGCAAGGTCGAGGCCCTGCAGCGTGACTTCGCGCGGTGGGAGGAGCTCAGCCGGAGCACCGAGCTGTGACGTCCGCGTGGTGCTGCTGGCCCACGGCTTCGGCTGCGACCAGCACCTCTGGTGGCTCGTCGTCCCCGCGCTGGCCGGACGCTTACGGGTGGCGCTGTTCGACCACATCGGCGCGGGCCGGTCGGACGTCTCGGAGCGGTACGCCGGTCTCGGCGCCTACGCCGAGGACGTCCTCGAGATCTGCGCCGAGCTCGACCTGCGTGACGTGACGCTCGTCGGCCACTCCGTGTCGGCGATGATCGCCGTGCTGGCCGTGAACCGCGCGCCGGAGCGGTTCGCGAAGCTGGTGCTGCTCACGCCGTCGCCGTGCTACTCGACGACGGGGACTACCGCGGCGGGTTCAGCCGGGCGGACATCGACGAGCTGCTCGAATCGCTCGAAGCCAACTACCTGGGCTGGTCGGCGGCCATGGCGCCGGTCATCATGGGCAACCCCGAGCGGCCCGGGCTGGGCGGCGAGCTGGCCGACAGCTTCTGCCGCACCGACCCGGTGATCGCGCGGGTGTTCGCCCGCGCCACGTTCCTGTCCGACAACCGCGCCGACCTGCCACGGGTCCCGGTGCCCACGCTGGTGATCCAGACCGCGCAGGACGCCATCGCCCCGCCGGCGGTCGGCCGGTTCGTGCACGAGCAGATCGGCGGCAGCACCCTCGTGACGCTCGACGCGACCGGGCACTGCCCCCAGCTCAGCGCGCCGGAAGCCACCGCCGAAGCGATCCTGGCGTTCGCCGGCCCGCGGTGATGTGCGAGGCGGGGGACACCGACGGCAGCAGCGAGGACACGGTCGGGGACGTGTTCCCGGCCCTGCTCGAAGACAGCGCCGAGGACCTCTACGAGCACGCGCCGTGCGGGTACCTCTCGACGCTGATGGACGGCACGATCGCGAAGATCAACACCACGTTGCTCGGCTGGCTGGGCCACCGCCGGGAAGAGCTCGTCGGACGGCGGCGGTTCGCGGACCTGCTGAGCGTCGGCGGCCGGATCTACCACGAGACCCACATCGCGCCGATGCTGGCGATGCACGGCGAGGCCGGCGGCCTGGCCCTGGAGCTGCGCACCGCCGGCGGGACCCGGCTGCCGGTGCTCGTGACCTCGACGGTCAAGAAGGGCGCGGACGGCACGGCCCAGCTGATCCGCAGCACGATCTTCGACGCCCGCGACCGCCGCGCCTACGAAGAGGAGCTGCTGCGCGCCCGCCGTCAAGCCGACGTCGAACGCGACCGGGCGCGTGAGCTCGCGGCCATCCTGCAGCGCACCCTGCTCCCGCCCGCGCTGCCGGTGGTGCCCGGCATGGAGGTCGCCGCCCACTACCACCCCGCCTCCGCCGACGAGGTCGGCGGCGACTTCTACGACCTCTTCCCGCTCACCGGCGGGACCTGGGGCTTCTTCCTCGGCGACGTCTCCGGCAAGGGCGCCGTCGCGGCCGCCGTGACGTCCTTGGTCCGCTACACGCTGCGCGCCGCCGCCGTCTACGACCCCGATCCGGCCGGCGTGCTGCGCAACCTCAACACCGTGCTGAACCAGGAGTTCCGCGGCACCGACCCGCGGTACTGCACGGTCGTCTACGGCTCGCTCACCCCCGAAGCCGGCGGCTGCGTGATCACCCTGGCCGGCGGCGGGCACCCGCCGGCGCTGCTCATCCGGGCGGACGGCACGGTCGAGTTCGTCGACACGCCGGGCGGCATGCTCGTCGGCGCGGTGCCCGACGCCCGGTTCACCAAGGCCGGCCTGCGCCTGACCCCCGGCGACACGCTGCTGCTCTACAGCGACGGCCTCACCGAAGCCCGCACGGCATCCGGCCGGGCGCGCTACAGCGAAGAAGACCTCCAGGAGTTCCTCACGACCTCCGCCCCGACCACGGCACCGGCGGTGACGGCCGCGCTGAAGGCCCTCCTGACGAGCTTCGGCGACGGCGTCGAGGACGACACGGCCTTGCTGGCGTTGAGCATTCCGCCGGAGACGACGTCGTGACCGAGGGGTTCACGACCGCCACCCGCGCGGAGCCCGCCGGCCCGGTCCTCGCGTTCACCGGCGAACTCGACGCCGCCACCGCTCCCACCGCGTTGACGGCGATCCAGGCGCTGACCCTGCACCGCGGAGAGCAGCTGGTCGTCGACCTGTCCGCGCTGGAGTTCTGCGATTCGAGCGGCATTTCGGCGCTGCTGGCCGCGCGCAACCTCGCCCTGGCCGCCGACGCCGTGATCGCGCTGGTCGGCGTCCCCCGGCAGCTGCAGCGCAGCCTGAAGCTGATCGGCCTGGCGGCCTTCTTCCCGGCGTTCACCACGATCGAAGACGCCCGACGCGGACTGTCCGAAGAGGACTGAACGGTCAGGCGACCAGGTCGTCCCAGCGGACGAGGACGGCGGCGGCGAGCAGCCCGCCGACGAGGATCCTGGCGATGATCAGCAGCGCGCTCGAGCCGGTGACCTGCCCGAGGTCCAGCAGCACCCCGGCGAGGAACGCCCCCGCCAGGATCTTCGCGCCCCAGCGCCGCCGGAAGGCGACGGCGAGCACGCCGATCAGCTGCACCGCGGAGGAGAGCAGCGCGAGCACGAACCACGGCGACGTCTCGTCCCCGTGGTCGAGTTCGTCCACCAGCACGAGGATCTGGGCGGTCAGCACGACGGCCGTGCCCAGCCCGAACAGGACCAGCATCACGGGCAGGAAGATCCGCCCGGCCCGGCCCTCGGTGGCGGGTTCGGGCACACGGCGACGAGGCACGGCCGGCCTCCCTCGGCTCGACTGGTCCGGAACTCCCACCGTGCCCCAGAACGCCCCGCTTGGCCATCGGTCATTTGCCGTAGTCACCGCCGCATCCTCGGATCGTGCGTCGGGTCGGGGTAGAGGGGCGGGCGGCCGCCGCCGACGGCTTCCGGGCGCAGCTCGTAGTGCCAGGGTTCGTTGCGGTAGATCTGGCACAGCCCGTACCGGGCGCCGTGCTCGGCCAGCCACGCCCGCGCGTCGGCGGGCCCGACGTCGACCGCGTCGCCCCGCACGTGGGCCGACGTGGCGGGGGTGGCCACCCAGCGGGCCGCCTCCCGCGCCGAGCCGTACTTCGCGACGGCGTCGTGGAGCAGCTGTTCCTGGTACTCCGGGGACCGCCAGCCGCCGTTGACGACGAACGCGACGCCGTCGTGAGCGGCATCGGCCGCTGCGCGGCGCAGGGCAGCGAGCAGCCCGGGATCGAGGTTGGCGACGGCCGGGGTCTCGTCGTCGAAGACCGGCACGGGGACGGGGACGGCGCCGTGGGCCGGGCCGAGGGCCTGCCGGACGGCGGGTTCGAAGTCGGGCATGCCGCCAGCCAAGGCCGCGCGGTGTTGCCGTCCCGTATCCGGCTTCGGATATGCGGGCGATAGGGGCCGCCTCCTAGCATCGGAGGATGCGCGTGCTGATCGTCGAGGACGAGCCCTACCTGGCCGAAGCCATCCGTGACGGGCTGCGCCTCGAAGCGATCGCCGCCGACATCGCCGGTGACGGCGACACCGCGCTGGAGCTGCTGGGCGTCAACGCCTACGACATCGCCGTGCTCGACCGCGACGTCCCCGGGCCCTCCGGTGACGAGATCGCCGAGCACATCGTCGCCTCCGGCAGCGGCATGCCGATCCTCATGCTCACCGCCGCCGACCGGCTCGACGACAAGGCCACCGGCTTCGAGCTGGGCGCCGACGACTACCTCACCAAGCCGTTCGCGCTCCAGGAGCTCGTGCTCCGGCTCCGGGCCCTCGACCGGCGGCGGGCGCACAGCCGGCCGCCGGTGCGGGAGATCGCGGGCCTGCGGGTGGACCCGTTCCGCCGCGAGGTCTACCGCGACGGCCGGTACGTCGCGCTGACCAGGAAGCAGTTCGCCGTGCTCGAGGTGCTCGTCGCCGCCGAAGGCGGGGTGATCAGCGCCGAGGAGCTGCTGGAACGGGCCTGGGACGAGAACGCCGACCCGTTCACCAACGCCGTCCGCATCACGGTCTCGACGTTGCGCAAACGGCTCGGCGAACCCTGGCTGATCGCCACGGTGGCGGGGGTCGGCTACCGCATCGGGACCGGGGGCGAGGGTGAATAGGGCGCGGGGGCTGAGCGTCCGTCTCAAGCTGACCCTCAGCTACGCCGGGTTCCTCATGGTCGCGGGCGCCCTGCTGCTCGGCGCGGTCTGGGTGTTCCTCCTGCGGTACGTCCCCGACCGCGCGATGCTCTACGTCCCCGACGGCAGTGGGCTCAACGGCGTCTTCCCGGTCCGGTCGACGCTCCTGCACGTGTTCCTGCCGAGGGCGGCCGCGGTGGCCGGGTTCCTGCTGGTGTTCGGCCTGCTGGGCGGGTGGCTGCTCGCCGGCCGGATGCTCGGCCCGCTGGTCCGGATCACCGCCGCCACCCGGATGTCCGCGAGCGGGTCGCTCTCCCACCGGATCAACCTGGAGGGCCGCAGCGACGAGTTCCGCGAGCTCGCCGACAGCTTCGACGCCATGCTCGCGCGGCTCGAAGCGCACGTCGGCGAGCAGCGGCGGTTCGCGGCGAACGCCTCCCACGAGCTGCGCACCCCGCTGGCGACCACGCAGGCCCTGCTGGAGGTGGCCCGCAAGGATCCGGACGGCCCCACCGGCGAGCTGGTCGAGCGCCTCCACACGGTCAACACCCGCGCGATCGAGCTCACCGAGGCGTTGCTCCTGCTCAGCCGCAGCGGCCAGCGCTCCTTCACCCCGGAGCGCGTCGACCTGTCCCTGGTCGCGGAGGAAGCCACCGAAACCCTGCTGCCGTTGGCGGAGAAGCGCGGCGTCACCGTCCGGACGTCCGGGGACATGACCCCCGTCGGCGGCTCACCGGCGCTCCTGCTGCAGCTGACGACGAACCTCCTGCACAACGCGATCGTCCACAACCTCCTCGAAGACGGCACCGTGCAGATCGACACGGCCGTCCGCCCCGGGTTCGTGGTGCTGACCGTCGAGAACACCGGCGACAAGCTCACCCCGCAGCTGGTCTCGACCCTCACCGAGCCGTTCCAGCGCGGCGCCGAACGCCTCCGCAACGACCACGGTGGCGTCGGCCTGGGCCTGGCCATCGTCCGAAGCATCACCCGCGCCCACGACGGAATCCTCAACCTGACCGCCCGCCCGGACGGCGGTTTGCGGGTCACGGTGCAGCTTCCCGGTTGACTCCACGCCGCTCGGCGACGGTGGTGAGCACGTGCCGGGCCAACACCTCGCCCGCGTCGGGTGTCCCGGTCGCGGATGCGCGCGCCGACATCGCCGCGATCCGGCCGGGATCGGTGAGTACCGGAATCAGCGTGGTCTCGATCCACGCCGGGTCCAGGTCGGCGTCGGAGACGAGCAGCCCGCCGCCCGCGGCGACCACCGGTTCGGCGTTCAAGCGCTGCTCGCCGCCGCGCAGGGGCAGGGGGACGTACGCGGCGGGGAGGCCGACCGCGGCCAGCTCGGCGCACGTCATCGCGCCCGAGCGGCAGAGCGCGAAGTCGGCCGCGGCGTAGGCGTGGTGCATCTCGTCGACGTACGGGACGACGACGTACGGCGGGTCGCCGTCCGGGACCTCGATGGTGTGCCGCGGCCCGGTGATGTGCAGCACCTGCACCCCGGCTCCGCGCAGCGCCGGTGCCGCGCCGGACACCGCGGCGTTGATCGTCCCGGCGCCCTGCGAACCGCCGGTGACCAGCAGGACCGGGCCGCCCAGACGCAGGCCGAAACGCTGCCTGGCCGCGTCGCGCAGCGCGGGACGGTTGAGGCCGCTGATTGACGGCCGCAGCGGGATCCCGACGGCGGTGGCGTGGGCCAGCCGGACGCCTGGCGCGGCGGTGAACACGTGCGCCGTCAGGCGGGCCGCCAGCCGGTTGGCCACGCCGGGCCGGGCGTTCGCCTCGTGCACGACGATCGGCAGGCCCCGGCCGTGCGCGGCGAGGTAGGCCGCCATGGCCAGGTAACCGCCGAAGCCGACCACGACGTCGGCCCGCACGCGGTCGAGCACCGCCCCGGCCGCCAGCACCGCGTCGCGCAGCCTGCCGGGCGTCCGCAGCAGGGCCCCGTTCAGCGCACGCGGCAGCGGCGCCGGCGGGACGAGTTCGAGCGGGTAGCCGCGGGCCGGGACGAGCGTGGTGTCCAGGCCGCGGACGGTGCCGAGCGCGGTGATCTCCGCGGCGGGCTCCAGCCGGCGCACCGCGTCGGCGAGGTTCATCGCCGGCTCGATGTGCCCGGCCGAATGGCCACCGGCGACCACGATCCGGCTAGGTGAGGGGAAAGTCAAAGTACGTGTCCGGATGCGGTTCGCCGGTCAGGGTGTAGTGCCACCACTCGGATTCGTACGCGCTGAACCCGCACGACTCCATGAGGGACCGGAGGTGACGGCGGTGGGCCGCCGCGGCCGGCGGGACGCCCGGCGCGTCGTGGTGCGAGACCACGTCCATGAGGTCGTGCCCGCCGCCCATCGGCACGAGTTCGCCGGTGGCCAGGTCGTGGAGCGTCAGGTCGACGGTGCTGCCCCGGCTGTGGCCCGAGCGGGCCGCCACGTACCCGCGGGTGATCATCTCGGCCCGGTCGATGTTCGGGTAGTGCTTCGCCTTCGTACGGCCGTCTTCCGGTTGTTCCGCCCAGCGCAGGAAGGCGTCCACGGCGCGTTGCGGGCGGTAGCCGTCCCACAGCAGCAGGCCGAAGCCCAGGGCCGCGGCCTTTTCCTGGGCGTTCTCCAGAGCGGCGCACAAGGCTGTGGTGCCGACGATTCGGTCGGCCAGGTAACCGTCCACCGGCGCGCCGGTGAAGTTGTCCGCCGTGGCGTACTTGGCGTCCCAGCGGATTCCGGGTACCAGCTCGTCGACGTACACGAAGTCCTTCATCGGAGTTTTCCGGTCAGGGTCAGGGAAACCAGCCGGTCGATCACCTCGGCGAGCGGCAAACCCGCCGCGGCCATCATCCGCGGGTACCGGCTGTAGGACGTCAGGCCGGGCAAGGTGTTGACCTCGTTGAGGACCACCGTTCCGCCTTCGGTGAGGAACAGGTCCACCCGCGCCAGCCCGCCGCAGCCCAGGGCGCGGTACACGGCCTTCGCCGTCTCCTGGACGAGAGCGCGCGCCTCCGCCGGGATGTCCGCGGGAACGATCGGCGTCGAGTTCTCGGAGCCGCTTTCGGGCGTGCTTTCCTGGTGGATCCGGAAGAACCCGTGCGACAGCGCGATGTGGTCCACCTCGCCCGCGATCAGGTCCGCGCCGTTCCCCAGGATGGCGCAGCCGACCTCGCTGCCGACGACGGCCTCCTCGACCAGCACCTTCGCGTCGTACTGCCGGGCGATCTCCACCGCGCCCGCGAGTTCTTCTCCGCGGGAAACCTTGCTGACGCCGAACGACGACCCCGAACGGGCCGGCTTCACGAAGACGGGATAGGTGAGCCGGGCGGGATCGAGGTGCTCGTCCGCGGTGACGGTCCAGAACTTCGGGGTGGCGATGCCCGCGCTGCCGGCGACGGCGTAGGCGAGCGACTTGTCCATGCACAGCGCGGAACTCTGGATGTCGCAGCCGGCGTACGGAATGCCGGAGAGCTCCAGCAGCCCCTGGATCGCGCCGTCCTCGCCGCGCTTGCCGTGCAGCACCGGCAGCACGACGTCCAGGCCGATCGTCTCGTACTTCCCGTCCTCCAGGACGAGCAGCCCGCGGACGTCCCGGTCCGGCGAGAGCACCACCGGCCGGCCGTTCTCCCAGCCTTCGGCAGGGCCGTCACACAGCTTCCAGGCACCGGACTTCGTGATCCCGATCCAGAACGGCTCGTACTTCGCGGGGTCCAGGTTCTCCGCGACCGTGCGCGCGGACTTGACGGAGACGGGATGCTCTTCCGAAGCGCCCCCGAAGAGGATGCCGATTCTCATATCCAATGCTGCTTTCCGCTCACGAATTTCCGGCAGTTGACGAGGGAGTGTTCGATGGTGTCGCGCAGGGCGCGATCGGTGTAGTAGGCCGTGTGCGGGCTGATGAGCACGTTCGGCAGTTCCTGCAGCCGCAACAGGTGTTTGCTGTCAACGGGTTGGTTCCGGAGGTCGGCGTAGAAGATGCCTTCTTCGCCTTCGAGGACGTCCAGTGCCGCGCCGCCCAGCTCGCCGCTTTCCAGTGCCGCGACAAGGGCTTCGGTGTCGACGAGGGCACCACGTCCGGTGTTGACGACGAACGCGCCGCGCTTCATCCGCGCGATGCGCCGGGCGTCGAGGAGGTGGTGGGTTTCCGCGGTGAGCGGGGTGTGGAGCGTGACGACGTCGCTTAGCCGCAGCAGTTCGTCGAGCGGGACGTAGTCGACGAAGTCCTTGGGGCGGCTGTCATGCGCGAGCACGCGGCAGCCGAAACCCCGCAGCCGGTCCATGACCGCCGTGCCGATGCGCCCGGTTCCCAGCACCCCGACGGTCAGGTCGCGCAGTTCCCGCCCGCGGACGTCGTCCAGGCGGTAGTCGTGGACGTCCGCGCGCCTGAGGGTGGAGCGCGCGTTGCGCACCGCCATCAGCATGAGCATCAGGGTGAAGTCGGCGACGCCGTCGGGTGAATAGGCCACGTTCTCGACGGAAATCCCGACGCTCTCCGCGTATCCGACGTCGATGTGGTCGAAGCCGACGCTCCGCGTGGAGAGGTACGTGACGCCGGCTCGGCTGAGCGCGAGCAGGGCGGCGCGGGTGACGGGCGTCTTGTGCCCGACGCTGACGCACCGGTTCCCGGACGCCAGTGCGGCGTTGGCTTCGGACACGGCCGCGCCGGTGATGGCCGGCTCGACGCCGAAGCGCGGCGCCAGCTCCCGGAACAGGACGGCCTCGTCCGGCTCGCACCCGTAGACCGTGACACCCAGCGCCGGAACGGCCGCGGCGGAGGACCAGGACGTGTGGGTCATGGCCCCAGTCAAGGGAGCCCGGTGTTGCCGGCCCGTATGCGGCTTCGGATACGCCGGCGATAGGTCGCGGCTGGTAACGCCAAAGCGGCGGCGCCCGGGTGATCCGGGCGCCGCCGCCTTCACACAAGGGTTCGGTAGCGTCGGGTCTCGGCGCCGCTCGCCATGGCCGACTTGCCGCTTGGAATAGCGCACACGCCGCCCGGATCGGCCGGCACGGTGGCCGCCGTGTCAGCCGTTCTGGTCGTCAAAGCGGCGGCGCCCGGGTGGTCCGGGCGCCGCCGCTTTCACGCGGGGCGGCTCAGCAGGGGCCGGCGACCCCGTCGAAGGAGGCGCAGTTGTCCTGGTCCCAGGGTGTCGCCTGCCACTGCTGGGCGGTGAGCGAGCGTGAGGTGTCGCCCGCGACGAAGGTCCACGGGCCGTAGTAGGCGTTGCTGAACCAGTAGTTGCCCTGGTCGTGGGTGATCGCGTCCTGGACGACCGTGCCCTGGTAGGGCGACCACGCCGGGTAGGTGCCGTAGTTGGCCAGCAGCGCCATCCGGCCGCAGAGGCCGGTGGTGCAGCCGACGTGCGCCGGGTCGAAGCGGAACGTGTTGTCGTGCACCTCGACGAACTGGGTCTTCCAGCGGCAGTCGTCGTAGAGCGGCCGGGTGGCGATGCCGGGCGCGGAGCACTTCGTCCGGTCGGCGACCAGCTTGGTGCAGGTGTTGCTGGACGTGTTGGCGGGACTGTTGCAGAACCGGTCGGAGTTCTCCCACGCCGTGATGCCGGACCAGTTGTCCTCGAACGTGTTGTCGTAGACGTCGATCAGGTGGGTGCGCGCCGGCACCCGCCGCTCGCCGCCGGATTCCGAGAGGTACACGCTGGCGACCGGGAAGTTGTCACCGCGGTCCGACTTGAGCTTGCCCGAGACGAGCGCGTTGCGCCGCAGGACGTTGTCGCGGAAGATCAGGTTGTAGCTGATCTCGTAGAACAGGCCCTCGGCGTCATTGTCCTCGATGAGGTTGTACTCGACGAGGAAGTCGTTGTTGTTGGTGTCGGCCCACAATCCGGCACCGCGGTTGTCGTGCACCCAGTTCCCGCGGACGTCCGCCTTGTTGACCGCCCAGAACTTGATTCCGCCGCTGCAGCCGCAGCCGGGCACGCGGGTTTCCCAGTCGTCGGTGTTGTTGCCGACGATTTCGTTGCTTTCGACGACCAGCCCGGTGATCGTGTTGTCCGAACGGTAGGCGTTCATGCCGTACTGCCCGTTGTTCCGCAGGCAGCTGTGCCGCACCACCTGCCGGGCGCCGGCCATCAGCCCGGCACCGGCGTTGTTCTGCACGGTCGTGTTCTCGATGGTCCAGTGCTCGCCCGAATCGTGGTTGACGACGCCCTGGTCCTGCGGCGGCACGAAGTTCTGGACGGTCAGCCCGCGGATCGTCACGTCCTTCGCCTGCTGGGTGAAGGCGGCCAGGTTGACCCGCTGCCCGTCGAGCACGGCGCCCGGCGCGCCGAGGTAGACGTCCCCGTCCTTGGGGATGACCTGGCCGAACGGGTCGGTGGCGAGGGTGTGCGTGCCCGGCGGGAGCCAGAACGTCGTGCCGGCCGGGGAATCCTGCGTCTTGTGGTAGAGGTCGCCGGGCACCGCGGGGTCGATCACGACGGCACCGGGTGGCGCCGTGGTGTTCGCGACCGGCTGGTGGTCGCACACCGGCCCCGGCGTCGGCGCTTTCGCCGCGCCGGCGGTGCCGGGCGGGACGAGCAGGGCGGCCAGTACTGCGGCTGCGAATACGAAACCGATGCGGGACATGGGGACGAACCTACGGAGTCCGCCTCGTAATGAGCATAGCCCAGCCGTGTTTCCCTTTGCCGCTTTCGAGTGTACGAGGTAACACAATTCGCCGTGATCAATGAACGTCGTGACAATTGCCGCAAATCAACCGCGGCCGATCGCACGCGCCGGGAAAAATACCGTTTCGCGCGCCGGTTCAGACCTGGTCGGTGGGACGGACGACGATTTCGGCGACGGCCCGGCGGCGCGGGCCGGTGACGATGTATTCGACGGCCTCGGCGACGTCGTCGGCGTGCAGCTGTTCGACGTCCGCGAACCGGGCGGCCATCCGTTCCTGGACGGCGCTCTGCTGGTGGTCCATCAGTTCGGTCGCCACGAGGCCCGGCTCGACGACGGAGAACCGGACGTTGCGGCGGGCGTACTCCTGCCGCCAGGCCTCGGTCGCGGCGGTGACGCCGAACTTGGTGGCGTTGTAGACGGCGGCGCCGGGGATGGTCCAGCGGCCGGCGATGGAGCTGATGTTGACGACGTCGGCCACCTGCCGCGGGCTGGTGGCGGCGGCCTCGACGAGGTGCGGCAGGGCGGCCTTGGTGACGTACAGCAGGCCGGTGACGTTGATGTCGACCATCCGCTGCCATTCCTCCAGCGGCGAGGTGATCGAGTCGCCGGTGAGCATGACGCCGGCCGCGTTGACCAGGGTGTCCAGCCGCCCGAGCCGGTCGACGGCGGTGCCGACCGCGGCGGTGGCGGCGTCGGCGTCGGTGAGGTCGGCCGTCAGCGCGAGCGCCTGGCCGCCCTCGCCGGCGATCTCCTTGGCGAGCACCTCGATCCGGTCCTGACGGCGGGCGACCAGCACGACGGTGGCGCCCCGGGCCGCGAGCGTGCGGGCGGTGGCCTGGCCGATGCCGCTGCTGGCCCCGGTGACCAGGGCGACCGTCGATGACAAGGGGGTGAGCATGGAGACCTCCGGAACGATGACGAGTGACTGAGATCGACTCTCCGCCGTGCGTTATCCAGGTGCCAGAGTGTGTTTATGGGGGTATCCGCACCACCTGGCACCAGGCTCGGCGCGGTGGGACAGTGAACGGGTGACGACGTCCGAGCGCCAGGAACTGGCGTCCTTCCTGCGCAGCAGGCGGGAACGCATCACCCCGGAGCAGGCCGGCCTGCCGCCCACGGGCCGCCGTCGCACGCCGGGGCTGCGCCGCGAGGAGGTCGCGCACCTCGCGGGCATGGGCGTGACCTGGTACACGTGGCTGGAGCAGGGCCGGGACATCAACGTCTCCGAGCCGGTGCTGGCCGCGATCGCGCGCACGCTGCGGCTCGACCCGTACGAGCGGACCCACCTCTACACGCTGGCCGGGCACCCCGGGCCGCCGCTGGACCGCGACCACGCGGCCGTCCCGGACGCCGTGCTGGTGCTGGTGCGGCACCTCGAGCCGATCCCGGTCGTCGTGCTCAACGCCCGGTTCGACCTGCTCGCCTGGAACCGCACCTATGAGCAGATGGTCGGCGGGGTGGACCACCTGCCGTTCGAGGACCGCAACTGGCTGCTGCTGGTGTTCACGTCGCCGAGGTGGCGCAACGCCATCCTGGACTGGGAGGACGCCGCGGCCCGCCTGGTCGGCCCGGTTCCGCGCCGGCCTGGCGGCCCACGCGGGCGAGCCCGGCTGGAAGAACCTGGTCACCCGCCTGCGGCGGGAGTCACCGGACTTCGAGCGCGTGTGGGAGCAGCACGGGGTGCGCGGGCCGGAGAACTTCACCAAGCACTACCTCCACCCCGAGGTCGGCCTGCTGAAGCTGGACTACACGCAGCTGTCGGTGGGCGAGGGCTCGGGCCTCAAGCTGGCCACGCACACCCCGGTCGACGAGGACACCTGGGCGAAGGTTCGGCTGCTGCAGGAAAAGGCCGAAGGGTGAACGCCGCCGGGTGAGTGCCCCCGGCCGGGCGCCGTTGCAGCGGAGACGCTCGGCGAGCGGGCGGAACACACCGGCAGCCCCGAGGCCGCGCGCGATCCGGCGCGACGGCCGCTTCCCGATGTGTGTCACCCGGCGCGATCCGCACCGTGGGGCGGGCTTCCGGCGGCCACGATGGTGGCGCCGAAACCGCCGCGATCCGGACGCCACCGAGCAGGCCGGCGCCGAAATCAGCGGGACCGCGTCACGGCTCCCGAGCCGGCGACGGGGTCAGCGTGTCGAGGATCCGCTCAAGACTTACCCCGAACAGGTCGTCGTCCGACCACTCCTGGTCGACGAAGCCGGACGTGCTGAGCGTCGGGTAGATCTCCCTCAAGCCGGTGATGTGCGCGCGTGCCCTGGTGACGATCTCGGGGTCGTCGAGCCGGCGCCAGGTGGCGTCGGTCATTGCCGTGCCGATGACGAAGCCCGTCAGCTGGTGGGTGGCGGACGCGAGTTCGAGGCCGGCCAGCCCGGCGCGGGTCAGCGTCGCCTGCACGAACTCGGTGCGCGCCAGCACGTTCGGGCCCAGCAGGGGGCGTCCCAGCAGGCCGGGTGACCACGGGTGCGCGAGCATCGCGGCGCGCCAGCCGAGCAGCAGTGCGCGCAGCGCGGCGCGGGGCTCGGGACCGGGTTCGGGGAGCGGCACCTCGCCGAGGATGTGGTCGACCGCCAGGTCGAGCAGGTCCTCCTTGGTCGAGACGTGCCAGTAGAGCGCCGTCGAGGTCACGTCGAGGCGCTGCGCGAGCCGCCGCATCGTCAGCCGCTCGGCCCCGTGGGCGTCGAGTTCGGCGACGGCCTCGGTGACGATCCGCTCCAGGGTGAGCGGCGCGGCCCGCCGCGCCGGGCGTTCCCGCTCGCCGCGCAGCCACAGGACGTCGCTGGTGGCGGGCGGCGTTCCGCCGTCGGGGTCTCCCGTGGTCATGAGCACCCACCTTACTCATCGCGACGCCCTGATCTACCGTCGGTCGCTTAACTTACCATTGATAAGTCAGACCTACCGGTGTTAAATTGACGGCAGTTCCCCTCACGGATCGAAGGTCGCCATGAACCGCAACGTCCCGCACCGCTGGATCGCCCTGGTGGTGCTGAGCCTCGCTCAGCTGATGGTCATCCTGGACTCGACCATCGTGAACATCGCGCTGCCGACCGCCCAGCGGGACCTGGGGTTCTCCGTGGACAACCGGCAGTGGGTCGTCACCGGGTACGCGCTCGCGTTCGGCAGCCTCCTGCTGCTCGGTGGGCGGCTGGCGGACCTCTTCGGGCGCAAACGGCTGTTCGTCATCGGGCTGGTCGGCTTCGCGGTCGCGTCAGCACTTGGCGGGGCGGCGAGCGGGTTCGGGATGCTGCTGGTCTCGCGGGTCGCCCAGGGCGCGTTCGGCGCGATGCTCGCGCCGGCGGCGCTGTCGATGGTGTCGGTGACGTTCGCCGACGACGCGAACGAGCGCGGCCGCGCCTTCGGGGTGTTCGGCGCGATCTCGGGCGCCGGCGGCGCGCTGGGCCTGCTGCTGGGCGGCGTCCTCACGCAGGACCTGTCGTGGCGGTGGTGCCTGTACGTGAACCTGATCATCGCCGCCGTCGCGCTCGCCGGGGCGCTGGTCTTCCTCACCGAGGGCGAGCGGCCGGAACGCACCCGGCTCGACGTTTCGGGCACGGTCACCGCGATCCTCGGCGTGGTCGGCATCGCCTACGGCCTCGGCAACGCCGCGGCGAAGGGCTGGAGCGACCTCTGGACGTGGGGACCGGTACTCGCCGGTGCCGTGCTCGTGCTCGTCTTCGTCCTGGTCGAACGCCGCGTCCGGAACCCGCTGCTCCCGCTGCCGGTGCTGCTGGACCGCGACCGGGGCGCGGCCTACCTGTCGATCGGGATCTCCGGCATCGGCGGGTTCGCGGTGTTCCTGTTCCTCACCTTCTACCTCGCGGAGACGCTGGGGTTCACGCCGTTCCAGACGGGCGTGGCGTTCCTCCCCATGGTCGGCCTGGTGATGGTCGGCGCGGTGCTCTCCGGATCGGTGCTGCTGCCGCGCGTCGGGCCGCGCCCGCTCATCCCGGCGGGGTGCCTGCTCGCCGCACTCGGCATGGTGCTGCTCACCGGGATCGGCACGTCGTCCAGCTACGCCGGCGGTGTGCTGCCCGCCCTGCTCGTCATCGGACTGGGCCTGGGGCTGGTCTTCGGCCCCGGACAGAACGCGGCGACCAGCGGGGTGCGGCCGCACGAGTCCGGGGTGGCGTCCGCGATGGTCAACATCGCCCAGCAGATCGGCGGGTCCATCGGGCTGGCCGTGTTCAGCTCCCTGAGCGCGACGGCGGTCACGAGCTACCTCGCCGAGCACGCCGCGAACCCGGCCACCATCGTCGACGCGACGCTTTCCAGCTACCACTTCGTGTTCTGGATCGCGGCGGCGCTGTTCCTCGGCGGCGCCGTCGTTTCCGGGCTGCTCTTCCGCAGCGGCCCGTTGCCCGTCACCGAGAACGCCACCCCTGTCGTCGCCCACTGACCCGAAAGCGGGAAACACCATGAAAGCAGCACAGTTCCAGCGGTTCGGCGGTCCCGAGGTCCTCGAGATCGTGGACCTCCCCGACCCGCACCCCGGTCCCGGCCAGGTCCGGATCGCCGTCCACGCGGCCGGCGTCAACGCGACCGAGACGAAACTGCGCAGCGGCGAGCTGTCCTTCGGCGCGGGACTTCCGCAGACGACCGGCCGTGACGTCGCGGGCGTGGTCGACGAACTCGGCGAGGGCGTGACCGACGTCGCCGTCGGCGACCGGGTGTTCGGCATCTCCGACGACGGCGCCGGCGCGGCCGAGCTGGCCCTGCTGACCTACCGCGCGCCCATCCCGCCGTCACTCGGCTTCGTCGACGCCGCCGCCCTCCCCATCGCCCTCGAAACGGCCACGCGCGCGCTCGACCAGCTCACCGTCTCAAGGGGACGGACACTGTTCGTCAACGGGGCCACCGGCGGGATCGGCGGCACGGCCGTCCAGCTGGCCCTCGCCCGCGGCGCGCGGGTGATCGGCGCCGCCGGTGCCGCCAACCAGAACTACCTGGCCTTGCTCGGCGCGGAACCCGTGACGTACGGCGATGGCATGGTCGACCGGATCCGCGCCCTCGCTCCCGGCGGCGTCGACGTCGCGCTGGACGTGGCCGGGAACGGGGTCCTGCCCGAGCTGATCGACCTGGCCGGTGGCGCGTCGAACGTGGTGACGCTGGCCGACTTCCAGGGCGCGGAGAAGCACGGGGTGCACTTCAGCAACGGATTCGTCGACGGCAACGGGTTCCACGCCCTCGGCGAGATCGGCGCGCTGATCGAGGCCGGCCGGTTCTGGCTGCCGGTGGACCGGACCTTCCCGCTCGACGAGATCGTCGAGGCCCACCGCGCCGCCGAAACCGCGCACGCCCGGGGCCGGCTGGTGCTGGTGGTCGGGTGATCAGCCGGCGCCGACGGCGTTGATCAGGGTGTGGGGCGTGCCCTCACCCAGCATCACGTAGAGGTCGGGGGCCTCGGCGGCGGCTGCGGCGCTGCGCGGGAACAGGGCCTGCTCGTACTCGGCCAGCGCGGTCTCGACGTCGCCGGGGTGCGCGGCGAGGGCCAGGCCCAGCTCGGCACCGTCGTACATGGCCAGGTTGGCGCCTTCGCCGTTGGGGACCGTGAGGTGGGCGGCGTCGCCGAGCAGGGTGACGCCGGGGGTCCGGTCCCACCGGTGCCCGCCGGGCAGGGTGTGGATCGTGCGCAGGACGGGCGCGGTCTCGCCGGCGGTGACCAGGGTGGTGAGCTGCGGCGCCCAGCCGTCGAACTCCGCCACGATCCGGGCGGTGGCCGTGGCGGGATCGGTGAAGTCGACGCTCGCGAACCACTCCCGCGATCGGGCGAGCATCACCCAGGTGTGCAGGTTCCCGTCGCGCTCCCGGTGGGCGAGGATTCCCTTTCCCGGCTCCAGCACCATCATCGCGCCGCCGCCGACGGTCTTCGCGCTGGTCGGGTGCCGGTGGTCGCCGTCGAACAGGTGGGTCTCGACGAACCCGATGCCGGTGAACTCGGGCTTCGCGGCGGACAGCAGCGGCCGGACCCGGGACCAAGCGCCGTCCGCGCCGACGAGCAGGCCCGTGGTGACGGTGGTGCCGTCGGCGAAGGTCACCTCGTGGCGGCCGTCGCCGAGGGCTCGCACACCGGTGACCTTGTGTCCCCAGTGGACGGTGCCGGCCGGGAGCGCGTCGAGCAGCATCCGCCGCAGTTCACCGCGCTGCACCTCGGGACTGCCGCCCGTGCCGTCGTCGGGCACTTCGAGCAGGACGGTCCCGTCCCGGTCGAGCAGCCGCATCGCCTGGCGGCCCTCCAGGATCAGCTCGCGGAACTCCTGGGTCAGGCCCGCCGTCTCGAGCGCCGGCTGGCCGTTGTAGTCGCGGATGTCGAGCAGCCCGCCCTGCGTGCGCGCCGACGGCGAGGATTCCGCCTCGTAGACCACGGACGGGATGCCGTGGACGTGCAGCACGCGCGACAGCACCAGGCCGCCGAGACCCGCGCCGATGATCGTGACCGGGGTGGTCATGGTTCCTCCAAGGCTTGATTGGATCGTCACTCCAATCAAGCTAGCACGAGTTTGGAGCGGCGATCCAGTCATGCGATGATGGAGCCATGGGCAAGAACACCGCGCCGCGGTCGCCGCGGCGCACGGACAGCCTGTCCCGGGAGCTGATCATCCGGTCCGCGACCGAACTCCTGGACAGCGGCGGCGAAAGCGCGTTGACGCTGCGCGCGCTCACCGTCCGCCTGAGCACCGGCTACGGCGCGATCTACCACCACGTCGCGGACAAGGGCGACCTGCTCGCCGCCGCCGCCGACGACGTCATCACCCGCGTGCTGGCCGGCGCGGCCCTCGACGACGACCCGCGCGAGACCCTGCGCCGCCTCGCCGTCGGCCTGTTCGACGCGGTCGACGCCCACCCCTGGGTCGGGGCCGAGCTGTCCCGGCAGCCGTGGCGGCCCGCACTGCTGGACTTCTACGAGAGCATCGCCCGGCTGCTCAACGCGCTCGATGTCCCCGAACGAGCGCGCTTCGACGCGGCCGGCACGCTCACGAACTACGTCCTCGGTGTCGCCGTGCAGAACGCCGCGAACGCCCGGTACCTCGCCGACACCGAAACGGACCGAGCGTCCTTTTTGGACAACGCCGCCGCGCAGTGGGCGCAAGTCGACCCGGCCCGCTACCCGTTCGTGCACGCGTCGGTGACGCAGCTGCGCGAGCACGACGACCGCGAGCAGTTCCTCGCCGGCCTCGACATCTTCCTGGCCGGCATCGCCACCTTGACCTAGCCGGCCCGGAAAATGGCCCGGAACTCGTAGCTGCCCGAACCGACCCGGTAGCGGGCGTAGCCGTTCTGCGTGCCTTCCGCCGTCGCGCCGGCCGGCGCGTTGACCCGCTGTCCCCGGCCGACCGGCACGAAGACCTCACCCGTCGCGCCGACGGGCACGCTGACCCGCAGCGTGAAGCGGTTCCGGTCCCGGGTCCAGTCCGAGCGCACCGGGCCGAGCGGGGAGTCGACGTGCGCCGAGGCCTGCCGCAGGTCGCCCACGGGGGAGGGCTGGATCTTGACCTTCGTGTAGCCCGGCGCCGCGGGTTCGATCCCGGCGACGTCCTGGTACAGCCAGTCGTCGACCGTGCCCATGAAGGCGTGCTGGTGCGACCGGGACCCGGCCTGCCACTCCTCCCACATCGTCGTGGCGCCCAGAGCCTGGAACCAGTAACCCCAGCCGGGGTACGTCGGGTTCGTCGCGACGCTGTAGGCGAGCTCCGAGTTCCCCGTTTCGGTCAGCACCGGGAGGATGAGCTTCGTGCCCAGCGCACCGGTGTTCAGGTGGACGCCACGGCCCTTGATGTCGCCGACGAGGTTCGCGACGACGCCGGCGCGGGCCGCTGCCGGCACGATGCCGAGGCTCAGCGGCAGCAGGTTGCTGGTCTGGCGGTAGCCCGCGGCCGGATCGTCGAAGTACGCCCCCTTCGAGGCGTCGTAGAACGTGGCGTTGAACGCGCCGGCGATCGTGCCGGCGAGCTGGTCGAAGCGCGCCGCGTCGTCGTTGTGGCCGAGGGCGCGCGCGATCGCCGCCATCGTCGTGGTGGTCTTGTGGAGGTAGGCAGTGCCGGCGAGCCGCGCGCCCTCGGGCGGCTGGGCGAACCCGGGCGCGAGCCAGTCGGCGTAGCTGCCGCCCGTGTAGATGTACCCGGTCTTCGCGATGTTCTTCTCGAAGAACCCGAGCCACGCCTTCATCGCCTCGTAGTTGTCCGCGAGCGGCTGGATATCTCCGTAGTACCAATAGAGATCCCAGTCGACGAGCACGAAGCTGGCGGACCAGACCGGGTCGATCACCTGCTTGGCCCCGACGGTGCCCGGCACGGTCTGGCCGATGTTGCCCTCCGGCGTCTGGTCGTCCCGGTGGGCCCGCATCCAGTTCTCGTAGAAGTTCTCCATGTCGAAGCTGCCGATGGCGGCGTCGGCGGCCAGGAAGGCGTCGGCGGTGTAGGGCCGCTTCTCGTACATCGGGGTGTCGGTCGGCACCGAGTGCAGGTTGTTGAGGATCGTGTTCGCCTCGGCGGCGTGGTACCGGTTGAGCAGGTCGCTCGAGCTGGTGAAGTCACCGGTCTTGGCGACGGCCGTGTGGACCCGCTGCCCGGTCACCGCATCAACGGTGACGCCCGCGGGCGCGGTGACCTGGACGTACTGGAACCCGGCGTAGGAGTAGCTCGGCGTGAACGTCTCCGGCCCGCCGCCCTTCAGGATGTACGTGTACTTCTGCAGCTGCATCCCGAAACCGCCGATGTTGTCGACGGTGCCGTCGGCCTTCAGCTTCTCGCCGTAGGTGATCGTCACCTGGGCCCCGGCCGGTCCGCGCACGCCGACCCCGGCCCAGCCCGCGGTGGGGCTGCCGAAGTCGTGCACCGTCGTCCCGGCGGCGGGGGTGGTCACCTTCCCGGTGCCCAGCGTGTCCGTCACCTTGATCGGCGGGAACGCCTGCGCCCGCAGCGTGCCTGCGGGCGCCGGGACGACGCGCGCGGGGCGCCAGGCGGAGGCGTCGAACCCGGTGTCGTTCCAGCCCGGCTGCTCGAGCCGCGCGTCGTGGGTTTCGCCGAACCACAACGATTCCGAGGTGGTGGGCCCGTCCGCGAGCGTCCAGCTGCCGTCGCTGACGACGCGCCCGCTCGTGCCGTCGGTGTAGGTGACGTCCAGCTCGAGCTTCAGCTTCGGCTCACCGTGCCACGGCGAACTCAGCCACTCGTCGGGGTTCGTCATCGCGTAGTAGCCGCGTCCCAGGCTCACGCCGATCGTGTTGGCCCCGGACCGCAGGGCCTGGGTCACGTCGTACGTTGCGTAGAGATCCGTCTTGTCGTAGACGGTGAACGCCGGGTCCAGCTCGTGGTCGCCGACGCGGCGGCCGTTGAGGTAGAGCTTGTAGTACCCGAGACCGGCGATGTACGCGCGTGCGGACCTGATCTTCTTGTTCGCCGTGAAGTCCTTGCGCAGCAACGGTTCCGGCGGGGTCGTCGCCGTGACCGAGTTGCCCCACGGTCCCGAGCCGTAGGCGGCCGCCACCAGCGCGGCCGGCCACGCCGAGTCGTCGAAGTCCGGCTGCTGCCACCCCGCGGTGTCCGTGTCGGACGCCTTCCAGGCGGCGTCGGTGACGATGTCGACCGGAGTCCCCGACGACGTCTCGACGTGCAGCTTGCCGACGAGCCCGGACGGGCCGGGCTGGGCGTTGGCGGCCTGGATCGCGAGCACGTTGCGCCCGGGACGCAGGTCGGCGGTGAGGTCGACGTCGACGGCGGTCCGCCACGAGTCGGCGACCGGCGGCGAGCTCGCGACCTGCTTCCCGTTGAGGGACAGGACGAAGTTGTCGTCGGCGGTGAGCTGGATGTGGGCCGCCGTGACGCCGGCGGGGACGTCGAACGCCCGCCGGAAGTACCGGGTGCCGACCGGCGCGGAGTCCGCCGGATTGCCCTGGGGGTACCAGATCCAGTTCGCGCCCTGCAGCGAGGTGGTGACCGGTTCGGCGCGCGCCCCGATCCAGTCGCCGTGGAAGTCGGCGCCGGTCAGGAACGCCGTCTCGAACCACGCGGCGTCGCTCCAGTCCGACGTCCGCCCGGTGGCGTCCCAGACGCGGACGCGCCAGTAGTACCGCGTGCGCGACCGCAGCCCGGCTCCGGCGTAGGCGACGTCGAACGACTTCGCCGACGGCACCCGGCCGCTGTCCCAGACGTCGCCCGTCCGGTTCGGCGCCGACGACACCTGCACCTGGTAGGCCGACTGCCGGGCCCCCGGCTGGTCCGAGTTCAGCTCCCAGCCGAGCCGCGGCTTGGCCACGTCGACGCCGAGGGGGTCCGCCTGGTGCTCGACCGTCAGCGCTCCGGCGTCCAGACCGGCGTGCCGGTCCTGCCCGGCCAGCGCCGTCCCCGAGCCGGACACGGCCAGCAGCACGACCAGCACGGCCGAGACTCCCGCTACACGCGATCTCATCGCACATCCTCCATTGGCGGGCGACTCTTGAATCGTTTCAATACCGGTGCCGCGCAACGATATACCGCTTACGGATGAAGTGACAAGGGTCACGACCATTCGGGCTTAGAACGTTCTAATCGAACGTCAGAGCCAGTCCTTGCGCTTGAACAGCAGGTAGAGCCCGGCCGAGAAGACGACGATGGCCGCCGTGGAGACCCAGAACCCCCACGGCTGGTCGACGCCCGGGTACGGGATGTTCTGGCCGTAGAAGCCGGTGATCGCGGTGGGTACCGCGATCACCGCCGCCCAGCCGGTCACCTTCTTCATGATCGTGTTGAGGCGGTTCGCCTGGAGGTTCAGCTGGGTTTCGCGGACCGTCGTGATCAGCTCGCGCAGCGACTCCGTCCATTCCGACGCGCGCAGCACGTGGTCGTAGACGTCCTGGTAGTACGGCATCAGCTCGCTGTCGCAGACGTTGTGGTCGCGGCGCATCAGCGTGTTGACGACCTCGCGCATCGGCAGCACGACCCGGCGGAGCCGGACCAGGCTCTTGCGCAGGTGCAGGGAGCGGCGGTGCATGTCGCGGTGGTCGACGTCGTCGTCGAAGACGAGGTCCTCGAGGGCCTCGATCTGTTCGTCGAGGGTCTGCACGGCTTCGAAGTGGCTGTCGACGACGTAGTCGAGCAGCCCGTGAAGGAGGTAGCCGACGCCGCTCTTGGCGAGATCGGCGGTCGCGTCCCAGCGGGTGAGGACCTCGGTGATGTCGAAGCCGTCGTTTTCCCGGACGGTCACCAGCGCGCGTTCGGTGATGAACGCGTCCATTTCGATCGCTTCGAGGTCGCCGGTCCCGACGTCGAGCCGTACCGCGTAGGCGGTGAGGAAGGAGTGCGTGTCGTACCGGTCCACCTTCGGCCGCTGGTGGTCCTGCACGACGTCCTCGACCGCCAGCTTGTGCAGGCTCAGCTCTTCGCTGATCGTGGCGAGGTCCGCCTCGGTCGGAGCGCACAGGTCGAGCCAGACGGTGGCCGCCGGGTCGGCCAGGTGGTCGGACACGTCCGCGGCCGGGAAGTCCTCGGCGACGAGGACCCCGTCGCGGTAGAGGCGGGTGCGGGCCATGAAGTGGAGACTAGCGCGTTGAATTCCCGTCAAAGTGCTGGACGTGGGCCGTCCCGGATGGACAGTGTGGAGGCATGCGCACCCACGAATCCGCCGCCGCCGAACTGGTCCGGCTGACCCGGGCGACCGCGGCCGCGATGAAGCGCGCGACCGTTGCCCTCGAGGAAGCCGACGTGGCGCTGGCGGACGACATCGTGGCCGATTCGGTCCGCCTCGACCGGGAACGCGAGGAGCTGGCCCGCCGCGTGCCCACGGTCCTGGCGCCGGCCGTGCCGGTCCTCGCCGCGATCCACGCGCTGACCGAGCTGGAGCGCCTGAGCGGGTTCGCCCTCCAGGTCGCGCGGGCCGTCCAGCGCGCCTACCCGCACCCGGTGGTGCCGCACGCGCTGACCCCGGCCTTCGTCGAGCTGGGCCGGCTCGCCGTGTGGCTGGTGGAACTGGCCGCCGACGGCGAGCACGCCCGCGCGTCGATCGGGGTGGACGACGACCTGGCCGACCTGCGCGGGATCCTGGCCACCCTGCGCGAGCCGGCGGACATCGCCGCGCTGAGCCGCGTCTACGAGCGCTTCGCCGAGCACGCGGTCGTTCTCGGCCGCCTCATGAAGTCCGCGGCACCCGGCAGCCGGGTGACGGCGGCCTGAGCCGGGGGAGGGTCGTCACCGCGCCGGGCCGGGGTCGGCGCTCAGCCGCCGTTCCGCGGAAACCGAGTAGGCGTGCGGCCGGAACGCCAGCACCGCGTCGTCCGAAAGCTCGACGCCGGGCGCGACCCGGGTCGGGTCGAAGACCTGGCGCTCCCACTGCGCGGAGTCCGGGGAGAGCCGCTCGATCCGGATCTCGCCGGCCGGCAGCAGGGTGCGCTGTTCGGGCCAGGCGATCGACGGGTCGTGCGTCGGGTCGCCCTGGTCGCCCAGCTGGACGACCAGGGTGAACGACACGGGCCCGCCGGCCAGCCGGCGGTCGAGCTCCGGCAGCAGGAAGTCGCGGGGCAGGGCGCGTCCCGAATCGAGGTCGACCTCACCGAGCTGGGGGACGAGCCGGTAGCGGAACGCGCGGCGCCGGCCTTCGGCGTCGGCGAAGTGGAACGCGTGCAGCCCGTCGAACCGCGTGGTGGCGAAGCTCGCCGGGGCGTGCCGGGAGACGAACGCCTTGATCCCGGCGTGGCTTTCCTTGTGCTGGAACAGGAATCCGGCGAGCTTGCCACCCGCGGCGAGCTTGTCCTTGAGCGCGGTCTCGGTGGTCCCGGCCAGCGCCTCGACGAGCTCGATGAAGCCTTCCGGGGTGCTGCTGGGAAACACCCGGAAGTTGGCGGCGACCAGGTCGTGCACCCCGTTGCCCTCGCCGTCGAGGAACTTGACGGCCATCCCGCGGATCCCGCGGGTTCGGTCGTCGGCGTCGTGCTGCGGCGAGCCGTTGGAGAACCGGACGACCAGGTCGGTCTCACGGGTCAGGTGGGCCGCCGAGGTCAGCTGCGCGAGCCGGCCGCTGGGGACGAACCGGCCGGCGAAGACGGCGCCGCGGGCGTGCAGCCTGCGGTCCTGGGGACGGGGGTGTCCCGCCGCTTCGATCCGGTTGACGGCCTGGACAGCGGTCATCCCGCCCGGTGTGGTCACCCGGGAAGCCTAGCGTGGCAACGGCAAGCTAGCTCTTGATTCCGACACCGCCGAGCGCGAACTGGTGCGCCGGCGGCGGTGTGTGCAGCAGCGGGCCGTCCGGCCACCAGTCGGCCAGGCGCACCAGGCCCGGGTCGAGCAGGTCGAAGCCGGTGAACAGGCGCTCGACGGCGTTCTCGGTGCGGCAGCGGATCTCGCGGTGGCAGCGTGCCGCCCAGGTCCGCTCGATCGCCCGGCCGGGCTTGCTCGGCGGTGCCCAGCAGCTGAGCGCCAGCGCCGAACCCGGCGGGAGCAGGGCCCGGTAGCCGGACAGGGCCGCGGCGAGGCGGTCGTCGTCGGGTTCGTCCTGCACGCCGGTGGTCAGCAGCACCGCGACCGGCTGCGCCGGGTCGAGCGCCGAGGACACGGTTTCGTGGGCGAGCAGAGCGTGGGGATCGAGGCCGTCGGCGTGGACGACGTGGACGGTGTCGTTGTCGTCGAGCAGGGCGCGTTCGTAGCTGAGGACGAGGTTGTCGGTCCCGGTGTAGACGACCTTCGCGTCGGGGTTGTGGCGTTGCGCGGTCTGGTGCGTGTTGTCCTCGGCGGCGGGCAGCCCGGCGGCCAGGTCGAGGAACTGCCCGAACCCACGAGCGGCGAGATGCCGGACGACCCGGACGTGCCACGCGCGGACCACGCGCAGCAGATCGGCGAACCCGGGCGCGACCTCGTCCAGCTCCCGCAGCGCATCGCGATCGGCGGCGTAGTTGTCCTGGCCCCCGAGAGCGGCATCACGAATCCGGGCCGGCGACGCAACGGTGTCCGACAGGCAGTCACCGAGCACGACGGGTTCGGCAGCGAGAGTCACGTCACCTCCGGGGGGAATGGGTCTTTCGCGTCGCAGCAGTCTAGTCACTTTGGTAACGCCCGTGACCAGACCGGTGTTTACACGAAAGAATGGTCTGTTGTGTGGCGAAACCACTGGCGGTGAGCATTGTTGCGCTGTTTAGGTGACCTGCCGGTCCGCGTCAGTGGCTGGACGCTTGCAGAGTCTTCGTCAGCTCGTGGGCTTCCTCGAGCAAAAGGGCGCCGAGTTCCGGACGGCGGCCGGCGCGGAAGCGTGACTCGATCCCGGTGAGGGTCAACGCCCAGGCGGGTTCGCCGGCCTGGTCGAACACCGCGGCGGCCATGCCCCAGCTGCCTTCGACGACCAGCCCCGGATTGACGGCGTAACCGAGTTCGCGCGTGCGGGCGACCCGCGCGCGGACCGCGTCCGGCCCGTGCTCGGGGCCCCATTGGGCCGTGAGGTCCGTTCGGCGCAGGTAGTCGTCGATTTCGCGGTCCGGCAGCATAGCCAGCAGGACCTGGCCGGCGGAGACGACACCGAGCGGGAACCGGGCGCCTTCGAAGAGGACGAACGAGCGGATCGGGAAGGCGCCGTCCTCGCGCAGCAGGCACACCGTCTCCTCGCCGCGGCGAGCCGAGAAGAAGGCGCTTTCACCGGTCGCGGCGGCGAGGCGGTGCACGCTCGCGCGGGCGTGCCGGGTGACGTCGTAGCGGTTCGCGGCGACCCCGCCGAGCAGGTACAGCTCCGGTCCGAGGTACCACTGCCCGCTGCGGTGGTCGCGGTCCACGTAACCCTCGTCCGCCAGCGCCACGAGCAGCCGGTGCGTGGTCGGGCGGGCCAGCGCGCTCGCCCGCGCGATCTCGGAGGTGGACGCGCCGGTGCGCTGCGCGGCCGACAGCGCGCGCAGCACCGCGGCGATCCGGCCGACCACGTTCGGGGGAGCAGTCACGCCGTCGATCGTACGTTCACTGAGTGAACGTACGAAGCTCGAATGACCGCTGACCGAGAAGTTCGCCCGGCAATATCACCCGTTCATTGACGGATGATTGCCGCTCGACGTTGACTCCGGAGGCGTTCACTGAACAGACGGACGGGGAAGAGGACGATGGATTTCGGCGTCACGCCCCACGACGGCCTCCCGCTGCCTCCCCGCGTGACCATCTGCGAGGTCGGTCCCCGTGACGGCCTGCAGAACGAGTCCGCGGTGCTGCCCGTCGCGGTCAAGGCCGAGTTCGTCGAGCGGCTGGTGGACGCGGGGCACACGGTCGTGGAGACGACGAGTTTCGTGCACCCGAAGTGGGTGCCGCAACTCGCCGACGCCGAAGACCTCTTCCGCGCGATCACCCTCGCTCCCGGCGTGCGCTACCCCGTGCTGGTGCCGAATTCACGCGGTCTCGAGCGTGCGCTCGACCTCGGCGTCCGCGACATCGCCGTGTTCGGAAGCGTCACCGAAACCTTCTCCCGGCGGAACCTCGGCCGCACGGTCGGCGAGTCCCTCGAGATGTTCGCTCCGGTCGTCGCCCGCGCCCGCGAAGCCGGGATCGGCGTGCGCGGCTACCTGTCGATGTGCTTCGGCGACCCGTGGGAGGGCGAGGTGCCCGTGCCTCGCGTTCTGGACGTGGCCACCCGCATGCGCGCGCTGGGGTGCACCGAGATCAGCCTCGGCGACACCATCGGCGTCGCGACTCCCGGGCGGGTCGCGGCCGTGCTCGACGCGCTGATCGCGTCCGGTATCCCGGTCGACTCGCTCGCCGTGCACTTCCACGACACCTACGGCCAGGCGCTGGCCAACACCCTGACCGCCGTGCGCAAGGGCGTCACCCTGGTCGACGCGTCCGCGGGCGGCCTGGGCGGCTGCCCGTTCGCCGGCAGCGCCACCGGCAACCTCGCCACCGAGGACCTGCTGTGGCAGCTGCACGGTCTCGGCATCGAAACCGGCGTCGACCTGCGGAAGATGGTCGACACCAGCACCTGGCTCGCCGGGCACCTCGGCCGGCCCAGCCCGTCCCGCACCGTCACGGCACTCGCCGGCACTTCCTGAGGAGGAGAGGCATGGACAAAGTCGTCACCGCCGAACAGGCGCTGGCCGGGATCGCCGAGGGCGCGACGCTCGCCGTCGGCGGATTCGGCCTGTGCGGCATCCCGACCACCCTGATCGAGACGCTGTACAAGAGGGGGGTCGGCGACCTGCGCGTCGTGTCGAACAACTGCGGGGTCGACGACTGGGGGCTCGGGATCCTGCTGGCCGACCGGCGGATCAGCCGCGTCACCGGGTCCTACGTGGGGGAGAACAAGGAGTTCGCCCGCCAGTACCTCGGTGGTGAGCTCGAGGTCGAGCTCTGCCCGCAGGGCACGCTGGCCGAGCGCCTGCGCGCCGGCGGCTGCGGGATCCCGGCGTTCTTCACCCCGGCGGGAGTCGGCAGCCAGATCGCCGACGGCGGGCTGCCGTGGCGGTACGCGCCCGACGGCTCGGTGGCCGTCGCGTCGCCGCCCAAGGAGACCCGGGAGTTCGGCGGTGTCATGCACGTCCTCGAGGAGGCCATCGTCACGGACTTCGCGCTCGTCGCCGCGGCCAAGGGCGACCGGCACGGCAACCTGGTGTTCGAGAAGTCCGCGCAGAACTTCAACCCGCTGTGCGCGATGGCGGGCCGCGTCACCGTCGCCGAGGTCCAGGAGCTGGTCGAACCCGGCGAGCTCGACCCGGCCGCGGTGCACCTGCCCGGGGTGTTCGTCCAGCACGTGGTGTACGCCCCCGACCTGGAAAAGCGCATCGAGAAGACAACTGTGACGGAGGCCGGCCGATGAGCCTCACCCGTGACCAGATGGCCGCGCGCGCGGCCGCCGAGCTGCGTGACGGCGAGTACGTCAACCTCGGCATCGGCCTGCCGACGCTGATCCCCGGCTTCCTGCCCGAAGACGTGCACGTGGTGCTGCACAGCGAAAATGGCATCCTCGGCACCGGGCCGTACCCGGCGCCCGACGCGATCGACCCGGACCTGGTCAACGCCGGCAAGGAAACGGTGACCGTCCGCCCGGGCGCGTCGTTCTTCGACTCCGCGCTCTCGTTCGGCATCATCCGCGGCGGCCACCTCGACGTCGCGGTCCTGGGCGCCATGCAGGTCTCCGAACACGGCGACCTGTCCAACTGGGCCGTGCCCGGCAAGATGGTCAAGGGCATGGGCGGCGCGATGGACCTCGTCCACGGCGCCCGCCGGGTCATCGTGCTGATGGAACACACCACAAAGGACGGTTCCCCCAAGATCCTCCGGGAGAACACGTTGCCGTACACCGGACTGCGCGTGGTGAACCGCATCATCACCGACCTCGCCGTCATCGACGTGACCGCCGAGGGGTTGGTACTGGTGGAAACGGCGCCTGGCGTCACGGAAGACGACGTGCGTGCTGCCACGGGGGCATCGCTGAAGGTCGCCTTGTCGGCATAGCCACCACGGCTCGTCACGCGCCCGGCTCGGGGTTCGGCCCCGACACACGCCGCCAGGCCCGGCGCCCGGCCGGCGGCCGAGGCAGCCGTGAGCGCAGGTGCCCGGGAACCGGCGCGGCGACCGCGGCAGCCTCGACGTACTCCTTCGCCCCCTGCGCCCCGAGATCGGGCGCGGAGGCTCGGACCAGCCGAAGCGCGGCGAGACGCTGACCCGAATCGAGCAGCTCGGCGATCCGGAGCCGCAGCGGGTCGGCACGTTCGATGCCGCGTACCTGCTCGAGATACTCCTCGATCCACTCGCCGTTCCCGGGATCGGCGACGCCAAGCAACTCGTGCAGGCTGCCGTCCACCCCGTCGACCAGGAAGGGCCAGTGACCCAGCACCGCGTCCATCATGGCGCGGGTGCGCAGGTAACGCTCACTTTGGCTGTTGATCACCCAGCCGAGCCGGTGCGGCCTGACGTCCATGACCGCCATCGTCGGCCCACCCTGCGCCGACCACCCGGCCAGATGCCGCTCCACGACCTTGACCGCCCACCTCTCCGACACCACGGCACCAGAGTAGGGCGTTCATTGCGCCGAGGATCCCCGAATTGTGGCGACTTCAGCGGCACCGAGCCGGGTTACGGTGGAGGACGGCCGGTGTGTTCCTCAACCGGTCCGTCGAACCGGACCTCGTACCGCGACCACCTGGGCCGCTGAGCCGTAGCTTCAGCGGGCCTGGATCTTCAGGTCACCGCGGGTCTGGACCCGGATGTGGTCGCTCGCGAGCATCGCGTGAGGGAAGCCGAGGTCGATCGCGCTGACCTCGTCCAGGCGCGCCACCTGGGACGGGGTGAGGTCGACCTCCAGCGCTCCGAGGTTCTCCGTCAGCTGCTCGGTCGTGCGGGCGCCGATGATCGGTGCCGTCACCGCCGGGTTCTGCAGGGTCCAGGCGAGTCCCACCTGGGCCGGCGTGCGGCCCAGCTCGCCGGCGACCTCCTTGACGACGTCCACGATGGCGAGGCTGCGCTCGGTCACGCCGCCGAGGGCCAGGTTGAACTCCTTGCGCGAGCCCTGGCCGGACGGCGACGCGGTCAGGTCCTCGCGGCGGTACTTGCCGGTGAGCACGCCGCCCGCGAGCGGTGACCACAAGACGGTGCCCAGCCCCAGTTCCCGCGCCATCGGGATCAGGTCGCGCTCCCCGGTGCGCTCCACCAGGTTGTACTCAAGCTGCAGCGCCACCAGCGGCGACCAGCCGCGCAGGTCGGCGATCGTCTGCATGCGCGCGATCTGCCAGGCCGGGGTGTTGGAGATGGCCACGTAGAGGACCTTGCCCCGCTGGACCAGGTCGTCCAGGCCGCGCAGGATCTCCTCGACGGGCGTGGTCGGGTCCCACACGTGCAGGTACAGCAGGTCGATGTAGTCCGTGTTCAGCTGCCGCAGGCTGGTTTCGACCGCGCCGAAGAGGCTTTTCCGGCTCGCGCCACCGGAGTTGGGGTCGCCGGGCCGGCGCAGGGTGGTGTACTTCGTGGCCAGGACCAGGCTGTCCCGCCGGTCGCGGGCGAACTCGCCGAGCAGGCGTTCCGACGTGCCGTTGGTGTAGGTGACCGCCGTGTCGACGAAGTTCCCGCCGCGTTCGACGTAGAGGTCGAACAGCTTCCGCGCCTCGTCCGGCTCCGCGCCCCAGCCCCAGTCGTTGCCGAAGGTGGCCGCGCCGAGCGCGAGCGGCGAGACCCGCAGGCCGGAACGTCCCAGCTGCCGGTAGGTGTCGAGCGTGAGTGCCATCGTGATCTCCTGGTTGTCGTAAGCGGCGAGGTCCCCGCTTAGCTCACGCTACACTAAACGGAGATGTCCCCGATTAGCTCGCACCCCCACCCGGCAACCCGATCGCGAAGGCCATGACACCTCCACGGAGCACCCTGAGAGCCGACGCCCAGCGCAATCGCGAGCACCTGATCGCCACGGCCGCCGAGGCCTTCGCCTCGGGAAAGTCGATCTCGCTGGACGCGATCGCCAAGCGCGCGGGCGTGGGGAGCGGCACCCTCTACCGGCACTTCCCCACCCGGGAGGACCTGGTCGAAGAGGTCTACCGCGACCAGATCCGCCCGCTGCGCGACGACGCGCGCGTCCTCCTGGTCACCGAGCGGCCCGCGCAGGCGCTGCACGCCTGGATGCGCCGTTTCGCCGAGTGGGCGGCGGAGCGGCGCGGCATCTGCGAAGCCCTGGTCGCCATGAGCGCTTCCGGGCGCTTCGGCACTGGACCGGTCTGCGACGAGGTGCTGCAGATCCTGGGGATGGTGCTCGAGGCCGGGGTCGAAGCGGGAGAACTGCGCGGCGACCTCGATCCGGTCGACGTCGGCGGCATCCTCGCCGGCGTGCTCTCCGTGGCCGGCGCGCCCGGCCAGCGCGCCCAGCTCGACCGCATGCTCACCGTCGTCGTCGATGGACTACGGCCACGGTAGGACACTCGACACAGTGTCGATTTTTCTGGACACGGCGTAGAGTCGACGGCATGACGAAGCGGACGTTCCTCATCACCGGTGCCAGCAGTGGCCTCGGCCGCGCCTTCGCGCAGGCCGCGCTGGCGGCCGGCCATACCGTCGTCGGCACCGTGCGCAAGGCCGACGACTTGGCGAAGTTCGAGGCGCTCGCGCCCGGACGGGCCCACGCGCGGCAGCTCGATGTGACCGTCGACGAGGCGGTCTTCGACGTGGTCGGCGAGGTCGAGCGCACCGTCGGCCCGGTCGACGTGCTGATCGCGAACGCTGGCTACGGGCACGAGGGTGTGTTCGAGGAGTCCACGATGGCCGACCTGCGCGCGCAGTTCGACGCCAACGTGTTCGGCGTCGCGGCCACGGTCCACGCGGTGCTGCCGGGGATGCGGCAGCGGCGGTCCGGGCACATCTTCGCCGTCGGCTCGATGGCCGGGCTGATGACCGTTCCCGGGATGGCGTACTACTGCAGCAGCAAGTACGCGGTGGAGGGGATGCTGGAATCGCTGGCCAAGGAGGTCGCGGGCTTCGGGGTCCGGGTGACGATCGTCGAGCCGGGTTCGTTCCGGACGAACTGGGCGGGCCGCTCGATGGTCCGCAGCGACCGGTCGATCGCGGACTACGACGAGCTGTTCGAGCCGATCCGCGCGGCACGCCACGCCGCCAGTGGTAACCAGCTGGGCAATCCCGCCAAGGCCGCGGAAGCCGTGCTCGCGGTGGTCGACGCGGAAAAACCGCCGGTGCACCTGGTGCTCGGTTCGGACGCGCTGAGGCTCGTCGGGAACGGCCGGGCCGCCGTGTCCGCGGACATCGAAGCGTGGGAAGAGCTGTCCCGGTCGACGGACTTCCCCGACGGTCACCAGGTCGCGGCGAACTGATGCCTGACCCGGTCAAGGCAGGCCGACGGCGCACCGCCGCACCGTCCAAAGGGGACCTTCGTGAGCAGCAGATCCTCGACGTCCTCGAGGATCTGCTGGCCGTCAAGAGCTTCGACTCGCTCACGACCAGCGACATCGCCGAACGCGCCGGGTTGTCCCGTGCGTCGACGTACTTCTACTTCAGCTCCAAGCAGGAGGCGCTGGTCGCGCTCTTCGCCAGGACCGTGGAATCACTCCGCGAGAAATCCCGTGCGGCGGCCGGCGATCCCGCCGCGCCCCGCGACGCGATCGCGACGGCCATGACGCGCACCCGCGACCGCTGGCACGAGCACGGCCTGATCATGCGGGTGGCGATCGACCAGGCTTCGACCATTCCCGAACTCGGTACACTGTGGACGGAGACCGCGGACGTCTTCATCGACGCCATCACCACGATCCTGGTGCGGGCCGACGTCGCGTCCCACGAGGGCCCCGACGGCGCCCGGGCGCTGGCGGGCGCGCTGTGCTGGATGATCGAGCGGACGTTCTACCACGCGTCGGCGGTTTCTCCCGAGGCGCTCGACCAGGCGTCGGAGACCTGCCGGGTGGTGTGGCTCCGGACCGCGGGCCTCGAACCCTGACCACCGGCGCCGTGATGGGCCGAGCGCGTCACGACTCGATGATCGCCACGAGCGCCGTGACGAAGGGGGCCGGGTCGAGGTCGCCGCGGATGGCGAGCTGCTGGCCGTAGCCGCCGCACAGGGTCACGAACGCTTCGGCGATCCGGTCGGCTTCGGCCGGTTCGCGGCCGGGCAGGAGCCCGGCCACCGCGGCGCGCAGCTCGGCGAGCTGCCGTCGGACGAGGTCGGCGAGCGGCGGGGAGACGGCGGCCTCGGCGTAGATCTGGGCGACCAGCCGGGCGTGGTCCTCCTCGCGCGCCATGGTGCGGATGTGCTCGAGGAACTCGCGCGCGGACCCGGCCGTCAGCTCGGTGGGGAGCGCTTGGTTCGAGTGTGCGCAGATGGCGGCGACGATCTCGTCCTTGCCCTTGAAGTACCGGTAGATCGCCCCGGTGGACAGGCCCGAGGCTTCGACGAGGTCGGTCATGGACGTCCGCGCGAAGCCGTGGGAGGCGAAGCGGGCGCGGGCCGCGTCGAGGATCTGCTGACGGCGCGCGTCGAGGTGGGCTTGCGTGACTCTCGGCATAAAAGAACGACCATTCGTTTTTTGTGGTAGCGTCCGAACTCTACCCCACAGCTCGTGCACCCGAGGAGAGTTCCTTGCGCTACCAGACATTCGGCCGGCGGAGCGGGTTGCGGGTCTCGGAGTACGTCCTGGGCACGGCCACCTTCGGCGCGGCCCCGGCCGCCGCGGGCCTGGCGGGCGCCAAGGCGATCTTCGAGGCCTTCGTCGCGGCCGGCGGCACCACGTTCGACGTCTCGAACATCTACCAGAACGGGGAGGCCGAGACCGTGCTCGGCGAGCTCCTCGGCCGCGAGCGCGACGAGTTCGTGGTGATCACCAAGTACAGCGGGACCCGGCAGGCCCAGGTCCGGCCGGGGACCACGGGCAACAGCCGCAAGACCATGATCCGCTCCCTGGAGGAGAGCTTGCGGCGGTTGAAGACCGACTACGTGGACGTCTTCATGCCCCATTTCCCCGACGGCGTGACCCCGATGCCGGAGATCTTGGCCGGCTTCGAGGATCTGGTCCGCTCGGGCAAGATCCGCTACGGCGGCCTGTCGAACTTCCCAGCCTGGCGGGTCGCGGGCGCCGCCGTCCGGTCGGAGCTGAGCAGCTCTTCGCCGCTGGCCGGCATCCAGACCGAATACAGCCTGGCCGAACGCTCCGCGGAGCGCGAGCTCCTCCCGATGGCGCAGGCCCACGGGCTGGGGGTCGTCCTGTACTCCCCGCTGGCGGGCGGGCTACTGACCGGGAAGTACCGGCAAGGCGCGCAGGGGCGGCTCAGTGCCCGGGCCGACGTGGACACCGGCCAGCGCGGCGCCGTGCTCGACGCGGTCCTCGCGGTCGCCGAGGAGATCAGGACGGGCCCGGTCCAGGTCGCGCTGGCCTGGTTGCGTCACCGCGCCGGGCAGGCCCAGACGTCGATGATCCCCATCGTCGGCCCGCGCACCCCGGCCCAGCTGCAGGGCTACCTCGACGCCCTGGACGTCGAGCTGAGCCGGAAGCAGTACGAAGTGCTGGACGAGGTCAGCACGATCCGGCTGGGCACACCGCACGAGGACGTGGCGGCGGCCTTGACCCACGGCCTCGACGGCGACCGCAGCCTCCTAGACGCTCCGCTCGTTCCCGTTCACTGATTCCCCGGAGCGCCCGTGCCGGTGGCCCCCATCGCCGCGATCACCCTCGAATGTGCCGACCCCGCCGCTTCTGGGCCGACCTGCTCGGCGGCGAGTTGGCGTTCGAGACACCGGGTTCGCTGTCGAAGACCTCGACACTGCCGAACACGAAGCGATCCGGTTCGGTGCCACGAAAGAAGCGCACCAACCCGCCCCGGAATGCTGCCTGCGGGCTTGAGATGCAGGCCGCGCACAGTCCTGGCTCCCGAAGGCCAGGTCACCCTTAGTGCCGCGCTGCACGCCGAACTGTCCGGTGTGGTCGGCAAGCTCGCCTGATCACGGGGTGAAGGCGACCGTCGCCGCGAGGTCCTTCTGGGCTTCGAGTGCCGTGAGACGTTCGCTCAGTGCCGCGTGGACGGCGTCGTAGGTGTCGGCCCCGAGGGCGAGGCGCACGGGCGGGTTCGGGTCGCGGGTGGTCCGGAAGATGGCGGCGGCCAGCTTCGCCGGATCGCCGGTCAGGGCGTCGTCGTCGAGCGCTTCGAGCCCGCGCCGCGTCCGGCCGACGGCGTTGTCCCGGTAGGCGGCCGTTTCCTCCGTGTACCGCAGGGCCGAAGCGAAACCGGTGCGGGTGCCGCCGGGCTCGACGATGGTGAGGTGGACGCCGAAGTCGGCGTCGGCACGCTCTACCGGCACTTCCCGACCCGGGAGGTGCTGGTCGACGCGGCCTACCAGCACCAGCTGGTGCGGGTGTGCGAGACGGTCGGCGACCTGGTTGCCCGGTACCCGGCCGCCGAGGCCGTCCGCCGGTGGGTGGCCCACTTCCTCGACTACGCCGCGGCCAAGAGCGGCATGTCCGCGGCGCTCGACGCCGTCGTCGCCTCCGGGGCCGATCCCTTCGCCGACAGCCACACGCTGCTCACCGGCGCGGTCGGCCGCCTTCTCGAGGCCGGCGCCCGCGACGGCACGGTGCGCACCGACCTCACCCCCGACGTCGTCCTGCTGTTCATGGGGGGCATCGCCTACTCGGTCCGGCACGGCACGCCGTCCCAGGCCGGCCGGCTCGTCGACCTGCTGATGGACGCGCTGGTGAACGGCGCGGCCGCGCGCCCGGCGGGGGAGTGACGCCTGCCGCTGCTCAAGAGGACCGAACGTTCTCCCTGTTACACTCGGTCCGATGGTGCAGAACACGCGAGGTCAGGTGTCCGAAGCGCGGTCGAGGCTGCTCGCGACGGCGACCCGGATCTTCTACGCGGAGGGCCTGCACTCCGTCGGGATCGACCGGATCGTCGCGGAGGCGAAGGTCACCCGCGCCACGCTGTACCGGCACTTCCCCGGCAAGGACGACCTGGTCGTCGCGTACCTGCAGGGCGTCCACGAGATGGAGCGCGAAGCGGTCGGCAAGGCCCTCGCCGGCGGCCTTCCGGCGGCCGACATCCTGCGCACCATCGCCAGGTCGATCGCCGAGGGCATCCGGTCGGCCCACTTCCGCGGCTGCGCCTTCCTCAACGCGGTGGCCGAGTACCCGGACCCCGAGCACCCCGTGCACAAAGCCGTCCTCGCCCACCGCGAATGGTTCCTGCACACCATCACGGACCTGCTGGCGCAGGTCGGAACGACGCCGCCGGGGCTCGCGGGCCGGCACTTCGTGATGCTCCGGGACGGCGCGATGGCCGCGGGCTGCCTGTCGGACCCGCCCGAGGTCTGCGACACGTTCCTCCAGGGCGTCGACGGGATCCTGCAGTTCCGCATCGACGCCGCGTCCAAGTAGGACGCTCACCGGCTGCGTGATGGGCGTGCGCCCCTTCGCACGTAATCTTTCGGATAGAACGTTCGGTCTTGACAGCTCGTGGCGGCCCGACCATGCTGAATTAAGAGATAGAACGTTCGGTCTTCCGCAGTCTTGAAGGGATCATGGTGACTACTGTCGACTCGCCCGCCGTAAGCGGGTTCGCGCCCACGCTGCGCCGGCTGTACTTCGTGCGGTTCGCGTTCGCCGTCGTGTGGGCGCTGCTGGTGTTCTTGACGACCAAGTCGGGCCTGGGGGCGATCGGTGTCGTCCTGGTCGTCCTGTACCCGCTGTTCGACGTGGGCTCGGCCGTCGTGGACGCGCGTTCGTCGAAGGGCTCCGGTTCGGTTCGCGGGATCTACGTGAACATCGCGATCAGCCTGCTGGCCACCGCCGGCGTGGCCGTCGGGGCCGCTTCCGGCATCCCGGCCGTGCTGCGGGTGTGGGGTGCCTGGGCGATCGTGTCCGGCATCGTCCAGCTGGTCGTCGGGATCGTCCGCCGCAGGATGGGCGGGCAGTGGCCGATGATGCTGAGCGGCGGGATTTCGGTGCTGGCCGGCGGGAGCTTCATCGCGGGGGCGGCCGCGCCCGGCGCGTCACTGTCCAATGTGGCCGGTTACGCCGTGCTCGGCGGGATCTTCTTCCTCGTTTCGGCGATCCGCCTCGGCCGTGCCGCCCAGGGGAACTGACGTGACCACGTACGACGTCGTCGTCATCGGCGCGGGCCCGGTGGGGGAGAACCTCGCCGACCGGGTCGTCCAGGGCGGCTTGAGCGCCGCCGTCGTCGAGCGGGAACTGGTCGGGGGCGAATGCTCCTACTGGGCGTGCATGCCGACCAAGGCCCTGCTGCGCAGTGGTGCGGCGCTTCGGACCGCCCGGCAGGTGCCCGGCGCCCGTGAAGCGGTGACCGGTGAGCTGGACGTGGCCGCGGTGCTCCGTCGTCGCGACTCGTTCGCCTCGGACTGGCAGGACGACGGCCAGGTCTCCTGGCTCGAGTCGGCGGGCATTCCGCTGCACCGCGGGCACGGCCGGATCAGCGCCGAGCGGGTCGTCGAGGTGACCGGCGCCGACGGCACCACCACCACGCTGACCGCGCGGCACGCGGTCGTCGTCGCCACCGGCAGTGGCGCGCTGGTCCCCGACATCGAAGGCCTGCGCGACGCCGCGCCGTGGACCAGCCGGGAAACGGTCGCCGCGAAGGAGGTTCCCGGCCGGCTCGCCGTCATCGGCGGCGGGGTGGTGGCCTCGGAAATGGCGACCGCGTTCAGCGAGCTCGGGTCGTCGGTGACCATGCTGGCGCGTGACGGCGTGCTGCACCTCGCGGAGCCGTTCGCCGGCGAACGCGTCGCGGAGTCGTTGCGGGACAAGGGGGTTTCGGTGCGCATCGGCGCCGAGGCCGGATCCGTCAAGCGCAACGCCGACGGCACGGTGTCCCTCACACTCACCGACGGCGAGCAGATCGAAGCCGACGAGCTGCTCGTCGCGATCGGCCGCACGCCGAACATCCAGGACATCGGCCTGGAGGCCGTCGGCCTGAAGCCGGGCGCCTGGCTCACGGTCGACGGCACGATGCGGGTCGAGGGAGTCGAGGGCGGCTGGCTGTACGCCGCGGGCGACGTCAACCGGCGTGTTCTGCTTACGCACCAAGGCAAGTACCAGGCCCGCGCGGCCGGCGACGTCATCGTCGCGCGCGCCAAGGGCGAGGCCATCGACGACGGCGAGTGGGGCCGGCACGCGGCGACCGCCGACGAGCGCGCGGTGCCGCAGGTGGTCTTCACCGAACCGGAGATCGCGTCGGTGGGCCTGACCGCGGCCGCGGCCGAGGCGGCCGGACTGCGGATCCGGGTCGTCGACTACGACCTGGCCGCCACGGCGGGGTCCCAGCTGCAGGCCGAGGGGTACCAGGGCCACGCGCGGATGGTCGTCGACGAGGACCGGAAGGTGGTCGTCGGGTTCACCCTCGCCGGCCCGGACGTCGCGGAGATGCTGCACGCGGCGACGATCGCGGTGGTCGGCGAGGTCCCGCTGGACCGCCTCTGGCACGCCGTCCCGGCGTTCCCCACCGTCAGCGAGGTGTGGCTGCGGCTGCTCGAGGCCTACGGCCGCTGATCCGCCGGACCGGTGTCCCGCCCGAGCGCGGGACACCGGTGGCCACGCCGTGCCGTCAGCGGGCCTGCGTGGTCTCGGTCGCGCAGGACGCCGCCGGTGCTCCGGCGCGGGCGGCGCCGTCGATGTTGTCCTCGACCCAGGTGCGCAGCATGCGCAGCGGCACGGCTGCGCTGTGCCCGAGTTCGGTGAGCGAGTACTCGACGTGCAGCGGTACCGCGGGGTAGATGGTGCGATCGACGAAACCGAACTCCTCCAGGCGCCGCAGGGTCTGGGTCAGCACCTTCGGGCTGACTCCCTGCAGGTGCCGCTGCAGCTCGCCGAACCGCTGCGGACCGTCCTCGAGCGCGCCGATGGCCAGTGCGGACCACTTGTTCGCCAGCAGGTCCAGCATCGCCCGGCACGGGCACTGCGCGGCGTAGACGTCGTGGTCGGAGTGCTGCCCGGTCAGGCACACAGTGGTCATGGCAAGCCTCTCACCTCGATACTTCCCAATGGGAAGTACTAGTCCTTGCGGGTAACTATATCCCTGGAGATACGTTGCCGGTGTCCAGGCAAAGATCATCCGATCCAGGGAGAGAACCAGTGTCCGACACCTCGATGCGCGCCGTCGTCCAGCACACCCTTGGCGGCCCCGACGTGCTTTCGGTGCAGCGAGTGCCCCGCCCCGAACCACTGCCGACCGAGGTCCGGGTGAAGGTCCACGCGGCCGGCATCAACCCGGTGGATTGGAAGACCCGCGCCGGCGACGGGATGGCGGGCGTGCTCGGCGAGCCGCCGTTCATCCTGGGCTGGGACGTCTCCGGCGTCGTGGAGAAGGTCGGCTTCGGCGTCACGACCCTGCGCGAGGGCGACGAGGTCTACGGCATGCCCTGGTTCCCGCGGGCGGCCGGCGGCTACGCCGAGTACGTCACCGCGCCGGCCCGGCAGTTCGCCCGCAAGCCCGAGAGCGTCAGCCACGAGCAGGCCGCGGCGGTGCCGCTCGCCGCGCTCACCGCGTGGCAGGCCCTGGTGGACACCGCGCAGGTCCAGCCAGGGCAGCGCGTCCTGATCCACGCGGCGGCCGGCGGAGTCGGGCACCTGGCGGTCCAGTTCGCCAAGCACCTCGGCGCCCACGTGCTCGGCACCGCCCGGGCCGGCAGCCACGACTGGCTCACCAAACTCGGCGCGGACGAGCTCATCGACTACACGGCCGTCCGGTTCGAGGACGCGGCGTCCGAAGTGGACGTCGTGATCGACCTGGTCGGCGACGTCCACGACAACACGAGCACCCGATCCCTGGACGTCCTCAGCCCCGGCGGCCTTCTCGTCGCCGTCCCCGCCGGCGTATCACCCGAACTGGCCACCGCGGCCGAGGCGAAGGGCAAGCGAGTGACACCGTTCCTGGTAGAGCCGGACGCCCCGGCGCTCACGACCATCGGCACCCTCATCGACACCGGCGAGGTGGTGGTGGAGGTCGAAGAGGTCTTCCCGCTGGAGCAGGTAGCGGAGGCCCACACCCGAGGCGAGTCCAACCGCACCCGCGGCAAACTGGTCCTGCGCGTCACTTCCTGAGGTTCCACGCGATCCGCTGCTGCCGGCCTGTAGAGAAGAAGGCGTGGGGGTTCTTGTAGGGATTTCCCCGACGCGCGGCCAGTAACGCCTCCCTAACGTCGGACCGGTCGTCGACCCCGGTGCGTGGATGCCGCCGGTGGTCAGCAGTTGCCGGATGTGGGGAGCGGATGATGTCGTCGAGCAAGGCGCACCACGACTACGTGGTGGAACGCATGGACACCTACGGCAACTCGCAGCGCGGAGCCGCGTCACCATGGTGACCGGCGCCGGTGAGGACCAGCTCTTCCTGGACCGGCTGCCGATCCCGCGCGACGCCTGGAGCTACGACGCGCACGACCGGGTCCTGACCTGGCAGGGCGCCTTCGGCGGCGGGCACCTGCGGCTGAGCCACGACGGCTCCGGCGCGCACGGTGCGATCGGGCCCGAGCACGACCTCTGCTCGGTGACCGCGGGGGCCCGGGTGCAGTTCACCTGCGACGTCGCTCTCGACTGCGGGGCCACCTACGAAACCTCGGGTGGCTCGGTCGTCGGCCTGCTGCGGGACCCGAAGTCGCCGGCGTGGGAGAGCGCCCGGTGGGTCGCCGACCGGTTGCTGCTCACCTACACCGTCACCCCCGGTGGCCCGCTGCAGCCGCCGTCCTTCACCTTCGAGTTCCAGGACAACGAAACCGGCGCCATCCCGTGGGACCCCGACGCCTTCGCGGCCGGCATCCAGCTCGGGCAGCGGGACGGCCGGCTCGTCTGGCAGCTGAGCTTCAAGTCCGCGATCGCCCCGATGCCGGACGAGGGAGCGGTCAAGCCCACCGGGCCGGACACCGTCTACCCCTGGTGGCTGGAAGCGGTGGAGGACCCCGCCGCGCTCGGCATCACCGGCGTCGCGTCCGTGCGCTCTCGGGCTCCCCTCGGGTTCGCGACTGTCGGTCTGTGTCGCCTGGTCCGAACCCTCAGGGAAGAGCTGAAGGCTTGCCTTCCGTGCTCTAAAAGTCGTCGTTCTCCACGGTGATCTGGGCGCCCAGTGCCTCGCCTTTGGCCTCGATCGCGCCCTGGTCACCTTCGGCCGTCACCAGCGTGAGATCCAGGCTGAGCAGCTGGTGATCGGCCCGGTTCGTGGGGTCGATGACCTTGCGAAGTTCCTGGAGCAGTTGCCAGGCGCGATCGCGGGCGTCGGGACTGGTGATGCTCCTGTTGGCCAGGCGCAGCCGGTACCGCTTGTACGCGGTCGGGTCGGAGGCCGGCGGCGAGGGCGGTTTCGGCGGAGCGCCCCCGGGCTCCTCACCGCGGACAGTTTCGGTTGCCTCCTCGCGCGTCGTATCCTCCGGTTCGGCGGAGCGGCGCCGAAGCGTCTGATTGATGGACGTGATCGCGATTTGGTCAGCGCTCGACACAGCGAGCGAGTCCCCATCGGCATCGACGAGTTCCCACCCGTTGGTGACCAGTTCGTGCAGGACACGCCGGATCTCGTCGGTCGAGGTGACCAGGGGGAACGCAGGGTTTTTGTAAAAGGCTTGGACGATTTCGCGAGGGGTTAGCGTGCGGTCGAAGTCACTGATCAGCGCGGCGAGGTAGTCGGCGGCAAGACCGGCCGGCTGGGTCGCTCGGCCTGCTTCAATCAAGGCTGTCCACACGTGGCCACCGTTCAGCGCCGTGCGGGACTCTTCGTCGAATCGCCGGTACTCGACGTGCAAGTCGCCGGCGCGAACCAGGTAGGCGTAGTGCTGGTACGCCCTCTCGACGTCACGCCGTAGCTTTGTCAGCACTTCGTGTTCTTTGGCGCGCGCTTCCTGCAGTTCGTCTTCCGTGTCGTCAGTGAGTTGCGCGATGACCTCGCGCCAGGCAAGCACCTCGGCCGCGCGCTTGAGCGCGATCTCCCGGCGTTGGGTGTTCACACACACGACGACGCAACTCGCGGCGTTGTCGACGCGCAGGGGCTGCTCACCCAGGCCGAGCAGCGCGGTGATGTCCCGTCTGCTCGTGGTGTCCTTGCCGTTCAGCAGTGTCCAGCGCCGGGGGTCGAGGAGAACCAGCCGGGTCGACGCGCTGTCGATACCTTCGAACACTTTCGTCAGCGGCTGTTGCTCGTTGGCCGGGAGGTCTACGGGGACGAGGTGGTCGAAAACGCCCTTCGACGCGAGAGCTTGTGCCTGCTCCCACACCAGCTCACCTCGAGCTGCCGGCGGGACCATCGCCATCGCCGCCGTGAAGTACATCCGCAACGTCTGCCTGATCGACAGGTGGAACCGGGCCGGAGCGTTGTTCGGTGTGGTCACCTCCAAAGCGCCGAGGCCTTCAGCCTCGCCTGTCAGCTTGTTGAACACCTCTTCGGCGGCGGGGTACGGCACCTGTTGGCCCGCCGGCCCGAAGATCGCGTGGAGCAGTTCGGCTTTTGTCGCACCTCGGCGACCTTGGCCACGGCCGACGATCGAATAACACAGCAGGGCGGTCGCCATCCGTACAGCAGGCGCCGGCTGGCCGACGGCGACACCGTCACGGCGAAGCGCGGCGTCGACGTCGACCGCGCGACCACCTCGGCCATCGGTACTGGTGACGTCAGTGTTCGCGACGGCGCGGTACCCCTGGATGGCCCGGTCGTTGCCGAGGAGTAGACCGGACGAGAGAAGCTGCTCGAGAGCAATGGTCAGCGGAATGTCGCCGACCCCGATCAGCGGCGGCGCCCATCGGCCGGCCTGGTGCTCGGAGGACCAGTGCAAGGCCGTTTGAGCGAAGATCGCGACGGTCGAGCGCACTCGCTGGAAGCCGGAGACCTGCGACCACTCGTCGCGGACCAGCCGCATCAATTCCGGGTGGAACGGATAGCTGGAGCCGATCCGGTCTTCGACTCCGGGCAGACCGCGGTTGACTCCGAGCTTCTCGAAGACGTGCTTGCGCCACGCGGTGTCGGCCCCGGCGCCGTAGCGCTGTGCCAGGTCCCGGAACGGGAGCTTCGCGCCGGGCAGATCGAACAGCCGGCGGCGAATGATCGCTGAGAAGTCCTGCGCCTCGGTGACGGCGACGGTCTGGCCGTTGCGGATCAACCGCGCGGCGACGTAGTCACGGAAGTCGGCGGCTTGCGGCGGGTAGCCCCGCTCGTCGAGCTCGGAGCGGATCATGACCACCACGAAGGCTACTCGCGGCACGTCGTCGCAGGCGTCCATCAGAGCGTTGAGGAACGCCTTCTCACTCGGCATCGTGTCGATGTGGGCGACGTCGGACAGCTGCAGGATGTAGTCCATCAGCTCGTCGAGCAGGATCAGCACCGGTCGGCCTGCGTCGGTCAAGGCCTGTTGCAGGGTGCTCTTGTTCGGCCCGCCGGCGACATGACGCCGGTAGTGGTCCATGTCGCCGTCGACGAGCGCCCAGACGAATCGCTCGAACAGGTTCTTGGCCGGGCCGAACACCTCGCTGGTAGAGCCCGGACTGAAGTAGTCCGCAGTGAGAGTGACAGTCACTGCCTCCGCGAGATCGACCTTGGTTCTGCCACGGGTGGATTCGGCGTACACCTCCCGGCCGATATCGGTCGCGAAGAACTCCTTCGGAGTGGTGGCCATGTGATGCAAGCCGACCAGGGCGTGGCTCTTTCCGCCGCCCATACCCTGGTCCAGGTGGAACAGTGCAGGCGCCTCGGCGTCGGTGCCCAGCCGTCGGGCGACCCTGGCGAAGAACCCGGTCAGGTTCGGCGTCGGCTCGGTGATGTCGCCGTAGTAGACGACCTTGCGGTAAGGCACGTCGACGGTTTGGTAGACCGCCTTGTGCAAGCTCATCTGCAGCTCGCCGATCGATCCGTCCGAGGTGCGTACCTCGGGCCGCAGCTGGAGGACGTCGGCCCAGTGCGCGGCCGGTTTGCGGGTGGTCACAGCAGGTCCTCTCCGAAGGACAGCGTGAGCTGTGTTCGCGTGTCCGTCTCCGCCTCGGCCGCCGCGATCACGTAGCCGATCATGGTTCCGATGGTTGCCGCGTTGCGCTGGATCGCGGTGAGGGCTTTCGCCGCCGGTTCGCCGGCTGGCAGCTGCCGGACGATCTCGGCGACCACTGCCCATAGGTGGGCGTCGTTCGCCTGCCGATCGGCGATCGCCATGACGCGGGCGACCGCTTCGGTGCCGCCGTCGTCCCACGCCTTCGCCATGGCCCGGGCCACCTCGAAGGCGGACGAGCGTTCGGTGACCGTCCCGGGTGCGTCCAACCGCAGCTTGAAGCCGCTCTTGCTCTCGGTCAGGAGTGGTCCGCGCAGGTCCTCAAGCCGTAGGTTGTCGGCCTGGGCGAGAAACCGCGCTTCGCCTTTGGGAACATCCGCCCGGCCGTGGAGCCGCTGCCAGAAGACGGCGAACCGGGTGGGTGCGTCGAAGGTCTCCAGAGGCAGCTCGTCGATCTTCACCGCGCTTGCGTCACGCACTGCCGTCCGGGCCAGCGTGAGGTAGCGGTTCAGACCTGCCGGCTCACCGGTGGGGAGCAGGACATCGCTGTATCGGCCGTACACCGCCATCGCCGGGCCGTGAGCGGCCATCAACTGGTCGGTGAGCGCGAGCCCGTCGGCCTCCCACTGCCGGACCGCGGTCGTGACCGCGGTGGTGACTTCGCGATCGACCTGTGCGGCGGTGGCGACCGAACGCCGTGGCGGCGCGACCCGGCAGCCGATCGTCAGGGTGACCTTGATGCTCGCCACGCCGGTGTTGGACGTCTCGGTGCGCGAGGGCCACGAACTTGTGACGACGAAGCTGGCGTCGTGCAGCGCGCCGAGCAGCCGCAGCCAGGCGTCAGGATCGGAGTGGCCGAAGACCACGACAAGGTGCCCGTCCGGCCGAAGGATCCGGCGAGCTTCGTGGAAAGCGCGGGAAAGCGATCGCTCGTAGAAGTCGCGATCGTGCCGGACACCGCCGTTGTAGACGCGTCGGACGATGATCTCATCGTCCTTGTTCTGCAGGTCAGGGGCGACCTTGCTGCCGATGGCGTCAGCGAACAGGTCGGGCTGGATTTCGCCGAGAACGCGCCGCAGCCAGACGTAGAAGAAGTCGGACGCATCCGAGTACTCGATCATGTCGTAGTACGGCGGATCGGTCACGACCGCATCCACGGTTCCGTCGCGGAAGGGCAGGGCCATCGCGTCGGCACATCGCAACCGTGCCGATCCGCCGCGCCGGCCGCGGAGGTGGGCGGCGAGCGGGCCGAGTCCCGTCTTGGTCAGCCCGGCCCAACTGCCGGGGCCTTCTCCGATACCGGCCTCGAAGAAGTCGAACTGGAAAGCCAAACTGGCCTCATTGGCAAAAATGTGGTCTACCTGGACCCGATTCTGACTGGAGCCGTCGGGCCTTCCGTGTGTCAGCAGTCGCGCGCCACGAGTGGCGCGCTTTAACATCCGTGTCAGTGTCGCGGCAGCAAAGCCTGCGAGGGCACCGGCGTAGTCGACTGATACGCCGGCCGACAGCACTTCTTGGTGGCAGGTACGAATCTCCTGAGCAATCGTGCCAAACATCAGCGTCTGCCGGTCACACATGAGCTGCCCGTAGCCCGTGTAGCCGTATCCGCTCGCCATCACCGTGTGAACGTTGCCGTTGGGGACCTGTTCGTCGGGGATGGCCGATAGACGACCGGCCTTCGGTAGCACAGCCGGATCGGCCGCACGTGCCGCTTTCCGCTCGTCGTCACGCAGGGCGCGGAAGAGTTTCCTGGTGTTCTTGTCACCACTGTCGAAGTCGGCCGCGACAAGCGGCTCGTCCTTGTATTGCCCGGCGAACCCCTTGGCTTTGACCGTCTCGAGGCTGTGCAGGTGACCGCAGAAGGGACAACGGGCGCTTTTGCCCTTTCGACCGGCCGAGGCGTACGTCGGTCGATCGTCCGTGGTTCCCTCGATGACTTCGACACGCCAGGAATCGTCGCTGATCACCAGGCTCATCGACTGCCCGCCATCTTGGGTGCGCCGGTACGGCTGACGCAGTGTGTAGCTTCCGATCAGGGGGAAACGACGCCGGCACTGGTCGCAGGGCATGGAGACGGCCCACAGATACCCCCAGGGGGGTCGACCGTCCGGGTTGAGCGGGTAGTACCGGGCGAGGCTCTCCCGGGTGCGGCGTCCGATTTCCTCGTGAAACAGCTGAGCGTCGTCGACCAAGCGGTCCTGGCCGGCGAGGGTACGGGCAGTGGCCTTGCCGGACGTGAACGGCAGCAGGGCCTCACCCGACCAATCCCGCATCGCCCAGTCGGCGAGCAGCCGCCCGGCGAACGTCGCCACAGGACTCAGATCGGTGCCGACGGCGCTGACGCCGAGCCGCGCGGCTTCCAACGGAATGATCCCCCGGCCGGAAAACATGTCGACCATGACCGGAGCACGGCCTCCGTAGTTCCGCCGGACCGCTTCGGCGAGCTGGTCGAAGGCACCAGGTGCCCCCTCCTGAACGGCTCGCTCGACCCAGGGGCGCAACGTGGTGTCATTCGGAAGCAGCGTTGCCAGCACTGCCGCGCGAGCCTGGGCGATCGGCCGGGACGCGAACCAGGGGAAGATCGCCTTCTCGTTCCGGCCGGATCCCGCGGGCGAACCCACCGCCGCGTCGACGACCGCGCAGGGGAACCAGTGGTCGATCAACCGCTCGCGCACATCGGTGGGCGTGGTCCGCGCGCTCTTCCTGCTGCTCACTGTTCACCCTTCATCATGCGCCTCAGCTCGGTCACCCGAATGCGGAATCGTTCGATGCGCCGCGGCCCGGCGGCCAGGCGACCGGCCGGGTCCTGGGCACGCAGCACCACCTGGGGCGTCGTCGAGCAGTTCGTCACCAGGTACAGCCAGTAGTCCTCGCCACGTTGCTGGGCCTGTGCCCACTCGTGCTGCTCGAGCCAAATGGCTTCCAAGCCGTTCAGCAGGCCCTTGACCTCGACCAGCCGTTGTTCACCGGTCTGGGGATGATGGGCAAACAAGTCGTAGCCGACCCCAGCGGTCTGCCGATCGTCGACGAGGTAGCCGAACCGCTCCAGCTCGTCGAGGACGGTCGCGATCGCGACCGTTTCGCTGTCGGGGTCGTAGCCGAGTTCCGTCGTTCGCGCGCCGGCCGCGACCTGCGCCCAGCCCGCGAGCCTCAGGGGCGTGCCGGTGACCTTTCCGATGTCCTCGAGTTGCCGGCGCCGCAGAGCCTTGAGTTCTTCGAACGACTTGCGCCGCTCGCCCCGGACCTCGGCCGGCAACTCGTCGAGTTCGTCGAGATAGCGGTACTCGACCTGGTCGAGCTGCTCGAAAGCGTTCTCGACCCAGGCAGCGCGCTCGGCGCGGACCCGTTCGACCTCGCGCGTCAGCGCCGCTCGCGCCTGGGCCATTCCCTCGGTCCGTACCGCGGGTGCCAACGCCGGAGAAGGTCCCGCGGCTGGGACGACGTTCGAACTCAGGGTCATCAGCGACTCCCATGCGATCTCGAACGCGCCGGTGCCGGAGTACCGGATGAGCAGCGGGGTCTTGCGCCGGTGACGGCGGACACCGTCGTGTGCTTCAACCTCGGCGTCGTAGATCAGCAAGATGTACCCCGTCAGCGCGGCAGTGTCGGTCAGGCGAGTGCCGCGTACCAGCTCCGTTTCGCCGTCGTGGACTGCGATGTCGACCAACTCGCCGAACGGTTCTTCGGTCGGGCCGAGGACCACGACATCGTCGAGACCGCGGGCGCCGTCATTGATCGCTTGCCTGACCGACGCGCCATCGGCGGCGACCAGACGATCGAGGCCACCACCGAGGGCAGGTGGCAGCGGTCGCCGGGCAGCGACTTCGCGGATACCTTTCGCCGGTCCGGGGCCAAGAGTCCACTCGCGGGCCAGGGCCAGCTGATCGACGAAGGCGTCGACGATGACCGGGTTGATCGCTTCCAGGCGGTCGGCGCGGAACCGGGCCATCGCTTCGGCGGTGTTGGCCGGAGTGCGCAAGCGGTCCTCGTCCTCGACGAGTTCGCGGGCCGCGTCGAGCAGTTTTTCCGTGTGGGGCAGGGGAACGTCGATGCGTGCTCCACTGCGCTGCGCGTCGATCAACGCGCGCCCGTAGTCGAATCCGGCGCGCGCGGCGGTCGCGTCGAGTAGGTCGAAGATCCGGCCACCCAGGGAGCGACCAGCCGCCTCGATGTTGGACAGCATGACTTCTTGCACCCGGCCTTCACGTGTGGAGGGTGCGACCAGGTGATAGATGTGCACATCGTGCTTTTGCCCGATCCGGTGCAGCCGGCCCATCCGCTGTTCGAGCCGGACCAGTGACCACGGGACATCCCAGTTCACCATGACGTGCGCGGATTGGAGGTCGATGCCTTCACCGCCGGCATCCGTGCTGACCAGCACCTGGAACCGGCGATCGAGAAATCGTTGCTGCAACTGATCGCGAGCCTCGTGGCCGACCCCTCCATCGAGGGTGTCGACGCTGAATCCGGCGCCGCCGAACGCGTCAGCCAACCATCTGGCGGTGTCCGCGAATTCGGTGAAAACGAGCAACTGTCCCTCACCGGGGCGAATGCCGTGTCGTTCCATGAGTGTCAGGGTGCGCAGCCACTTGGTCGAGGGGGTGGCAGCGGCCCGCTCCAGGGTTTCCAGGACGGCGGTGATGCGCGTGAGTTCCTTGCCCTTGTCCCGACTGCGTGCGGAGACGACGACTTCCTCCGCACGGCGCCACGCGTCGTCGTCCGGGACCTCGAACTGCAGTTCGGCCCCGGCGCCGACGAATTCTTCGGGAACCGGTAGGTCCGCTCGACCTCCGGCAGGACCGCGCACGGCCTCTTCGCGTCGGAGGATGGTTGATTTCGCCGCGATGAGCGACGACGCGGCTCGTTTGCCGTAGATGGAGCGGGCCAGTGTTGCTGTCTCGCCATAGAACGTGTCGACGTAGTCCATCACGGCGGTGTACGCAGCCTCTTCGTGGCCGTTGAGGTCGATCTGTACGGTCTCGGCATAGCGAGCCGGGAAGAGTGCTCGACCATCCAAGTCCTTGAGCTCCTCCTTCATCCTCCGCAGGAACGAAAGTGTGCTGGGGCGCAGCGCGGTTTCGTAGTCGTTCTGCTTGGGATCCCAGGGGTAAAGGGTCGAGTCGAGCAGGTTGAGCAAGGCCCGGAAGAAGTGCTCCTTGCCTCGATGTGGTGTGGCGGTGAGCAGTAAGAGGTGGTGGGTTCGCGCGGCAACTTCACGAGCTGCGGTGAGATACTGTGAAGTCGGGGTCAGACGGTGGGCCTCGTCGAACACGGTGAGCGACCACGACGTGCGAGCGCCCGAGACCTTGCGGCGGACATCGGAATTGTAGGTGAACAGGTCGACCGAAACGATCCATACGCTGACACGTGGATCAAGGTCCTTCGGGTCCCGGGCGAGTTCCGGCGTGAGCCGGTCAGCTTGAACGGCGAAGTAACGGCGTAGGTCTCGGCGCCACTTTTCCACCAGGTGGGCGGGAACTATGAGAATGGTCCGCCCCGGGATGAGGCCGCGACGGGTTCCTTCCGCCAGATACATTCCGGTCATGATCGTTTTTCCCGTGCCTGGTTCGTCTGCCAAGAGGAAGCGCAGCCGGGGCTGGGCAAGCATGTGAGTGAAGACAGCTTCATCTTGGTGTGCATAAGGCTGCAGTGGACGCGTCGCCAGGACGGCGGATCTGATCCGCGGTACGGCGTACTGCATCCACCTGCCCCATAAACCGGTCAGTGCCCGTTCCGGGTGACCGCCAGCATCATTTGCCGACACTTGCGCCAGTACTAGTTCGGTGGTGTCCAAAGAAGCTTCGCCTAATTGCCCATCGCCGCGGCGGTACACCACGTCGGCGCCGGAGATCGTCGGAGTTATAACCAGGACTGTGACCAACTGGCCGTCGATGACGACTTGAGTGTTCGGTTCCGGCAGTGCGCCGGCTCGATCCTCTGTCATGTACCGCCCCGGTTCCGGTCGAACGGGTGATCGCGCCGAGCAGTTTGGAGTCCAGTGATCGCTCGATGCAGGCCGCTATCGAGGTCGATCTTCACGTGAGGGACGTTACGAATCAGAGATTGCAGATCGATAAAACATTCCGTGATTCACCCGTATGTTCCATGGCGGCTGGTCCGATTGGGTGCGCAGATCAGGATCTATTCTTCGCTGCCGGTTTCGACCAGCACGGCTTGATACCCGATTGGCGGTTTCCTGCTGAAGAGAATCGCTCTTCGTGGGAAATCGGTGAATTTCCACCTGTTGGACAGTGCTGCATCATGAGAAGTATCGCAGTGTCGCTTCGACGAGATTTCCATCTCTTGGGCCGGACTGTGCCGCGCATCAAGGCGGCCGCCTGTAGCTGTTCCGGTGTTCTATGGCCACTGCGCGTGGCAGCCGGCCGGGGGTGACGCCTTGACGCAAGCGGCGCCACCCCGGCGCAGCCTTTGGTGATCAGTGCTCACACAAAGCTGCCCTGCTCCTGCTTCATCACGCCGTTGGTGACCGCCCGGCCGAGCACCTCGGCGGCGCCACCGTCGTCGTCGTTCACAAAGACTCGCACCTGACGCTGCGCACGGCTCAGGGCCAGGTACAGCAGTGACAGCAACCTGGTGCGTTCATTGGTGGCAGTTCTGGTCACGTCCATGTCCGGGATGCCTGCGACCAGAACAACGTCGAACTGAAGTCCGGCCAAGTACTCCGCGGGCCCGACCACCAGACCGCGGCTGCGGTAACCGATGCCGTCGATGTCGGTCCGGCCCGAGATCGTCGAAACATGGAACTTCCCGGACGTGGCGATGCGAGTCGCGAGCTCGCTGAACCTGTGCCAATGCCGGTTGTCGACCACGGCCAAGGCGATGCGACCCGTGGAGTACAGCTTGTGCACTGCTTTGGCGATGTCCGCGTCTTCTCCCTCCCGCGAAGCTGCCTTGCTCAACACCGGTAACGGACCGGATTCTTGTGCCGACTCGACCGCCGCGAAATCGATCTGCCAATCCGCCCCCAGGTCTAGTGTCGGAAATTCGTGATGGACGTGCTTGATCAGCTCCAGGATCTGAGGCGTGAACCGGTGCACCGTCGTCAGCTCGAAATTGGTCACGTCGCCGATGCTGGCTTCGAACGCCCCCGACGAAGATCGAGTCCCGTCCGCGGCCACCCCGATGAAAGCCTCGGACGGAGACTGCCGAGGGTCGACGGCCATGAAAACCCGCGGGTATGAATTCACGTCTCGCGAAAGGTAGTGGAGCACTTGGCGCTCCAACGGACTGAACAAGTGGAACTCGTCGACGAAGATCAGGTCGTAACCTTCATCTTTGCGCGCTCGATTCCACGCGTGGGTTTCCAGGTGGCTGAGCAGGTCCGCTAGGACCTGGTCCGACGTCAACGTGCCGCGTGCGTCCAGGTTCTCCATGTACTTCGTGTACAACGCGAAGACGACGCGCTTGTCATCTCGCGTCTGCAGGGGAAGCATCCACCCCGCTCTGGGCAGCTGGGCGTACCGGGACTCGGCGCCGGCACCGGGGAAGATCGCGGAAGCGCCGATGACAGACCCGAACTCGAGCAGCAGGTCCCACGCCAGGGCTTTCCGGTCGTCGGGTTCCCCGGAGTCGAACCTGGCACGCAGGTCTTCGGTGACCCGTTCTCGGTAGGTGACCCAGTCGCCGGTGACGAAGTCGTCCAGCACCTCGAGAATCTCGTTCAGCTGATCCTGCTTGCCGCTGAAACTGTCGTCAGCTGCAAGGCTGTACCCCGACTTGTCATTGGCGTAGTGCGGCGATATCAGCTTGGCGATCTCAAGAAGAGGGAAGACGTCGATCTCCGCGAGCTGCCCCTTCCCCATGGATTCGACGGATTCCAAGATCGCGGTGGTCAAAGACCAGCTGTGGGTCACCATCAGCACACGTATCCCGCCCCCGGATTCCCGGGCGTCGAGTACTTCTTTGATCGCTTTGAGGGACAACGCCAGCGTTTTGCCTGAACCCGCCGGGCCGCGCAGGCGAATTGACTTGGTCGTGGTGGCTTCGATGAAGGAGTGCTGATCCGCGGTGACCTCAGTCAACCACTGTTCGTAGGACCAGCCCTTCGTTGTCGACTGGTCCAGGTGCCCCAGTTCGATCTCGACGTCGGTGGTTTCGGGCCGCTTCGACAGTTCGACCCATTCGGCGCACTTCTCGACGGCGGACCGCCAATCCTGCTGCCATCCCGGTGGCAGGATGGGCTTGGCGGCCTCGAACTCTTCCAGGATCGCCGGGCGGTCCGACCTCGCCATGCCCCAGAAGACGATGTCCGGCGGTGCGCCCGGCAGCAGCTCCGCAATCCACCGCCGCCCCTCGGGTCCGCCGCGCTGACCGGCGAAGAACGTGATCAGGTTGTTGCGCTTGAATTGGTGCCAGCCATGCGGCAACGTCAGTGACCCGTTCGCGCGGGCGCGTTCGGCGAACGAAGCGACACGGCTGAGCACATCGCTCGTCAGATCGCCGGGATGGCGGGGGACGGTGCGTTCCCTGGTGTCGGACTGTCGTATCACGAAGATGCGCTGCTCGTCGGCCGTGTCTTCCGCATGCAGGAGAACCTCGACGTCGATGCCGGTGTATTCGAACAGCAACGGTGATGCCGGAATGGCTTCCCGGGACAGTCCGGTCGCCATTTCCTTGAGCGCGTTGACTGTGGTGATGAGCGGCTTCACCGGCAAATCTCTCCCATGGTCTCGGAATGGAGGTCGCGCATCTCTTCGTAGGTGGTGGGGAGGCCGATGGACATGAAGACTAGTGCGAACCGCTGCACGAGTGCGTGGATGTACCGGTCCTGGAGGTGTGCGATGCGGCGGTACGCCGCGGCGGTCCTGGCCGGTCCGATCGCAATCTCGTCTTCGGCGACCTGCTCGAGGTGGCGTAAATAGGCGAAGTAGCCGAGGTCGTTGGCCGGCGCGATCGCGGAGAGGAACAATGCGTCACCCGGTGGGTGCGAGTAAGGCATCTTCAGGGCCTGGACCATCGCGTTGACGATGTTCTCGCGCTTCTTCGGGTTGGGCGCATCCGCCTGGGCCTCGATCAAGGCCTTGACCGCCTCGTCCAAGGTTGCCGATGTCTGGCTGGCCAAACGGATCGAATCCAGCGCTGCTCTGGCCTTTTCCGCACCCTGGCCGTCGAGTCCCAGTGTGGAGACGATCTCGCTTGGAGCCGCTTCGCAGGGCCATTGCCGGAGCCGCTCGTCGGAGATGTTCGGCCCGTCCGAGGGCAGCACCTTGCGCAGTTCGCCGATGAACTTCCCCACCGCGTCATCGCGCAGGATGGGGATCTTCATCTCCATCAGGTACTCCCGCGCCGTGAGCAGCGGAACACACGTTACCCGCCCTCGGTGCTTGGCGTGGGCCAGGTCGCAGTCGGCGGTGAGTACGAGCAGGTGGCGCTGCCAGCAGGAGGCCGCGTTGTCCACTGCCTCCAGTACGTCGCCCTGCCTGAGTGGCTCGGTAACGCTTGTTTCCCGGTACTCCGGAAACGAGTCCGTCAACTGTTCCTCCAGCGGCTCGAGGTAGCAGCTCGCGCTGTCCAGTCCATCGGCCAGGACTTTACAGGCTGTCCAGCAGGATCACACCGGCGTGCGACGGCTCGTAGGGGTAGCCTGGGTGGCTACTCCTTTTTCGCCACGCCCGCGAGAACGATGGATTCGCTGGGATCCCCGAGGTTCGGTGTCTCGTCCGTGACGGACTCCTCTTCGGGGTGCCACAGCGGTGTCCAGGTCAGGCCGGGGTCGATGATCCGGAATTCGCCGAACAGGTCGCAGATTTGTTCTTTTGTCCGCCAGATGACGGGGCTTCCCGAGTTGTCGTACATCGTCTTTATCCGCGTGAGCATTTTGGCGGACTCGGCCGGGATGCCCTCTCCCGTGACGTGGGAGATGGCGAGGTGGGAACCGGTGGGAAGCAGGTTTCGGTAGGTGGCGACGAGCTGAGGTCCGAGGTCTTCGGAAACCGGGCTGTCCGTGGCCGGAAGCTGCTGGATGTGGAGGACGGCGATCATCAGGAGCCCGACAGGCTTTTCGAGGTCGATGACGCCGCTCGCCTCGATCTTCTTCCACAGGCCCTCCGGATCGCGGATGTCCGCGTGGATGGCGGTGTGCCGTTCTTCGTCGCCGTACTGCCGCAGCAGGCTCCGGGAATGCGCCACCGCCACCGGTTCGTGGTCGACGTAGGCGACTCGCACCTTGCCGGGAGCCACCTGGTCGGCGACCTCGTGTGCGTGACCCATGGTCGGCACGCCCGACCCGAGGTCGATGAACTGCCGGATGCCGGCTTTCGTGAGGTGCCTGACGAGCCGGTGCAGGAACAACCGGTTCGAGCGCGCGATCGGCCGCAGGATCGGGAACTCCGTCAGCAGCTTCTCCGCGAACTGCCGGTCTATTTCCCAGTTGGTGTCTCCGCCGAGGTAGTAGTCGTAGATCCGGGCGATACTGGGCTGGCTGAGGTCGACCCCGGCAGGGGGGTACGGTTCACTGCCCGACGCTGTCATATTCCGCTCCCCGTAGCGTGTGATCGGATAATCGTATTCCGGGATGCCACTGGTCACAGGCGGCATCAGGGTGACTCCTGGCGCCGCCGGAGTGCTTTTTCGAAAACACCCCGTGTCCGATCGGCGCTGAGCGCGGAATTGCGCAACCGATCCCAGCACTCGTAGAGGTGCTCGATGTCGAGCCCGCCCGGGTCGGACGTCACCAGGCTTTTCAGCACGTCGCTGTAGCCGAAGGCCGTCTTCGGCGGCGTGAACTCCATGATCGTGAAGTCGGGGTCGACGTGCAGGAGACCGGTGTAGGGCACCAGGCGGATGTCGATGTTCGGGTTCCGGTCCACGAGGGTGATGAGGTGCTTCACCTGGTCCACCGCGACGAACCGGTTCGCGGTCTCGCACCGGACGAGTCGTTCGATCGCGCCTTCGCTGATCAGGAATTCGTAGCGGCAGCCGGAATTTTCGATGAACGCCCGGGTCGCCCGCGCGGCGCGCCCGGTCACGGCGTTGGTGAGGTCGTCCACGCCGTAGCCGCGAAACTGCTCGACCATGTAGCTTTCGGCCTGCAGCAATCCCTTCAGTCGTTCGCCGGTCCAGCACAACATCGCCGTCGCCTGCGGTTCGAGCTCCAGAACCCGGCTGAACCACGGTGCGGTCGACTCGATCAGGTCCTTCCGCCGCTTCTCGCGTCCGCGCTCGTTGACCCGGTTCAGGCGCCGGAGCTCGTCCGCGGTCTCCGCCGGTGGGTCGAGGGCCTTCAGAACACCGTCGAGGATCCCCGAGCTGCGTTCGTATCCGCACTCCAGCCGGCTGATCGCCCCCTGGGATGAATGAGCCATCTTGCCCAGGGCGCCCTGAGTCAGATCGGCTTGCTTGCGCAGGCGGCGGACCTCGAGACCGAGCCGCATGCGCTGCTCGTTGTCGTCCTGGGGGGAAGGGGAGGGTGGCCGTGCCACGTTCAGGTCGTCCAATCGGGAGGCTTCCTGCCCCGATGATAGTAGGCCTGACCGCCGAACACCCACGCTGAGTGGGCCGCGTGCCCCCTTCCGCTACCGCGGGCTCCCCGGTTTCGCGGTTCCTGGATGGACCCGGCCTTCAGCGCGTGGTCCGTGGTCCGCTCGGCCGGCTCATGCCGCGGGTGCAGGCCTCCCACTCCGAAGTGCTGAACACGAGCACGGGGCTGTCCGCCAGCTTCGAGTCCCGGATCGCGACCAGCCCGGGTTGCCCGAAGTTGACCTCGACGCAGTCCCCCTGGTCGGGCCCGCACAGGGGACTCCGCTCCCAGCTGTCCGCGTCGAACGCGTTCCCGGCGACCATCGGGTCGTAGCTCCTGATGTCCATGGCTCCCCCTGATGTCAAGCTCTTGATGCACTTTGGAATATCCGACTTATTCAGGCTTAGAACCTGAATATTTTGATTGCAAGGAAGGTCGGGAAACGCTGCCGAGACGTGTGACATCTTCACTCGAATGGTGGCGATATGCAGGTGTAGGTGCACGTGCCGCCAGCGCGTAGGCCACGGATGCGACACGTGTCTGGTTTGTCGGTATTTCCGAGGTGATCGGTGGCAGGCATATTTGGAATGCGATCTGGAATATTCCATCTCGGCGACTCGGTCGTACTCGGAGTGCTCGGGTGCCTACGCCGTTGAGGTGAGTTGCCGTGCGGAGGCGGCACGGTCGGTGGAAGCTCGACAGGGTGAATGCGCCGCAACGTGTCACTCTCGTGTGACAGGTTGCGCCATTCGGGTCAGCTCGGGGTGTGCGCATCCGTGCCGGCTTGGCCGTTCGTGAGCGTGCACCTGGCCGTGCGGGAGCGGCTAAGTTGGGATTCCCGCGGAGGGGCCACCCCGTTCCGGCTGCCGGGAGAACGCTGGAAGACGGCGGGTTGACAGAGCAGAAGCAGGGCCGGCTCGTTGTCGGGGCGAGTGACGCCTTGCGGTACTGCGCGGCGTACCACAGAGACAAAGGTGAACGACTATGCGCTGGACGGCGCTTCGCGTCGGCGCGCCCGAACAGCCCGGCGAAGGGTTCGGGTCGTGAGTGCCCGTGGCGAGCGGGGTCGGCGGCGGACCCGGGGGCAGACCGCTCTGGGGAAGCTCCCCTCGACCGCGGCATTCGACGACGGGAAAAGGAAGTCTCCGCTGACGCTCGACGAGCGCAAGCTGGTGCTGTTCCTTCTGGTCGCCTTGGCCGACGATCGTGAAAGCCTCGCGGAGACCCGCCGGCGCCTCCTCGACGCCTACGGGGCGCGGGACGGGCACTGGTGTGCGGGGAAAACCAAGGACGCGCTGACGCGCCTGCTGGCGAAGTCCCTCGGTCAGGGTGCGACGAGACCGCCACCGTGGGAGCGGATCGTCGACATCGTCGAGGTCGCGGTACCTGCCGACCGCCTGCCCGCGGTGCGGGCGCAAGCGGCGGCCTTGTTCGCGCGGAGCGTCGGCCAGGATCGTCCCGTACGTGGTTATGACGGCCCGATGGCGGCCCCGGCCTGGATCGAGGAACCGGTGGTTGCCGTCGAGATGATCCGTGCGGGTATCGACGACGTCGCCGGGGAGCCCGCTGATCGTGAACCGGCGCGGGCCGGCTCGCGGTCGCTTGCTTGTGCGGGCGGCTCCGGGCCGCCGATCCCGGTCGCGCGGGTTCCGGTGGGCGCGCGTGGACCCGCGGACGGTGGCGGCGGCCAGCCAATACCGCCGCACTTCGTACCCGAGGCCCGGGAACCGCGGCATCCGATCGACGACCCTGCCGCCTTGCGGCAGGTGCTCTTGTCGACGTCGAAGACGGTCTGCGAACTCGCCGACCGGATCGAGGCGCTCGAGGCGTCGCTCAGGCAGGAGCAGACGACGAACTGGCAGTTGCGCGCCGAGAACCAGCGTCAGCGGAATCTGCTCGAGCGGGAATTCCGGGAAAAGTATTCCGGCGTGTCACTCGACACGATTCGGCAGCTGATCAACGAGCAGCTTCGCGCGGGCTTCAATCCGGACCCGTCGAGCCCGCGCCCCTTGCGCGGATGACCGCTCTTCCGCGCACACTCGGCTGACCTGCGGGGGAGTGAATGGATACTGATGGTCTTGCCGTGCGCATCGGATAGTATCGCCATACTTCCCGTTGGGTATCGGAGTACTCGCCCGGAGGGCGAATGATCTGCTACTTACGTTCTACTGGTCGGCGCACAAACCGGTCGTCGCAGGATTGGCCCCGTTGATCGTGAGCCGCTTTCGAACGGAATTGCTCGCGGGATAACGTCGATGGTGACGCCGCATCGGCTCGCGCAATCCTTGCTGCTCCCGGAGGTTCCCCGTGCTCGCCGCCTGGTCGCCTCAGTGGGTTCGCATTCCGAAGACCTCGGCGCACGTCGCGGCGTCGAGGCTCCCGCCGCACGAGCAGGAGCCGCAGGGCTGCTCCGGCAGTCCGTCGAAACAGGAGGTCGAATGGCCGGAAAACACCGGAAAAGGGCGGCCAGCGGGATCGGGTGCGTGGTGCTCGTCATAGCCACCACGCCCCTGCTGATCCTGCTGACCACCCTCGCTGACCAGGCACACACCCTGATCGGCTGATCCGGTCCCTCTCCTGGAAGAACCGCGGCGCGGGACCGGGAACCCGGTCGAGAGCCGACCGGTCCCGCGCCGCTCAGTATCGCATCTTCGCCATGACCGGGGAACCGCCCTGCCCCATGGGGTAGCCCACATCGATGAACAGGACATCTCATGCGTGCTGCTCGCCATTTCCGCAACTGCCGCGTCGTCGCCGTTCGAATCCGGCGCGGTGTACTCCGCGCCGATGGCCGCCCCGCGGGAGAGCGTGACCGCCAAGTCCATTTCGTGACGCTGGCCACGAGTGCACCGGCGCCGCCGGTGCTGAAGACCTTGTGCGGCGATCTGCTGGATCCGGACGCGGCCGAGCTGCTCGACGGCATCTCCGGAATGCCCTGTGTCAAGTGTTTCTCGTGCGTCCCGCAGGCAACGGACGCTCCGGCCGGTCCCTCTCGTGACCGCCGCCGTTCGGCTTAGCCGTGGATGTCACCGGGCTGCATTGGGCTGCCGAAAGAATGGAACAATCGCGTCTTGTCGTTCATCGCACGATGCCGGCGGCGGACATCGAACGGTACGGCGCTTTCGACGAGGCGGGCGTGCCGTGGTTCGACTGCCACCACGAGAGCACCGGTGACGGCGTCTTCGTGCTGGTGCCGGCCCAGAGGCTCACCTGCCCGAGGAACGGATCCGGCTGCGCATGGCGTTGCACGCGGGAGAGGTCGCCCACGACGACCACTGCGCGACCGGGCTCGCGATCAACCACACATTTCGCCTGCTCGAAGCACCGCAGCTCCAGGACGCGCCGGCCGGGTCGCCGGGGGTACTGGCGTTGATCACCTCGGCTTGGTTCTTCGACGAGGTCGTCCGCAGTGGTTCCGCCTTGGACGTCACGAACTTTCTGGGAATCGCCGCGGCTCGCCACTCGGCCCTGACCGAGCAGCGCCATTTCCACGACACAATGTACGGTCTCGTGGACTCCGCATGATTCGTTGCCATGTCGACCATGTCTCGTGTTGTCGCGTGATGTGGAGGCTGCTTTGGTGTCAGATGGTTTCGAGCTCCAGGCGGAGAACGCGGTCGATTTCGTGGTCGCGCTCCCTGATCAGGTCATCGATTGCGTCGTGGTCAGGCCGAATCATCGAGGTCGTTGTGTTGATCAGGTGGTGGCCGCCTTGCGTCGCGTGTGGATGGCGCTGTGGCGGGTCGTCCGGCCTGACGGGACGACCTGGCTGGTGCTCGACGATCCACAGGCGGTCTCGGGCTCGGTCGCCGGGTTACCGTGGCGAGTGGCGTTCGCACTCCAAGCTGACGGTTGGTTGTTGCGTAACGCGTTGATCGCGAGAACGGCCGACGGATCTCGCTACGAGAACGGTTTCCTTGCCGCGAACGGGGAGGTCGAAGTGATATCGAGCCTGCTTCACGAGCAGTCACCTACGAATATGGCCAGGTGGCCCTGTACACCGGGGACGCGGCCGATGTGGTTCGGCTTCTGCCGGTGGCGTCGGTGGACTGCGTCGTGACGTCGCCGCCGTACTGGGGATTGCGCGACTACGCAGTGGCATGCCAACTGGGTATCGAACCCGCAGTGGACGACTACGTCGACCGCCTTGCCGAGCTTTTCGACGAACTTGCCCACGTCCTGGTACCCGGAGGCGTCGCATGGCTGAATCTCGGCGACAGCTATGGCGGCTCATGGGGCAGCTATGTCGCCAGCGGTTCTTCGGCTCGTACCGCAGCAGCCCGATTGCGCACTCCGTATGGGACGCTTCGCCCACCGCAGTCGACGTTCCGGGCCAAAGATCTCGTCGGGGTGCCCTGGCGGGTGGCGTTCGCCCTGATGAGCCGGGGATGTTTGGTGGAGCGCGCAGTGATCTGGCACAAGCCGAACGCGCGGCCTGAGAGCGTCCGCGACCGGTTCGCGCACCGCTACGAGAACATCTTCGCTCTTGCCCGAGATCAGCGAGCCTTCGAGGCACATGGCGAGACCGGCGCCGAGACGGACGTCTGGAAGGTCTCGGCCGACCGCGGCCGGACGGGCCATCCCGCCGCCGGCACGCTGGAGATCGCGCGACGCTGTGTCCGGCTCGGCTGCCGCCCCGGCGGGACGGGTTCTCGATCCGTTCTCCGGCAGCGGGACGACCGGTCTCGCCGCGCGAGAGCAGCGGTGCCGATTCATCGGTGCCGACCTGAATCCGGCGTGTCACAACCTGGCCCTGCGGCGGCTGGGGCTTGGGCGATGACGGCCGAGCGGGGGCAGGCGATGTCACTGGCGGAGATCGCGGCCTTGCCGGCGGTGGTGGACCTCATGACGGCGGCCCGGGCGCTGAGGATCCGTCGCACCACGGCGTATGCGCTGGCCCGTGGTGGCTCTTTTCCTTGCCCCGTCGTCCGGGTCGGACGGTCGTATCGGGTGCCGACGGCCGGGCTCCTGCGGCTCCTCGAACTTGCCACCTGATCAGGTGATCTTTCCCGGGCTCGGGCTTCCCCGAGTGGTGGTCGCAGCGCGAGCATTCGGTCTGGAGAAAGCCCTTGGTGGGTGCTTGACGAACGAGAGGTGAGGTGTCCTCAGTGGCAAACGGCTCGGTGTTCCGGCGGTGTTCCTGCCGGGACAGCAACAGGAAGTCGCTCGGTGACGCATGTCCGAAGCTGTCGAACAAGCGGCACGGGCAGTGGTACTTCCGGATCGAGCTGCCCAAAGACGCGCAGGACAACCGCCGCCCGCGACGTCGCGGCGGGTACGAGTCGGCGGCGGACGCGCAGAAGGGGCTCGACCGGGTCAACGAGCTGCTCGGGATCGCCGAGGGAGACGACGACGAGACCTTGCGCAAGATCGGAGACCTGCTCGCGAGACTGATCTCGGAGCAGAAGCCGCTGCCCGAGATCGATGAGGTCCGTCGTCTCGTCAAGGCCGGCGCTCCAGTTCTGGAGCATCCGCTCATGGGTGCGGTGTTCGATGCGTTTCTGGCGTTGAAGAAGCGGACGGTGAGCCGGAACATGTACCGCTCGTACGAGTCCCACGTCCGTCTCTACCTCCGGCCGCACCTGGGCAAGATCCGCCGAGACCGGCTGCGGGTGGGCCACTTGGACGCGATGTTCGAGGCGATCGTGGAACGCAACGAGCTGATCGGTGAGTATCGGGCCAGCGGCGACCCGCAGAAGATCGCGGCGGTGAAGTGGCAGCGTCCCGTAGGACCGGCCTCGCTGCACCGGATCAAGGAGACCCTGCGCGCCGTCCTTCGTCCGGCAGTCGATCAAGGCCTGCTGACCCACAACGTCGCCAAGCTGGTCGAGTTGCCGGCCGCGGTCCGGCCGAAGCCGAAGCTCTGGACGCCGGAGCGGGTGGCGAAGTGGAGGCGGACGGGCGAGGTTCCGTACCCAGTGATGGTGTGGACGGCCGAGCAGACTGGCGAGTTCCTGGACTTCGCCGTGTATCACCGGCTCTACCCGTTGTTCCACCTGATCGCCTACACCGGCCTCCGGCGGGGCGAGGCCTGTGGCCAGCGCCGCTCGGACACCTATCTGGAGGCTGCCTGCATCGAGGTGGCGAACCAGATCGTCCAGTACGGGTGGGAGACCGGCCAGAGCAAGCCCAAGACACCGTCGTCCGAGGGCTTGGTCACCATCGACGCGGACACGGTGCTGGTGCTCACCGCGCACTTGCTCCAGCAGGACGAGCGGAAAGCGGCCCTGGGTGCTGAGTGGGTCGAGAGCGATTTGCTCTTCACCGAGCCCGACGGCCGTCCACTGCACCCGGCCGACGTCGCCGACGAGTTCGCCAGGCTGATCTGTGCGGCGGACTTGCCGCCGATCACGCTGCACGGCCTCCGGCATGGCGCTGCCACGCTGGCTCTCGGTGCGGGAGTGGACCTTAAGACGATCCAGCATATGCTCCGGCACTCGTCGATCAAGGTGACGATGGATCTCTACACGAACGTCGCGAAAGAGGTGGCGGATGACGCGGCGCGGAGGCTGGCGGGAGCGATCCCGCGGAAGTCGTTGCACCCGGCGTGCGCTCTCGGGCTCCCCTCGGGCTCCCCACCGACCACAGTGGACAAAGAAGAAGTGGATGACGTGCGTCCAAATATCACAAAACCCCAGGTCGATGAAGATCGACCTGGGGTGGTGGAGGGTGCGCCATCAGGGACTCGAACCCCGAACCCGCTGGTTAAGAGCCAGCTGCTCTGCCAATTGAGCTAATGGCGCCGGTGTCTACCGGAGGTTTCCCTCGGCGACGTGGAAAAGATTAGCACCAGCTTCGCGGGCCGTTTCAAGGGGGGTCACCTTGCGCGGGTTCGGGTGTTCGCGCCCCGGTGTCCGGGCTGGTCGGGCACACTGGAGCCGGACACGGACGACGAAACAGGCGGGTGGCATGAGGCGTTCGACCGGCATGAGGGTGCGGCTGCTGGTGGCCGCGGGGGTGATCGGCCTCACGGTGGCCGGGTGCAGCAGTGGTACTCCTTCGGGTGAACCGCCGTCGGCGACGTCGTCGAAGCCCGCGCCGAAACCCGTGGTGAAGCCCGCCGTGCTCACGCTGAGCCCGGCCAAGGACGCCAAGGACGTCGCGCCCGGTGAGCCCGTGACCGTCGCCGTCGCCGACGGGAAGGTCGGGGACGTCAAGCTGACCGGGGCCGACGGGAAGGCTGTCGCCGGGAAGCCGCGGGCGGACGGCGCCGGCTGGGACTCCGCCGAGCCGCTCGGGTACGGCAAGGCCTACAAGCTGACCGCGACGGCGACCGGCGCCGACGGGAAGCCGGTCACCGCGGAGTCGAGCTTCACGACCGTCAAGCCCGCGCGCCAGCTCGGCGTGTCCGTGAACCTCGTCGAGGGCGAGACCGTCGGAGTCGGGCTGCCGCTGATCTTCACCTTCACCGGCAACGTCGCCGACAAGGCCGCGGCCGAGAAGGCGCTGAAGGTCACCGCCGAGCCGGCCACCGAAGGCGCGTTCCGCTGGTCCGGCGACAAGCAGGTGACCTGGCGGCCGAAGGACTACTGGAAGAGCGGGACCAAGATCAAGGTCGACGCCGCCGTCTACGGCAAGCCGCTCGGCAACGGCAGCTACGGCCGCGAGGACAAGACGATCAGCGCGGCCGTCGGCGACAAGCTCGTCGCGGTCGCCGACGGCGGCACCCACCAGATGACGGTCTCCGTCAACGACCAGGTGGTCAAGACCATGCCGACGTCCATGGGCAAGCCCGGCCACAACACGCCGGCCGGCAACTACACCGTCATGAGCGAGCACACCGGCTACACCATGAACTCCGCCACCTACGGCGTCCCCGAGGACGCTCCCGGCGGCTACAGCACCTACGTCCAGTACGCGATCCGCCTGTCCTACAGCGGCATCTTCTACCACTCCGCACCGTGGTCGGTCCGGCAGCAGGGCCACAGCAACGTCAGCCACGGCTGCCTGAACCTGTCCACCGAGAACACGAAGTGGCTGATGGACACGTCCAAGAAGGGCGACATCGTCACCGTCCAGAACAGCGGCGGCCCGAAGCTCGAGCCGACCGACGGCTGGAGCGTCTGGCAGCTGTCCTGGGACGAGTGGCGGACCGCCGCGAACTAGCGGTTGTCGTACGCCGCGCGGGCGGCGTCGATGTGCGGCAGGTGCTCGATGCTCCACTCGAGCAGCGGCGCGGTGGCTTCGCGCAGCGTCCGGCCCATCGGCGTCAGCTCGTAGCTGACGTGCGGCGGCATGACGGCGAGGACCGTGCGGGTCACGATGCCGTCGCGCTCGAGGTCGCGCAGGGTCACGGTGAGCATGCGCTGGCTGATGCCCTCGACGGACCGCTTGAGCTCGGTGAAGCGCCGCGGCCCGTCCTTGAGCATGCGCACGACCAGCATCGCCCACTTGTCCCCGACGATGCCGAGGACTTGGCGGGCCTTGCACGGGTCCTCCACGGTTACCTCCTGAGAACCGGGGCACCATTTAGTGCCGTATTGCCCGGTGCGCGTCGAGTGGATCACGATGGTCCCGGTTACCGAATGGTACCGAGGCACGAGGAGGAACCACTCGACCATGGCAACATTTCTGCTGGTACACGGCGCTTGGCACAGCGGGCGCAGCTGGGACCGCGTGGTCCCGCTGCTGGAGGCCGCCGGGCACCGGGCGTTCGCGCCGTCCCTGACCGGCTACGGCGACAAGGCCCACCTGCTGGCGCCCGACGTCGGGCTCGGCACCCACGTCGACGACATCGCCGGCCTGATCGAAGCCGAGCGGCTCGACGACGTCGTGCTCGTGGGCCACAGCTACGCCGGGATGGTCATCTCGGGCGTGGCCAACCGCGTCCCCGGGCGGATCGGGCACCTGGTCTACCTCGACGCGATGGTGCCGGAAGACGGCGAAACCGCGATCGACGTGATGCCGATCAGCAAGCAGCTCGTCGACGCGGCCGTCGACGGCTGGCGGGTGCCGCCGCTGCCGGAGCTGCCGCCGCCGCTCGGCCTGTTCGGGGTCACCGATCCGGACGACGTCGCCTGGCTGCGCGAGATGCTCTCGGACCAGCCGGTGCGCTGCCTGACGGAGCCGGTGCGGCTGGACGACCCGGCGGTGCGGGCGATCCCGCGCACGCACATCCACTGCGTCGCCGGCCGTCCAGAAGGCATCACCCGGCGTCCCGTGCCGCCCGGCGAGCGGGTGCGGGAGCTGCCGACCGGCCACGACTGCATGATCACCCTGCCCGCCGAGCTGACCGGCCTGCTGCTCGAGGTGGCCTAGCCCGATTCCCGGACGAGCTTCCGCGCCTCGGCCTCGGTCTCGACAGCCGGGCCCGAGCCCCAGAGCGGCTCGTTCGCCGTCTCCCGGCTGAAGTAGACCGCGACCGCGCCGACCGCGCCCGCCGCCATGAGGTACCAGGCCGGCCAGAAGTCGTGACCGGTCGAGGAGATCAGGGCCTGCATGACCAGCGGTGTCGTGCCGCCGAAGAGCGACACGGAGATGTTGAACGCGATGGACAGCGCGCCGTAGCGGATCGCGGTCGGGAACAGGGCGGGCAGCGCCGCCGGCATCGAGACCTCGAAGCAGAGCAGCAGCAGGCCGAGGCCCATCAGGCCGAGGAAGGTGAGGACCAGGCCGCCGTCGTGCACCAGCAGCATGAGGGGCCACGAGAGCACGAGGTAACCGAGGCAGCCGGCCATCATCACGGGCTTGCGGCCGACCTTGTCGGTGATCCGGCCGCCGACCAGGATGATCAGCATCATCACGACCATCACGACGATGATCAGCAGCAGGCCGTGCGTGGCGTCGAGGTGCAGCTGCTCGGACAGGTACGTCGGCATGTACGACAGCAGCATGTAGTCGGTGACGTTGAACACGAGCACCAGCCCGACGCAGATCAGCAGCGCGGGCCAGTAGTCGGTGAACATCTTCCAGAACGGCTCGCCGGAGCGGCCGCGCTTCTCGGCCTCTTCGGCGTGCTTCTGGAACGCCGGGGTCTCTTCGAGCTTGAGCCGCATGTAGAGGCCGATGATGCCGAGCGGGCCGGCCACGAGGAACGGGATCCGCCAGCCCCAGTCGAGCAGCGTCTCGTGCGGGACCCACGCCTTCATGCCGGTGACGACGGACGCGCCGAGCACGTACCCGGACAGCGTGCCGAACTCCAGCCAGGAGCCCATGAAACCGCGGCGCTTGTCGGGGGAGTACTCGGCGATGAACGTGGTCGCGCCGCCGTACTCGCCGCCGGTGGAGAAGCCCTGCACCATCCGGGCGAGCACGAGCAGGATCGGCGACCAGACGCCGATGGAGGTGTACGACGGGATCAGGCCGATGCAGAGGGTGCCGATCGCCATCATGATCATGGTGACGGCGAGGACCTTCTGCCGTCCGATCCGGTCGCCGAGCGGCCCGAACACGAGCCCGCCGAGCGGACGCATGAGGAACGCGGCGGTGAACGCCCCGAACGTCCCGATCAGCCGCACCCCGGGCGCGACGCTCGCGGGGAAGAACACCTCGGAGATGGTGTCGGCGATGTAGGCGTAGACGCCGAAGTCGAACCACTCCATGGCGTTGCCCAGCGCGGCGGCCCCCACAGCCCGCTTGAGCAGCGATTGGTCGACGACGGTGATGTCCTCGTACCGCAGCTTCTTCTTCCGACCCCGGATCTTCGGCCCTGAAATTCCCACCGCTCCACGGTGCACCGGCAACCGGCGGCTCGCACGCTGAGCCATCCGGTCGTGAGGGTTGCCACCAACGGCGGAACGCCGGGAAAAGCAAAACCCCAGCTCGGTGAAGGGCCGCGGAGGCCCGACCAAACCGGGGTGATGGGGTGAGCGACGGGTTTCGAACCCGCGACCTCCTGGACCACAACCAGGTGCTCTACCAGCTGAGCTACGCCCACCATCTGAGGCAACCGCGTGCGATCACCTCGATGAAGCAATCGTAGCGGGTGCCTGCACTCGGTTTTCCAGGGGGTTACCCGTGGTGCTGTTCCTGCACCTCAGCGGCGGCGGCCTTGGCTTCGTCGCTGGTGGGGCCGGGCTGGGGGACGAAGGCGACGCGCCGGTAGTAGTCGAGTTCGCCGATCGACTCCTTGATGTCGGCGAGGGCGCGGTGGGCCAGTCCCTTTTCCGGCTTGGCGTAGTAGATGCGCGGGTACCAGCGGCGCACGAGTTCCTTCACGGAGGAGACGTCGACGAGGCGGTAGTGCAGGTGCGCGTCCAGGGCCGGCATGTCGCGGGAGATGAAGCCGCGGTCGGTGGCGATGGAGTTGCCGGCCAGCGGCGCGGTGCCCGGTTCGGGGATGTACTCGCGGATGTACTCGAGGACGCGGCGTTCGGCTTCTTCGAGGCTCACGGCCGAGCGGCGCACTTCTTCGGTGAGGCCGGAGTGGGCGTGCATCTCGCGGACGATCTCGGGCATGCCGCCGAGTTTCTCCTCGTCGGCGTGGATGACGATGTCCACACCCTCGCCGAGCACAGTCAGCTCCGCGTCGGTCACGAGGGCGGCGATTTCGATCAACGCGTCCTTGCCGAGGTCGAGCCCCGTCATTTCGCAGTCGATCCAGACTAGGCGGTCGGTCACCTCGTGACCCTAACCCGACACGGGGACAAGAGGTGCGTTACCTGCGCGTACGGCGCGTTTACGCTCGCGGGGCCGCCAGCGGTGTGGTGCAGGACACAGATCGGGGAGTCGCGAGTGACGGAGCAGGGGTCCCCGGCGGGCGAGATCGCCGCCGGTTATGCGAGTGAGGGTGCCGCGCTGGAGCTGGGCGCGGTGGTGATCGACGGGCAGGCGGACGCGGGTGCCGCCGTGCGCCTGCCGCTGGCGACGCTGAACCGGCACGGCCTGGTCGCGGGGGCGACCGGGACGGGCAAGACGAAGACGTTGCAGCTGGTGGCGGAGCAGTTGTCGGCGGCCGGGGTGCCGGTGGTGCTGGCGGACGTCAAGGGTGACCTGTCGGGGCTCGCGGCGGCCGGCGAGGCGAACGACAAGGTGTCGAAGCGCTCGCAGGAGCTGGGTGACGACTGGGCGGGCACGGCGTTCCCGGTGCAGTTCCTGTCACTGGGGACCGGCGGTAAGGGCGCGCCGATCCGGGCGACGATCACGAGTTTCGGGCCGGTGCTGCTGTCGAAGGTCCTGGGGCTGAACGAGACGCAGGAGTCGACGCTCGGCCTGATCTTCCACTGGGCCGACCAGCGCGGGCTGGCGTTGCTGGACACGAAGGACCTCCGGTCGGTCATCACGCACCTGACCAGCGACGAGGGCAAGGCGGACCTCAAGGGCATCGGCGGCGTCTCGGCCGCGACGGCCGGGGTGATCCTGCGTTCGCTGTCCAATCTGGAGGCCCAGGGCGGGGAGGACTTCTTCGGCGAGCCCGAGCTGGACGTCCACGACCTGATGCGCGCACGCGACGGGAAGGGCGTCGTCACGCTGCTGGAGCTGGACAACCTGCAGGCGAAGCCGGCGTTGTTCTCGACGTTCCTGATGTGGCTGCTGGCCGAGCTGTTCGAGGAGCTACCGGAGGAGGGCGATCTCGACCAGCCGAAACTCGTCTTCTTCTTCGACGAGGCACACCTGCTGTTCAACGACGCGTCGAAGGCGTTCCTCGAGCGCATCGAGCAGACCGTGAAGCTGATCCGGTCGAAAGGTGTCGGCGTGTTCTTCTGCACGCAGCTGCCCACGGACATCCCGAACAACGTGCTCTCCCAGCTGGGCGCGCGGATCCAGCACGCGCTGCGGGCGTTCACGCCGGACGACCAGGCGGCGCTGGCCAAGACGGTCAAGACCTACCCGAAGACGAAGTTCTACGAGCTCGACACGGCGTTGACGTCGCTGGGCATCGGCGAGGCGATCGTCACGGTGCTGTCGGAGCGGGGCGCGCCGACGCCGGTGGCGTGGACGCGGCTGCGGGCGCCGCGGTCGAAGATGGGCTCGATCGGCGCGGAGGCCGTCGCCGCTTCGGTCGCTTCGTCGGACCTGCACGCGAAGTACGCCGAGACGATCGACCGGGAGTCGGCCTACGAGAAGCTGGCCGCGAAGGTGGCCGCACCCGCGCCGGAAGCTGCTCCTGCTCCTGAACCTGCTCCCAAGAAGGAGAAGGAAGAGCCCGGGTTCGTGGAGTCGGCGATGAAGAACCCGGCCGTGAAGTCGTTCATGCGGTCCGCCGCCAGCGCGCTGGGCCGGGAGATCACGCGCGGGCTGTTCGGCAACCGGAAGCGCTGAGAAAACCTGACGCGACCTGTCAGGTATCGCTGCGAAGGTGGCACTCACCTTCGAAGAACAGGGGAAACCAGCCATGACCAGCACCGCCACCGCGTCGTTCGTCCTCGACAAGTGGGAGCCGCAGGCGACCGACGAGGCCGCGGGCACGGAGTTCGCCCGCGTGGCGATCGCCAAGACGTTCACCGGCGCGGTCGAGGGGACCAGCACGGTCGAGATGCTCACGGCGTCCAACGGGACTTCGCGCGCGTACGTCGCCTTCGAACGTCTCGCCGTTTCGGTCGACGGCCGCAAGGGCGCGTTCGTCCTGCACCACACGGCCGACGACAGCGGCCTGACGCTGAAGATCCTCGCCGGCTCCGGCTCGGGGGAGCTGACCGGGATCTCGGGCACGGCCGAGATCGGGCCGGACCACAGCTTCACGCTCACGTACGAGCTGTAGACAGCGCGAAGGCCGTTTCGAGAGCCCCCGATTGACTCTCGAAACGGCCTTCGCCGTGTTCCCGCTCCCCGAAGCGGGAGGGAACGGGCCGCCCCGATTACGGCCCGTCCGCGTCTCTGTCAGCCGTTCACGATCTGGTCGACGATCTTCTTGGCGTCGTTGATCGGGATGGCGAAGCCGATCCCGACGCTGCCCGCGGAGCCGTTCGCCGAGGCCGTCGGGCTGTAGAGCGCCGAGTTGATCCCGATCACGTTGCCGTTGGCGTCGACCAGCGCGCCGCCGGAGTTGCCCTGGTTGATCGAGGCGTCCGTCTGGATCGCGGTGTAGCTGGGCGAGTCGCTGGTCTGGTTCGAGGTGCGGTTGAACGGCGACTGCTGCTGCTGTTGGCCGCCCTGGCCGATGTCGGACAGGTTCCGGTTCAGCGCGCTGACGATGCCGGTCGTGACGGTGTTCTGCAGCCCGCCCGGCGAGCCGATCGCGACGACCTCCTGGCCGACGGCGAGCTTGCTCGAGTCCCCGAGGCTGGCGGCCGTCAGGCCACTCGCGTTCTTCGCCTGGACCACCGCGATGTCCGCCTTGGTGTCCGCGCCGACCACGCTGGCCTGGTACTTCGTGCCGTCGGACGTCGTGATCACGACGTTCTGGGCCCCGTCGACGACGTGCGCGTTGGTGAGGATCCGGCCGTCCGCGGTGAGGATGACGCCGGAGCCGATCGCCTCGCCCTGGTCGGTGGTGACGTTGATCTGGACGACGCTCGGCGTCACCTTCGCCGCGACGCCGCTGACGTCGCCGGAGGTGCTGTTGGAGACCGTCTGCCCGCTCGCGGCCGGTGCGCTCACCGACGTCGTGCCGTCCGCGGAGGTCGCGGTCAGCCCGACGATCGCGGCGCCGCCGACCCCGCCGACCAGCGCCGCGCCGAGCGCGGTGGCGCCGACCAGCATCGCGACCCGGCCGCCCTTGCGCGGCTTCTTGACCGCCTGCGGCGCCGGCGGCGGCTGCGGGGTGAAGAGCGGGTTCGGCGCCGCCTGCTGGTGGTAGGCGTACTGCGCGTACGGCCCGTACTGCTGGGTGCTCTGGTGCGGCTGGTGCCCACCGGGTGAGGCGGGGCCGGGCCGACTCTCGTTCTCGGTCATGAACCAAGATTCGCGCCTGTGCTTGTGAACAACCTGTGGAAATCCCTCAGGCTTTGCTGAGAAGAATCAGCTGAGAAAACTCAGGCGGTTCTCAGGCTTTCCGTGCGCCTCAGTCGAAGAAGGCCGGAACGTCCAGCGCACCTCCCGCGGCTTCGAACTCGTCGTGGACGGCCTTCCGCAGCTCGGCGTCGCCGAGGTAGTCCGCGGCGGTCAGGGCCAGCCCGAGCGCGCCGTCACGCACGCCCGCGTCACCCGTCTCCGAGCCGGCCGCGGCCGCGAACTCCTTGGTGTGCAACGCGACCGTCGGGCCGGAGATCCCGAGCATCGGGTGCAGCGCCGGCATCCGGTAGGAGAGGTTGCCGAGGTCGGTCGACCCGGTGAGCGACTCCGGGACGATGCCCGGCGGCAGCGGCTTGCGGCCGGTGCCGGCCTGGTTGACCGACCAGCGCCCGGCGAGCGCGGTGTTGAACCGGATCGGCAGGTAGGCGGCCTGGGCGTCCCAGATCAGCTCGACGCCGCAGCCGGTCATCGCCGCCGCGCCCTCGGCGATCGACGTCATGCGGGCGGCGAGGTCGCGCAGGGTCTCCGGGTTCTGGGAGCGCAGGTAGAACAGCAGCGCGGCGCGGGCCGGGATGACGTTCGGCCTCGCACCGCCGTCGCTGAACACGCCGTGCACGCGGTCGCTCTGCGGGAGTTGCTGCCGCAGCGCCGAGACGCCCTGGTAGGCGGCGACCGCGGCGTCGAGCGCGTTGCGGCCCATGAACGGCTGGGCCGAAGCGTGCGCGCCGACGCCGTGGAAGACCATCTCCAGCTGACGGCGGCCCAGGAACGGGTGCAGCGCGACGTCGTGGCTGAACGGGTGCAGCATGATCACCGCGTCGACGTCGTCGAAGACGCCCGCGCGCGCCAGGATCTCCTTTCCTCCACCGCCTTCCTCGGCCGGCGTGCCGATGAGGCTGACGCGCCCTCCGAGCCGTTCGGCGACCGTGGCGGCGCCGAGGAAGCCGCCCGCGGCGGTGGTGCAGATGACGTTGTGGCCGCACGCGTGGCCGAGGCCGGGCAAGGCGTCGTACTCCGCGAGGACGGCGATGTGCGGGCCGTCCCGCTCCGGTGTGCTCACGCGCAGCGCGGTGTCGAGGCCGCCCACCCCGACGGTCGCCTCGTGGCCATGACGTTTCAGGAGGTCCGCGAGGGCCTGCACCGAGCGGTGCTCGTGGAAGCCCTCCTCGGGGTGGGCGTGCAGATCTTGGCTCAACGCCACCAGATCAGGTGAGCTGCGCTCGACCGCGGCGGTCACCTCGGCCCGGGTCGCCTCGTCCGCGCCGGTGTGCGCCGACGGCAGCGGTTCGGCCGCCGCCACCGCTTCGGCCGTGGCTTCGACCAGGGAACGGAGGTAGCTGTCGTCGGGCGGGACGGGATCTGCGTGGGTCATGGGGCGATGCTAACCGCCACCCCCGACAGTTCGCGCCGATCGGCCCGCCACGAGCAGACGGCGTCCACAGTGGACGCTCGCAGCGGGATCCGCACCGCGTCCGCGCGCAGGTACGCGACGGTGCCCGGGCCGCCCTCGGCCGCCGCCTTGGCGAGCATCGTGCGCGCGCCGTCCAGGCCGATCGTGAGCCCGCCCGGGCCGACGGCCTCCTCGAACGCGCGGGTGAACCGGCCGGTGCCGCAGGCGACGTCGAGCGCGGGATGCCAGTACCGCTCGTAGACCTGCGGGAGCAGGGTGGTGCGCATCAGGCGCTGCGTGATCCCGGTCGGGCGGGCCGGCCTGGTCTGCGGGGCCGAGCAGGTCGAGGAAGCCTTCGATGCAGGCACTCCCGCCTTTCGAATACCGGCAGTATGTCAAAGCTGTGGTCACCCGACCGAGTGAAGAACGCCGGGCTCAGGCGTTCGAGGCCGGAAATTGTCGGTGCCCCTTCCTAACGTCGTCGGCGAGATTCCGATCCGACGCTCCGAGGAGGAGACATGACAGCTTCGACCCTGGCCCCGCCCAGTACGGAAATCCTGGTCCACGGTGGCTTCGACCTGGCCGCGGCCGCCGGGTTCCTGATGGGCTTCGCGCCCGCCGGGCAAGCGGAGGCGGAGCCCGGAGCGCTCCGCATGGCGTTCCCGGTCGACGGCGTGTGGACGCCGGCGGGAGCGCTGCTGAGACAGAGATCGCCGGGTGTGGTCGAGGTGGAGGTCCACGGCCCCGAGGAGCACACCGAAGCGGTGGTGGCCCAGGTGACGCGGATGTGCTCGCTGGACGTCGACGCCACGGAGTTCCCGGCGGCGGGCCACCGCGATCCGGTCGTGTCGCTGCTGCAGGACTTGCACCCGGGCCTGCGCCCGGTCCTGTTCGCGTCGCCGTACGAGGCGGCGTGCTGGGCGGTGCTGAGCCACCGCATCTGGATGACCCAGGCGGTGCGGCTGCGCCGCCGCCTCACCGACCGCCTCGGCACAGAGGTCGACGTCGGCGGCGTACGCCTGCCGTCGTTCCCGGCGCCGAGAGAGCTGGCAAAGCTCGAGTATCTGCCGGGCGCGCCCGCCCACAAGCTGCAGCGCCTGCGCGGAATAGCGCAAGCGGCGGCAGACGGCCTTCTCAACGCGGCAGCGCTGCGCGCAATGCCGGCGGAGGACGCCCTCAAACAGCTGCAGCAGTTGCCGGGCGTCGGCCGCTTCAGCGCAGAGCTGATCCTGATCCGCGGCGCCGGCCACCCGGACGCCTTCCCCCGAGGCGAGAGCCGCCTACACGAGATCATGCGCGAGGCCTACCACCTCCCGGACGCGAGCATCGCCGAGCTGACGGAGATCGCGGAGTCCTGGGCACCGTTCCGAAGCTGGGCGTCCTTCCTGTTCCGAGTGGAGGGAGAAGCGCGGATGCGGGAGTCACGATGAGCTGGGCTCCAGCCCCCACGGACGGTCGGTGCAGCCCAGCGGTGTTGCGGTGAGCTGGGCCCGGCTCGCTGGTCGGTGTGCTGCTGAGGGGTGTCGCAGTGAGTTGAGCCCGGCTGTCTCGCGGACGTTGGATGCTGCCTAGCAGTGTCGAGATGAGCACGGTTGTCTCCGTGGTGGTCTGTGCTGCGGGCGTTGCGGTGAGCTGAGTTCGGTTGTTCCGCGGACGCTGGGTGTCGCCTGGCGGTGTTGCGGTGAGTTGAGTCCGGCTGTCTCGCTGGTTGGTGCGTGCTGCGGAGGGGTGTTGCGATGAGCTGACTGCGGTCGTCTCCATGGATGGCGGTGGGCACAGTCGAGCGGGTGTCGCGATGAGCTGGGTTATGGCTGTCCTCTGACGGTGTGCGCCGTGCCGAGTAGCGTCGGTTGGCGGGGTGGTCGCTCACGGCGTGCCGGTGCGCCTCGGGGCTGCAGCGCCGAGCGCACACCCCGGACCGTGCATTCGGCGCGACCGGACGTTTCCGCGGCCGGGCGGGCTCGGCCGGCGAGCCTCGCCGGCGGCGTTCGTGCGGTTGTCGGCAGCGATTCCTGTTCCCAGCGGCCTGCGCCAGGCGCTATGACCTCGAATGCTCGCCCGCAGCCGACCATCCCGACCCGAAGAAAGGAGATGTACTGACGATCCGATCCAATACCGGAGGCCGGGAACCCGTCTGCGGTGGGGACTCACCGTAGCCAGATGTCGCCTGTGGTGAGGTGTCCGGGTGAGCTCGCCCGTTCAACTCGCGCTCGGCAGCACGGCCCGTGACGTCCCGGTGGCCCTCCAGGCCGCTGCCGACCCGGCCGGGACGCTGCTGGAGCAGGCCCAGACGCCCGCCATGATCACCCTGATCGCCGGGGGTGTGGCGCTGCTGGTGGTCCTCGTCGGCGGTACGCCGTGGCGGCGGGCGCGCAACGTCGTCACCATCGTGCACGAGGCCGGGCACGCGCTGGCCGCCGTACTGGTCGGCCGGCGGCTCCAGGGCATCAAGCTGCACTCGGACACGTCCGGCGTCACCGTCTCGCGCGGCAAGCCCGAGGGGCCGGGGATGGCGTTCACCGCGATGGCCGGGTACCTGGCGCCGTCGGTGCTCGGGCTGGTGTTCGCCAGCCTGCTGGGCAACGACCTGGTCGACACGGTCCTGGTGCTCGTCGCGCTGCTGCTGCTCGGCGTGCTGGTAATGGTGCGCAACACCTACGGGGTGTTCACCGTCGTCGTCAGCGCGGTCGTGCTGGCGCTCGTCGCCTTCGTCGCGCCGGTCGAGGTCCAGGCACCGTTCGGCTACCTGCTGACGTGGTTCCTGCTGTTCGGCGGGGTGCGGCCGGTGATCGAGCTGCAGACCAAGCGCCGCCGCGGTCAGGCCCGCGACTCCGACGCCGACCAGCTCGGCCGCCTCACGGCCGTGCCCCCGGTGCTGTGGGTCCTGGTGTTCGCGGTGGCGACGGTCAGCTGCCTCATCGCCGGTGGCCTGTGGCTGCTGGAGCCCGTGGCCGCCTGACCGGCACCGGCGATCGCGGACGCCCGCGAGACTGCGGCGTGGTGTCGTCGGGTCCGGTGATCGCGGACGCCCGCGAAACGCGGCGTGGTGTCGTCGGTCGGGGTGACGCAGATCGGCGGCCCGGACCGTGGTGCGGCGTCGGCCGGTCGGCGCGGGGCGGCCGACGTCCTCGGGCCTGCGGGCGGCGGTGCTGTCTGTCGCGGTCGGCCGCCGCTCGTCGCCAGGGGCGGAGCCCCTGGCCACCGGGCCGGGGCCATGCGGCAAACTGGACTCTCGCTGGTCGCCGGAGGGAGCCGAACGATGGACGAGGTCGCCAAGGCCGTGGAGGAATGCGCACGGGCGGCGAAGCTGGCCGCGCCGTCGCTCGCCGCTGCCAGTGCGGAGGCCGTCGATGCCGCCCTCGGCGGGATGGCCGAACGCCTGCTCGCGCAGCGGGACGAGATCCTCGAGGCGAACCGGGCCGACGTCGAGCGGTCGACGGCCGAGGGGATGAGCGCCGGTCTGCTCGACCGGCTCACCATCACCCCGGAGCGGCTCACCGGCATGGCCGAGCAGCTGCGGCTGCTCGCCGGCGCCCCGCACCACGAGCGCTCGGTCGAGGTGTCCACGCTCGACGGCGGGCTGCGGCTGGTCGAACGGCGCCTTCCAGTCGGCGTGATCGGCGCGAACTACGAGGCGCGCCCGAACGTGACCGTCGACGTCGCTTCGCAGCTGGTCAAGTCGCGCAACGCCGGCGTGCTGCGCACCGGCTCGGCCGCGCTCGGCTCGGCGCAGCGGCTGCGTGACGTCGTCATCGCGCCGGCGCTCACCGAAGCGGGCATCGACGCCGACTGCGTCCAGCTGGTGCCGCGGGTGGAACGGGAGGCGGCCTCCGCGCTGGTGCGGCTGCCGGACCTGGTGCCGCTCGTCATCCTGCGCGGCAGCGGTGACAGCACCCGCGCCCTCGCCACCGAGGCGGCGGTCCACGGCGTCCGCACCCTCGCGCACGCCGACGGCGGCGGTGTCCTGTACGTCGACCGCGGCGCCGACGTCACCAAGGCGCGCGACCTGGTCTTCGCCAGCCTCGACCGGCTGGGTGTGTGCAACCGGCTGAACCTGCTGCTGATCCACGAGAGCATCCACGACGACGTTTGGCCGGGCATCGCCGACGCGCTGGCCGAGCGGGGCGTCACGCCGTCGCTCGCGCCGCACGAGCACGCGATCGGCTACGAGTGGGCCCTGGACTCCGACCGCGAGGCGACCGTCACGGTCGCCACGGTCGGTGCCCTCGCCGACGCCGTCGAGATCGCGAACGAGCAGACCTCCGGCCTGGCCGCGGGCATCGCGACCGAGGACGAAGCCGCCGCCGACGCGTTCTTCGACGGCTACACCGGCACGGGCGTCTTCTGGAACGCCCCGACCCGCCTCCTCGACGGCTTCAAGCTCCTCGCGGTCCCGGAAACCGGCATCAACCTGGACAAGGTCCCTGGCCCCCGCGGCCCGGTGACGTACACGGACCTCTACGTCCGCCAGTACGCGGTCCTGCCCGCCTGAGCGGCCGCCGAAGCACCGCGGGGCGAACCAGCGGCCCTGGCGGCGATGCCACCACAGTGCCGCCGCCAACTGCACCGCGGGCGAAACCGGTGGCTCCAGCGGCGGTGCGGTCGGAGTTGCCGCATTGCGGCGCTGGCGAAGCCCGGCGGTCCTAGGTGTGGTGCGGTCGGCGTTGCCGCACTGCGCCGTGGGTGAAACCGGTGGCTCCAGCGGCGGTGCCGTCGGCGTTGCCGCACTGCGCCGTGGGTGAAACCGGTGGCTCCAGCGGCGGTGCCGTCGGCGTTGCCGCACTGCACCGGGGGCGAAACCGGCGGTTCCAGCGGCGGTGCCGTCGCAGTTGCCGCACTGCGGCGCGGGCGAAACCGACGGCCCTAGGTGCGGCGCCGCCGGAGCTGGCGCACCGGGGCGATGCCCGTCATCGTGTGGAGGTCGGCTGCGGTGTCGGCCGCGTTGGTCACCAGTTCCGGGCGGTCGTCGAGGTCGTTGAGGTGACGGAAGATCGCCGTGGGGCCGTCGCCGACCGCGATGACCGCCACCAGGCGGCCCTCCGGGTCGCGGGTGAGGCCGGTCGTCACCGCTACCCGGCGGCCCACCGTGTCGACCGTGGTGATCGTCCGCTCCTTCTGCCAGCCTCGCGTGGTCATGGTTCCTAGGACGTCCCGATCGCCCGCGCCGTTACGGCCCGGCATACTGGGCCGGGTGATCGACCGGCCGCACGTCCTGCTCTCCGCCGCCCAGTCGCTCGACGGTTTCCTCGACAACACGTCACCCGAACGGCTGGTGCTGTCCACTGAGGACGACTTCGCGATCGTCGACCGGTTGCGGGCCGAGGCGGACGCGATCCTGGTCGGGGCCGGGACCGTGCGGGCCGACAACCCGCGGCTGCTCGTGCGGTCGCCCGAGCTGCGGCGGCACCGCCTCGAGCAGGGGAAACCCGAGCAGCCGGTCAAGGTCACCCTGACCACCCGCGGCCTCGACCCCGACGCGCAGTTCTTCACCGTCGGCGACACCGAAAAGATCGTCTATGCACCACCAGGGGCGGCTGACGCGCTCAAGGAGGTCGCCACCGTCGTCGACGCCGGGGATCCGCCCGACTTCGGGCGGGTCCTGGACGACCTCGGGGCGCGCGGCATCAAGAACCTGCTGGTCGAGGGCGGGGGCGGCATCCACACGCGGTTCCTCGCCGAAGGGCTCGCCGACGAGCTGCGGCTCGCGATCGCGCCGTTCTTCGTCGGGCAGCCGGACGCGCCGCGGTTCGTCGGGCCCGGGCTCTTCCCGCGGCCGCTGCGGCTCACCGGCGCCCGTGAGCTCACCGGCATGGCGATCCTCGAATACCGCGCGGCCGACGAGCCGACCGGCCGGGACGTCCGGCGGCTGCGCGAGGCCATCGCGCTCGCCGCCGAATGTCCGCCCAGCCACACCTTCCGGGTCGGGGCCGTCGTCGTCGACGCCAAGGGCGAGGTCATCGCGACCGGGCATTCCGGGGAGGGTGATCCGCTCAACCACGCGGAGGAAGCCGCCTTGGCCAAGTGCGCAGGCGATCCCCGGCTGGCCGGCGCGACCGTGTACAGCTCGCTCGAACCGTGCAGCAACCGCAGCTCCCATCCCCGCAGCTGCACCCAGCTGATCCTCGACGCCGGGATCCCGCGGGTCGTGTTCGCCTGGCGCGAGCCACCCGTCTTCGTCGACGCCCAGGGCACCGAGCTGCTGCGCCACGCCGGGCGGCACGTCGTCGAGGTGCCCGCGCTGACCCCCGAGGTCCAGCGCGAGAACACCCACCTCCAGTTCTGATGCGAAAAGGCCGCCCCGGGCGAACCCGGGACGGCCTCCAAAAGAACGAGCTCAGCAGGCGCCGTTGTCGACCCAGACGCCCCACTCACCGGTCGTCCCGGGCTCTTCGCCCTGGGTCCACCACTTCGCGGTGAACTTGTGGCTGTTGTGCTTGACCACGTCGTCCTTCACGTAGACCTTGGTGCGATCCCACTCCGCCGCCGTGCAGGAGCCGCCGCCCGGGGTGGTCGGCGTCGTCGGGGTGGTCGTCGGCGTCGTCTGGGGCGGGGTGGCCCCGGCGAAGCGGACGCTGAACTTCGAGAAGTCCCAGTCGTTCTGCGGCACGTTGCTGCAGACGCCGTTGTCGGTGGTGCCGACGCAGGCACGGTCGCGGTTGACCGACCAGAACGTGAAGCGGCCCAGGCCGTGGCTGGTCGCGTAGTCGTACACCGTCTGGAAGTCCGACGTGTAGAACATCTCCGAGGCGTCCGACTTGCCGTTCATGCCGGAGAAGCCCTCGTGCGAGTACGCCGTCGCGCTGTCCCAGCCCATGTGCGACATCAGCAGGCCGTGCAGGGCCTCCAGCGCGGACACCTGCGAGGAACCGCCGTTGAACCCGCCGTCGAACGGCATGATCGAGAAGTTGTTGGGGGAGAAGCCGATCGACTTCGCCTGGTCAAGCAGCTGCGTGCCGAACCAGCCGGTGCCGGCCGCGGTGCCCGGCATGGTCACCGACACGAACAGGCCGGGGTTGTTGGCCTGCAACGTCTTCGCCGCGCCGAGCTCGTTGGCGATGGCCGCGGTGTTTTCGTACTCGGGCTCTTCGAGGTCGAAGTCGATCGCCTTGAGCGAGTACTTCGCGATGACCTGCTGGTAGGCGGCGGCGGTCGCGGCCACGTTCCCGCAGGTCTGGCCGAGCTTCGTGCCGCCGTAACCGCCGACGGACACCGACACGTCACCGCCGTTGGCGCGGATGCGGGAGATCACGTTCGCGACGGTGGTGTCGGACGAGACGGCGTTGGTGCCGTCCCAGGTCGGGCTGCAGCCGCCGCCGTTGGGCGCCAGGATGAACGCCAGCTGGAACGCCTTGAGCCCGGTCGCGTTCATCACGGTGATCGGGTCGGGTGGATTGTTGCTCACGGGCATCAGATACGGCGCCGCGGCGTACCAGTTGTTGCCCAGCGCCGCTGTCGCGGAGGGCGCGCCGATCACGAGACTCACTGCTGTACCGATGAAGGTGGCGGCGGCGAGCCCGACGGCGGCCAGTCTGCTTCTGCGCATGATCTGTCCTCCCGGTGGGGTTCGAGGGTGGACAGATCATTGGACTAGACCATTTCAAAGTCAAGAGAAAGCCGGGGTTACGGGCGAAATCACCCCGATATCCCTTTTATGTTGCCTGAATGGTCGCTGCTGCGGGGGCCGGATGTCCCTGGTGACCGTTCGGGGCGGGGAGCCGATCGAAGTCCCGGACAGCCTTCCGGACCGCGGACTCGTGCACCGGGGCGGGCTCGTTCAGCGCCGCGACGGCCGTCGCGTGGTCGTCGGCGGCCTTGCGCACCTCCGGCAGCGCCGGGCCGTCCTCCACCCAGTAGTTCGGCAGGGTCCGGGCGACGCGGGCCAGCCGGAGCAGGGACAGCCCAAGCCTCGCCTTCGAGTGGAGCGCCTTGAGGACGGGCGACGTGAGACCCTCGATCGCGGTCGCGGCCTCCATCGCGCGGTCGCCGTCGCCGTCGCGCGCGGTGTCCAGGGCCTGCTGCAACGCCCAGAGCGCGTCGACTTGGCCGTCGCCGGGGTCCAGGCTGCGCATCGACGCGCTGATCGCGCCGGCGAGGTCGTCGAACACCAGGGCGGCGATGATCGTGTCGATGCTCAGCGGGGTCAGTGGGGTGCGCCGCTGCAGCTCCACCGCCGCTCTCGCGCTGCGCAACAGGTCCCGGGCCAGCCCGCCGGACCAGGCGTGGCAGAGCATCGCGACGATCGGCGGAAACCCGGTGGCGCGCGCCCGGATGACGTCCAGCGACTCGTCCAGCGTCAGCCGGCGGGTGTGGATCACCGTGTCGAAGGACGAGTCGAACGCGTCCCGCCCGGCGAGCCCGCGGCGCTCGAAAGAGTCGAGCTCGTCGATGCACACGACCATGCGTTCGTCCTCGCTGAAGGCCGCGAACGCTTTCCCGGCTCGACTCCCAGAACGACTGGAGCTTCAGGACGTTCTTGCCGGCGGTCGCCCGTTCGGTCTCCCAGCGGAGGTCGCGGAGCAGTTCCGCGGCCAGTTTCACGTGGGGCTTCTGCGCGTGCGCATCGAAGCGTTTGGCGACCTTGACGCCTTGAACCCAGATGAGGAACAGCAGGAGCGCGGCGACGATGATCGTGGCACCGGCGGGAGTGATCAGGCTGAGGGCGAGGGCGATCAGGAACCAGGAGATCGCGATGACCCCCTGTCGCTTGAGCGTGAGGCGGTCCGCCAGCCGGTAGGCCAGCCCGGCGGGCCGCGTGCCGACGACGGCCCGGGCGACTTCAGCCAGCAGCAGCCGGATGAACTCCCCGGAGTCGTAGCGCACCGGCGACGGCACGACGACCATCGGTCCCGCCATCGCCGGGTCGCTCTGCAGCGCCCTCATGACCGTCGATTTCCCGGAGCCGCGGGTGCCCGCGAGGCCGATCGCCGACGACTCGTGCTCGAGGATGAACTCCTTGACGTAGGCCGCGGTCGCCGACTGGCGGACCTGGGTGACGTCCAGCTCGACCAGCCGCGGGGCGTGGGTGGGGAACGCGATGATTCCTTGAGGGCCCAGTTCGTTGTTGATCGACGTCGCGACGGCCTCCTGCACGGCCGCGGCCGTCGAACGGGCCAGGGTGCTGGCCGCCGTCGTGGCCGGCCGCATGATCGCGGCCAGGGCCGTCCGCCGCCGCGCCCACTGCCCCGACAGGGCGACCAGGCACAGGCCGACGAGGAGCCAGCCGCCGAACTCCAGGCCACCGGTGTTGCGGCCGATCCAGGTGCGCGGCGGGTCGAGGTGAAGGACGTCGGACAGCGCCGCCGTCAAATCGTCCCTGGCGAACACGGCGAACGCCGCGGCCAGCGCGGCCGTCAGCCCGAGCAGGACAAGGCGCGTGTTCGAACGTCGGATGCGCACCTCGGCCGCCGCGGTCGCCAGCCGCAACGCCTCCTCGTAAGCGGTCCGGTCGATCGACGTCGCGACTTCGATCGACGCGGCGTGCTCGGCGAGGAGGCGCTCGACGATGACGTCCTGGTGGGCCTGGTAGTGCTTGAACTCCTGCCGCTCGAACACCCGGTTCGCGATGTCCTCGATCGCGGCCGGGAGTTCGACGTCGGGCATGCTGGAGAAGTCGCGCGAGGCGGTTGCGCGTTACTCCGACTCGAGATCGCCCTCCAGGGACAGGTAGACCTCGCGCATCTGCGCCAGCAGCTCGGGGTCCGGTTCCTCCCACAGGCCGCGGTTCGCCGCCTCGTTCAGGCGCTCCACGATTCCGCGCAGCGCCCAGGGGTTGGCCTGGCGCAGGAACTCCTGGTTGGTTTCGTCCAGGACGTACGACTCGGTCAGCTTTTCGTACATCCAGTCGCCGACCACGCCGGCCGTCGCGTCGAAGCCGAACAGGTAGTCCACCGTGGCCGCCAGCTCGAACGCGCCCTTGTAACCGTGGCGCCGCATCGCCGCCAGCCAGCGGGGGTTCACCACGCGGGCGCGGAACACCCGGGCCGTCTCCTCGCCCAGCGTGCGGGTGCGGACGGCGTCGGGTGTCGTGCTGTCGCCCACGTACGACGCCGGGGCCGTGCCGGTCAGCGCGCGGACCGTCGCGATCATGCCGCCGTGGTACTGGAAGTAGTCGTCCGAGTCGGCGATGTCGTGCTCGCGGGTGTCGGTGTTCTTCGCCGCCACCACGATCCGCTTGTACGAGCTCTCCATGTCCTCGCGCGCCGGCCGCCCGTCGAGGTCGCGGCCGTAGGCGAAACCGCCCCAGACCGCGTACACCTCGGCGAGGTCCTTGTCGTCGCGCCAGTTCCCGGACTCCATCAGGGGCAGCAGCCCGGCGCCGTACGCGCCCGGTTTCGAGCCGAAGATCCGGGTCGTCGCGCGCCGCGAATCGCCGTGCGCGGCCAGGTCGTCGGCGACGTGCGCCCGGACGAAGTTCTCGGACGCAGGCTCGTCCAGCGAAGCCACCAGCCGCACCGCGTCGTCCATCATCGTGATGACGTGGGGGAAGGCGTCGCGGAAGAAGCCGCTGATGCGGATCGTGACGTCGATGCGCGGCCGGCCCAGCTCGGCCAGCGGGATCGCCTCGATGCCCGTGACGCGCCGGGACGCCTCGTCCCACACCGGCTGGACGCCCAGCAGCGCCAGGACCTCCGCCGCGTCGTCGCCGGACGTCCGCATCGCCGACGTGCCCCACACCGACAGCCCGACCGAGCGCGGCCAGTCGCCGGTGTCCTCGCGGTAGCGGCGCAGCAGCGAGTCCGCCAGCGCCTGCCCGGTCTCCCACGCCAGCCGGCTCGGGATCGCCTTCGGGTCGACCGTGTAGAAGTTCCGGCCGGTCGGCAGCACGTTGACCAGCCCGCGCAACGGCGATCCGCTCGGCCCGGCCGGGATGTACCCGCCGTCCAGCGCGTGCAGGATCGCGTCCAGCTCGCCCGTGGTCGCGGCCAGCCGCGGCACGATCTCGTTGGCCGCGAACTCCAGGATCAGCCGGACCTGCTCGTCCGGGCCGCCGAGCTTGTCTTCGACGATGCCGCGCACGGCCGTGACGTCCCAGGAGCGCCACTCCATCGCCTCGACCAGCGAGCGGGCCGTCTTCTCGATCTTGTCCACTTCGGACGTCGGCGCGTCGGAGTTCTCCTTGAGCCCCAACGCCGATCGCAATCCCGGGAGTGCGCCCTGCTTGCCGCCCCAGACCTGCTGCGCGCGCAGCATCGCCAGCACCAGGTTGACGCGCGCCTCGCCGGTGGGCGCCGCGCCGAGGACGTGCAGGCCGTCGCGGATCTGGGCGTCCTTGACCTCGCAGAGCCAGCCGTCGATGTGCAGCAGGAAGTCGTCGAACTCCGCGTCGTGCGGCCGCTGCTCGACGCCGAGGTCGTGGTCCAGCTTCGCGGCCTGGATCAGCGTCCAGATCTGCGCGCGCACCGCGGGCAGCTTCGCCGGGTCCATCGCCGCGATGTTCGCGTGCTCATCGAGCAGCTGCTCCAGCCGCGCCATGTCGCCGTACGACTCGGCGCGCGCCATCGGCGGGATCAGGTGGTCGACGATCGTCGCGTGCGCCCGCCGTTTGGCCTGCGCGCCTTCGCCGGGGTCGTTGATCAGGAACGGGTACACCAGCGGCAGGTTCCCGAGCACGGCGTCGGGCGCGCACGACGTCGAGAGCCCGGCCGTCTTGCCCGGCAGCCATTCCAGCGACCCGTGCTTGCCCAGGTGGACGACGGCGTGCGCGCCGAACTCCTCCTCCAGCCAGCGGTAGGCGGCCAGGTAGTGGTGGCTCGGCGGCAGGTCCGGGTTGTGGTAGATCGCGACGGGGTTCTCGCCGAACCCGCGCGGCGGCTGGATCATGATGATCACGTTGCCGCTCTTCAGCGACGCCAGCACGATGTCGCCGTTGTCGACGTACAGCTCGCCCGGCGCCGGGCCCCAATGCCCTTCGATGCCTTCGCGCAGCTCCGCCGGCAGCTCCTCGAACCACGAGAGGTAGCGCGCGGCGGGCACCCGGATCGGGTTGCCGGCCAGCTGCTCCTCGGTCAGCCACTCCGGGTCCTGGCCGCCGGCGGCGATCAGCGCGTGGATCAGGGCGTCGCCGTCGGGCTGGTCGGTGCCGGTCGGCTCGACGCCCGGGAACGCGTCCTCGCCCAGGTCGTAGCCCAGCTCGCGCATCCGCCGCAGCAGTTCGATGGCCGACGCGGGCGTGTCCAGCCCGACCGCGTTGCCGACGCGCGAGTGCTTCGTCGGGTACGCGGACAGCATCAGCGCGATCCGCCGCTCGGACGCCGGCGTGTGCCGCAGCCGGGCGTGCGCCAGCGCGATGCGGGCGACGCGGGACGCGCGCTCGGCGTCCGGGACGTAGCGCGGCAGCCCGTCCTGGTCCAGCTCCTTGAACGAGAACGGCACGGTGATCAGCCGCCCGTCGAACTCCGGGACGGCCATCTGGTTGCCCGCATCGAGCGGGGAGAGGCCGTCGTCGCTGGCCGCCCACGTCTCGCGGTCGCTGGTCAGGCACAGCGCCTGCAGGATCGGGACGTCGAGCGCGGCCATCTCGGCGACGTCCCAGGCCTCGTCGTCGCCCCCGGCGCCCACCTCGGACGGCTTGGTGCCGCCCGCCGCCAGCACGGTGACCAGCAGCGCGTCGACCTTGCCCAGCTCGGCCATCATCGCCGGCTCGCGCGTCCGCAGCGAAGCGGTGAAGATCGGCAACGCGCGCCCGCCCGCGGCCTCGATCTGGTCGGCGAGCGTGTGCACGAACGCCGTGTTCCCGGACAGGTGGTGCGCCCGGTAGTAGAGGATCCCGACGACCGGGCCGTCCGTCTTCGGCGAAGGCCGGTCGAGCACGCCCCAGCCGGGCTGCTCGGCGGGCGGCTCGAAGCCGTCGCCGGTGAGCAGGAGCGTGTCGGAGAGGAACCGGTGCAGCTGCGTGAGGTTCGCCGGGCCGCCCTGCGCGAGGTAGGCGTGGGCCTCGGCGGCGATGCCCGCCGGGACGGTCGAGAGCTTCATCAGCTCCGCGTCCGGCGTCTGCTCCCCGCCGAGGACGACGACGTGCGCGCCCGACGCCCGCAGCGTGTCCAGGCCCTCCTGCCAGGTCCGCGGGGTGCCGAGGATGCGGACGACCGCGATGCGCACGCCCTCGAGCAGGGCGGGCAGCTCGGCGAGGTCCAGGCGTGACGGGTTGCCCAGCCGGAATTCGGCGTCGCACGAGCGGGCGCTGAGCAGGTCGGTGTCCGAAGTGGACAGAAGCAGGATCACGAGGTTCCTCCTCGGGGTCCGCGCCCCGGGTAGTGCGGGTGCGCCGGCCGGAGTTCCTGGCTTCCGGAGAGCGGGCTCTCCGGTGACAGTGGCGGGACCGCCCCGGACTCTCACCGGGTTCCTCCACCTGCCGACGCGTGGGTATCGGACTCACTCTCCGGTGCGCCCGGGCGTGGCGTCAAGGTGACGTGTGCGGCTATGGTGGGAACAGCGCATCGACCGCCGCGCCGGGGTGGGGATCCTGTCAACCGGGCGGTCCGAGGAGTTCACGTGACCACCGTTCCGTGGGGGTTCGTGGCGTTGACGCTCGTCCTGCTGACCTGCACCGCGGGAATCGTCCTGGCGCTGGTCCACAAGATCCTCGCCGCGGAGCGCGACGTCCGCATCCGGATCCGCGTCGTCCCCTGGCCCCGGGTGGAGATCGACGTCAAGCGGTGAGCGGCTCACGACCCGGCGGTGTGGACTCCCTCCTGCGCGGCTTCACGGCCGCGCAGTCGGCTCGTCAGCCGTACCGCGTGCCGACCCCGGCCGAGCTCCGGACCGCCGAGAGCGGGTTCGCCGCCTTCCTCGACCACCGGTCCCACGACCTCGGTGAGCTGGGGTTTTCCGTCGAGGGTGACACCCTGGCGGTGCAGGAGCCCGGCACCGAGCGCGCCTGGGGGCTCTACGCGGTCGACCGGTCGGCGCCACCGTCGCTGGTCGTCGAGGTGCCGCACGCGTCGTCCGACCTGCGGACCGACCGGATTGGGCTCGCCCTCTTCCGGCAGGTGCCCGGCGCCGTCCTCGCGATCTGCGGTGCCCACCGGCGCCGTGAGGACCCCGCGCACGAAACCCGCAGCGTCTTCCACGTCGTGACGACGCTGCTCGCCCGGCGCGGCCTGCCGCAGGTCCAGCTCCACGGCTTCGGCGACACCACCCTGACCTCGGCCGACGTCGTGCTCTCGGCCGGCGCCGCCGAGGCCGGCGACGCGGCCCGCCGGGCGGCCGACCGGTTCGCCGCCGCCGGGTTCCGCGTCTGCCGCGCCTGGGACGAGCCCTGCCGCGGCCTGGCCGGGACGACGAACGTCCAGAGCCAGGCCGCCGCGGGCACGCCGTTCCTGCACGTCGAGCTCAGCCGGACGGTCCGCGAGACCCGCCGCGCCGACGTCGTCCGCGCGCTGCTGGACGCCGACCTCCGCAAGCCCTAGGGTCTGTCCTCAAAGCCAGGTGAGCAGCATGGCCGGATCGATCATCCCTCGGTAGGAGATAGCCGTCTTGTCGAACCGAGTGGCGATGGCGCGGAACTGTTCGAGGCGGGTGAAGCAGCGTTCGACGATGTTGCGGCGTCGGTAGATGGTGCGGTCGAAGGCCGGTGGTCGCCCGCCGACCCGACCTCGGCACAGCCGGTTTGGCCTGCTGATCACGGCGTTCGGGAATGGTCGGCGGACGGCCCAGACCCGGTCGACGGAACTCGATCCCGGCCATGACCTGGTGAACATCGTGCAGTCGTTGACGTCGCCGCCGGTCAGCACGATCGACAAGGGCCGTCCGTGACCGTCGCAGGCGAGGTGGATCTTGGTGGTGGGTCCACCACGGGACCTACCGATGGCATGATCACCTGGCTCGCTGTGCCCGCCGCACGAGCGCGCTTTCCCCCGGCCCCCCGCCTCGGACCCGGTCATCCGGCGGGCGCCGGCAGCGTGCTGATACGCCGCACGATGCTGGAGTCGACCGAGACCTCGCGGTCGAGTTCGTCGATTGCCTCGGCGACCACCCGGACTTGTGCCACCAGGACCGACCGGGTGCCGGTGCGTGATCAGCGCCAGAACCGGTTGCAGACCGTTTTCCACGGCCGTACCGTTCCGGCAGATCCCGCCAGGCCACCCCGGTCTTGGCCTTGAACAACATCCCGTTGATCACCCGCCGGTCATCGACTCGCGGGCGTTCCGTTGCTCCCGATGCCGGCAGCGACGGCTCGATCACCTGCCACTGCTCATCGGTCCCTTAGGCGGACCGCTCTCCCAGCCGGGGGAACGGCTTCGTCGAGAACAGGACCTCGACGGTGACCTCGAAGAAGTCCGCGATCCGCAGCGCCAGGTAGAGGCTCGGGCTGTACTCGCCGCGCTCGAGGTAGCCGATCGTCTGGTAGTGCACGCCCAGCGCGTCGGCCAGCTCGCGGCGCGAGATCGACCGTTCCGCGCGCAGCATCGCGATCCGGTTGTAGACGACCTCGCTCATGACTCACCCCACACGCTGCATGGCCTTCTCCCGGCGTTGCGCCAGCGACGATCCCGCTTCCCGCCGCGCCATGCGGCGCAGCAGGACCGGGGCCAGCGCCAATCCGATCACGGCCCACGCGGCGAGCACGCCGAGGGTCGGCAACGTCCGCCACGACTGGCCGATCTCGACGACCACCGTGCTCTCCGGCAGCAGGGCCGAGCGCATGCCCAGGCCCAGCCAGTACATCGGGAACACCTGGCCGAGGTACTGCACCCAGACCGGCAGCGCCGTGATCGGGTAGAAGATCCCCGAGATCGCGCCCAGCCCGAGGACCGGCATGGTGATCAGCCCGATGGCCCGGGGACTGCCGGCGAGCGACCCCAGCGCGGCCCCGAGCGGCAGGGTCGCGACCAGCCCCAGCGCCAGGACCCACACCAGGTGCAGGTACGACCAGGCGCCGCCGGGCGCGAGCGACGGGTAGAGGAACAGGCAGGGGACCAGCGTCAGCAGCAGGCTGGTGACCTGGGCGAGCGAAACCGACGTCGTCTTCCCGGTCAGGTAGCCGAGCATGCCGTTCGGGGTGGCCTTCGCGCGCAGCAGCGTGCCGTCTTCGCGCTCGACGGCCAGGTAGCCGGCCGAGGAGCTCAGCCCGCTGAACACGATCCCGGCGCCGAGGACGCCGGGCACGCTGGCCGCGCCGAGCGAGAACCCGGTGCCGGGCAGCGTCGCGTTGCGCATGAAGAAGAGCGCGCCGAGGAAGAGCACGACGAAGACGAACTGGCCGATCACGTCGTCCGGGTTGGTCCAGGTCTGCTTGAACTCGATCCAGCCGCGCTGCAGTCCGGAGCGCAAAGCGGCGGTCCTGGGGTTCATCGCGCACCTGCTTCCTGGAGGCCGAGCTCGGTTTCGCCGCCGGTTTCGGCGCGGTGGACGAGCGTCATGTAGGTGTCCTCCAGTGACGCGCAGCGGACCTCCAGGTCGGCCACGGCCTCGCCGTGCTGCTTGAACAGGTCGTGGACGTACTTCGTGGCTTCGGTCGTCGAGTGGACGAAGCGCTGGCCGTCGACCGTCCAGCGGACCTCGGCCTCGCCGGCGATCTGGCGGCTGAGCGCGTCGGCCGAACCGTCGGCGATGATCCGGCCGCCGTTGAGGATGAGGATCCGGTCGGCCAGCTTCTCGGCCTCGTCGAGGTCGTGCGTGGTCAGCAGGATCGTGGTGTCGAGCTCGTCGGACAGCCGGTGCACCAGCTCGTGGAACTCGCGCCGGGCCTCCGGGTCGAAGCCCGCGGTCGGCTCGTCGAGGAACAGCAGCTCCGGACGGCCGACGATGCCGATCGCGACGTCGAGCCGCCGTCGCTGGCCACCGGAAAGGTTCTTGATCTTCTTCCGCGCGTGCTCGGTGAGCCCCACCGTCGCCATCAGCTCGTCGGCGTCCCACGGCCGGGCGGCCGACGGCGTCGAGTACGGCGCGTAGTACCGGCCGAGGTGGGCGAGCAGCTCGCGGACGCGCCACTTCCCGTGGTCGCGCCAGGACTGGAGCACGACCCCCAGGCGCGCCCGCCAGTCCTCGCCGCCGTGCGCCGGGTCGACGCCCAGCACGCTCACCTCGCCGGCCGACCGCATCCGGAAGCCTTCGAGGATCTCGATCGTCGTCGTCTTGCCCGCGCCGTTCGGCCCGAGCAGGCAGACGACCTCGCCCCGGCAGGCCTCGAACTCGACGCCGTGCAGGACGTCGTTCGCGCCGTAGCGCATCCGCAGCCCGCGCACGCGGACGGCGGGGTCCCCTGGATCTCTCATGGTCTGACCCCCATCTGACTGATGCGACGAAATGTAGCACACCTACTACATTCGACGTGACTTCTACGGCACCCGGAACTTGACCGGCGGTCATCCGGTTCGCCGGGCATGGGAACTTGGCTGGGGCTGGCCCTTCCGGGCGGCGTGGTGATCCTGCTGGTCGTGGCCGCGATCGAGCTGCGGCCGCGCAAGAACGGCTCGCGGTTCAAGGCGCGGCTGTCCGCGACCTACATCGAAGAGACCACCGCGTTCCTCTACGGCACCAAGCGGCGTGAGCTGGAACACCGGGAAACCATGTCGATGCTGATCGAGCAGGACGCCGACGGCGCGCCTCCCCGGCGTGACGTGGACCTGGACGCCGGAACCGCCGTCCTGCGCCCGCGTCCGGCCTCTCGGGAACCGGAGAACCGCGAGTTACAGTGATCCCATGCCGACCCACGCGCGTGTGCGAGCCGACGCGTGCCCCGGTGTTTTCGCCACTCACGACGCCGCGGACGGCCCGTTGGCGCGGGTCCGGCTGCCGGGCGGTGCGGTTTCCGCCGCGCAGCTGCGCGCGCTGGCCGACTGCGCGCAGGCGTGCGGCGACGGCGACCTCCACCTCACCTCGCGGGGCAACGTCCAGCTGCGCGGCGTCACCCGGCCCGGCCTCGCGGCCCGGCTGACCGACGCGGGACTGCTGCCCTCGCCGTCGCACGAGCGGGTCCGGAACGTGCTGGCCTCGCCGTTGAGCGGGCTTCACGGTGGCCTCGCCGACGTCCGTGGCCTGGCTTCGTCGCTGGACCGGCGGTTGTGTGCGACGCCGGAACTGGCGTCGCTGCCTGGACGGTTCCTTTTCGCTTTCGACGACGGCCGCGGTGACGTCGCCGGGGAGGGCGCCGACGTCTGCTGGCGCGCGACCGGTCCGTCCTCGGGGACTTTGCTGCTCGCGGGCGGCGATATCGGCCGCCGGGTTTCGCTGTCCGACGCTGTCCCGGTGCTGATCGACGTCGCGCTGGAGTTCCTTCGGGTGCGCGGATCAGCCTGGCGCGTCGCGGAGTTGGACGACCCGGCGTGGCGCGGGACGCCGGTTCCGCGTGCGGACGTTCCGGTGCCGGCCGGGATGATCTCGGCGTCCGCCGCGGGCGTGGTCCCGCGGTTCGGGCAGCTGACGGCCGACGACGTGCGCGCGCTGGCGTCCTTCGGGCCGGCGGTGGTCACGCCGTGGAAGTCCCTGGTGCTGCCGGACGTGCCCGCCGACGTCTTCGAGCGGCTGGGTTTCGGCGGCGAGCCGCTCGGGACCAGCGCGTGCATCGGACGTCCGGGCTGCGCGAAGTCGCGCGCCGACGTCCGCGCCGACGCCGTCTTCCGGCCCGGCCTGCGCGCCCATTTTTCGGGCTGTGAACGGCGGTGCGGGAGGCCGTCACAGTCCCATGTGGACGTTGTCGCCGAGGCGGGCGGCTACCGGGTCGACGGCCGGTGGGTGCCGTTCGACGAGCTGAAAGGAACCCTGTGATCGACTACCTGCGGGACGGTGCCGAGATCTACCGGCACTCGTTCGCCACGATCCGCGAGGAGGCGGACCTGGCGATCCTGCCCGGCGACGTGGCCGGCCTGGCGGTCCGGATGATCCACGCCTGCGGCATGGTCGATCTGGTCGACGACCTGCGTTACACCCTCGACGTCGTCGAGTCCGGCCGTGCCGCGCTGGAGGCGGGCGCGCCGATCCTGTGCGACGCGCAGATGATCGCGAGCGGCGTCACCCGGCGTCGTCTCCCCGCGGGCAACGAGGTCGTCTGCACGCTGTCGGACCCCAGCGTGCCGTCGCTGGCCGAGCGGATGGGCACGACGCGTTCGGCGGCGGCCCTGGAACTGTGGCGCGACAAGCTGCCCGGCTCGGTCGTCGCGATCGGCAACGCCCCGACGGCGTTGTTCCGGTTGCTGGAGATCCTCGACGAAGGCGTCGGCGCCCCCGCGGCGATCATCGGCGTGCCGGTCGGGTTCGTCGGCGCGATGGAGTCCAAAGTGGAATTGGCCAAGCGGGCACCGGCGCCCTATCTGGTGGTCCACGGACGCCGGGGCGGCAGCGCGATGGCCGTCGCCGCGATCAACGCGCTCGCGAGCGCGGAAGAATGAGCACTGGCACGCTGTACGGCGTCGGGCTCGGCCCCGGCGACCCGGAACTGATGACGGTCAAGGCCGCGCGGCTGATCTCGGAAGCCTCGGTGATCGCGTACCACTGCGCGCGGCACGGCCGGAGCATCGCGCGGTCGGTGGCCGAGCCGTACCTGCGTGAGGGGCAGGTCGAGGAGAAGCTCGTCTACCCGGTCACGACCGAGACGACCGACCACCCGGGCGGCTACGAGGGCGCGATCGCCGACTTCTACGAGCTGAGCGCGAAACGGCTGGCCGAGCACCTCGACGCGGGCCGCGACGTCGTCGTGCTCTGCGAAGGCGACCCGTTCTTCTACGGCTCGTACATGTACATGCACGAACGGCTTTCCGGCCGGTTCCGCGCGGTGGTCGTGCCGGGGGTGACGTCGGTGAGCGCGGCGTCCTCGGTGCTCGGCCGCCCCCTGGTCCAGCGCGACGAGGTGCTGACGATCCTGCCGGGCACGCTGCCCGCGCCGGAACTGGCGCGGCGCCTGGCCGACACGGACGCGGCGGCGGTCGTGAAGCTGGGGCGGACGTTCGGTTCGGTGCGGGAGGCGTTGGCGGAGGCCGGAAAGCTGGACGACGCGTTCTACATCGAGCGCGCGACGTGGGGGGAGCAGCGGATTTCGCCGCTGGCTTCGGTGGATCCCGCTTCGGTACCTTATTTTTCGCTGGCGTTGCTGCCTTCGCCGGCTTACGCGTCCCGTCAGTCTCCCGCTGTTTCCGCGCCTGAGGTCGTTTCCGGCGGCGAGGTGGTCGTCGTCGGCCTGGGCCCGGCGGGCCCGGAGTGGCTGACTCCGGAGGCTTCGGCGGAGCTGTCAGCGGTGGACCACATCGTCGGGTACGGCCCGTACGTGGCGCGGGTGCCGCAGAAGGCGGGCCAGCAGCGGCACGCGTCGGGCAACCGGGTGGAGGCCGACCGCGCTCGCGATGCCTTGGCGCTGGCGGCTTCCGGTGCGCGGGTGGCCGTGGTGTCCTCGGGCGACCCGGGGGTGTTCGCGATGGCGTCGGCGGTGCTGGAGCAGGTGTCCGCGGGCCACGGCGCCGGGGTGCGCGTCCGGATCGTCCCGGGCGTGACGGCGGCCCAGGCGGCGGCGTCCCGGGTGGGCGCCCCGCTGGGCCACGACTACTGCGTGCTCTCGCTGTCGGACCGGCTCAAGCCGTGGGAGATCATCGAACGCCGCCTGTCCGCGGCGGCGGAGGCGGACCTGGTGCTGGCGCTGTACAACCCGGCCTCTCGCACCCGCACGACCCAGCTGGCCGACGCCCGCGCGGTCCTGCTGCGGCACCGGTTGCCGTCGACCCCGGTGGTGGTGGCCCGCGACGTCGGCGGCCCGGAGGAGAACATCCGGATCACGACGCTGGGCGACCTGGACCCGTCCACTGTGGACATGCGCTGCCTGCTGATCGTGGGCTCTTCGCGGACCCGCGCGGAGAACGGCATCGTCTGGACGCCCCGCAGCTACTGAAATCCGTGAAGGCCACATTGAGGGACTCAGAGTCCCTCGATGTGGCCTTCACGGACAACCTCAGCGGGTGGGGTCCTTGCCGTTGGGCTGGCTCGGCCCCGGCCCCGGTGACCACCAGCCCGGGACGGTTTTTTCGCCGTGGATCACCGTCGGCGCGATGCCTTCGGTGAACGGCTCGATCTGCAGCAGCTGGCCCCACGACTGGCTCGGCTGGCCGATCAGGTAGCTCGGCACCTCGGGCTCCTCCGCCAGCTCCTCCAGCCAGCCGATCGGGCCGCCGTTCGTCGAGGACGCCCACTCCGCCTCGTCCGCCAGGCCGCCCGCCGTGATGCGGTACTCCGGGACCTGGGAGATCCCGTCGTGGGACGTCACCGGCTGGGCGCACGGGTACACGAACGACGCCGGCCAGTCGATGTACACCGGCTTCGAGCCGATCTTGTCCGTCAGCGTCGTGAACGTCGGGACGCGCGGGGCCGACGCGGCGATCCAGCCGTCCTCCGTGAGGTCGTTGTCGACGATGTTGATGCGCACCGCGTTCGTCTCCGCGGGGAGGTCGCGCAGGTTGATGCGGGTGTCGTTCCAGCCGCCCGTGCCCGAACCCGGCGGCAGCACGAACTGGCTGCGCAGGATCTTCACGCCCTCCGGGGTGTTGACGCCGTAGTCGAGGCTGACCGACGTCGGCCGCCGGGGCGCGCCCGCGGTCGCCACCACCACCTGGCCGTCGCCCGGCTTCTCCGTCAGCGCGTACCAGTCGCTGCGCAGGCGGCCCGCGCGCGTCTCCGGGTCGAGGTAGCTCGACCACATCGGCACGTTCTCCGGCGTGAAGCCGTGTGGCGGCTCGGCGAGGGGGTCCTTGTCGTCGACCGGGCGGGTGTGGAAGCCGGTCTGGACGCGGCCGTTGTCGCGGTCGGGGTTGGGCAGCGGCGAGTTCTCCGGCGGCTTGGTCTCGTCGGCGACGGTGCGCTGCTCGGTCTGCGGGTGCAGGATGCTCGTCGCGGCGTCGCGCTCCACCATCACGTGGTCGGAGAGGTTGCAGCTCTTGCCGAACAGGTGCCCGACGTTCGCCGCGCCCAGGCTGTAGCTGCCGGCCTGGTTGTGGATCGCCCACGCCATCGTGACGAACTCGCCGCCCGCCACCAGTCCGCACACCACCACCAGCGACAGCGACCCGAGCCGCAGCGCGCGCAACCGGCCTTCCTGCACCGGGGGCGCGGCGGTCGGCCGGTGGGCCCGGACGTTCTCGACGAACGCGTAGATCCCGGCGATCGCGGCCGCTACCAGCAGGATCGTGGACAGCCCGATGCCGCCGATCGACGGTGCCACGTTCGTCCACTGGACGCCGAGGCGTGAGACGAACCAGTACGTGTTGGGCCCGGTCGCGGCCAGCGCGCCGACGACCAGCAGCCCGGCGAGGAACGCGGCGCGGTTGCGTTTGGACCGCAGCACGGTCGAACTGGTCGCTAGAGCCGTCAACGCCGCCATCGACGCCCCGACCGCGGCGAACGCGCCGAAGTGGTGCGTCCACTTCGTCGGCGTCAGCGCCAGGAGCAGGAAGAACAACGCCGTCGTGCCGATCAGGCGGCGCGCGGGGCCGAGCGACGCGCCCTGGATGCGGCCGCGGCGCAGCAGCATCACCAGGCAGGTGGCCGTGCACAGCACGATCAGCAGCACCGGGAACCGGCGCGGCGCCGAGCCGTCCGGCAGGTCGGCGAACAGCAATTGGTAGCGCGCCAGCTCCTGGAACCACGACAGGTTGGGGCCGACCTGCGTGCGGATCCGCGTCGCCTCCTGGACCGTCGCGAACGTCTGGTCGGCGAACACCACGACCAGCACCAGCAGCCCGGCCGCGGCGACCGGCGCGAGCACCGGCAGCCAGCCGTTCTCGTTGGCGCGCTGGCGGACCAGCTTGAACAGCGGGCGCGCGGCGACCAGGAACGGCGCCACCGCGATCAGCCCGGTCGGCGTCGCGGCCAGGGTGAACCCGGCCGCGGTCAGGCCGAGGCACAGCGGCAGCAGCCGCCGGGTCACCAGAGTGCGTTCGACGGCGCAGATCGCCAGCAGCGACCCGAGCGCGGCGACCGGTTCCGGGCGGACGCCGTTGTTGTAGGGCATCCACCAGACCAGGAACACCGTCGCCGCCGCCCAGCTGGCCGGGCGGCTGGTGCGGACCTGGGCGCCCAGGCGCGGCATGACCTCGCGGCTGATCAGCAGCCAGCACAGGACGCCGAGCAGGAACGACGGCAGCCGGATCCACGGCGGCACCACGCTGACGTGCGCCATCAGCTCGAACACGTGGTAGAACCAGCCGAACGGCGCCTCGGCGACGCCGAACCAGCGGTGGTAGTTGGTCAGGAAGCCGGTCTGCTCGGTGACCCGGGCCATCGTCAGGATGTAGCCGTCGTCCGAGGTCACGGGCCCGATGAAGACCCACGCGCCGAGCGCGGCGATCACCGTCGCGTCCCGCAGCGTCAGCCGCCACCAGCCGACCGGCGCCCAGCGCGGGGCGCGGCGCGCGAAGCCGGAGTCGCGCCGCCAGACCGCGATCATGCAGCCGATCAGCGACAGGATCGCGACCACGCCGACGCCGACCTTCAGCGCGGTCGGCGACGTCTGGTAGCGCGTGTCCGGCACGACCGAGACGTGCAGCCCGGCGATCGGGTCCTTGCCCGAGTTGATCGAGGAGTAGATGCCGACCACACGCGGCCGGACGTCGCCGCCGGTGTGGAAGATCGGCGTCCCGGCCACGGCGAGGGTCATCTGCGTCGCGTCGACGTCCAGCTCGACGTCGCACTTCTCGGCCGGCAGCGGCTGCTGGGCGATCTGCTGGCCCTGGCTGGAGGCGAACAGCACGCCGTTGTCGACGCGCAGCTGCAGGCCGACGCCCTTGCCGGCGTTCGGGTCGGTGCGGCCGTCGGGCACGGTGGCGAACAGCAGGCCGGGGCCGTTGGTGCGGGCGTCGACCGAGCGGATGGCCGCGCACGGCAGCTCGGCGCGCAGGTCCTGGGCCCAGTACCCGGTCAAGGGCGCGTTGACGGAGCGGGTGTCGCTGCCGGTCGGCCAGACGACCTCCGCCGTGTCCTGCACCACCGGCAGGAAGGGGAAAGCCAGCGCGCACAAGGCCGAGAGCAACCCCAGCGCTACGGCAATCAGACGCATCGGCGCAACGCTAACGGGTCAGACCGAGGCGCTTTACGCAGACCCCGGGTCACGCGGCGTGAACCGGCCGTGGTGTATCGCCTCGCTCAGGGGACGGCGGCTGCGCCAGCCGTGACGCTCCAGGTCGGGCACGGTTTCGAGCCGGCTCACCGGGCCGACGCAGAGCCACGCGACCGGGCGGACGCCGCCGGGGACGCCGAGCAGCTCGCCGAGGAACGCTTCGCGGTAGAAGCTGACCCAGCCGACGCCGAGGCCTTCGGCGGTCGCGGCCAGCCAGAGGTTCTGGATGGCCAGGCAGACCGAGTACAGGCCGGCGTCGGCGATCGCGTGCCGGCCCAGGACGTCGGGGGCGCCGCGCGCCGGGTCGTAGGTGACGACGATGCCGAGGCTCGACTCGAGGATGCCCTCGATCTTGATGTTCGCGAAGGTGCCGGCGCGCTCTTCGGTGAGCTGTCCGGCGAAGACGTCCCGCTCTTCGTGGACGTGTTTCGCGAACCGCTCGCGGGTCGTGTGGTCGTCGACCAGCACGAAGTCCCACGGCTGCGTGAGCCCCACGCTGGGCGCGGCGTGCGCGGCCTCGAGGATCCTCGTCAGGGTGGCTTCGGGGATCGGCTCGCCGGTGAACTCGCCGCGGACGTCCCGGCGTTTGCGCAGGACCTCGTAGAACACTTCGATCAACGCTTCAGGACCCATTCAACGGCTCCGGGCACGGTCTCGGCGGTCTCCGTGACGGGCCTCGGTGGTCGCCGGACCAGCAGCACGGGCACACGCAGTGCGCGTGCGGCCGTGAGTTTGGCACTGGTCAGGCCGCCACCGGAATCCTTTGTCACGAGAACGTCGACGCGGGCGAGCAGTTTGCGCTCGCTGTCCACTTCGTACGGTCCGCGCGCGAGGAGCAGCTCGTGGTGCCGGGGCAGCGGCGGCTCGGGCGGGTCGACGCAGCGGATCAGGAACCAGAGGTCGTCGAGGTGCGCGAAGGCGGGCAGCCCCTGGCGCCCGCTGGTCAGGAAGACGCGTTTGCCCAGGTCCGGGAGCTTTCTCGCGGCGTCGTCGAGGTCGTCCGCCCAGTGCCAGAGGTCGCCTTCGCCCGCTTCCCAGCCGGGCCGCGCGAGCCGCAGCAGCGGGATTTTCGTGAGTTCGGCGGCTTTCGCGGCGTTGGCACCGATTCGCTCGGCGAAGGGGTGCGTCGCGTCCACGACAGCGCGTACGCCGTTCTCGCGCAGGTACGCCGCGAGGCCTTCCGGGCCACCGAAGCCGCCTACGCGCACATCGCCGACCGGGAGCCGTGGCCGCGCGACGCGTCCCGCCAGCGAAGACACGACGCGCACTCCGCGGTCTGTCAGCACCGAAGCGAGCTTCCGCGCTTCGGCCGTTCCGCCGAGGACGAGGATCACGAAGGACGTCCGTAGCCGACGGCTTCGCGCCAGCGGTCGAGCGTCCGCATGTTGGCCAGCGTCTCGGCCCAGGTCAGCTCCGGTGCCTGCCGGTCGCCGATGTGCGTGGCGACGTGATCCGCTTCGCGTGCGAAGAGGCCCTGGCTCGCTTCGATCTCGATGACCTCGGGCGCCCCGTCGTGCGGGGTCATGACGATCTGCGACGTCACGGGCTTGCGGAGCGCGTGGATCCACGCCGGGCGCGGCACGGTGATGCTGCCTCGGCTGCCGTAGACGTGGATGCCGTCCTCCTGCGCCAGCCGGAACCCGCACGACAGCCGCGCGAGGATGTCGCCCGGCAGCCGCAGCAGGCCGGTCGCGTATTCGTCGACGCCGGACGCGGACAGCTTCGCCATCCCCGTCACCTCTTCCGGCTCGACGACGTCGACGCCGAGTGCCGCCTGCGCGACCAGCCGGGCCAGCGACGTGCAGTAGCAGCCGACGTCGAGGATCCCGCCGCCACCGAGCGCGAGGTCGCCGAGCCGCTCGACCTCGGCGTCTTCGACGTCGTAGCTGAAGGTCACGTCGACCGCGCGCACCTCGCCGATCGCGCCGGAGGAGACCAGCTCGGCCAGCCGCCGCGTCTGCGGGTGCAGCCGGTACATGAACGCCTCCATCAGGAAGACGTCCTGCTTGCGGGCGGCGGCGATGACCTCCTCGGCGTCGGCGGCCGTGACGGTGAGGGGCTTCTCGCACAGCACGTGCTTGCCCGCTTCGGCCGCCGCGATCGCCCATTCCCGGTGCATCGGGTGCGGCGTCGAGACGTAGACCGCGTCGACATCCGGGTCGGCGAGGAGGTCTTCGTAGCTGCCGTAGGCCTTTGGGATCTCGAAGCGCGTCGCGAAGTCCCGCGCCCGGTCGGCGGACCGCGCGGCGACGGCGGTCAGCACGCCGTGCCTGCTCTCGTCGACGCCCGCGGCGAACTCGGCGGCGATGGTCCCGGCGGCCAGCAGCCCCCAGCGCAGTTGCGTCACAACGACTCCGGTTGGTTCGCCCGGTCGCGGGCACTGGAATAGAGGAAGCTGTCCGGAAACCCGGCGGCGGCGAGCACCCGGCCGACGAAGATGGTCGCCGCCCGCGTCATCCCGGCTTCCCGCACCAGCTCCGGAAGCTCGGCGAGCACCCCGCGCACCACGGTCTCGCCCGGCTGACTGGCGAGCGCCACGACGGCGACGGGGCAGTCGGCGCCGTAATGCGGGCTCAGTTCTTCGGTGACCCGCTCGACGTGGTTGATCGCCAGGTGCAGCGCAAGGGTCGCCCCGGTGGCGGCGAACGCGGCGAGGGTCTCGCCGGGCGGCATCGCGGTCGACCGGGCCTGGACGCGAGTGATGATCAGGCTCTGCCCCACCTCGGGCACGGTCAGCTCCCGCCCGAGCACAGCGGCCGACGCGGCAAAGGCGGGCACCCCGGGCACGACCTCGTAGGGCACACCGGCGGCATCAAGCCGCCGCACCTGCTCGGCGACGGCGCTGTAGAGCGACGGATCACCAGAGCACAACCGCACGACCTCGTGCCCGGCGTGGTGCGCTTGGACCAGCTTCTCGACGATCTGCTCGAGGCTGAGGCCGGCGGTGTCGACCTGCTCGGCGCCGGGGCAGTAGGCGAGCAGGGCGGGCGGTGTCAAGCTGCCGGGGTAGAGGCACACGCCGCAGCGGCCAAGGAGGTCCCGCCCGCGCACGGTGATCAGGTCCGCGGCCCCGGGTCCGGCACCGACGAAGTACACGGTCATCGGCTGCTCCCCGTGAAGTGGTTTGCGGTGGCGTGGCCGGTCGTTGGTCGTGCCTGAGGTGCGTGGGCCGTCGCGGTGTGGCTGGTTGGTTGCCGTTGCCCCTGGGTGTGGGCGCAGTAGCCAGCCGCTGGTCGTGCCGCGCAGGTGCGGGTTGCGGCGCTGCAACCGGTCGTTGGGCGTGCCGCGTGGGTGCGGGTTGCGGTGGTGCAACCAGCTGTTGGCTGTGCCCTGTGGGGGCGCGCGCCGGTGCCGTTACCGGTCGTTGGCCGTGCCGCGTGGGTGCGCGCGCCGGCGGCGCGACCGGGCCTTGGCCGTGCTCTGCTGACCCGGTCCGGTGTTGTGCCGCCGGTCGCTCGTTGTGCCGCGCGGGTATGGGTGCCGGTGGCGCAGCCTTCCGGTCGCCGTTCCGCTCGGCTACGAGTCAGCGCGGCGTGGCCGGTCGGTCGCCGTTGCCCGTGGGTGCGGGCGCCGGTGGCGCGACCGGTCGTTGGCCGTGCCTCGGCGGCCCAGGCCGCGGTGGCACGGCCGGATGGCCGCCGTGCCGCGTAGGTGTCGGCGCGATTGGCCGCCCGCCGGCCTGCGCGGGTGTGGGCTGCAGTGGCGCAGCCTGCCGGTCGCCGCTTCTCGAGGCTGCAAGGCGGAGTGCGGTCACAAGCCGCAGTAGCGCCGGTCATTGGCTGCTCCACTGCGTGACCGTGCGCGCCGGGGTCCAGCCTGTGAAGCCGCCCAGCGGTGCGGCTCGTTCGACCGCTATTCGCAGCAGCTCGCCGCCGTACTGGTCGTACGTGCGGGCCAGTACCTGCTCGGCCTCCAGCGTGACTCCGTGCGCCACCACTCGGGCGCCCGTGGCCAGGCATGCGTCCAGGACGCCCGGCAGTGTCACCCCGCCGCCGATGAAGACGGCGTCCGGTTCGGGTAGTGCGCTCAGCGCTTCGGGTGCTTCTCCGGTCACCACCTCCAGTTCCGGTACTCCCAGGTCCACCGCGTTGCGGCCGATTCGCTCGGCGCGCTCGGGCTCACGCTCGATCGCGATCGCGCGGTTCAGCCCGTGCATCCGCGACCATTCGATGCCGACGCTGCCCGCGCCCGCCCCGACGTCCCACAGCAGTTCGCCGGGGGTCGGGGCGAGCCGGGCCAGTGCCGAGACCCGCAGGTCGCGCTTCGTCAGCTGGCCGTCGTGGGCGTACACCTCGTCCGGGATGCCGATCAGGGGCAGCGCCGGGCCGGTGCACTCCAGCGCGAACACCGTCAGCGGACCGGGATCGCCGGTCCAGCCGTCGGAGATGCGCTCTTCGGGCCCGCCCAGGTTCTCCAGCGCGAACAGCTCGCTCTCGCCATAACCCCGCACGGTGAGCAGGGAGCGCAGAGCCGCCGCGTCGGCACCCAGCACGAGCACTCGCCGGAGCGGCGCCAGCACCCGGGCCACGCGCGCCGACGATCGGCCGACGAGGGTCACCACCTCGGTCTCCTCGGCGGACCAGCCCAGCCGGGCCCGGGCCAGTGTCACCGACGAGAGCGCGGGCAGCGCCTCGACTTCGTATCCATGGGCCACCAGCGTAGAACCCACCCCCGACAAAAACGGATCTCCGCTGGCCAGGACGCACACACGGTGGCCTTCGTGCTCGGCGAGCAGCGCGTCGAGCCCGGGCAGCAACGGCGACGGCCAGGCCACCGCCGGCACGTCCGCGGGCAGGTATCCCAGCTGCCGCGGCGCGCCGATGACGACGTCGGCGCCGAGCACCAGGGCCTGCGCCTGTTCCGACAGACCGGGCCAGCCGTCGGCCCCGATCCCCACGACCGTCAGGCGTCGCGGAGGGGGCCGTTCGTCGGCTGGTGGACGTGATTCTTCGCGCACGATTTCCCACCCTAAGCGAGGCGGGCGCTGTGCGATGATCGGCTGGACGCCGACCTCCGCCGCTGAAGGAGTGCTGTTGAAGCCGTACCCGTTCACCGCCGTCGTCGGGATGCCGGACCTGCGCCTCGCGCTGATCCTGTCCTCGATCTCGCCCGCCGTGGGCGGGGTGCTGGTGCGGGGCGAGAAGGGCACCGCGAAGTCGACCATGGTCCGCGCGCTCGCGGGCCTGCTGCCGGGGGTCGAGGTCGTCGACGGCTGCCGCTTTTCGTGTGATCCCGCGGCGCCCGACCCGCTCTGCCCGGACGGCCCGCACGGCGCCGCGAACAGTCACCGGCGTCCCGCGCGGCTGGTCGAACTGCCCGTCGGCGCCGCCGAAGACCGCGTCGTCGGCTCGCTGAACCTGGAGAAGGCCCTGGCCGAGGGCGTCACGGACTACCAGCCCGGCCTGCTCGCCGCCGCGCACCGCGGGCTGCTGTACGTCGACGAGGTCAACCTGCTGCACGACCACCTCGTCGACACCCTGCTCGACGCCGCCGCGATGGGCCAGGCGACCGTCGAGCGCGAGGGCGTCTCGGTGTCGCACGCGGCGCGGTTCGTGCTGATCGGCACCATGAACCCCGAGGAAGGCGAGCTGCGCCCGCAGCTGCTGGACCGGTTCGGCCTGACCGTCGAGGTCGCCTCCAGTCGCGACCCGGAGCAGCGCGTCGAGGTCGTCCGCCGCCGCCTGGCCTACGAAGCCGACCCGGACGCCTTTGCCGCCGGGTACGCCGAAGCCGACACCCGCCTCGCCGAGGAAATCGAGTCGGCGCAACGGCTTCTGCCCGCCGTCAAGCTTCCCGACGACGCGCTGCGGCAGATCGCCGAGATCTGCGCGTCGTTCGAGGTCGACGGCATGCGCGCGGACATCGTCACCGCGCGTGCCGCGGTCGCGCACGCGGCCTGGGCCGGCCGCGACGAGGTGACCACCGAAGACGTCCGTGTCGCCGCGCGGCTCGCGCTGCCGCACCGGCGGCGCCGCAACCCGTTCGACGCGCCCGGAATCTCGGAAGAGCAGCTGGAGCAAGCCCTGCAGGACGCTCAGCCGCCCGGCCCCGAGGACGACGGCCCCGGCTCCGGTTCGACGCCGCCCGAGGCGCCGCAAGACGTCCCACAAGGCGGCGACGCGCCGCAGGGCCAGCCTCAGCAGCAAAGCGGCGGGCAGCAGAAGACCGTCGGTGCCGGGGAGACGTTCAAGGCCCGCGTGTTCCGCGTCAAGGGCATCGGCGAGGGCGAGCGCGGACGCCGGTCGCGCGCGATCACCGACAGCGGGCGCACCATCGGCGTCCAGCCCCCGAGCGTCCGGGACGGGCGGCCGCACCTGGTCGCCACCGTCAAAGCTGCGGCCCCGCACCAGAAAGCCCGCGGCCGCGAGGGCGCCGGCCTGAAGATGCGGCGGCAGGACCTGCGGTTCGCGCTGCGCGAAGGCCGTGAGGGCAACCTCGTGCTGTTCTGCGTGGACGCGTCGGGCTCGATGGGCGCGAAGGCCCGCATGCGCGAGGTCAAGTCCGCGGTGCTTTCGCTGCTGCTCGACGCCTACCAGCGCCGCGACAAGGTCGGGCTGGTCACTTTCCGCGGTGACTCCGCCGAACTCGCGCTGCCGCCGACGATCAGCGTCGACGCGGCCGCGTCCCGCCTCGAAGGCCTGCCCACCGGCGGCCGGACGCCGCTGGCCGAAGGACTCCTGGAAGCCGCGCGAGTCCTGCGGGTCGAAGAGATCCGCGATCCGCGACGCCGTCCGCTGCTGGTCGTCGTCACCGACGGCCGCGCCACCAGCGGCGCGAACGCCGTCGCGCGCGCCCAGGCCGCGGCCGGGCTGCTCACCGGCGTCACGACCGTGGTGATGGACTGCGAAAGCGGCAAGATGCGCCTCGGCCTCGCCGCGGATCTGGCCGCGCACCTCGGCGGCGAGCACGTGCCGCTGGCCGACGTCGCCGCGGAGTCCCTCGCCGACGCCGTCCGCGCGCGCACCGCGGGAAGGGCTGCCTGATGCCGCAGGGGAAACCGGAAGTCGTCCCGAAGGACGGGCTGACCACGCGCCAGCGTCGCAACCGGCCGCTGCTCGCCGTGCACACCGGCGAGATGAAGGGCAAGTCGACCGCGGCGTTCGGGATGGCGCTGCGGGCCTGGAACCAGGGCTGGTCGATCGGCGTGTTCCAGTTCGTCAAGTCGGCGAAGTGGCGCGTCGGCGAGGAAGCCGCGTTCCGCGCGCTGGGCAAGCTGCACGACGACACCGGCGAGGGCGGGCCCGTCGAGTGGCACAAGATGGGTGAGGGCTGGAGCTGGGCGCGCAAGTCCGGCACCGACGAGGACCACGCGACGAACGCGCGTGAGGGCTGGGCGGAGATCAAGCGAAGGCTGGCCGCCGAGACGCACGACTTCTACGTCCTCGACGAGTTCTCCTACCTGCTCAAGTGGGGCTGGCTCGAAGTCGACGACGTCGTGTCCACTTTGGTCGATCGGCCGGGGCACCAGCACGTGGTCATCACCGGCCGGTACGCGCCGCCGGAGCTGGTCGAAGCCGCCGACCTGGTCGCCGAGATGACCAAGGTGAAGCACCCGATGGACGCCGGCCAGAAGGGCCAGCGGGGGATCGAGTGGTAGCGCGCGTGGTGATCGCCGCGCCCGGTTCCGGGCACGGCAAGACCACCATCGCCGCCGGCCTGATGGCGGCCCTGCGCGCGGCCGGGCACCGGGTGTCCGGGCACAAGGTCGGCCCCGACTTCATCGACCCGAGCTACCACGCCCTCGCGACGGGACGTCCGGCCCGCAACCTCGACCCGTTCCTGCAGGGTGAGGACACGCTGATCCCGTTGCTGCGGCACGGTTCCCGGGACGCGGACATCGCCGTGATCGAAGGCGTGATGGGCCTGTTCGACGGCGCGCTCGGCACCGAGGGCTACGCCTCGACCGCGCACGTGGCCCGGCTGATCGACGCGCCGGTGGTGCTGGTGGTCGACGCGTCGGCGGCCTCGCGCAGCGTCGCGGCGACCGTGCTGGGGTTCGCGTCCTACGACACGCGGGTGCGGCTGGCCGGCGTCATCCTCAACAAGCTGGGCTCGCAGCGGCACCTCGACGAGATCGCCTCTGCGCTGGAAGCCACCGGCGTGCCGCTGCTGGGTGCGTTGTACCGCAACGAAGAGATCCACGCGCCGAGCCGTCACCTCGGGCTCGTGCCTGCGGCGGAACGAGCCTCGGAAGCCGAGCGGGTGCTGCCGTCGCTGGCCGCGTGGGTCACCGACGGCGTCGATCTGGAAGCGATCGTCCGGATCGCGTCGGGCGCTTCCCGGCTTTCGGCTCCGATGTGGGAACCGTCCGGTGTGGACGGTCCACGCGTGACGGTCGCGGCCGCGGGCGGCCCGGCGTTCACCTTCCGCTACACCGAGAACATCGAGCTGCTCGCGGCCTGCGGGGTCGACGTCGTGGACGTCGACCCGTTGCGGGACAAGACGTTGCCGGACGGCTGCGCCGGCCTGTACTTCGGCGGCGGGTTCCCCGAGGTGCACGCGGCCGAGCTGTCGGCGAACACGGCGTTGCGCGCCGAGGTCGCGAAGGCCGTCGACCGCGGGATGCCGGTCAGCGCGGAATGCGCCGGGCTGCTGTACCTGTGCCAGTCGCTGGACGGTGTGCCGATGGTCGGCGCGGTGCCGGCCGACGCCAAGATGACCGCGCGGGGCAAGCTCGGGTACCGGCGCGCGGTCGCCGTCGAGGACAACGTGCTGGCCACGGCCGGTCAGCGCGTCACCGGGCACGAGTTCCACCGCACGGAAGTCACGCCGTCGCACGGCCCTTCGGCGGCCTGGGGCTGGGACCGGCAACTGGACGGCTTCGTGTCGCCGACACTGCACGCGTCCTACCTGCACGTCCACTGGGCCGGGTACCCCGAGCTGGCGCAGCGGTTCGCGTCGAACGTCCGCGCGTTCGCCCATGGGTGACTACGACCTCCACCACCACGGCGACCGCGAGGTCGGGCCGGGGCTGGTGGATCTCGCGGTGAACGTCCGGCTGCCGCGGCCGCCGTCGTGGCTGCGGGCCGAGCTGGCGTCCTCTTTGGACACTCTCGCGGCCTATCCATCCACCGTTGAAGCAACTTCCGCGGTGGCGGCGCGGCACGGCCGTTCCCCTGCGGAGGTGCTGGTGACCGCAGGGGCCGCGGAGGCGTTCACGCTACTTGCGTCGGCGCTGCGGCCGCGCCACGCGGTCGTCGTGCACCCGCAGTTCACCGAACCGGAGGCCGCGCTGCGGGCCGCCGGGCACGCGGTCTCAAGGGTGATCCTGTCCGAAGTGGACGGATTCGTGCTCGACCCGGCCGCGGTGCCCGAGGACGCGGACCTGGTGTTCGTCGGCAACCCGACGAACCCGACGTCGGTGCTGCACCCGGCTTCTTCCCTGCGTGCGCTGGCGCGGCCCGGCCGGTTGCTGGTCGTCGACGAGGCGTTCCTCGACGCGGTTCCCGGTGAGGTCGAAAGCCTGGCTCATGGCTTTCCTGGTGTCGTGGTGCTGCGCAGCTTGACGAAAACCTGGGGCCTGGCGGGATTGCGGGCGGGTTACGTGCTCGCCGAGCCTTCTGTGATCGAACGGCTGCGTGCGGTCCAGGTGCCGTGGTCGGTGTCCACTTTGGCCGGTGTCGCGACGGTGGCGTGCTGCCGTCCGTCCGCTGTGGAGGAAGCCGAAAAGCTTGCTGTGGCGGCGGAATCGGACCGTGACTACCTGGTGTCCGGCTTGGCCGCGGCGGGTGTTCCCGTTCTCGGTGAACCACGCGGCCCGTTCGTCCTGATCCGCATCCCAGGCGGCGCCGACGTCCGTGCGCGGCTGCGTGAAGCGGGCTACGCGGTCCGCCGCGGCGACACGTTTCCCGGGCTGGGGCCGGACCACCTGCGCCTGGCAGTGCGCGACCGTGAGGTGACGGACGCCTTCCTCACGGCACTGCGCAGGTGTGTTTGAACGACGTCGCGCCGCGGCGGAGCCGGAACTCCACGACGTGGCCCCGGGCGTCGCGGAACTCCATGAACCCGGGTTCGGTCAAGAACATCGTGCCCTCCTGGTAGGGATCACCCCAGCCCGCCGGTGCTCCGCCGTTCGGTCCGTACAGGGGCTTTTCGGCTTCGTAGAAGTTCAGGCCGCTCTGCACCTCGTCGACGCCGCAGTGGGTGGTGATCTCGAAGTTCGGCAGGAAGCTGTGAGTCGGGCGCGGTAGGTGAACGGCGGCGCAGCCGGGTTCCGGCGTCGGTCATCGGAGCTGCCTTTCAGTTTTGCGAGCGCGCGGGACGCGCAGGTCTTGACCGTGCTGCGGGAGACGCCGAGCGTGTCGGCGATCTCGGCTTCCGAAAGGCCGGACCAGTACCGCAGCACGAGCACGTCCCGTTGCCGCCGCGGCAGTTGCCGCACGGCGGCGATGACCTCGCGGTGTTCCTCGTCGAGCAGGGCTTCGGCGGAGCGGGCGCCGTTGACGACCGAGACGCGCAGGTAGCCGCCGGCGCCGGCCGGGTCGTCGAGCGGCCACCGCTTGAAGAGCGCGACGAATGCGTCCTGCACGACGTCCTCGGCGAGGCCGCGGTCGCCGAGCAGCAGCACGGCCAGCCGGACGAGGCCGGGGCGGTGGGCACGGAAGGGTTCCGCCAGGTCCACGGCGGTGTCAGCGCTCAGGGTGTCCTCCTCGGCGTTTACCTGGTACACGCCGGGCGGAGGCCTCAGGTTGACAGCGCGAGCAACGCGGCCGCAACGCCCACTTCGACGCCCGCTCCGAGGACGTCGCCGGTGACGCCGCCGAGCCGTTTCGTGCAGCGGAGGAGGAGCGCCGCGGCGACGGCGTAGGCCAGCAAGACCGCCAGCGGTCCGCGCCACCAGGCCAGGCCCGGCGCGAGTGCCGCCAACGCCGCGGCGCCCAAAGCCACGGCCGCTGCCGCGACCTTGGGCACGGAGCCAGCGACGGTCGCGCCGAGTCCCTCCGGCCGGGCCGAAGGGACGCCGTTCGCGCAGGACATCGACAGCGTGCAGCGCCCGGCGAGCACCGCCACCACGGCGGCCGCGACGCCGTGGTTCGCGGTGATCGCCCCGGCCAGCGCGCCGACCTGGACGAGCAGGACGAACACCAGCGTCGCGACCCCGGTCGGCCCGGAGTCGCCGCGGCGCATGACGTCGAGGGCCTTGGCGCGGTCGTAGGAGGCGCCGAGGCCGTCGGCGGTGTCGGCGAGCCCGTCGAGGTGCAGGCCGCGGCTGCCGAGGGCCACCGCGCCGAGCGCCAGCCCGGCAGTGGCGAGGGCGGGCAGGTGCACGGCCTGGCCGGCGGCGACCGCCAGCGCGGCCGCCACGGCCAGCGGAACGGCGGCGAGCGGCGCGAGCAGCATGGCGCCCCCGGCAACGCGCCGATCGATGACGCGCGGCGCCGGGACGGGCACGGTGGTCAGCGTCCCGGCGGCCATCCGCGCGGCATCACCCCAGCGACTCACGTGAGATCGGCCAGCAGGCCCATTTCTGCGAGGATCGCCCGGGCCGCGCGCAGCGTCGGGATCGCCTGGACGGCGCCGCTTCCCTCACCCAGCCGCAGTCCCAGGTCCAGGATCGGGTCCAAGCCCAGTGCCTTCAGCGCGAACGCCTGCGACGGCTCCGTCGAGCGGTGCCCGGCCAGCCACCACTGCTCCGCGCCCGGCGCGATGTCGCGTGCCACCAGGGCCGCCGCTCCCGAGAAGACGCCGTCCAGGACCACCGGGATGCCGTGGACCGCCGCCTGGACCAGGAACCCGGCCGTGGCCGCCACGCACGCGCTGCCCAGGGCCGTCAGGCGCTCGAACGGGTCCTCCACGCGGCCCTCGGTGCGCGTCAGCGCCGCCGCGACCGCCGCCGTCTTGCGGTCCAGGCCCGCCGCGTCGACGCCGGTGCCGGTGCCGACGACCTCGGCGGCCGGCAGGCCGAGCGAAGCCGCGACCAGGGCCGCGCACATCGCCGTGTTGCCGATGCCCATGTCTCCCGGGATCAGCACGTCCGCGTCACGTTCTTCGTCCGCGATCGCGCGGCCCGCGTCGAACGCCGCCTGCGCTTCGCCCGGTTCGAGGGCGTCCTCGACGTCGATCGAGCCGGAACCGCGGCGGATCTTGTGGGCCGTCACGTCCGCGGGGACGTCCGAGCCGTCCCAGTCGACGCCGATGTCGGCGACCCGCACCTTGGCCCCGACCTGTGCGGCCAGCACGTTCACGCCGCTCTTGCCGGCGAGGAACACCCGCACCATCGCCGCGGTCACCTCGCGCGGGTACGCCGAGAGCGCGGACACGCCGTGGTCGCCCGCGAAGACGACCACGCGGACGTCGTTCAGGGGACGCGGCGGCACGCTGCCGTGCGCCGCGGCCAGCCAGGCGGCGATCTCTTCCAGCCTGCCCAGCGCGCCGAGCGGCTTGACGAGGCCGTCGAGCCGCTCGAGCGCGGCGGCGCGGGCGGCGGGGTCGGGCACGGGTACGTCGAACACGGGCGCCTCCGGTCTACAGGTCGAGCACCCGGCCCGCGACGACCAGCTGGACCCGGTCGGCGTCGGCGGACACCCGGTTGTTGAGTGCCCCCAGCACATCACGGAACAGCCGTCCGGACGAGGTTGCGGGCACCACACCGCTGCCGACCTCGTTGCTGACCGCGACCACCGGTACCCGCGCCGCGGCCCACGCGGCCAGGAAGTCCTCGAGGCGGTCGTCCAGCCGGTGCTCCCAGCCGCGCTTCTGCTCCCACGCGCCGACGTCGTCCAGCACCCGCGAGAGCCAGGTGCCGAGGCAGTCGATCAGCAGCGGCTCGGTCGCCTTCCGGAGGGTGCCCGCCAGGTCCGTCGTCTCGACGGTCTTCCAGTTCGACGGCCGCCGCGCCTGGTGCGCGGCCACCCGCGCGGCCCATTCGGGGTCGTCGTCGCTCGCGGGCAGGCCGGGCGCGACGTAGACGAGGTGCGGGTGGCGGGCGACGAGCCGCTCGGCGTGCCGTGACTTCCCCGAGCGGACCCCGCCGAGGACGAGCACCTTTCCTTCGTCGCGTCCGTACCGGCGGAGGGCGCGGGCCAGGTTTTCGAGATACCCGGCTAGCCGGTGGCTCAGCCCCGCCGACGTTTGCTTTCCCGCGGAGGCGGCGTTGGACACAGTCATACCGGGCATTGTGGTGCACGCGCTAACGTGCGCCACGTGCCACTCCGTCTAGGGACAACCGCGGCCGGACTCGTTACCGGATATGTCGCCGACGCCCTGTTCGGTGACCCCCGTCAGGGGCATCCGGTCGCGATCTTCGGCACCGCCGCCGCTCGTCTGGAGCAGCGCCTGTGGGCCGACTCGAAGCCGCGCGGAGCCGCGTACGCGGGCTTGTGCGCCTTCACGGCTGTCGGCCTTGGCGCCGCGCTTCAGACCGCGACGCGGCGAAGGCCCTTCGCACGCTTCGCGGCTACTGCCGTCTGTACGTGGGTCGTACTCGGTGGACGTGGTCTCGCGGACGAAGGCGCGGAGATGGCCAGACTGCTCGAAGCGGGCGAAGTGCCTTCGGCGCGTACGCGGCTTTCGCACCTCTGCGCGCGCGACGCGACGACGCTCGACTCCGCCGAGCTGACCCGCGCGGCGACCGAGTCGATCGCGGAGAACACGTCGGACGCCGTGGTCGCGCCGCTGTTCTGGGGAGCTGTCGCCGGGTTGCCCGGCCTGCTCGGCTACCGCGCGCTCAACACGCTCGACGCGATGGTGGGGTATCGGTCGGAGCGTTACCGCGAGTTCGGGTGGGCCGCGGCGCGCGCCGACGACCTGGTGAACCTGGCGCCGTCCCGGCTCGGGGCGGCGCTCACGGCGTTGTGCGCGCCCCTCGCCGGTGGGCGTGCGCGGGCGGCCTGGCGGGTCTGGCGACGCGACGGCGGCCTGCACCCGAGCCCGAACGCGGGCCAGGTGGAGGCCGCGTTCGCCGGCGCGCTGGACATCCGGCTGGGCGGCACGAACAGCTACGGGGGTGAGGTCGAGCGCCGGGCCCGCTTGGGCGAGGGGCGCGATCCGGAGCCGGTCGACCTGCGGCGGGCGGTGCGACTTTCCCGCCTGGTCGGGCTCGCCGCGGTCATCGTCGCCGCGGTGGCAGCCCCCACCACTCCCCGGGGGGCGGCCCCTGTCCAGTCTATCGGGGTGGCGGCCGGGGGAAGGGCCGCTCGGCGATCTGTGGACAACTCCGCGGCTGTGGACAACTCCGAGGGTGCCCGATGAGCGGCCTGCTCGTCGCGGGGACGACGTCCGATGCCGGCAAGAGCCTCGTCACCTCCGGGATCTGCCGGTGGCTCGCGCGGCGCGGGGTGCGCGTCGCGCCGTTCAAGGCGCAGAACATGTCCAACAACTCCATGGTCTGCGCCGACGGTGCCGAGATCGGGCGCGCCCAGTGGTTGCAGGCGCGCGCGGCCCGCGTCGAACCCGAGGCCGCGATGAATCCCGTGCTGCTCAAGCCCGGCAGTGATCGGCGCAGCCACGTCGTCGCCCTCGGGAAGCCCTTCGGGACGCTCGAAGCGGGGGAGTACGCGACCGGGCGGGCCGGGCTCGCCGAGATCGCCTTCGGCGCGTTCGAAGACCTCAGCGCGCGCTACGACGTCGTCGTCTGCGAAGGCGCCGGCAGCCCCGCGGAGATCAACCTGCGCGGCGGCGACTACGTCAACCTGGGGCTGGCGCGGCGGTTCGGGCTGCCCGTGCTCGTGGTCGGTGACATCGATCGCGGTGGCGTGCTCGCCGCGATGTTCGGCACCCTCGCGCTGCTCTCGGCCGAGGACCAGGCGCTCGTCGCGGGCTGGGTCGTCAACAAGTTCCGCGGCGACGTCGGCCTGCTGCGCCCCGGGCTCGACAGCCTCGAGAAGGTGACCGGACGGCCGGTGCTGGGCGTGCTGCCCTGGCTCGACCGGGTGTGGATCGACTCCGAGGACGCGCTGGCCGCGGCCGGCTGGCGCCGGGAGGCCCATGGCGGCGGCCTGAGCGTGGCGGTGGTCCGGTTCCCGCGCGCGTCCAACGCGACCGACGTCGACGCCCTCGCTGCCGAACCCGGCGTCACGGTGTCGCTCACCGCCGACCCGGATACGGTCGCGGCGGCGGACGTCGTGGTGCTGCCCGGTTCCCGCGCCACGGTCGGCGACCTGGCCTGGCTGCGCGCCCGCGGCCTCGACACCGCTCTGGCCGCCCGCGCCGCGGCCGGAAAGCCGGTCCTCGGCATCTGCGGTGGCTACCAGATGCTCGCGGAGTCCATTGTGGACGACGTCGAGTCCGGCGCGGGCGAGGTGGCGGGCCTGGGCCTGCTGCCGGCCCGGGTGACGTTCGCCGAGGAGAAGGTGCTCGCGCGCCCGTCGGGCGAGTGGCGCGGCACCCGCGTCGACGCCTACGAGATCCACCACGGCTCGGTGACGGCGTCCGCGCCCCTGGAGTCCTTTCTGGACGGTCACCGGTCCGGCGCGGTCTGGGGAACCCTGTGGCACGGCGCGTTCGAGAACGACGCCTTCCGCCGCGCGTGGCTCACCGAGGCGGCGGCGCAGGCGGGCGTCGCGTGGACGCCGTCCCCGGACGCCCCGGGCTTCGCCGTCCTGCGCGAGGACATGCTGGACCGGCTGGCGGACGCCGTCGACGAGCACCTCGACACGGCCGCGCTGCTCACGGTGCTGGAGCTGGGCGCGCCGAAGGGCCTGCCGTTCGTGCCGCCCGGCGCGCCCTAGCCGTCACGGCCCGACGTGCTCGGTGAGCTTGCCGCTCGCCTTTCCGAACGTGCAGGTCGCCGCCCGGTCCCCGGTGCGCCACGACGACTCGGTCGGGACGTGTGCGCGGAACTCCAGGCCGGGCGGCGGGGTGCCGCCGGTGAAGTACGCGGCTCCCGCGATCCGGCACAACGGCTGCGCCAGCTCCCGCAGCGTGGTGAGGCCCGGATAGGCCTCCTCGCCGTTGGCGACGTCGACCCGGGCGGCGATCTGCTCGTCGTGCGGCACGTCGCAGGCCATCCGGATCACGTTCCCGCCGTCCGCGCCGGCGTCCAGGCAGTCGCCGACCGCCATGCCGCCGACGTAGTCCGGGGCGGCCGCGCGCTGCGGCGTGATCGCGACGAGGCCGACACCCAGCCAGAGCACGGCGAGCACCATCCCGGCGATCGCCAAGCCGCTGCCGCTCCGGCCGGTGCGGCTGGTCCGGACCACCGCGCGGATCCCGAAACCGAACGCGAACGGGACCAGCCCGAGCAGCCCCATGACGAACGCCGTGATCGCGAACCCGTCGGTCCCGGCGGACTCGACGGGTCCGCGGACCGTCGTCTGGCTGTGGTTGGACAGCGTCGAGCGCGTGTCGTCGAACAAGACTCCCCCTCCGGAATCCCCCGACCCGGCGGGGAAATCCTAGAGGAGCGGCGCCGGCTCGGTGATCACGAAACGGCGGCGGCCGGGGCCTTCTTGTTCAGCGACTTCTCCGCGAGGGCACCGAAGGACAGGCCCAGGGCCAGCCAGAGCGTTGCCTGCGTGCCGATCGAGGCCGTGCGGAAGCGCCAGAGCGTCGACGCCGGGAACGCCGCCGGGACCTCGTCGACCACCGGCATCAGCCACGCCACCAGGGCGACCACCACGACGTAGCCCGCCGCCGCGAGGAGGAAGCCGTTCAGCGCGCCGAAGCGGTCCGCGAGCTTGCGGCCGAACACCGTCGCCAGGATGCCCGCGAGCAGCGACACCGCGACGAACCCGAAGTACAGCTCGGTGCGCGAGCCGATCGTGCCCGGCTGGCCCACCGCGGGCGGGTTGGCCGGGTACTTCAGGAACGGGACCAGGAACACCACGGCGAACGCGCCGCCGGTGAGCAGCAACGCCGTCACGCGCGGCCGCAGGCTGCCGAGCCGTCCTTGGGCGAACGCGAAGGCGAGCGAGAGCAGGCCACCGATCGCGACGGCGTAGACCAGCACCCCGGTCAGCAGCCCGACGGTGCTCTGGATGTCCCGCGGGACGAGCTCCTCTTCGGGTGCTTCGGCGGCCTGGCCGGTGTCGGCGGTCCCGGCGTCGTGGGCGTGGTCGTGCGAGAGGGTCTCTTCGAGGCCGATGGACGTGTCGACCGGCGGCTCGCCGAACGCGTAGGCGAAACCGAACGCGAGCACACCGGCGATCAGGCCCGCGAGCATGCCGCGGACCAGCAGGTTCTTCATCATGAAAGTACGTGCCGCCGATCAGTGGCAGGGGAAGGCCAGCAGGTGCCGGCCGTCGTGCACGAACTCGTGGACGTACATGTTCGCGAAGATCGAGGTGGCGCCCTGCTCGGCGCTCACGAAGTAGACGGCGATCAGGGCGAGGAGCACCACGAACACCGCCCACGGGACGATCTCGCGGATCGGGATCCGGACGGGGAGCGGAACGGCGGGAGCTGCCGCTTGCGACATGGTGGGGGCCTCCTCGGGCTTTCGCGGCCTCATCGGGGTCGTACAACGGTCCGGGTCTGGCTTCCCCCTCGCAGGGGTCACAGTGGCGCGACCGCGCGGACTTGCACCGCGTTCCGGAATTCGTCGTCTTGCCGGTTGAGCGTAGGTCCGCACTTCCGGGCCCGTCAATGTGACAATGCGCCGGTGACTCGAATGGTGGCGGCCCTCGACGTGGGCGGTACGACGATCAAGGCGGCGCTGCTCGACGAGCAGCTGCAGCCGAAGGCGACGCTGCGGGCCGAGACGGCGCGCAGCGCGGACGGCACGGCGCTCGCCGCGCAGGTGGCGGACATCGTGGCTTCGCTGGCCGAGCAGGCCGGCACGGAGACACCCGCGGCGGTCGGCGTGGTGGTGCCGGGGATCGTCGACGAGGAGACCCGGATCTGCCACTTCTCGGCCAACCTCGACTGGCGCGAGGTCCACTTCGGCGAGCTGCTGGAGGATCGGGTCGGCCTCCCGGTGGCGTTCGGGCACGACGTCACCGCGGGCGGCATCGCCGAGTTCCGCGTCGGCGCCGGGCAGGGGGTGCGGAACGCGGCGTTCATCCCGGTCGGCACCGGGATCGCGGCCGCGCTGCTGCTCGACGGCCGGATCCACCGGGCGGGCGGGCAGGCGGGCGAGGTCGGGCACATCGACGTCGGCCACTCGCTGAAGTGCGGCTGCGGCGCGATCGGCTGCCTGGAGGCGATCTCGTCGGCGGCGGCGATCGCCCGCCGCTACACCGAACGCACGGGCCGCCCGGCCGACGGCGCCCGCGAGGTGGTGGAGCTGGCCCGCCACGGCGACGAGGTGGCGGTGGAGGTGGTCCAGGACGCCCTGGACGGCCTCGGCCACGGCATCCGCACCCTGCTGACGCTGCTGGGCCCGGAGGTGATCGTCCTGGGCGGCGGCCTGTTCACGGCGGCGGACTACGTCCTGGAGCCGGTGCGCGACTGGCTGGCCGCGCACCTGACGTTCCAGAAGATGCCGGAGCTGCGGATCGCGAAGCTGGGGGACGAGGCGGGCCGGCTGGGCGCGGCGCTGCTGGCCTTGGACCGGCTGGCGGCGCTCTGAGGGGCGGGTTTTCGCAGTTCAGAGCCTATAGAATGAACAGAGGCCGCTCAGGCCGTCACGACCTCGACTCCCGCTGCTTCGAAGGCTGCCACCTGCTCCGGGTCCGCGCCCGAGTCCGTGATCAGCTGGTGGACGGCCGTGGTGTCGCAGATGCGGGCGAACGCGTGGCCGCCCAGTTTGCCGCTGTCCGCGATCACCACCACCTGGCGCGCCCGGGACGCCAGCAAGCGGTTGATGCTCGCCTCGCCTTCGTGGTGGGCGTACGCGCCGCGCTCGGGGTCGAACGCGTCCACGCCCAGGAAGACCAGGTCCAGGGTGATCTGGTCGAGGAACAGGCTGGCCAGCGGGCCCGTCAGCTCGAACGAGTGCTGCCGGGCCACGCCGCCGGTGACCACGATCTTGATGTTCGGCCGGACCGCCAGCTCGTGCGCGATGTTGAGCGCGTTCGTCACCACCGTCAGCGCCGGTGAGCCGTCGCGTTCGGCCAGTTCCGGGCGCAGGGCCAGCGCGCGGGCGACCTCGGTGCTCGTCGTGCCGCCGTTGAGGCCCAGCACCATGCCGCGCTCGACCAGCCGGGCGGCGGCCGCGCTGATGCGCTGCTTCTCCGGCGCGTTGCGCGCGGCCTTGTGCCGCAGCGGCAGGTCGTACGCGACGTTGCTCGCCACCGCCCCGCCCCGGGTGCGGGTCAGCAGCCGGCGGCCGGCCAGGTGGTCCAGATCGCGCCGGATCGTGGCGGGGGAGACGTCGAGCTCCTCCGCGGAGGCCTCGACGTCGATCTTGTCCCGCTGCCCCACCATGTCCAGCAGTGCGCTGAGCCGTTCGTGCCGGTCCAACCCCGTCCCTTTCGCCGCACTTCACCCAGAGCGACCAAGGTACCGGGTAATCAGAGCGAACGGAGGAACGCCAGCGACGGCATGAAGAAGTATTCGCCGCCCTTGAGGGTGACCGACTGCGGCACCGGGTCCGCCGTGCGCCGGGCCGAGCCGCCCCAGTCGACCGTGTAGTCGGACGGTGCTCGCGTGCCCTGGCCGATCACCGGGTCCAGGCCCGGGGTGACGCCGTCCACGATCGGGAAGCCCGGGTTGTCCGCCCAGATCGCCTGGGTGAACTCGAACTGGTTGCCCAGCACCGAGTTGAAGGCCATGAACAGCAGCCCGACGCCGCCGCTCGGGCGCGCCGCGGGCGGCAGGTCCGTGTTCGGGTCGTCCGGGCGCTCGCCGTAGGTGACGCCGCGGCGGGCCATCAGGTGCAGCCGCTCGCCGGGCGGCTCCTCGGCGCCGCCGGAGCCGCGCGGGTTCGTCTTGCGGATGTGCGCCTGGAACGGGCACTTGAGCGCGGCGCGGTCGCCGTCGTAGGTGAAGTTGTTCGACACCGGGCTCTCGGCGCCGTCCTCCCGCTGGGTGGTCAGCGGCGTGCCGTCCTCGAACCGGCCGATGATCATCGCGCCGGCGCGCTCGCGGTCGTCGCCGGTGAGGCCGAGCGTGTCGGCGAGGTCCGATTCCGCCTGCTTGAACCGGCGGACGTTCTGCTCCAGCTTGCGGAAAACGAAGTAACTGCCGAAATGCACGCCAGGATCCGGCGCCGCGGTGTCGGACACCAATACCTGGGAAAGCGGCGCCGCCGGGTTCCACACGTTGATGCCGTCCGTGTTGTTCTTTTCCGCGTCGACGTCTTCGGTCAGGAACAACGGCTGGCTCCGGCCGTCGACGTACCCGAAGTGCTCGATGCCCTCGCCGCGCGCGTTGACCCGGCCGAGCCCGGTCTCCTCCGCCGCGACCGTGACGGAGTCCGGCAGCAGGTCGAGGATCTCGTTGCGCCGCGCGGTCATCGCCTTGTCGGTGGCGTCCCCGACGAGCACGACGGCGTGGATTTCGCTGTGGTAGCCCGGATCGAACGTCGAGCGCGGCGGGTCGTCCAGCCGCCGCCGGGTGTCCGGGGCCGCCATGCCCCGCAGGAACGCCTCGTCCTGCGGGAAGTTCTCGACGCCGAGCACGCGGTAGCCCGGCGCGGTGAGCCCGACGCCGACGTACGGTGTTCCGGCGCCGCCGCCGGTCTTGAACCCGCCGACCTCGGTGAGATGTTCCTTGGCGGACTTCATCTTCCCGGTGACCGAGACGAGGAAGGCCCGCGCCTCCGCCGGGTCGCCGAACGTCAGGAACAGCGCCGAAAGGTGATCACGCACGTGCGCCTTGAGGATGTTCGGCTGCAGTTCGCCGAGCATCGTCGCGGCGTCGCCGCTCGCCGTGGTCCAGGACAGTGTGGTGGACAGATCGACAGACATCAGGGTCCCCTCCCCAAGTAAACCGCCTCGCGGCGGTACCCGGCCGGCGCCTCCCCTTCGGCCAGCCGGGTCCCCTGAAGACAGAATGCAACGAACCGGCGGCTTCGCGCCACCGGTTCGGCGGTTTCACACGAAAGATTAAGTTGAACGCGGAAAGGAAACGCGGTCCGTGCAAAACGGGGGACAGCGCCGGCGGAGGTGACGGCTTTGGCACCTCCGCCGGCGCCGGGCGCTACGCGAGCGGGCGGTCCGTCGGCGCGATCGGCGCGGGCAGGATGCCGCGCCCGGTCAGGAACGCGTCGACGCCGGCCGCCGCGGAACGGCCTTCGGCGATGGCCCAGACGATCAGGGACTGGCCGCGGCCCATGTCGCCCGCGACGAACACGTTGTCCAGGCTCGTCTTGAACGCCTTGTCGCGCGCCACGTTGCCGCGCGCGTCCAGCTCGACGCCGAGGTCCTCGACCAGGCCCTGCTTCTGCGGCCCGAGGAACCCCATCGCCAGCAGCACGAGCTGCGCGGGCAGCTCGGTCTCGGTGCCCTCGACCGGGACGAACTTGCCGCCCTCGTTGCGCACCTCGACCAGCTTCAGCGCCCGCACCCGGCCGTCCGCGTCGGCCACGAACTCCTGCGTGTTGACCGAATACAGCCGCTCGCCGCCCTCTTCGTGCGCCGAGGACACCCGGTAGATCATCGGGTAGGTCGGCCACGGGTGGGCGTCGGAGCGGGCCTCCGGCGGCCGCGGCATGATCTCCAGCTGTGTCACCGAGCGGGCGCCCTGGCGGTGCGACGTCCCGACGCAGTCCGCGCCCGTGTCGCCGCCGCCGATCACGACGACGTCGAGCCCCTCGGCCGAGTACGGCGAGACGTCGAGGTCACCGGAGGCGACCCGGTTGGCCGGCGGCAGGAACTCCATCGCCTGGTGGATGCCGTCGAACTCGCGGCCGGGGATCGGCAGGTCGCGCCAGTCGGTCGCGCCACCGGCCAGCACCACGGCGTCGTAGGACGACCGCAGCTCGGCGGTGGTGACGTTCACGCCGACGTTCACCGAGGTGCGGAACTCCGTGCCCTCGGCCTCCATCTGCGCGATCCGCCGGTCCAGGCGGTGCTTCTCCATCTTGAACTCGGGGATGCCGTAGCGCAGCAGCCCGCCGATCTTGTCGGCCCGCTCGAGGACCACGACGCTGTGGCCCGCGCGCGTGAGCTGCTGCGCCGCGGCGAGTCCCGACGGCCCGGACCCGACGACCGCAACCTTCTTGCCGGTCTTCGCCGAAGGCACCTCCGGCGTCACCCAGCCCTCTTCGAAGGCACGGTCGATGATGGAGATCTCGACGCGCTTGATGGTCACCGGGTCGTCGTTGATCCCGAGCACGCACGCGGTTTCGCACGGTGCCGGGCACAGGGTGCCGGTGAACTCCGGGAAGTTGTTGGTCGCGTGCAGCCGGTCGGCCGCCTGCTGCCAGTCTTCCCGCCACACCAGCGTGTTCCACTCCGGGATCAGGTTCCCGAGCGGGCAGCCCTGGTGGCAGAACGGGATGCCGCAGTCCATGCAGCGGCCGGCCTGCTTCTCCAGCTTCGTCGACGCGAAGTCCTCGTAGACCTCGCGCCAGTCCATCAGCCGCAGGTCGACCGGACGGCGCTTCGGCTCTTCGCGCGTGGTGGTCAGAAAGCCCTTGGGGTCAGCCATGTGCGGCCTCCATGATCGCCTCGTTCACGTCGCGCCCGTCGCGTTCGGCCTGCACCTGGGCGGCGAGCACGCGCTTGTAGTCCTTCGGCATGACCTTGCCGAACCGGTCGACGCCCGCGTCCCAGTCGGCGAGCAGGGCCCGCGCGACCGCGGACTCCGTTTCGTTGTAGTGCTTTTCGAGGGCCTCGCGCAGGAAGTCGGCGTCCTCGGAGTCGAGCGGGTCGATGTCGACCATCTCCGGGTTGACGCGGTGCACGGGCAGGTCCAGCACGTACGCGACCCCGCCCGACATGCCGGCCGCGAAGTTGCGGCCGATCTGCCCGAGCACGACCATCCGGCCGCCGGTCATGTACTCGCCGCCGTGGTCGCCGACGCCTTCGACGACGGCCAGCGCGCCCGAGTTGCGCACGCAGAACCGCTCGCCGACCTTGCCGCGGATGAAGATCTCGCCGCTGGTCGCGCCGTAGGCGATCACGTTGCCGGCGATGATGTGCTCCTCGGCGGCGTACTGCGCCTCCTTCGGCGGGCGCACGATCAGCCGGCCGCCGGACAGGCCCTTGCCGACGTAGTCGTTGCCGTCGCCGTAGAGCCGCAGCGTGATGCCCTTCGGCACGAACGCGCCGAACGACTGGCCCGCGGTCCCGGTGAAGGTGACGTCGATGGTGTCGTCCGGCAGGCCCTCGCCGCCCCACCGCTTGGTCAGCTCGGAGCCGAGCATCGTGCCGACGGTCCGGTTCACGTTGCGGACGGGGAGTTCCAGCCGCACCTTGTCACCCGAGTTGAGGGCACCCTCGGCGAGCTGGATCAGCGTGTTGTCGAGCGCCTTCTCGAGCCCGTGGTCCTGCTGCGTCTGCTGCAGCCGCAGGCCGGCCGGAGCCATGTCGGGCACGTGGAAGATCGGCGACAGGTCGAGCCCGGACGCCTTCCAGTGGTCGATCGCCTTGCGCTTGTCGAGGAACTCGGCGTGGCCGACGGCCTCGGCGATCGACCGGAAACCCAGCTCCGCCAGGTACTCGCGGACCTCCTGGGCGATGAACTCGAAGAAGTTCACGACGTACTCGGCCTTGCCGCTGAACTTCTCGCGCAGCTTCGGGTTCTGCGTTGCGACCCCCACCGGGCACGTGTCGAGGTGGCAGACGCGCATCATGATGCAGCCCGACACCACCAGCGGCGCGGTCGCGAAGCCGAACTCCTCGGCGCCGAGCAGCGCCGCGATGACGACGTCGCGGCCGGTCTTGAGCTGGCCGTCGGTCTGCACCACGATCCGGTCGCGCAGCCGGTTGGCCAGCAGCGTCTGCTGCGTCTCGGCCAGGCCCAGCTCCCACGGCCCGCCGGCGTGCTTGATGGACGACAGCGGCGACGCGCCCGTCCCGCCGTCGTGACCGGAGATGAGCACGACGTCCGCGTGCGCCTTCGAGACGCCCGCGGCGACCGTGCCGACGCCGACCTCGGACACGAGCTTCACGTGGATGCGCGCGCGGGGGTTGGCGTTCTTGAGGTCGTGGATCAGCTGGGCCAGGTCCTCGATCGAGTAGATGTCGTGGTGCGGCGGCGGCGAGATGAGCCCGACACCCGGCGTCGAGTACCGCGTCTTCGCGATCCACGGGTACACCTTCGCGCCGGGCAGCTGCCCGCCTTCGCCCGGCTTCGCGCCCTGCGCCATCTTGATCTGGATGTCGTCGGCGTTGACCAGGTACTCGCTCGTGACGCCGAAGCGCCCGGACGCGACCTGCTTAACGGCGCTTCGCCGCTCCGGGTCGTAGAGCCGCTCAGCGTCTTCGCCGCCTTCACCGGTGTTGGACTTCCCGCCGAGGCGGTTCATCGCGATGGCGAGGGTCTGGTGCATCTCCATCGAGATCGAGCCGTAGGAGATCGCGCCGGTGGCGAACCGCTTGACGATCTCCGAAACCGGCTCGACCTCGTCGATCGGCACGGGCGCCCGCTTGCCGTACTGGAAGCCGAACAGCCCGCGCAGCGTCAGCAGCTTCTCGGCCTGGTCGTCGACGGCCTTCGTGTACTCCTTGAAGACGTCGTACTTCCCGGACCGCGTGGAGTGCTGGAGCTTGAACACCGTCTGCGGGTTGAACAGGTGCGGCTCACCCTCGCGGCGCCACTGGTAGTCGGCGCCGGTCTCCAGCTCGCGGTGGGCGGCGCGGACGCCGTCGGCCGGGAACGCGTACAGGTGCCGCTTGGCGACCTCGTCGGCCAGCGTGCCGAAGCCGACGCCGCCGAGGCGCGAGGTCGTGCCGGTGAAGCAGTTGTCGACGACCTCTTCGCCGAGCCCGATCGCCTCGAAGATCTGCGCGCCGGTGTAGGACGCGACGGTCGAGACGCCCATCTTGGACATCGTCTTGCGGACGCCCTTGCCCAGCGCCTTGATCAGGTTGTGGGTCGCCTCCTTCGGCGTCACGCCCGGGATCAGGCCCTGGTGGGCCATCTCCTCGACGGTCGCCATCGCGAGGTACGGGTTGACCGCGGCGACGCCGTAACCGATGAGCAGCGCGATGTGGTGCACCTCGCGCGCGTCGCCGGCCTCGACGATCAGGCCGACCTGCGTGCGCGTCTTCTCGCGGACGAGGTGGTGGTGCACCGCCCCGGTCAGCAGCAGCGACGGGATCGGCGCGTGGTCCTCGTCGAGCCCGCGGTCGGACAGCACGATCAGCCGCGCGCCGTCCTCGATCGCCTCGGACACCTCGGCGCGGATCTCGTCGAGCCGCTGGACGAGCGCCTCACCGCCGCCGTGGACGTTGTACCGGCCGAGCACGGTGACGGCCTGGAACTCCGGCAGCGTGCCGTCGTCGTTGACGTGCACGAGCTTGGCGAGCTGGTCGTTGTCGAGCACCGGGAACGGCAGCACGATCCGGCGGCACGACGCCGCGTTCCCGTCCAGCAGGTTCGGCTCGGCGCCGATCTGCGTGCCGAGCGCGGTCACCAGCTCCTCGCGGATCGCGTCCAGCGGCGGGTTCGTGACCTGCGCGAACAGCTGGATGAAGTAGTCGAACAGCAGCCGCGACCGGCTGGACAGCGGCGCCAGCGGCGAGTCGTTGCCCATCGAGCCGATCGGCTCCGCGCCGGTGCGGGCCATCGGCTCCAGGATGGTTTCGAGGTCCTCCTCGGTGTAGCCGAACGCCTGCTGGCGGCGCACGAGCGCGGCGTGCAGCGGCACCTCGCGGTCGCGCTCGGGCAGGGCGTCGAGGTGCAGCAGGCCGGCCTCGACCCACTCGTCGTACGGGTGCTCGGTCGCCAGCTCGGTCTTGATCTCCTCGTCCTCGACGATCCGGCCCTCGGCGGTGTCCACGAGGAACATCCGGCCGGGCTCGAGACGTCCCTTGCGGACGATCGTCGCCGGGTCGATGTCGAGCACGCCGACCTCCGAGGCGAGCACGACGAGACCGTCGTCGGTCACCCAGTAGCGGCCGGGGCGCAGGCCGTTGCGGTCGAGCACCGCGCCGATCTGGCTGCCGTCGGTGAAGGCGACCAGCGCCGGGCCGTCCCACGGCTCCATCAGCGTCGAGTGGAACTCGTAGAAGGCGCGCCGGGCCGGGTCCATCTCCTGGTGGTTCTCCCAGGCCTCCGGGATCATCATCAGGACGGCGTGGGGCAGCGGGCGGCCGCCGAGGTGGAGCAGCTCCAGCACCTCGTCGAAGGACGCCGAGTCGCTGGCGCCGCGGGTGATCACCGGGTAGATCCGCTTGAGGTCGCCCGGGATCAGGTCGGTCTCGAGCAGCGCCTCGCGGGCGTCCATCCAGTTGCGGTTGCCGCGCAGGGTGTTGATCTCGCCGTTGTGCGCGACGTACCGGTACGGGTGCGCCAGCGGCCACGACGGGAAGGTGTTGGTGGAGAAGCGGGAGTGCACCAGGCCGAGCGCGCTGGTGACCCGCTCGTCGGTCAGGTCGGCGAAGAACCGCTCGACCTGCGGCTCGGTGAGCATTCCTTTGTAGACGATCGTGCGCGACGACAGGCTGGGGAAGTACACGTCTTCGTCGACGAGTTCGTGCTCGGCGCGCTTGCGGACGCAGAACGCGCTGCGCTCGATGTGCAGCGGGTCCGAGTGCTCCGGCTTCGGGCGGCGCGCGGCGAGGAACAACTGCGTGAAGTGCGGCATCGTCTCGGCCGCGGTCGGCCCGCAGTGCTCGGGGTTGACCGGCAGCTCGCGCCAGCCGAGCACGCGCATGTCCTCTTCGGCCGCGATGCGCTCGATGGTCGTCATCGCCCGGCCGCGGCGTTTTTCGTCCTGCGGCAGGAAAGCGGTGCCGACGGCGTAGGTGCCCGGTTCGGGCAGCGCGAAGTCGACGACCTCGCGGTAGAACTCGTCCGGGATCTGGATCAGGAGCCCGGCGCCGTCCCCGGTGTCCGGTTCGGCGCCCCGCGCCCCTCGGTGCTCCAGGTTGCGCAACGCGACCAGGGCCTTCGAGACGATGGCGTGGTCCCGGCGCCCGGTGAGGTCGGCGACGAACGCGACACCGCAGGCGTCGTGTTCGTATTCGCTCCGGTAAAGGCCCTTGGCCTCGGCGTTGCTGAGCTGCTCCCCCGACGGGGGGAGGGCGCTGGCACGGTGGGTCACGGCTGGCCGCCTCCCAAGGCGTTGGCGTGACCGGTACTCACCTCATCGAGTGGTTCGAACTGAACCGGTTAACGAGGTGGTCCGGTAGCGCGATGGTCAGTCGAGAACAGTTGCTGTTGTCGAAGTGCAAGATGCCGCGGGGGATCGGCCGGGCGGGGACGCCTGGAAACCGGACGCGGGTCATCTGGGAGGCCGCACAACGCTGGGCAGCCGAACATGTCGGTCCTGCGTGCGCGCAAAGGCAGACCACTGTGGTGGGGGTCAGCCGGAGCGCGCGGTGTTACTCCCGGGTTCGCCGGGTCTTATGACGATAGTGTGAATTCGCTGTTATCGACATACGTCGTTGTCCCCGGGTGGGAAATGCCACGCTTGCGTTGACGGCCCCGGGGGTAGTCCCATATGCCGGGCCGGGCCTCCCGTGACCCGGTCGAATGTGCCCTTGACCTGGGGAAACGTCTGTCCCAAGTGGTCCGGTGCGGGTGGTGTGACCCGGCCCCGGGGTGGCAAGCTGGGTACATGGTGAACCCGTCCGATGACTGATCGTTATCTCTCCGTGGCTCGCGAAGGCGGTCACGAGGTGGAGATCAAGCGCTCCCGGTTCCTCTGCGCGCTTGCTCCGGTGACGTCGGAGGACGCCGCGCGGGAGTTCATCGCGGGCCGCCGGCGCGCCGATCCGGGCGCCCGGCACCACTGCCACGCCTTCGTTCTCGGCCCCGACGGGCGGACCCAACGTTCAAGCGACGACGGCGAACCCGCCGGCACCGCGGGCACGCCGATGCTGGAAGTGCTGCGCCGCCGGGAGTTGACGGACACCGTCGCGGTGGTGACGCGGTACTTCGGCGGGGTGCTGCTGGGCGCGGGCGGGCTCATCCGCGCGTACGGACAGGCTGTCGCGCAAGCGATCGACGTTGTAGGCGTACTAGAACACCGTCGACTCAAGGTGTTCGAGGTCGCGGTCGGCTACGACCGCGCGGGCCGCTTGGAGAACGACCTGCGCGCGTCGCGGTACGTCCTGCGCGCCACCCGTTTCGACGAGCTCGCCCGCTTCGAGATCGGCCTGGCCTCCGATGAGGACACGGCGTTCCACGGCTGGCTCGCCGACCTCACGAACGGCGAAGCCACGGCGACGGAACTCGGCGAGCACTGGGTCACCGCGGGCTCCTGACCCGGACCACGGCCGGGCAGTGGGCTGACCGTTCGCGGATTCGGTTGGCGCGCAACGGTGATTCGGACTTTCGGTGCTACCGCGGAGGTATTCGCCCGTGGCACCATGTGCCTTCCCCGACCCCCGGATCACCACCCCGCCCCCGAAGCGGGCCGCGCACCACCTCCATCACCACTTCAGCCTCACCAGCCTCGAAAAGCCGAGCTTTCGCTACGAAAGTGCGGTGCGAGGCGCGAGGTGACAACGTTGTCATCGCCTGCGTGACGAGGAGAGGAAGGTTCCATGTCCGGACCACTGTCAAGGTTCAGGAGACGGCTTCGAGGAGCGGCGCTCGCCGCGGTCCTCGTGGGCGCGGGGCTCGCCGCGCTGCCCGCCCCGGCCGCCGGCGCCGCGACGCTAGCCCTTACGCAGTACGTGAATCCCTTCATCGGCACGGACAACAGCAACTCGCCCAACCCGGTGCCCGGCGGCGCCGGCGGCAGCACCTACCCGGGAGCGGTCGTGCCGTTCGGCATGACGCAGTTCAGCCCGGACACCCCGACCGGGTCGCCGTCCGGCTACCGCTACGGCGACACCAGCATCGAAGAGTTCAGCCTCACCCACTTCAACGGCGCCGGCTGCCCCAACAACGAGGACCTCGGCCTGCTGCCGATCACCGGCGCGATCGGCACGTCGCCGGGCACCGGCTGGACCGGGTACGCGGGCAGCTACACGAAGGCGAACGAGTCGGCCGCGCCCGGCTACTACAAGAACAAGCTGGACAACTACAACACGACCGTCGAACTGTCCGCCACCAAGCGGTCCGGCTTCATGAAGCTGACCTACCCGAACACGACGACCGCGCGGCTGCTGGTGAACCCCGGCCGCAGCGCGACCGGCAACCGCGCCGGATCCGTCAGCATCAGCGGCAGCCAGCTCACCGGTTCGGCGACCGGCGGCGGCTTCTGCGGTTCGTCCAAGACGTACCAGATCTTCTACGTGATCCAGTTCGACCGCGCGCCCAGCGGCTTCGGCACGTGGCTCGGCGGCACGGTGAGCGCCGGGTCCGCGAGCAGCAGCGGCACGAACGCCGGCGGCTACGTCACGTTCGACACCTCCAGCAACGCAGGAGTCCAGGCGAAGGTCGGCATCTCGTTCGTCAGCCTGGCCAACGCGCAGGCGAACCTCGCCGCGGAGAACCCCGGGTTCGACTTCGCCGGGATCCGCGCCGCGGCCGACACGAGCTGGAACACGATCCTCAACCGCGTCCAGGTGACCGGGGGTGCCGCCGCGGACCTGCAGAAGTTCTACACGGCGCTGTACCACGTGTTCCAGAACCCGAACATCGCCAGCGACACCAACGGCCAGTACCGCGGGTTCGACCAGGCGATCCACACGGCGACCCACACCGTCTACCAGAACTACTCCGGCTGGGACATCTACCGGTCCTGGGCGGCGTTGATCGGGCTGGTCGCGCCGAATGAAGCGAGTGACATCGCGAAGTCCATGGTGCTGGACGGCCAGCAGGGCGGGTTGCTGCCCAAGTGGTCGCACAACAACAACGAGCACTTCGTGATGACCGGTGACCCCGGGCCGATCGTCGTCGGCAGCATGTACGCCTTCGGTGTCCGCGGCTTCGACACGGCGGCCGCGCTGACGCTGATGGACAAGAGCTCCAACGGCGGCACCGCGCAGGGGCAGGCGATCCGCGGGCGCCAGTCCGGGTACGTCAGCCGGCACTACGTCACCGAGGACCCGTCGGACTCGCTCGAGTACTCGGCGTCGGACTTCGCGGTGGCGCAGTTCGCCAAAGCCGTCGGTGACACCACGAAGTACACCACCTACATGCAGCGCGCCCAGTGGTGGCAGAACGTGTTCGGCACCGACTCCGGCTACGTCCAGCCGCGCGGCAGCACCGGCACCTTCGCCTGGCCGGTCGTGCCGTCGAGCAACAGCGGCTACACCGAAGGCAACCCGTCGCAGTACACGTGGATGGTGCCCTACAACTACCAGGGCGTGATCAACCTGATGGGCGGCGCGAAGACCGCCGTCCAGCGGCTGGACCACCACTTCACGCAGCTCAACGGCGGCCTCACCCAGCCGTACTTCTACATCGGCAACGAGCCCGAGCACGGGGTGCCGTGGGCGTACAACTACGCCGCCCACCCGCAGGGCACCAGCTCGGCGGTGCGGCGCGTGATGAACGAGTCGTTCACCACCGGCGCGGGCGGCGAGCCCGGAAACGACGACCTCGGCGCGACCTCGGCGTGGTATGTCTTCGCCGCGCTGGGCATGTACCCGGCGACCCCGGGTGCGGACGTCCTGGCCCTGCACGGCCCGCTGTTCCCCTCGGTCTCGATCATCCGCCCGAGCGGCACGATCCAGATCAACGGCAGCGGGGCCGGCCAGGGCGCGCAGTACGTGCAGAGCCTGAGCGTCAACGGCGTCGCGACGACGAAGTCGTGGATCCGCTACGGCGACATCGCGGGCGCGTCGACGCTGAACTACACGATGGGCTCGTCGGCGAGCGCGTGGGGCACGAACGCGGCGGACGTCCCGCCGTCGTACAACGACGGGTTCACGCCGCCGGCCGCCGCGCCGGAGCTCGGCACGAACCTGGCCCAGGGCAAGGCGGCGACGGGCTCGGCGGCGTGCGCCTCGTCCGAGGGCGCGGCCAACGCCGTCGACGGCAGCCTGGCGAACAACAGCAAGTTCTGCAGCACCGCCGCCACGAAGTTCCTCCAGGTGGACCTCGGGTCGGCGCAGAACGTGTCGTCGTTCGTCGTCAAGCACGCCGGCCTCGGCGGTGAGACCACCGGCTGGAACACCGGCGCGTTCACGATCCAGACGTCGACCGACGGCTCTTCGTGGACGACGGTCGCGACCGTGTCCGGTTCGCGGGCCAGCCGCACGTACCACCCGATCACGACCCGGTCGGCGCGGTACGTGAAGCTGAACATCACCACCCCGGCCAACGACGGCAACGGCGCGGCCCGGATCTACGAGTTCGAGGTCTACCGCTGACCCTTCTGCCGCAGCTGGTCGTGAGTGGTTAGGGCGGTTCTAACCGCCCTAACCACTCACGACCGCGGCCGGAGCGCGAGCCACTCGTCGCGGGTGATCGCGTACTCGACTTCGCCGTGCTCCGAACCCGGGGCACGTTCGTGCTCCGGGAACTCTTCGAAGTACGTGCGGACGAACGTCATCCCCAGTTTCTCCATCACGCGCCGCGAGCGCTGGTTCACCGTCATGGTGAACGCCGTGACGCGCTTGACCCCCAGGTCCTCGAAGCCCTTCGCGAGCAGCGCGGCCGAGCCTTCGGTGCCGTAGCCCTTGCCCCAGGCGGACTGGTGCAGCCGGTAGCCCAGCTCGGGTTCGTCCGGCGGATCGGCCGGCCGCGGCCGGTAGTGGAACCACCCCAGGAAATCACCGGTCGGCTTCTCGATCGCGGCCCAGAACCCGTAACCGGGGAAACGCTCGTAGTAACCGAGGAACGCGGGGAGATCGAGAGTGACGATCTCGGTGCGATCCGCGGGCAGGCCCCCATTGAGGTACTTCATCACCGCGGGGTCGTCGTAGAGCTCGAACAGCGCGTCGGCGTCGTTCTCGGTGAACCGGCGCAGGATCAGCCGCTCGGTTTCGAGGAATACGTGCATCGGATGATGCTGGCAGGGCCCCCACTGCCGGGCAAAACAATTACGCGGCGGCCGCGAAAACCTCACCCAGCGCGTGCGATCCGGCTTCGGTGAGTAGTGCCGGAACGCGTTCGCCGCACTTGCCCGGGCGGGCCGGCGCGATCAGGCCCAGGCGGGCCAGCCGGTGCACGGTGGACTGGTCGCAGCAGCTCAGGCCGTCGATGAAGAGGTCGGGTTCGCAGCTGCAGCTGATCTCGGCGTGGCCCTCTGCCACGGCTCTCAGTGTGGCCCGCTCACGATGGTTCAGTTCGGTGATCATGGCGGCGCCTCCTTCCCGTCGTGCTCATTAGACGCCCCGCCACCGGCAGTTTCCGCCTCTCAGCGTGCGAATCCGGGTATTTAGGGGGCGTAGTCAGGGGTGGCGTGTCGTCTGCGTCCGGGTACCCCTTAGGCCAGTGGTTCCAACGTCGTCTTGCGCAGGTGCCGGAAAATGATCGAAGTGCGGAAGCCGACGACCTCCCGGCGGATCGCGAGCCGGTCGGCGAGGAACGCGTGCAGCCCGTCGATGTCGGGCGTGGTGACTTCGATCAGGAAATCGTCGCTGCCCGCGGTGACGTAGACCGAAAGCACTTCCGGCAGTTCGCCGATCGACTGCTGGAACGCGTCGATCACGGCCCGGCTCAGCGGCCGCACCTGCGCCGCGACCAGGGCCCGGACGCCGCGGTTGAGGCTCGCCAGGTCGATGTCGGCGTGGTAGCCGCGGATGACGCCGCGCTCCCGCAGCAACCGGATCCGCTCGAGGCAGGTCGAGGGCGCGATGCCGGTCTTCCGCGCGATTTCGCGGTTGGTCTGCCGCGCGTCCTCCTGCAGCAGCCGCACGATCGCCGAATCAAGTTCGTCCAGCACCGGGACCTCCTGGTCGTCACCGAATTTAGTTCGGCTGCGGATCTGTATCGTCGATCTTCACTCTAACTTCGGACGTCATGACCGCACATGAGCACCTCATCGCCCGCCGTGGCCGCCGATCCGGGGTCACCACGATGGTCGCCGTCCATTCGAGTGCGCTCGGCCCGGCCGTCGGGGGCTGCCGCCTCAAGGCCTATCCGGGGCTGACGGCGGCCGTCGACGACGTCCTGCGCCTGTCGGCCGCGATGACCGCGAAGTGCGCTGTCGCGGGCCTCGCCTTCGGCGGCGCGAAGAGCGTCATCGCGCTCGAGCCCGGCCGGGTGCTCTCGCCGGCGGAACGGCGGGACGTCCTGCTCGACCACGGCGACCTGATCGCCTCGTTCGACGGCGCGTACCTGGCCGGCCCGGACGTCGGCACCGGCCCGGCCGACATGCTGGTGCTCCGCGAGGTCACGCCCCACGCGTACTGCACGCCCGAGGTGGCGGGCGGCACCGGCTCGTCCAGCGGCCCGACCGCGGCCGGCGTCCTCGCCGCGCTGCGGGCCGCGTCGGGTACGCGGTCGATGGCCGGGCGCCGGGTGGTGATCAGCGGGTACGGCTCGGTCGGCGCCCACCTGGCCGCGAGCCTGCACGCCGAGGGTGCGTCGGTGGTGGTGTCGGACATCGACCCGGCGAAGCGTGCCGAGGCCCGCGACTTCGAGTGGGTCCCGCCGGAGAAAGCGCTCACCATGCCCGCGGACGTGGTCATCCCGGCGGCGGTGGGCGGGGTCCTGACCCCGGAGACGGTGGCCCGGCTCGAAACCCCGCTGGTGGTGGGCCCGGCGAACAACCAGCTGTCCGAAGACGCCGTCGCGGACGCCCTCGCCGCCCGGGGCGTGCTGTGGGTGCCGGACTACGTGGCCAGCGCGGGCGGGATCGTCTACACGCTCTCCCGGGAGGCAGAGGGCCTGGACCACACCGCGGCCCTGGCCCGGGTGGAGGCGATCGAGAACACGGTGACGGACCTCCTGACGGCGGCTCGGTCCCACTCGACCACGCCGCTGCAGGAGGCGGCGGCGCTGGTGGAGCGCCGTCTCGCGGCGGCCGCTGGGTAGCGCCCCAATGTGGCGTTGGTTGCGTCCAACGCACCCAATGTGGCGTTCGGTGCGCTGGACGCACCGAACGCCACATTGGGGCGCTGGGGGTCAGGGGCGCAGGGCGGACAGCACCTCGGGTGCCGTGGTGAAGTGGCCCAGGTGGACCGGCTTGCGGTCGCCGTGGAAGTCGCTCGAGCCCGTTGTGAGCAGGCCCAGCTCCGCGGCCACCGCCCGTAGTTGCTGCCGGACCTCTGGCGGCTGCTCCGGGTGATCCGCCTCCAGCCCGGCGAGTCCGGCGGCGGCCAAGGCCGCCAGTTGGGTGTCCGTGACCTCGGCCCGGCGCTTCGATGAGCGCGGGTGGGCCAGCACCGCCGTGCCGCCTGCCCCGCGGACCAGGGTGATCGCGTCCGCCGTGGGCAGGACGTGCTTCGGGACGTCCGCGCGGCCGCCGTCGGCGATCCAGTCCTGCGTGAACGCGTCGGCCGTCACCCCCGAGGCCACCAGCGCCGCCGCGACGTGCGGGCGGCCCAACGGCGCACCGGCGGCGATCGCCGAGACCTGGGCCAGGGTGATCGGCGCGCCCAGCTCGCGGCAGCGCTCGACCATCCGGACCGCGCGGCGGGTGCGGTCGGTGCGGATCAGCTCCAGCTCGGCGGCCAGCGACGGATCCGCCGGGTCGACGAAGTAGCCGAGCAGGTGCACCTCGGCGTCGTCGAGCCGGCAGGAGATCTCGACACCGGGCACCAGCTCGATCCCGGCCTCGGCAGCGGCAAGCGCAGCTGAAGCCAGCCCGGCCAGCGTGTCGTGGTCCGTGAGCGCCACCACGGTCAGGCCCGCCCGAGCCGCCAGCCGGGGCAGGTCCGCCGGTGGGGTCGTGCCGTCCGAGGCCGTGCTGTGGGCGTGCAGGTCGATCGTCACACAGCGGATCGTGCCACCGATCGTCTTGAATGGGGGCGTGGAGATCCTCACCGACGCCGCCACGCTCGCGCTGTACACGACCGACGCCTCCAACTACCGCCACGTGCCCCGGGGCGTCGTGCTGCCGGAGTCCGTCGACGACGTCGTCGCCGCGGTCGCCGCCGCGCGCGCCCGGGACCTGCCGGTGATCGCCCGCGGCGGCGGCACCAGCGTCGCCGGCAACGCGTGCGGCCCCGGGCTGGTGATCGACACCTCGCGTCACGTCGGCGGGGTGCTCTCCCTCGACCCGGACGCGCGGCTAGCGCGGGTGCTGCCCGGCACGGTGCTGGACGACCTGCAGGCCGTCGCGGCGCCGCACGGGCTGCGGTTCGGCCCGGACCCGTCGACGCACAGCCGCTGCACGATCGGCGGGATGATCGGCAACAACGCGTGCGGCTCGCACTCGGTGGCCTGGGGCCGCACGGTCGACGTCGTCCGCTCGCTGGACGTCCTGCTCTACGACGGCACGCGGCTGCGGGTGGGCCGGGACGAGCCCACCGAGGGCCGGATCTTCGACGAGCTGCGCGCGCTGGTCGGCGACAACCTGGCGTTGCTGCGCAAGGAACTCTCGACGTGGGGCCGCCGGGTGTCCGGCTACGGCCTGGAGCACCTGTTGCCGGAGAACGGTTTCGACGTCGCGAAGGCCCTGGTCGGCTCGGAAGGTACCTGCGTCACGGTGCTCGAAGCGACGGTCGCGCTGGCCGAGCTGCCGAAGCAGCGGGTGCTGGCGGTACTGGGATTCCCGTCCGACATCGCCGCGGCCGACGCCGTGCCGCAGATCCTGCCGTGGTCGCCGCTGACCGTCGAAGGGGTCGACGCCGAGCTCGTCGCGATGATGCCGGGGCGCGCGGACGACCTGCCGCCCGGCGGGGCCTGGCTGTTCGTCGAGCTGGCGGGGGAGGACCCGGCCGGGCGGGCCCGCGCGCTGGCGGCGTCGCTGGAGCTGACCGGGTCGGCGGTGCTCGACGACCCCGTGGCGCAGCGGCGGCTCTGGCGGATCCGCGAAGAGGGCGCCGGCCTGGCGACCCGGCTCGCCGGCGGCGCCGAGGCGTGGCCGGGCTGGGAGGACGCGGCCGTCCCGCCCGAGCGGCTCGGCGCGTACCTGCGCGAGTTCAAGGAGCTGATGCGCGCGCACGGGCGCAAGAGCGTCGTCTACGGCCACTACGGCGAGGGCTGCCTGCACCTGCGCCTGGACTTCGATCTGCTGTCACCGCAAGGGATCGCCGGGTTCCGGCGGTTCCTGGAGGAGGCCGCGGACCTCGTCGCGTCCCACGGCGGCTCGCTGTCGGGCGAACACGGCGACGGCCAGGCCCGGTCGGAGCTGCTGTCCCGGATGTACAGCCCCGAAATGCTCGACGTCTTCGCCCGGTTCAAGGCGATCTTCGACCCCGCCGGGCGGATGAACCCCGGCATCCTCGTCGAGCCGCGCAAGGTCGACGCGAACCTGCGCGTCCGGACGGCACCACTGTCCATAGAGGACGTCACGGTGCTCGGCTACCCGGAGGACCGCGGCAGTTTCGGGCAGGCGATGCGGCGCTGCGTCGGGGTGGGGAAGTGCCGCAACACCAGCGGCGGCGGCGTGATGTGCCCGAGTTTCCGCGCCACCCGTGAGGAGCAGCATTCGACGCGCGGCCGGGCGCACCTGCTCGCCGAGATGATCAACGGCGAGGTCATCACGGACGGCTGGCGCTCCGCGGAGGTCCACGACGCGCTCGACCTGTGCCTGTCCTGCAAGGGCTGCCTGTCGGACTGCCCGGTGGACGTCGACATGGCGACGTACAAGGCCGAGTTCCTGCACCAGCACTACCGGCGGCGGCTGCGCCCGGCGTCGCACTATTCGATGGGCTGGCTGCCGCTGTGGTTGCGGGTCAGCGCGCGGATGCCGCGGCTGGCCAACGCGGCGGGACGGTCGAAGGTGCTGTCCGGCCTGCTGAAACGGCTGGGCGGGATCACGCCGGAACGCGCGCTGCCGGAGTTCGCGCGGACGCCCTTCACGAAGGCGCGCGCGGACCTGCGACGCCAGGCTTCCGGTGACCGGAAGGTCGTGCTGTGGCCGGATTCGTTCAACAACTACCTGACGCCGTCGGTGCTCGACGCGGCCTGCGAGGTGCTGACCGCGGCCGGGTACGACGTCGTGCTGCCCGACCGTGGTGTCTGTTGTGGACTGACGTGGGTGTCGACCGGCCAGCTCGACGTCGCGCGGCGGGTGCTGCGCCGGACGCTGGACGTGCTGCAGCCCTATTTGGACGCGGGCTACGAGGTCGCCGGGCTGGAGCCGAGCTGCACGGCCCTCTTCCGCGGCGACCTGCCCGCGCTGCTGCCCGGTGACGCGCGCGCGGAGCTGCTGGCCTCGCGGACGGCGACGTTCGCGGAACTGCTGGAGCGCGCGCCGATCCCGTTCGCGGCGCTGGACGTCGACACGATCACCCAGGTCCACTGCCACCAGCACGCCGTCCTCGGCTTCGGCGCCGACGAGTCGGCCATGGCGGCGGCGGGCGTCCGCAACACGACGCTGGATTCGGGGTGCTGCGGCCTGGCGGGCAACTTCGGCTTCGAACGCGGCCACTACGACGTGTCGAAAGCGGTGGCGGAGGACCGGATGCTCCCGGCGATCCGCGCGGCCTCGGACGACACAATCGTCGTGTCCGACGGCTTCAGCTGCCGGACGCAGATCGCGCAGGAGTCGGGCCGCCGGGCCGTGCACCTGGCCGAGCTGCTGCGGCGCGCGCTGCCCTAGCGGCTATTCGGTGCGCTCCAGCAACGTCCGGGTGGCGGCGAGCACGAGACGGCAGATGTCGTCCGGGTCGGCGCTGGCCAGGGGTTCCTTGGCCGTGATCTCGCGGACCAGCCCGATGCCGAGCAGCCAGGCGATCGCCAGGTCGGCGCGCAGCTCGGCGTCCGGCGCGTCGGTCAGTTCCGTGAGGGTGGCGGCGTACTCGCGGCCCAGCTCCTGCCGCATCGCCGCGGCGGCGCTGTCGCTGCCCGGCGAGCGCAGGTACGTCTCCAGCGTGCGGTTCCGTTCGCTGCCGGGCTCCAGCATGGCGCGCAGGGTCGCGCTGAACAGGCGTTCCGGCGAGTTCGAGGCGATCTGCTCACGCGTGTTGCGCGCGATGACCGCCTCGAACAGCGCCTCTTTGCTGCCGAAGTACCGGAAGAGCAGCGACTGGTTGGCGCCGGCCTCCTTGGCGATGTCCCGCACGGTCGTCCGGTCGAAACCCCGCTCGGCGAACAGGTTCGCGGCGGCGTCGAGCAGCGCCAGGCGCGTCGCGGCGGCGTCCCGCTTCCGGCCCGGCTGTTCGGTCACCGGTGAAGGTTAACCGGCAAACCGGACGCGGGTGCGGCGCGCCTACGCCTCGGCGAGCCGGATCGCCGCGGCCGGGCAGGTCAGCTCCGCCTGCCGCGCCGCGTCCCGCTCCCCGGCCGGCGGCTCCTCCGCGAGCAGGACCACCGTGCCGTCCTCTTCGTTCTGGTCGAACGTCTCCGGCGCCAGCAGCACGCACTGTCCGGATGCGACGCACTTCTCAGTGTCGACGCTGATCTTCACAGGGCGCTCCTCACCAGGTGACGGGGACGCGGTCGACGCCGCCGGCGACGCGGTTCACGCGGACCGCGATGTCGTCGAGGCCGACGGCGAGGCGCATGTCCGGGAAGCGGCGGAACAGGGCGGGGAACACCGTCCGCAGCTCGGTGCGGGCCAGGTTGGCGCCGATGCAGACGTGCGCGCCGGTGCCGAAGGCGAGGTGGACGTTCGGGGTGCGGCCCGGGTCGAACTCGTCCGGGTCGGCGAACGCCGCGGCGTCGCGGTTGGCCGCGTCGCTGGAGACGAGCACGGCGTCCCCGCGCATGATCCGGGTCCCGGCGATCTCGACGTCCTCGTGGGCGTAGCGCAGCAGGCCGGTGCCGCTGGTCGCGGTCATCCGCAGGATCTCCTCGACCGTCTGGTTCACCTCGCCGTCCGGGTCGGCGGCGAAGCGGTCGCGGCGGGTGGTGTCGGTGAGCAGGAACAGCACGCCCATCGCGATCCGGGTGGACGTCGTCTCGTGGCCGGCGAACAGCAGCCCGGCGCCCATGCGGGCGAGGTCGTCGTCGGTGAACGTCGGGTCGTCGGCCTGGACCGCGACCATGTCGGAGATGACGTCGGGCTGCGGGTTCGCGCGCTTCGCGTCGGCCAGCCCGGTCATGTAGGCCTTGAACTCGTTCATCGCGGCCTGCGCGTCGGCACCACCGTCCATCACGGCGATCCGCTCGGACAGGTTCCGGAAGTGCCCGCGGTCCTCGAACGGGACGCCGAGCAGCTCGCAGATCACCAGCACCGGCAGGGGGAACGCGAGCAGCTCGGTCAGGTTGACCGGCTCGCCGGGGTGGGCGTCGTGCGCGGCCTGCATGTCGTCGAGGCAGCGGGTGGTCAGCTCGTCGATCCGGTCGCCGAGGGCGCGCATCCGCGGCGCGGAGAATGCGGGCGCGAGCATCCGCCGCATCCGCTTGTGCTCTTGTTCTTCGGTGTCGAAGTCGCCGCTCGGGCCGTCCTGGATCGCGGCGTGGGAGATCCGCGACGCCTGTTCCGGCGCCGGGTGCGAGCGGCCGAAACGCTTGTCGCGGAAGACTTCCTTGGCCTCCTCGAACGACGTCACCAGCCACGCCGGGTCGCCGGCGGGGGTGAGCACGCGGCTGATGGGCGCCTGCTGCCGGAGCGCTTCGTAGTCGGGCGCGATCGCCAGCGCGTTGGCGCGGGCGAAGGGCAGCCGAGGGGTCTCTTCGGTGGTGGTCATGAGTTCGCTCCTCGTTTCAGTTCGGAGAGCCAGGCGCGTTCGGTGTCGAACTGCTCGCAGACGTGCCGCATGGTCGCCCGGCTCCACGGGTCGGCCTGGTCGGCGAGCAGCCGCGTCAGGCGTTCGTGCTCGGCGGCCAGCGCGCGGTCGCGGACCTCGATCACGCGCACGCGTTCGTCCTCGCGCAGCCAGCCGAAATTCCCCACCCTGGCGAGGAATTCGGCGTCGTTGAGCCCGAGTTCGGCCGGGAAGTCGGCGAGCATGTCGTGCAGCAGCTCCCGCCCGACATCGGTGACGGTGTAGACGTGCCGCGGCGGTTTGGCCTCCTGTTCCTCCGCGCTGCGGCTCACCGCACCGGCGTCGACGAAGCGGCGCAGGGTCGGGTAGAGCGAGTTGTTCGACAGGGTGTGGCCGGTGGACGCCTCCACGGCCTTGCGCAGCTCGTAACCGTGCATCGGTTCGCGGGCCAGTCTCGACAGCAGCAGGATCTCGATCCACACCTAGGTCACCGTAACCTAGGTCTCCGTGACTCGGCAATGGCTCACGGTGACACCCGGCCGGAAACTTTCCGCCGGGCACTGGACAAAAACTGGTCGATAACTGCGCGGACCTGGGACAACGGCCGGGTGCACGGCATCGTCGGGGTCAGCCGCCTGCTTTCGGGGGGACGCGGGCGGCGTTCGGTGCCGCCTCGGAGGCCGGCCTGGGGGCTGCTTCCGAGGCGTGCACTGCGCCCAGGGGCCCTGACGCTCTACGCAGCGTGGTCATCAGAATGCTCGACGTGAGCCTCGAAGCTGTGTAGCGTTTGCAAGCAAGCAGTTGCTTACAAACGAGATCACGGGGGTTCCGGATGACCACCACGCACACCGAGCCGCTCGCGTACCCGTTCAACGAGGAGGCCGGGCTCGATCTCAACGAGGCCTACGCCGCCGCGCGGGAGGGGGACGGCCTGGTGCGGGTCAAGATGACCTACGGCGAGCCGGCGTGGCTGGCCACCCGGTACGCCGATGCCCGGCTCGTGCTCGGGGACCGGCGCTTCTCGCGGGCGATGGAGAAGGAAAAGGACGCTCCGCGCCGGTCGCCGATGCAGCGTGACGGCGGGATCCTGCAGATGGACCCGCCCGACCACACGCGGCTGCGGACGCTGGTCGCGAAGGCGTTCACCATGCGCCGCGTCGAGCTGCTGCGGCCGCGCGTCGTCGAGCTCGCCACCGGGCTGATCGCGGACATGAAGGCCGCCGGTGCGCCCGCGGACCTCGTCGACGCCTACGCGCTGCCGATCCCGGTCGCGGTGATCTGCGAGCTGCTCGGCGTCCCGGTCGCCGACCGGCCGAAGTTCCGCGTCTGGAGCGACGCCGCGCTGTCCACCAGCGGGCTGACCGCCGAGGAGTTCGAGCGCAACCGCGAAGAGCTGCGCGACTACATGCGCGGCCTGATCGCCGAGCACCGCGAACAGCCGCAGGACGACCTGATGACGGCGTTGATCGAGGCTCGCGACACGCGGGACCGGCTGACCGAGCTGGAGCTGGTCGACCTGTGCGTCGGCATCCTCGTCGCCGGCCACGAGACCACCGCGAGCCAGATCCCCAACTTCGTCTACGCGCTGCTGGACCAGCCCGGGCAGTGGGACCGGCTGTGCGCCGACCCGGAGCTGATCCCGGCCGCGGTCGAGGAGCTGCTGCGGTTCGTGCCGCTGGGCGCCGGTGCCGGGTTCGCGCGGTACGCCACCGAGGACATCGAGGTCGGCGGGGTGCTCGTGCGCGCGGGCGAGCCCGTGCTGGTCGCGGTCGGCGCGGCCAACCGCGACCGGCTGCAGTTCGACGACGCGGACGGCCTGCGGTTCGACCGCGAGGACAACCACCACCTCGGCTTCGGCCACGGCGTCCACCACTGCCTCGGCGCGCCGCTCGCCCGGCTCGAACTGCAGGAGGCGCTGCGCGCGTTGGTCACCGAGATGCCGGGTCTGCACCTGGCCGGCGATATCGTGTGGAAGACGCAGATGCTCGTCCGCGGACCGCGGTCGATGCCGATCGGCTGGTGATTTCGGAAGGTGACCATGAGCTGGCACGTTGAGGTCGACGAACACACCTGCATCGGCTCGGGGATGTGCGCGTCCCTGATGCCCGAGGTGTTCGCGCTGGACGGCGCGGTGGCCCACACGGTCACCGACGAGGTCGACGGCGACGAGACGGTGCTCGACGCGGCCGACTCGTGCCCGGCCATGGCGATCCTGGTGACCGACGGCGGCCGCGAGATCGGCCCCCGCCCTTAAGACGGCTCGTAGCGGCCGTGTTCGGTGACCACGGCCGTGATGAGCGCCGCCGGGGTGACGTCGAACGCGGGGTTGAACACGTCCGCGCCCGGCGGCGTGATGCCGATCCCGGCGTATTCGGTGAGCTCGCGGGCGTCGCGTTCCTCGATGGTGACGCCCGTGCCGTCCGCGAGCGATCTGTCCACTGTGGACGACGGCGCGACGACGACGAACGGCACGCCGTGGTGTGCGGCGGCGATCGCCAGGCCGTAGGTGCCGATCTTGTTGGCGACGTCGCCGTTGGCCGCGATCCGGTCGGCGCCGACGAGCACGCAGTCGACCATCCCGCGCGCCATCGCGGCGGCGGCCGCGCCGTCGGGCTGGACGCGGTAGGGGACGCCGGCCTGCGCCAGCTCCCACGCCGTCAACCGGGCGCCCTGCAGCAGCGGGCGCGTCTCGCCGACGAGCACCTCCTCGACGAGGCCGCGCTCGTGCAGGTGCCAGACGACGCCGAGCGCGCTGCCCCACCCGACGGTCGCGAGCCGGCCCGCGTTGCAGTGGCTGAGCAGCCGCAGGGGCCGGCGCGGGCACTCGGCCAGCACGATCTCGGCGGCGTGCGCGGACGCCGTCTTGTTCAGTTCTTCGTCTTCGGCCAGCAGGGCCTGTGCTTCGGCGAGGACGGCGTCGGCGCCCTGGCCGAGCTTGGCCAGCGCGCGTTCGACGCCCCAGCGCAGGTTGACCGCGGTGGGGCGGGCGCCGGCGATCAGCTCGGCGTCGGCCCGGACGTCCCCGCCGAGGCGGGCCGCCAGCGCGACACCGAGCGCGCCGGCACCCCCGAGCGCGGGCGCGCCGCGGACGGCGAGGCGCTTGATCGCGTCGATCAGCTCGCCGACCGTGCGCAGCTCCAGCAGCCGGTACTCGGCGGGCAGCGCGGTCTGGTCGATGACGACGATCGCGCCGTCCGCCCAGTCGATGGTCCTGCGCACGCGCCCTCCCGAAACCCGGTTGCCCGCCCGGCGAAGATGCCGGTGTGACCATTCAACGGCAGAACCCGCCCGGACTGCACACGACGCCGGGGTACCACCACGTGACGGTGGCCCCGGCCGGCCGCACGGTGTACCTGGCCGGCCAGTGCCCGCTGGCCGCGGACGGCAAGGTCGTCGACGGTGACGTGCTCGCCCAGGCCGACCAGGTCATCGCCAACACGGCGGCTGCGCTGGCGTTCGCCGGGGCCACCCCGGAAGACGTGGTCCGCACGGTGATCTACGTGGCGACCGGCGACCGCGCGACGCTCTCGGCGGTCTGGGACCGCCTGACGGCGTCGGAAATCGGCGCGGCCTTCACCACGGCGAGCACGCTGCTGGGTGTCGCGCAGCTCGGGTACCCGGACCAGCTGGTGGAGCTGGACGTGACGGCGGCTCTCGCCTGAGCCCGTTCAGAGTCCGGCCATCAGATCCGTCTCCGTGATCCCCGGCCCCTGGCCGGCCCGGATGTACCACTCGGTGCCGAACGCGAAGGCGAACGCCTCGTCCGGCATGGCCAGCATGAACGTGTCCTCGCTGATCTGGCTCGGGTGGGCCCGCATCGCCGCGCGTTTCGTGTCGACGTACTTCGAGACGTCCACCGCCGCGGTGATCTCGGCCTCGGGCTTGCCGAACTCGACGTTCTCCGGGGGTGACGGGGCGGCCTCCGGCGGCATCAGCCCCTGCTCGATGGCCGCTTCGAAGCCGCGCTGCATGAACTCGCGGTTGAACGTCGCCTGGAAGACGCGGGCGGTGCCGGCCAGCTCGGCCGCGCGGACGCCGACGCGGTGGACCTGGATGTGGTCCGGGTGGCCGTAGTCGCCGTTGTCGTCGTAGACGGTCAGCACGCTCGCCGACTCCTCGCGCAGGATCGCCGCGAGCCGGGCGGCGGCGGTTTCGACGTCGGCCTGCCAGAAGCACCGCGGGTCGTCGTTCGTCGCCTCGCCCATCATCCCGGAGTCGCGGTAGCCGAGGAACTCGACGCGCTCGACGCCGAGGATCTCCGCGGCCGCGTGGGCCTCCTGGACCCGGCGGTCCTCGAGTTTTTCGCCCTCGGCGAGAAATCCGTCGGGTACCTCGCCGACCTCGCCGCGCGTGGCGACGACCAGCACGACGCGATGCCCGTCTTCTACGGCCTTCCGCATGACGCCCGCGGTGCGGAGGCACTCGTCGTCGGGATGGGCGTGGAAGGTGACCAGTGTTGCCATGGATCCGACGCTACCGGCTACCCCCGACATTTTCCGTTCGCCGTCGTGCGGAGTCGCTAGGGTCCGCGATCGTGGACGAGAAGAGCATGCTGCTGATGTACCTGCGCGCGCAACGCGCCGTCGTCCTGGCCGTTCTCGACGGCTTGGGCGAGGCGGCGCTGAAGACCCCGGTCCTGCCGTCCGGCTGGACGCCGCTGGGGATGGTGGAGCACCTCGGGTACGCCGAGCGGTACTGGTTCCAGGAGGTCGTCACCGGCACGGCCGACCCGGTCGGCTGGCCGGACGACGACCACGCGCCCCTCACCACCCCGCGTGCCCCGGAGGTCGTGTTCGCGTTCTACCGGAACCAGTGCGCGCGGTCCGACGAGGTCGTCGCCGCGACGCCGCTCGACACGCCTTGCCACACGCGTGCTCCGGAGCTGCCCGAAGCGGAGGTCGGCGACCTGCGCGGCGTGGTGCTGCACATGATCGAGGAGACGGCCCGGCACGCCGGCCAGCTGGACGTCGTGCGTGAGCTGATCGACGGCCGTACCGGGCTCGGGCCGCGTTAGCCCGCCTGTTCCTTCGAGCACCACCAGGTCGACCGGCCGCCGACCGTGCCGTGGGCCATCTCGGCGCCGCAGCGCGGGCAGTGGCCGCCGGGGCGGCGGTGCCCGATGATCTCGCCGGTGTGCACCCCGCCGTGCTTGATCGCGGCGCGCAACGCCTTCTTCAAGGCCTTGTGGAGCTCGGTGAGGTCGTCGCCGGTCAGGCCGTCGACCGGCCGTGACGGGCTGAGCGCGGCCTGCCACAGGGTTTCGTCGGCCAGCAGGTTGCCGACCCCGGCGACCACGGACTGGTCCAGCAGCCGCGCCTTCAGCGGCGCCCGGCCGCGGCCGACCCGCTCGCGGAACTCGGCGCGCGCGACCTCGCCGGCGTCGGGGCCGAGCGCGTCTAGGTCGGGGTCGAGACGCACTCGGCTGAGCCGTCGCGTGTCGAAGAGGAGCAGCTGTTCGCCGTCGGCGAAGGTGATCCCGAACCGGAACCACTCGGGCTTTTCCGTGCGGCTGCGGAGCTGTTCGGGGCCGAGCGGCCCGCGCTCGTCGCCGAGCCGCAGCTGGCCGGCCATCCCCAGGTGCAGGCCGAGGTTCGGGCCGGGTTTCCCGTCGCCGCCTTCGGTTTCGCACCACAGGGTCTTGCCCCGCCGGTGCGCGGCGGTCAGCCGGCCGCCGGCCAGCGCGGCGGCGATGTCGCCGGGCGCGTGCGGACGGCAGACCCAGTCGTCGTGGTCGTCGACCTCGCGGATCTTGCGGTCCAGGGCCCCGGTGAGGACCTGGCGGGCGAGCTCGACCTCGGGGAGTTCCGGCACGGTCCCAGTCTGCCCCAGGCTCAGCCGCCGGGCCGGTCGAGCCACTCGGCCAGCAGCGCGCGTTCGGCGGCGGTCAGCTTCGACAGGCCGGGCGTCGCAACCTCGGGCGCCGGCGCGTCGGCGAGGATCGTCTGGAGGACCGCCTGGTACATCGTGTCGGCGAGACCGGGCTCCCGGTCGTCCGGCGGCATGGCCAGCAGCGTGAGCACGGCGCCGGTGCCGGCGGCGTGGATCACCTCGACCGCGCGGCGTTCGGTGACCCGCAGCCGCCCGGTGGCCGCGACGCGGTGGACGCGGGCGCGCAGCACCGCCATCCCGGCCGCCGCGGCCGGACTGGCGGCCCGCCGCGGGTCGATCAGCAGGCCGAACAGCGGCGCGTTGGCCAGGCCGAAGGCGATGTGCGCGTCCCACCCGGTGCGCAGGTCGGCCAGCGGGTCGGCCGATGCGTCGGGCGTCTTCCCGGTGACGTAGGCGGTGAACACGTGCTCGGCGACGGCGTCGAGCAGGGCGTCCTTGTCCGCGAAGAACCGGTAGATGGCCGGCGGCTGCAGCCCGGCCGCCTGCGCGACGGCGCGGATGGTGACCGGGCCGTCGTCGCGCACCAGCCGCGCCGCGACTTCCACGATGCTCGCCCGCGTCTCGTCCCTGACCGTCGTCATGTTTTCAATGATAACGCATCTGTGGTATCCATGATGCTAACGTCGTTACTATCAACGTTAGCGAGAGGTGGACCATGATCGTCGTCACCGGTGGGACCGGCAAGCTCGGCTCCCAGATCGTCCAGCGGCTGCAGGGGCTCGTCCCGGCCGAGCAGATCGGCGTGAGCGTCCGTGACGTCGGCCGCGCGGGGGACCTCGGCGTCCGCGTGCGGCGCGGCGACTTCGGCGACCCGCAGTCGCTCGCAGAGGCCTTCGAGGGTGCTTCGCAGGTGCTCATCGTCTCGGCGAACGAGACGGGCGGGAAGGCGGTCGAAAGCCACGTCACGGCCATCGAAGCCGCCGTGGCAGCGGGCGCCGGGCGCATCCTCTACACGAGCCACCAGGGCGCGGCCGAGGACTCGCTGTTCGCGCCGATGCCCGACCACGCCGCGACCGAGGCCCACCTGGCCAAGGTGGGAACGCCGTTCACGGTGCTGCGCAACGGTTTCTACGCGAGCACCGTGCCCCAGCTGCTCGGCGCGGCCCTGGAAACGGGCGAGCTGGTCGCCCCGGCGGACGGCCCGGTCTCCTGGACCGCGCACGCCGACCTGGCGGAGGCGGCGGCGATCATCCTGGCCTCCGACGGCTCGTTCGAAGGCCCGACCCCGCCGCTGACCGCCCCGGTGGCGCTGGACCTCACGGACGCCGCGCGCATCCTCAGCGAGCTGACGGGCCGCACGATCCGCCGGGTAGTCGCGGACGACGAGGAATGGGTGACGTCCCTGACCGGCCACGGGGTGCCGGCACCGCAGGCGCAGATGCTGCTGGGCATGTTCCACGCGTCCCGCCGCGGCGAGTTCGCCGAGGTGAGCCCGGAACTCGAGCGCCTGCTGGGGCGGCCGGCAACGCCGTTGCGTTCGGTGCTGGCGGAGGCCATCGAGGCAGCGGCGTAACAAAGCGGCTTCCGGCGCGACCACGGAAGTATGGCGACGTTCGTGCAGTTCCCCCACCCCGGACCGGAACACTGCCCGGAGAGCGACGACATGCCGTGGAACACCGGGGCCCACGGACGAAAGTTCCTCATTTCGGAGGGCAGCTACCTCGCCGACAACGAAGTCCGGCAGGGGGAGCCGGTCTTCTGGGGTGAGTGGGAGCCGCCGTCGCACGTGGAGCGCCGGTGGCCACGAGACGGGCGGTTGCCCCGGGCGCTGCACCGGCCGTACTGGGGGCGTGGGATCGGGCAGAACACCGATCCGTGGGTGTTCGGTGACCGGATGCGCTACAGCAACTGCCGTCAGGTTCGGGACGAACGCCGGCCCACGTCGATGCAGACGCTGTCGCCGGGGTCGGTGATCTGCTTCGGTTCGAAGATCGACTACGAGTTCTGCGTCGACACGGTGTTCGTCGTCGCCGAGGCCGAACGTTGGACACCGGCGGAGTCCGCCGACCTCGGCGAGGACGAGGCGTTCCTGGCCTGCACCGCCGAGCAGCTGGCCGCCGGGGCCGACGCCCGCACGCCGTTCACGCTTTACCGTGGGGCGACCTTCGAGAACCCGGTCCACGGCATGTACAGCTTCGTTCCTGCTCTTCCGGCCGACGGCGAGGGGCCGCGGTTCGCCCGGCCCGCGCTCCGCATGCCTGGCCTGATCGGTCCGGGCATTGCGCAGAACACTTGGGGTTCGAAGCGGCCACTTGCGGTCGCCGAGGTGCGGGAGGCTTGGGACACGGTCCGCGAGCAGGTCTTCGCGGCGGGCCTGGTCCTGGCCACCCACCTCGAAACCCCGGACCGGTCCGCGACCCCGGAAAGCGCCGCCGGAAAAGGAGTTGGGTGCGCAGCCGTCCAGACGGTAGCCTGCGCGGGAACCGTGACATCGGCCCAGGAGGTGAGACCCCGTGAACGTTGCAGTGATGTGGGTGCTCCCCTTCCCAGCACGGTCGGGCGGCTGACGTAGGTGTCGCCGGGAGCGCCAAGCACTCCCGAAAGGTGACACCATGAATCATTCGGACACCGCCGTCGTGACGCGCGTCGCGGAGCGGCATTGGCACGCGCTGGAGGACGACCTCGTGGTCGGCCGCGGCGAAGCCTCCCAACGGCCCGATGGGCGGACCTTCCTCAGCATCGACGCCTGGCACGGCGCCGTCTTCGACCACCTCGCCGAGGCGATGCTGCGCGACCTGCCGAGGCCGCTGTACACCGTGGTCGACGAGGCCGATCTCGACCTGACCACCGACTGGCTGCGCGCCGGCTTCTCGATCCGCCGTCGTGAGTGGGAGTACGTCGTGCCCACCGGCGCCTACGCGATATCGGCCGACGTGATCGGAATCGGCGAGGCGGAAGAAAAACCGTTGAGAGAACTGGATCGGGTGATCCGCGCCGAGGTCGAAAGCACCGTCGGCTGGCAGGAGATGCCCGCCGAGGTGCGGTCCGCGTTGGACCCGTCGAGGTACGCCGTGGCCACGCTCGACGGCGACTACGCGGGGCTGGTCCGGGTGATACCCCTGCGGCAGCCCCGGATCGGGCTGATCGCGGTCCGGGCCGGGCTGCGGCGCCGGGGCATCGCCCGGGCTCTGCTCGCCCACGTGCTGGATTCCTTGCACCACAAGGGAATCGAGACGGCGTCCGCCGAGGTGAACGAGGCCAATGCGGCGGCCACGGCGTTGTTCGAGGGCTTCGGTGCCCGGCGCGCGGGCAGCAACCTCGAGCTGGTGATCCGCTGATGGCGAAGACCGGCAGCATCGAAATCGAGGGCACGGTCACCGAGTGCCTGCGCAACGCCACGTTCCGGGTGGAGCTGGAAAACGGGCACAAGGTGCTCGCGCACATCAGCGGGAAGATCCGGCGGAACTACATCAAGATCCTGCCGTTCGACCGGGTGCTCGTGGAGCTCAGCCCGTACGACCTCAGCCGCGGCCGGATCCTGTTCCGCTACCGGAGCTGAACGCCCGCCGGTAGGCCCCCGGGGTCGTGCCCACCAGGGTGCGGAAGCGGCGGCGGAGGTTGACCGCGGACGTGAGGCCGACGCGCGCCGCGATCGCCTCCACCGGCAGGCCGGTCTCCTCGAGCAGGGTGCGGGCCTCGGCGACCCGGCGCGCGAGCAGCCAGGCGCCGGGGCTCGTGCCCAGCTGCTCGGTGAAACGCCTTGCCAGCGTGCGGGGGGAAACGCTCAGGTGCGCGGCCAGGTCGCCCACCGACAGGGACGTCCCGAGGCGCGCGCCGGCCCACTCGAGGAGGCCGTCCAGCGCGTCCGGAGGCGGGGCCGGCGGCGCGTACTGGGTCTGGCCGCCGTCGCGATGCGGCGGCATCACCATGTGCCGCGCCACGAGCGCCGCGTGCGCGGCCCCGTGGTCCTTCCGCACGAGGTGCAGGCACAGGTCGATCCCCGCGCCCGCCCCGGCGCTCGTCGCGACGTCGCCGTGGTCGACGTACAGCGCGTCAGGCTCGACGCGCACTTCGGGGAACTCGGCCTGCAGCTGGGCGGCGCGCTGCCAGTGCGTCGTGGCCGAACGGCCGTCCAGCAACCCGGTGCGCGCGAGCGCGAACACGCCGGAGCAGATCGTGACGAGCCGCGCGCCACGGGCGTGGGCCCGCAGCAGGGCGCTGCGCACGCGCGGGGACAGCGGCTCGCCGAGCGGTGCCCAGCCCGGGATGAGCACGGTGTCCGCGGACGCGAGCGCCGAAAGCCCCCGCGGCACGGACATCGTGTAACCGGCCGTCGTCGGCACCGGGCCGGGCGTCTCGGCGCAGACGCCGAACTCGTAGTGCTGCGGCACCCCGGCCCGGCGCGTGCCGAAGACCTCGGCGCCGCAGCCGAGCTCGAACGTCGACTGCACCGGCCGGACCAGCGCGACCACACGATGCATGGCAGGAAAGTACCCCAGGGTGTCTTTGTCGACACTGTTCCGACAGTGCCTCGGCGCGGCACCGTGGGGACATGCACCCCGAGATCCTCGCGCAGCCGGGCTACACCGCCGTCTCCGTCGAGGAAGCCCCCGTGAGAGAGCTGTTCCCCGGCATCCGGTTCCGTCCGTTGTGGACGGACCCGGCCGGCGCGCACGCGGGGGTGCTGGAGATGGACCCGGGCACGTCCTGGCCGCGCCGCGACGTCCACGAGCCCGGCCCGGAGGAGGTCTACGTCGTTGCGGGCACGTTCAACGACGGCGCGCGCGACCACCCGGCCGGGACGTTCCTGCACGCGCCGGCCGGCTCGTGGCACGTGCCCCAGACGGTCACGGGCTGCACGCTGTTCCTCTTCTACCCGGAGGGTTAGGAGGCGGCCGCGATCGACGTGGTCTCCCAGGCGAAGCCGTCCGGGTCGGTGAAGGGCGTGCCGCCGCCGACGATGGCGATCCGGTGCGATCCCTCGCCTTCGGGGGAGACTCCGGCGTCCTTCGCGAGCGCCTTGCGCCGGTAGAGCCCCAGCTTCAGGCCGGTGGTCTCGAACTCGACGTACATCCGGCCGAAGCTCTTCCCGACGGCGACGCCGTGGTCGACGTAGAACTTCTTGCTCGCGGCCACGTCGCTGACGCCGAGCAGGAGCACGACGTCGTCGACCTCGCGGGTGGCGGGGCCGGTGTCCTTCTTGGCCGACGTCGCGATCTTCCAGATCGTGCCGTCCGGGGCCCGGACGACGCCGCCGTAGCCCCACATCGACTTCGCGGCGGGCTTGAGGGTGCTCGCCCCGGCTTCGAGGGCGGCGCCGATCAGGGCGTCGACGTTCGCGGGCTGGGACACGGTGAGCGAGAGGGTGAACCCGCGGAAGCCGGTGGTCGGCTCGTCCGAGGCCCGCACCCGGAGGCGGTCGCCCAGGCCGAAGGCGGTGGTGTAGAAGCGTTCGGCGGCCGCGGGGTCGGCCACCTCGAGGGTGAAGGATTCGATGGAGTTCATGGCGGTAACGCTAGGCGCGGGGCGGTGACCAGGGCTTCTTGATTCCTGATCGGTCTGGGTGCAGTGTCACGCACCATGGAGCTGAACCTGTCCGGCAAGATCGCCGTCGTCACCGGCGCCAGCAAGGGCATCGGCCTGGCGATCACGCGCGCGCTGGCCGCCGAGGGCGTCCACGTCGTCGCCGGCGCCCGCACGCTGACCCCCGAACTCGCCGAGCTGACCGCCGTCCGGGCGGTCCAGGTCGACCTCGCCGCCCCGGACGGCCCCGCGCGGCTGGTGGACGTCGCGATCAGCGAGTTCGGCGGCCTGGACGTCCTGGTGAACAACGTCGGCGGCGTCACCCCGCGCACCGGGGGCTTCCTGTCCGTCACCGACGACGACTGGACGACGGCGCTGACGATCAACTTCCTCTCGGCGGTCCGCACCACCCGGGCCGCCGTGCCGCACCTGATCGAGCGTGGCGCCGGCTCCATCGTCACGGTCGCGTCGGTGAACGCGTCGCTGCCGGACCCGCTCGTCATCGACTACAGCGCCGCGAAGGCCGCGTTGCTCAACTTCAGCAAGTCGCTGTCCAAGGAACTGGGCCCGCAGGGGATCCGGGCCAACACGGTCAGCCCCGGCCCGGTGAGCACCGGTCTCTGGCTGGGCGACGAGGGTGTCGCGGCGACCGTCGGCCGCGCCAAGAGCCTGGACCCGGACGCGATCGCCAAGCAGGCCGCGGGCGACGCGGTGACGGGCCGGTTCACCCGCCCCGAAGAGGTGGCCGACCTGGTCCTGCTCCTGGCGGGCGACCGCGCGGCGAACGTCACGGGCACGGACATCGTCATCGACGGCGGGATGACACCCACCCTGTGAAATGCTCGGGTGGTGACCGAAGCCGTCCTGCCCGTGGACCTGTCGTGGGACGACGTCGATCCCCGGCGTCACCCGTTCGACGCCGGGGCCGCGCTCGACGCGATCAAGGCCCTGCTGCCCGCTGCGCGGGTGGACGCCGCCTGGGTGGACGAGCTGGCCCAGGCCATGACCGGCCACTTCGGGAGCTGGGCCGCGGGCTGGCGGTGGGCGCACGACGAAGGGGATCTCGGCGGTGGGCCGGTCGCGGCCTGGTGCTGTCCCCGCCACTCGATCACCACTCCGGACGAGACGCTGAACCGGATCGGGGAGGCCCTCGGCCAGTGGCGGAGCTGGCTGGAGGACCTGGCCGAGCGGTTCGACCGCTACCCGTTGGACGGCACGCCGGACGAGCGCGGCCGGGTCCAGGAGCGCGCCACCACCGACCTGGTGAACGCCGTCGTCGAGCGAACCGGCGCCGGAGACGCCTGGTACCTCCACTGCGAGCAGGTGCTCACCTGGTACCTGACCCGCTGGGGAGTGCCCGCCGATACGGCCCGGGAGCAGGTCGCGCGCACCGTTTCCGGTGAGTTCGAGAGCTGGGTCGCGCCGGACCCCGGCGTCCTGGACGACGTCGCCGGCCGGCTCGCGGCCCAGGAGTGACCGACCACCTCGCGGCCTGGCTGGCCGTGCGGGATTCCGTGCCGTGGCACGAGGTTCGCGGCAGTCCGCCGGGTGCGGTCGTCCCGGTGCGCGACGGGCCGGTGCACGACATCCGCGTCCGCGACCACGGCCGTGACCCGGTCCGGGCCGCACGCCTGCTCGGCGCCCTCGCGTGCGTCCGGGCCGACGCCGAATCCGGTGCTGCGCTGAGCTTTCCTTTGCTCAGCGCGTGGCAGTGCCGGGTGCTGGACACCGCCGAGGCGCCGTTCCGGACGCTTCCGGCGTTCGCCAAAGGCGGCCGTGAACGCTACGGCGTGGACCCCTCGCTGCGCGGCCGGTTCGACCGGTGCCTGGCGCAGGCCCACGAAGAGGACTTGCCGCTGCCCGCCCGGGCCGCGCGGCTCCACCTCGACGTCTGCTTCTTCCACCCGTTCGACGACGGCAACGCCCGCTCCGCGTTCCTGGCGCTCACGTTCCTGCTGGCGAGGGCGGGGATCACGCTCGACCAGGTGGGTCCCGTCCGGAGCGTCGCGCGCCGCGCCGACGACCCCGAGGACGCGCTCGCGCTGGCCGGCCTGCTGGCCGTCCTCGTCGCGAACACCGCCCGGCGCGCGGTCAGTACTCGTTCTTGACGACGAAGTAGGAGCCGCGGATGGTGCCGGCCAGCTTCGACTTCTGACGGGCGAACTTGAACGCCGACAGTTCTTCGGGGATCTCCATCCCGTCCGACAGCTTGAACCCGACCGCGCGTTTCCCGGACTCCTCGATCGTGTACATCACGTTGATCGACAGGCCGTCTTCGTAGAAGACGTAGGCCATCCGGATGCCCTCGACCTCGAACGCGGTCGCCTCGAGCGGGCGCGCGCCGATCACGATGCCGCGTTCCTCCTTGAGGATCCGGTGCGCCCAGTCGACCGTCGGCGCGGCGTCGCTCGCGGGCTCGACCGTGAAGACGTGGTCGTACTTGTTCTTGAAGTACCGGGCCTCGTTCGCCCGCAGCCCGGCGAGAGCGTCCGCGATCGGCGACGATTCCAGGCCGACCGTCGACACGGTCGTGAAGTCCACGGCGTAGGACATGGCGGATTCCTCCGGAGGGCGAGGGAACTACGGCGTCGTCCGAGCATAGGTCATTTCGGGTCGATGTCCGCGTAGAAGGAACGGAGGGCGGCGGCCAGCTGTTCGGGGGCTTCCATCGCCACGTAGTGGCCGATCCCTCCGATGTGGACCTCCGTCACGTCGGCGGCGACCTGCCGCAACGTCGCGGGCGTGCGGTCCGAAAAGGACGCCACCGCGAGGACGGGCACGGCCAGCTTCCGTGCCGCGAGCTGCCGGAGTTCCTCGCCTTCCGAGAGCAGGGACCGGTACAGCCCCGCGGCGCCGGCGAACCCGCCGGGACGCCCGTAGGCGCGGACGAGCTCGTCGACGTCGCTGTCGGAAAATGCATCGGGGCTCGCGGAGAGGGACGGGATCGCGTAGTCGGCGAGGAACGCCCGCTCGCGCCCGGCGAGGAGCATCTCCGGGATGCCGGGGGCGGCGAGGACGCCGATGTGCCAGGCGCCGCCGTGGGTGACGTCGGCGAGCGCCTCGGCGCCGAACCCCGGCAACGCGGTCTCGATGCCGGCGTAGCTGCGGACGAGCTCGGGGCGCGTCGCGGCGACGCGGAACGTCGCGGGGCCGCTGACGTCCTGGCCGGTGAGGTGGACCGGGCCGACGTCCAGGTGCGCGATCAGGTCGGCGAGGTCCTGTGCCGCGGTCGCGCTGTCGTGCTCCGGGCCGGCGGTGGCGGAGTCGCCGAACCCGCGCAGGTCGACGGCGAACACCCGGTGGTGCTCGCCGAGCAGGGGGATCAGCTTGCGGAAGACCCACCAGGTCTCCGGGAAGCCGTGGACCAGCAGCACGGGAGAGCCGGACGTGCCGGCGGCGACGTAGTGCAGCTCGGTGCCGTTGACGTGGGCGTGGCGGTGGTCGACAGATAGACAAGTCACTTGTCGAACTCTAGTAGATAGACAAGTGCCTTGTCCATATCGGCGGGCCTCGTACAATCGGCCGCATGGCGCAGTCCAGCGGCGCCGAGCTCGCGCTTCTGCTGCTCGGCGGGTTCCACTCGATGGTCGACGAGGTGAACGTGGAGCTCGCGAAGCGCGGCCACGAGGGCGTCCGCCCGGTGCACGAGTTCGCCCTGCGCGCCGTGGACGCGGGCGCGGACACCGCCTCCGAGCTGGGCCGCCGCCTGTCGGTCACCAAGCAGGCCGCGGCGCAGACGATCGCCACGCTGGAGGACTTCGGCTACGTCGAGCGCGAGCCCGACCCGGCCGACGCCCGCCGCAAGCGCGTCCGGGTGACCGCCCGGGGTCACGAGCTGATGACCGTCGGCGGCGCTCTCTTCGACGACGTCCGCAGCCGCTGGGCCGCCCGGATCGGGCCCGCGCAGCTGGAGACCCTGGAAGCACACCTGGCTCAGCTGACCGAGCGCCGCTCGTTCACCGCGGAGAACCTGCAGGACTGAAGCCTCAGCGCTGCTTGCGGAGCAGCCCGGCGTCGCCGAGCGCGATACGGACGTCGCGGGTGAACCCGGCGGTGTCGTCCAGCCCGAACGCCGTGTACTGCAGGACGAAACCGTGCAGCAGGGCCATCACGATCCGCGCGCCGCGGTCGGGATCCAGCTCGGCCGGCACGCTGCCCGCCCGCTGACCGGTGCGGAGCGCGTCGGCGATCCGTCCGCGCACGTGCTCGAAACCCGCTTCGGCGTGCTGCCGCAGCCCTTCGTGCCGGAGCAGCTCGCCCCACGCCTGGACGGCGCAGCGCAGCAACTCGTCGACCGGGACAGCCTGGCCCGACCCGTCGACGGCGACGTCGCCGCTCACCGGCTCGATCGCCGCCGCGACCAGGTCGGCCACCGTCACGTCGCCGGCCGCGTCGGCGAAGTGCTCGACGGGATCGAACATCACCCGGAAGGCGTCGCCGGCGATCTCGAGGATGATCGCTTCCTTGCTGGCGAAGTAACGGTAGGGGGCGCCGACCGACACGCCCGCCTCGGCCGCGATGTCGGGCATCGACGTCTGGTGGAAGCCGTCGCGGGAGAAGCAGCGGCGGGCCGCGGCCACGATCTGCGACCGGTTCGCCGCCCGGCGTTCGGCGGTGATGCGGGGCACGGGTCACCTGCTTCCGTGAATGGTCATTCGCCTTGACGATAGCAGGGGTCTCGGGGCATGCTCAAAATGAAAGGTCGTTCACGGAAGCGGCCCCACGAGACCGAGGAGGACTGTCATGACCGACCGGAAGCTCAAGATGGGCGTCTACCGGTACGAGCACACCGAGCCGCTGTTCGACGGGCGGGTGGAGATCGACGCGGACCTGGAGACGTCGCCGCTGATCTCCGACGTCTTCCAGCGCATGGCCCAGGGTGAGCTGGACATCGCCGAGTACGGGCTGACCTACTTCCTGCGCTCGTTCGACCTGGCGGACTCGCCCTTCCTGGCCCTGCCGATCTTCCCGAACCGCAACTTCCGGCACTCGTCGCTGTTCGTGAACACCGACAGCGGGATCGAGCGGCCGGAGGACCTCGCGGGCAAGACCGTCGGGGAGTTCGCGCTGTACGGCTCCGACCCCGGTGTCTGGGTGAAGGGCGTCCTGGCCGACGAGTACGGCGTGAAACCCGAGCGGATCGACTGGGTGATCGGCGGCACCGACCACCCGATCCCGTCGTTCGGCTGGATCCCGCAGCCGGTTCCGGACGGCGTCCGCGTCCGCCACGCCGGCGACGACCAGACGCTGGCCGCCCTGCTCGAAGCGGGGGAGATCGACGCCCTGCTGTCGGTCGACGTCCCGCAGAGCGTGCTCGACGGCTCGACCAAGAAGATCCGACGGCTGTTCGTCGACTACGAAGCGGTCGAACGGGATTACTACCGCCGTACCGGCATCTTCCCGATGATGCACGTCGTCGCGATCCGCCGGGAACTGGCCGAAGAGCCCGGCCTGGCCGAGTCGGTCTACCGGGCGTTCAGTCAGGCCAAGGAGATCGTGCAGGAGCACTACCGGGCCAACGCCGCGAAGCAGCACATGGCCGTGATCACGCCGTGGTTCAGCGAGCTGTTCGCGGAGAACCGCGCGCTGCTGGGCGAGGACTGGTGGCCCTACGGCCTCGACGCCAACCGCAAGGCCGTCGACACTTTCCTGCGCTACCACCACGAGCAGGGCCTGTCGCAGCGGCTGCTCACGTCCGACGACATCTTCGTCCCCGGGGTCGGCCGATGAACGTGCGCGTGGGCACGATGCCTTATGACACCACGCAGGCGCTCATCGACGGCAGCGTCACCTTCGACGGAACCCCGGCGACGGTCGAAACCGCCGACATCGCGTCCGACGTCTTCCGCCGGATGGTCCGCGGCCGGGAGTTCGACGCGGCGGAGCTCGGCCTGACCGTGTACCTCCGCACGTTCGACGGCGGCGAATCGCCGTTCGTCGCGATACCGGCGTTTCCCGCCCGCGTCTTCCGGCACTCCTGCGTCTTCGTCAACACCGCCAGCGGGATCTCCCGTCCGCAGGACCTCGCCGGGAAGACCGTGGGGGAGTTCGGGATGTACGGCCAGGACTCGGGAATCTGGATCAAGGGCATCCTGTCGGACGACTACGGCGTCACGCCGGACCAGTGCCGCTGGGTGATCGGCGGCCTGGACCGCCCGATGCCGCCGTTCGACTTCGTGCCCCAGACCCGCCCGGCGGGCGTCCACGTGGAGGAAGCGCCTCCCGGACGCTCCCTCGGCGCGATGCTCGAGGCGGGCGAGATCGACGCGCTCGTCTCGTCCAACGCCCCGCAGTCCTTTCTGGACGGATCGCCCGCCGTCGCCCGGCTGTTCCCCGACCACGAGACCGTGGAACGGGACTACTTCCGCCGCACCGGAATCTTCCCGATCATGCACACCGTCGTGCTCGCCAAGTCGGCGGTGGCGTTGCGCCCCGATCTCGCGCGGACCGTCTACAACGGATACCTGGCCGCCAAGAACGCCGGCCTGGAAAGGTATCGCTCAGGCCGCAAGGTCTATCAGGTCCGCACCATGCTCCCCTGGGCGAACGCGTTGTTCGAGCGCAACGCCGAGCTGTTCCCGGACGACTGGTGGCCGTACGGGCTGGCGGCGAACCGCACGGCGCTCGACACCTTCCTCCGGTACCACTTCGAGCAGGGCCTGTCGGCCCGGCGCTTGACCTGCGAAGAGCTGTTCGCCCCCGAATTCCTCGACACGTGAAGGAGAACTCGTGAAGGTCATCGGCCTGGAAGAGCATTTCGTGACCCGCGACGTCGTCGACGCCTGGCGCGCGCTGGACCCCGAGTGGCGGGATCTGTCGCTGACGCCGTCCACGCAGGGGGATTCCGCGCGCCGCCTGGCCGATTTCGGCGACGAGCGTCTCGCCGAGATGGCGAAGGCGGGGCTCGACGTCCAGGTGCTGTCGTTGAGCACCCCGGGCGTGCAGAACCTGGCCCCGGCCGACGCCGTCGCCCTGCAGACCGCCACCAACGACCTGCTCGCGGAGGTGACCCGCGCCCGTCCCGGCCGCTTCCAGGGCTTGGCGACCCTGGCCACTCCGCGCCCCGACGCGGCCGCCGCCGAACTGGAACGGGCGGTGACCGAGCTGGGCCTCCACGGCGCGATGGTCTTCGGGCGCACCAGGGACCACACCATGGACGAGCCGGCGTTCTGGCCGATCTACGAGGCGGCGGCCGCGCTCGGGGCGCCGCTGCACCTGCACCCGCAGTCCCCGCCGCCGGCGGTGCGCGGCGCGTACTACAGCGGATTCGGCCCTCGGGTCGACGCCGCCCTGGCCACGCACGGCATCGGCTGGCACTACGACAGCGGCGTCCAGCTGCTCCGGCTCGTCCTGAGTGGCGTGTTCGACCGCTTCCCCGGCCTGCAGGTGATCGCCGGTCACTGGGGCGAGATGGTCCTGTTCTACCTGGACCGCATCGATTCCCTGAACGGCGTCGCCGGCCTGCGGCGACCGGTCTCCGACTACTTCCGCACGAACGTCTACCTGGCACCCAGCGGCATCCTCAGTCAGCGCTACCTGCGCTGGGCGATCGAACTGGTCGGTGTCGACCGCATCCTGTTCTCGACGGACTACCCGTTCGTCACCCCACCGGCGGGCGGGGTGCACGCCTTTCTCGAGCAGGCCCCGATAAGCGACGAGGATCGGCTGAAGATCGCCTCGGGGAACTGGGAGCGGCTTTGCGCTTCCATCAGCCGGTGAAATGATTCTGGCTCAGTGCGAGGAGTTTCCGCTGGGTGGCGGGGTCGTGGGACACCGGGGGAGTGCTGGATTCCGTGTCACGGCAGAAGTAACGGCCGGTGACTCCGGCCAGTGCGGGGTCGGTCGCGATGCGGATTGCGCTTTCCGCTCCTTCGGCGGGGGTGAGCATGCCCCGGCGGATCAGTCCGCGCATCGGGCGGAGAACGGTGGGCACGAGGTCGTCGATGATGTCGGTGGCGACGATCCCCGGGTGCAGGGCGTTGACGGTCACGCCGTCGGCGGCGAGGCCGCGGGCGAGGGCGTAGCCCGCGGTGACGGTCATGAGCTTGGCGCGTGCGTAGGCCTCGAACGGGACGAAACCCTTGGCGGGGTTGAGGTCCGCGAGCTCGTCGACACCGGTCAGGTCGAGGGTCGCCGGGCGGGGCCTGCCAGCGAGCTTGAGCTGCCGGGTGTCGTTGAGGGTGTCGCTGGCGACGTTCACCACGCGGGCCCGGCCGCGTCGCAGCGGTTCGTCGAGCAGGGTGGTGAGGCCGTAGGCGGCGAGGTAGTCGAGGGCGATGTGCCGCTCGACGCCGTCGGCCGAGACGCCGTGTTCGGAGTAGTGCGCGCCGGCGTTGTTGACGAGGATGTGGATCCGGTCGTGACGGTCCGAAATGGACTTCGCCGCGGTCACGACGTCCGCGCGCCGCGAGAGGTCTCCCGTGATGACCTCGAGCCGGCTCGCTGCCTGTTCGCCGATGAGGGCGCGAAGGGCGTCGGCACGAGCGGGATCGCGGGCGACGGTGAGCACGTGCGCACCGGCGCGGGCGAGGTCGGCGGCGATGATCCGGCCCATGCCGCCGGTCGCGCCGGTGACGACGGCGACCTTCCCGGTCAGGTCGGTCATCGGACGACCCGCGGGCAGGCGTGGGTGTACTGCGGGGTTTCGGCCTCGTCGACCAGGAACGCGGCGAGATCGGCGCGCCCGACCGAAGTCCACATCCGGATCGGCAGGTCGGTGCCGGCCCGGTACTTCCCGATCCGCTGGTGGTCCGACAGCTTCGGCGGCCGCGCGATCGTCCATTGCAGACCGGAAGCGGTGATGAGCCGCTCCATCGTTTCCTTGTCGTGCATGCGCTCGGCCACGTTCGCCCACACCGCCAAGGAGTACAGCGACCTGTCGTGGGTCTCCAGCACGCCGTGCGCGCTGACGGCGACCAGGCGGGTCACTCCCGCCGCCTTCATCGCCGTGACCGCGGAGCGGATGCCTTCGGTGCAGACCGTCGTCGGCCCCTTGTCCGCGCCGCCCAGCGCGCTGATCACCACGTTCGTGCCCGGCAGCGCGCGCGTGAGGGCCGGGACGTCCGTGACCTCGGGCCAGGTCACCTCGTCGAGCCCCTCCTCCGGCGCGAACGTCCCGGCCCGGCGGGTCAGCGCGACCACGTGGTGCCCCCGCTGAAGCGCGGTGGACACCACGTGACGGCCGGTGGCACCACTGGCCCCGAGGACGGCCACGGTCATCTGTGGTACATCTTGTCTCATAGTTGGATGATGCCCGCTCGGCGAGCTGTGAGTCAAGGTGTCTCACAGAATCGGCCGCGGCTTGTCGTGAGTGGGGATGAGGATTCTGACCCGAATCACCACCCACGAGCGTCGGGTAGGCTGCCGCGGCGAACGTTGAGGGGGGGGACTTCGATGTCGAGATTCGTCAGGCCCGCGCTGTGGACCTTCGGGTTGCTCGTCGTAGGTGGGCTCGGGTTCTGGCTGGTGCTCGCGCTGAACATCCCGTACCGGACCTCCGCCACCCCGGAAACCACACAGGAAACCGCGCCGCCCACCGCCTCGGCGACCACTCCGTACTCGCCGCCCGTGGCGGCTCCTCCGGCGGACATGTCGGCGTGGGTCATCGACGTCCGGCCGGGCCCGGATGACCACAGTGCGGTGCTGCACGTCAACCTGCCTGACTGTGCCGTCGGACCGCACGTCCAGGTCACCGAGGCCGCCAACCGGATCGACGCTGCCGTCATGTTCCAGCCGAAGGCCGTCCCGGACTGTGAGCAGGCCCCGGTCGACTTCCCGATGAAGACGGCGGCACCGATCGGGAAGCGCCCGGTGATCGTCAACGCCGAAGACACCTGGGGACTGGCGGCAAGCGGCTGGAAGAAGTGCGACAAGATCCTCGGCTGCGACCCGCCCGCGGACCACTGCGACAAAGCGTGGGTCGCGCAGGCGGAGTTCAGCGCGGAGGCCGAGTACCCGGGCACCACCCGGGCGTGCGACCAGAACTGGCTGATCCACGACCTGCAGCGGCACGGCGGCCAGGCGCCGAACCGGGTCGCCTACCGCTGGGCGGGCGACGGCTGGTCGAGTTTCGCCTCGGCGAGCGGCGGCGGCTGCGGGGAAATCCTGGCCGTCGAGCCGAAGTTCCCCACGTCCCTCTGCCGGAATCTCGCCCCCACGTCGTGAGGGCCGGGCGTCGACGGTGGTGATCAGCGCGGCTCGCCGAACCAGTGCCCGAGTGCCGGTTCCAGGGTGTCCGGGTCGCCCGCCCAGCAGACGTAACCGTCCGGGCGGACGAGCATCGGCTCGGCGCCGGTGCCCTGGCCCGCGCGGTCGACGCGGTCCGGCCAGAGTCCGGCGACCTTGGCGAACCGGTCGGCCGGGTCGATCAGGAGGCCGCGTCCGGAACGCAGCAGGGCGTGCGACCGGACCGGGCCGAGGTCCAGGTCCGGCGCGGGGAGGCCGACGAGCGGCTGGTCGTCACCCGGCATCGGGTAGCGGATGCCCATCCCGGACAGCGTGTCGTCCAGGTGGTACTGGACGTCCCGCAGGTGGGTCAGCGCCGCGAACAGGTCCTTGGCGGCCAGCAGGTCCGGGTCGCGGGTGCCCTGCTGGTCCATCAGGAGGCTCTGCGCCTGGACGTTGCGCAGCACGGCGGCCGCGACCGGATGGCGTTCGGCGTGGTAGGTGCCGAGCAGGTGCTCCGGCGCCCAGCCGTGCACCGCGGCACCGAGCTTCCACCCGAGGTTGAGCGCGTCCTGGATGCCGGTGTTCATGCCCTGCGCGCCGATCGGGAGGTGGACATGGGCGGCGTCGCCGGCCAGGAACACCCGCCCGTGCCGGTACTGTGCGGCCTGCCGGGCCGCGTTGGTGATGCGGCGGGCGTAACGCAGTTCGAGCAGTTCCACGCGCGAGCCGAAGACGGCGCGCAGCCCGTCACGGATTTCGTCCTCCGTGACGGGGGTCTCCCGAGGCAACGACCGGCCCGGCCCGCCCATCGAGAGCCGGCGCAGCGGCCGGCCCTGCGGGTCGGTGCCGAGCGGGAACAGCGCCGCCCAGTGCCCGTCGTCGCCCTGGACGTGCGTCATCGCCGGGACGTCGCCGCTCAGCCGCACGTCGGCGGCGACCGTGGTCACCGTCCCCGGCCGGCCGGGGAACTCGGCCCGCAGCAGCGACCGCACCGTGCTGCGGCCGCCGTCGGCGGCGACCAGGTACCGGGAGCGGATGACGCCGCCGCCGGCGAAGGTCGCGGTGACGCCGTCCTCGTCCTGGGCGAGGCCGGTCAGCTCGTGGTCGCGTCGCACGCGGATGCCTTGTGCGGCAAGGTGTTCTTCGAGAAAGCCCTCGATCACCACCTGCGGGATGGACCGCCACGGATGGCGGTGCCGGCCGCGGGTGAGCGGGAGCGTGATACCGGCGAAGTGGGCGATGCCGTCCGGGTGGTTTCCGGTGGCCAGCAACGGTTCCAGCAGGCCACGCTGGTCGAACGCCTCCTGCGTGCGGGATTGCACGCCGCCTGCCTTCGACAACGTGCTGCGCTGCGCCAGCCTGTCGACCAGCACGGCCGGCACCCCCGCCACCCGCAGTTCGTTGGCCAGCGTCAGGCCGGTCGGGCCGGCGCCGACGACGAGCACCTCGGTGTCCATGGATTCTCCCCTTGGTCTGTTGATCAGGACGAGAGCAACGCTCCGCCAGCCGACGTAGAGGCGCCAGAAACCACCTTCATTGCGTCGATATCCGACGTCGATTAGGTTTCGAGCAGTGGAATCCGACTACGACGAGCTGGATCGCCGGCTCGTGCACGCCCTGCAGGTCAACGGCCGGGCCCCGTTCAGCACGATCGCCGAGGTGCTCGGCGTGTCGGATCGCACCATCGCCCGCCGGTACGCCCGGTTGCGGGCGGCCGGGGTCGTGCGGGTGCTCGGCGGGGTCGACCCGACGGCGCTGGGCGCGGTGCTGTGGTTCCTGCGGGTGCGGTGCGCGCCGGCAGCGTCGGTCCCGGTGGCCGAGGCGCTGGCCCGGCGTCCCGACACGTCCTGGGTGAGCATCACCTCCGGCGGCACCGAGATCACCTGTACGGTCCGCACCGAGAGCGTGGCCGACAGCGAGGCGCTGCTGCTGGCCAAGCTGCCCCGCACCGCACGCGTGGAGGGGGTGAGCGCGCACTCGGTGCTGCACGCGTTCTACGGCGGTCCGGACAACCTGGTCGCCAAGCTCGGGTCGCTGGACGAGCAGGCGGTCGAGCGGCTGCGCCCGCCCCCGGTGCCGCACCGCCCGGGACCGGTGCGGCTCGACGACGGGGACCGCAAGCTCCTCGCCGCCCTGGCCACCGACGGCCGGACCGAGCTCGAGCAGCTGGCCACGCTGACCGGCTGGTCACCGACAACGGTCCGCCGCCGGATGACCGAGCTGCGCGAGCGCGGGGTGCTCTACCTGGACATCGACGTCGACGTGAGCCTGTTCGGCATCGGCCCGCGGACGCTGCTGTGGCTTTCGGTCGCGCCCGCGTACCTGGAGGAGGCCGGCACCGCGCTGGCCGGGCACCCGGAGATCGCGTTCGCCGCCGCCACGACCGGCCCGACGAACCTGTACGCGAGCGTGGTGTGCGCGGACCAGCAGGAGCTGTACCGGTACCTGACGACGAGGGTGGCCAAGCTGCCCGCCATCACGCACATCGAGACGGCGCCGGTGATCAGGACCGTCAAGCAGGCCGCGAACCGGACGTAGGGCGGGCTCGGCTTCGGCGAGCTGCCGGGTGAAACTCAGGCGCGAGTCCCTCTTCCGGACGTCACAAGTGGCCAGGGTAGTAGTTTCACCCGGGATCGAGGGGAGCTGACGGAGTGGCGAGTCTTCATGTCGGCTGCGCGATGTGGACGCACAAGGCGTGGCCCGGGCGGTTCCTGCCGCCGTCGCTGCCGGCCAAGGAGCGCCTGCGGGCGTACGCCGGGTGGTGCAACGCGGTCGAGGGCAACACGACCTTCTACGCGACTCCCGCCCGCGACACCGTCGTGAGCTGGGCGGAGCAGACCGGTCCCGGCTTCCGGTTCGTGCTCAAGGTGCCCAAGGTCGTCACGCACGAGCGCCGGTTCGCCGGGGTCGAGGTCGAGATGCGGGCGTTCCTGGACGCGCTCGAGCCCCTCGGCGAACGGGCGGTCCTGTGGACGCAGCTGCCCGGCTCGTTCGGCCCGCCGGACGTCGACGACCTCGGCCGCTTCCTCCGGCGGCTCCCCGCCGGCCTCCGGCGCGCCGTGGAGGTGCGCCATCCCGGGTTCTTCACCGACGCCGCCTCGACGTCGCTGCTGGAGGGGACGCTAGCCGCCGCGGACGCCGAGTGGGTGCCGTTCGACACCACGGTCTTCTTCGGGCGCCCGCCGGCCGGCGAGGCCGAGCAGGAAGCCTGGGTCAAGAAACCACGGCTGCCGCGCCGGACGCGCGCCCTGACCGACCAGCCGATCGTCCGCTACCTGGGCCGCGACTCGGTGGAAGAGACGGTCGAAGGCTGGCAGCCGTGGACCGAGGTGGTCGCCGCCTGGCTGCGCGAGGGCCGCTCGCCGACGGTCTTCCTGCACACCCCGGACAACAACGACGCCCCAGCACTGGCCCGCCACTTCCACGACGACGTCCGGGCGCTGGTGCCCGACCTGGACCCCCTGCCGGAACCGGAGCCGATCGAGCCCGCGACCCTGTTCTGAGCGAGGTCACCGCATCGCCCGTCGACAGAACCACTCATCGCGCCATGAGCCCAGACCGCGAAGTGACCGGTTTCATACACTGAAGCAGCGCAGTGGCGTGATAATCGGTGATTACAGCCGATTGTTCTGGGGGAGCAGATGGGCGAACTCGACCACACCTTCGGTCTCGTGCCGGTCAATTCCGTCCCGCCATCGGATTACGAGTACTGGGCTGTCGTCAACCGGTTCTATCCGGACGTCGACGATCCGTCCACTGTGGTCCGTGTGTGGGAGTTCCTGCCCGGGCGATTCCTCGAAGAGAACCTCAACCGCGATCTCGAGTGGGTCCACACCGAAAGGCCGAGCGAGCCGAGTGAAGGCGAGGCCGTGCGGATCAGCGAGGAAGCCGCCCGTCGTTTCGAGACGATCCAGGCTCGCCGCGCCCGCACCGAACGAGGTGGCCCTCGGTATCGGTACTACGCCATGCTGCGCCCTTTCCACCCGCACGTGGCCGACCCGGCGTGCGTCGGCCGCAAGTGGGACGACGGCAACGGCAATGTGCTGGAAGAGTTGTACAGTCTCGACTGCGAATGGGTGCGTAACACGGGATGGTCCGAGCGCAACGAATGTGTGGAGATCGACGCGGCCGCCGCCCGGCGCTTCGAGAAGATCCAGGCCAAGCGGTACCGCAGCGCATTGCCGCCCGGCGGCAGGTTCAATTACACGGCGATTGCCAGTTCCGTGAACCGGGACGAAGTGCGCGGCCTGGTCCGCTGGTGGACCAGCGGCGGCGGTTACCGGCGGGAGGAGGACTTCCATCCTCGTGACGGGCGTTGGCGTAGGGGCTTCACCCTGGAGGACATCGACCGCGGGAGCAACTGGGCCGACACCACCGAGATCTCCGAGAAGGAGGCCAAACGCCTCCAGGAAAGTCTCGTGGCCCGGCTCCGCCCGCACTTCGAGAAGCAGTCACGCGTTTACGAGTACTACGCGATCACGGGCGAAGGCCGTCCGGTGGACGACCCGCTCACCGTGATTCGTGTGTGGACACCCCGCAGAGGCGCGCCGGTCGAGGAGCGGTACAGCGAAGAACTCGACTGGGAGCCATCGGAGCTGCGGCACCGCGTGGCCGGCCACCGGGTGGTGCGGATCGACGAGAGCCGGCTCTACAACTTCACGGTTCTGCAGTACCAGCGTGCACAGCGCCGTCCGCCGGGATCACGACTGGCTTCCGGGCCGGACCCGTCCTAAGTTGATTCTTCGCCGACCCAAGGAGGCGTGATGGCCGAACGCACCAAGTACGTCCTGGACGAAGCCGACCTGCCGACGCAGTGGTACAACGTCGTCCCCGATCTGCCCGAGCCGCCGCCTCCGCCGCTGCATCCCGGCACCCGGGAGCCGGTCGGGCCGGCTGATCTGGCTCCACTGTTCCCGCAGGCGCTGATCGAGCAGGAGGTGACGACAGAGCGCTATGTCGACATTCCGGAGGAGGTCCGGGAGGTCTACCGGCTCTGGCGGCCGTCGCCGCTGTACCGCGCGCGCCGGCTCGAGAAGGCGCTCGGGACGCCTGCTCGGATCTACTACAAGTACGAAGGCGTCAGCCCGGTCGGCTCCCACAAGCCCAACACCGCGGTCCCGCAGGCGTACTACAACGCGCAGGAGGGCGTCACCCGGCTCACCACCGAGACCGGCGCCGGCCAGTGGGGCAGCGCGCTCGCCTTCGCCTGCGCGCAGTACGGGCTGGAGTGCGAGGTCTGGCAGGTCCGCGCGTCCTACGACCAGAAGCCGTACCGCAAGCTGATGATGGAGACGTTTGGCGCGACCGTGCACCCCAGCCCGTCCGAGCTGACGGAGTCCGGCAAGGCCATTCTCGCCGAACACCCCGACTCGACCGGCAGCCTCGGCATCGCCATCAGCGAGGCCGTCGAGCAGGCGGCGCAGGACCCGGACACGCGTTACGCGCTGGGCAGCGTCCTCAACCACGTGCTGCTGCACCAGACGATCATCGGCGAGGAGGCGCTGCGCCAGTTCGAGCTGGCCGGCGACACCCCGGACGTCCTCGTCGGCTGCACCGGCGGCGGCTCGAACTTCGGCGGGCTGGCGTTCCCGTTCCTGCGGGAGAAGCTGGCCGGCCGGATGGACCCGGTGATCCGCGCGGTCGAGCCGGCCGCCTGCCCGTCGCTGACCCGCGGGAAGTACGCCTACGACTTCGGTGACACCGCCGGGCTCACGCCGCTGCTCAAGATGCACACGCTCGGCCACGACTTCATCCCGGACCCGATCCACGCGGGTGGCCTGCGCTACCACGGGATGTCGCCGCTGATCTCGCACATCTACGAGCTCGGCCTGATCGAGGCGATCGCCATCGGGCAGCAGGAGTGCTTCGCCGCGGGCGTGCGCTTCGCCCGTTCCGAGGGCATCATCCCGGCACCGGAGCCGACGCACGCGCTCGCCGCGTGCATCCAGGAAGCGTTGCGGTGCAAGGAAACCGGTGAGGAGAAGGTGATCCTCACGGCGCTGTGCGGCCACGCCCACCTGGACCTGCCGGCCTACGGCGCCTACCTCGCGGGCGACATGGTCGACAACGAGCTGTCCGACGCCGCCCTCGAGGAGGCCCTGGCCACGCTGCCGTAGCGGACGTCCCGGCAGGGTCTCGCGGCCCTGCCGGGATCAGACGGTGAGGACGACCTTGCCCTGGAGGTGCCCGCCGTCGAGCAGCCGGTGCGCGTCGGCGACCCGGTCGAACGGGAACGCCTCCTGCACGTGGACCCGCAACTCGCCTCGTTCGACGAGGTCGACGAGACCGCGCAGGGCGACCGGATCCGGGTCGACCGCGATGCCGCTGAACCGCAGTCCGGCCGCCTCGTACTTGGCGATGAGCGCCGCATCGTCCTCGGCGACCGCCGTCACCAGGTGACCGCCCGGGCGGAGCACGCCCAGCGACCGCTCGGCGGTGTCGCCGCCGAGGGTGTCGAGCACGACGTCGACATCGCGGACGACCTCGGCGAAGTCGGTCTTCGTGTAGTCGATCACCTCGTCGGCGCCGAGCCCCTCGACGAACGCCCGCTTGCTGCCGCTCGCGGTCGCGATCACGTGCGCGCCGAGCGCTTTCGCGAGCTGGATCGCGACGTGGCCGACCCCGCCACCGCCGCCGTGGACCAGGACGCGGCTGCCCTCGCGGACGCCGCCGAGGTCGACGAGGCCCTGCCACGCCGTCAGCCCGACGACCGGCAGCGCCGCCGCCTCGACGTGCGAGAGCGACGCCGGCTTGCGCACCAGGTGCAACGCCGGCGCCGCGACGAGCTCGGCGTACGCGTTGGCCGCCCGGGGGAACAGCGGCATGCCGAACACCTCGTCGCCCGGCCGGAAACGCCACGTCTGCGCGTCTTCGACCACGCCGCTGATGTCCCAGCCGAGGACGAACGGCAGCGGGCCGAGCAGCGGGAACTCGCCGGCGCGCAGGCGCGCTTCCAGCGGGTTCAGCCCGATCGCCGCGACGCGGACGAGCACCTCGGTCGGCAGGGGGCGCGGCTCGGGCGCGTCCTCGATGGTGAGCACTTCGGGGCCGCCGAGCGTGTGCTGGGTGATGGTTCGCATGACGCCCACGCTAGGCACCCGATAGGAACCCGCAGGTACCTTGGGTGCCATGAGCGATTTCCTCGCCGACTGCCCGGCACGCCTGGCGCTCGAGCTGATCGCCGACAAGTGGACGGCGGTCGTGCTCTACGGCCTCAGCCGGGGCCCGGTGCGCCACGGCGACCTGGTCGAGCTGATCGGCGGCATCTCCCGCAAGGTGCTCACCCAGACCCTGCGCCGGCTGGAGGCGCACGGGCTCGTCCGCCGCCATGCCTACGCCGAGGTACCGCCCCGGGTCGAGTACGAGCTGACCCCGCTCGGAGCGACACTGATCGAGCCGATCCACGTGCTGACGGAGTGGGCGAAGGCGAACGGCGACGCGGTCCTCGACGCGCTCGACGCTCAAGGTGGGCTCAGCACTTCAGCGTGAAGGTGAAGTCACCGGACAGCGTGCCGCTCAGCCGGACCGTCGAGACCAGTTTTCCTTCCGCGTAACGCCTTTCGACCTCGGCGCGCGGCAGCCCGCACCCCTCGGCGATCAGCCGGACCGGCCGGACGGGGATCCGCGCCGCGAAGCGGACCGCGACGTCGATCACCTCGCGGTCCCGGAGATCCGGGCCGCCCGTGTCGAGCTGCCAGGCGCCGTCCCAGTCGAGAGCGACGCGATTGCGGTGCTGCACGGCCGGATCCTGGAGCAGCTCGGCCGTCAGGCCGGGATCGTTGCCGTGCAAGCGATCCAGCAGCTCGGGCCGTACGGAACGCACGGGCACCCGTTCCAGGAACGAGAGCTTCACGGTGTCTCCGCACCCCGTGCAGCGCACGAGGAGCCAGGCGTCGACGAGCTTGTGGTGGGCGTTGACGCGGAACTTGCCGCTCGCGCGGAACCGTTGCGACGCGCATACGTGGCAACGCCGTCGGACGAGGGGCAGGCGGGTGGCCACGACGGCCCAGTTTTCGAGCATGAGAAAGACACCGTTCCGGTGAGAAGTCCGCAGCAAAAGGCGGCGCGGCGCAAGGAGCGCGACGCGCGACAGAAATCAGTGCTCGGGGAGGTCTCAACGGATGTGCAAGGGCACGTCCTGTCCTGGACGACGGGTCACCCAGGACGGTAGCGGCGCACAGCGGTGCCGTTCCACCGGTTTCCGGGGCGGGCTCAGAGCACGTCGGGGATTTCGGGGCGGATCAGCTCGGTGTGGCTGCCGGCCAGGACGACCCGGTCGCGGCCCGCTTCCTTCGCCGCGAACACCGCGTCGTCGGCTGCCTGCAGCAGGATCGTGTACTCCTTGGCCGTTTCCGGGTACACCGCCGCGCCGATCGACGCCGTCAGGCCGGTGATCACCTCGGGTTTGCCCGGGCGGACCACCGGGACCGGCACCTCGATGCCGGCGATCGCGGTGCGGATGCGGTCGGCGATGGCCACGATCTCCACGCTCGTCGCGCCGGGGAGCAGGACCACGAACTCGTCACCGCCGAAGCGGCCGACGTAGTCTCCGCCGCGCACCGAACCCTGGACGACCGCCGCGATCGCGCGCAGCACCTCGTCACCGGCCAGGTGGCCGTTGCTGTCGTCGATGGTCTTGAAGTGGTCGATGTCGATCATCAGCACACCCGCGGTCGACGACAGCTCGGCCGCGCGCGCCAGTTCGGCGCGGGCCAGCTGCACCCAGAACTCGGGCGCCAGCAGCGAAGTCTTCGAATCGGTGCGCGCGGCGGCCTGGAACTGCGGCAGCAGCAACCCGATGTGCAGGGCCACCGGCGTCACCATGAGGACCGGGAGCAGCCACGGCCGGACCGTCATGACCAGCGCGATGCCGCAGCCGACGCCGACCGCGGCGAGCACGATCAGCACGTCGGACGGGTTGCCGAACGCCTGCCGCGGCGGCTTTCCCGGGTTGCTCAGCACGATCGCGAGGATCACCAGCACGTAGTTGAGTCCGAAGTAGACGATCCCGGACATCAGCAGGGCGGTCATCCCGCCGAACCCGTCGAGGTAGGGTACGTACGGCGCCACGTGCCCGCCGGTGCCGGCGCTCAGCACGCCGCCCGCTGCGGTGCAGGCCAGGATCACGGTCGCCCCGGAAAACACTTTCCGGTGAACCACGCCCCGTCGTTTGTAGACGCGATACCACGAATGGGCGTAGCTGACCACGATCACCAAAGTGGCCAGTGGCGGCGGCAGCAGCAGGAGCCCGGCGAAGATCCAGATCGACTGCAGGTGCATGTGCGGCCGGCCGTCCGCGGCGAGCTCCCGGATGCGCTCGATGCGTTGCGCCGCTTCGAGATGCACGATCTCGCCGGCCAGGATCAGGCCGCACCACAGCGTCGACTGGCTCGTGATCGGCACCAGCCCGGCGGTCGCGGCCACGGCGACCAGTGCCAGTACGTCGACCGCGAGGACATAACCGAACACCGGAGTGGGCAGCTTCCACATGGCCCACGCACGGATACCCGATCGTGGACGTTCTGAGCTGGGCTTACGCCCTTGGGACCCGGAGAATCCCACGGAACGCCCCTCTTTCCAGGACAGGAACTGGTCGCGGAAATCGTCACTGTAATCGAATGAACGCGGTGTGTCACTAGGCTGGTCGGGCTACCGTCCGGTTACGCACCGTGCAAGATCGCCTCACATCGCACACCACAAGGAGAAATCATGTCGCACTTCCTGCCCAACGCCAACATCGTCCCGTCCCGCCGTCGCGCGCAGCGGCCCACCGACTGGACGCGGCAGCTGCCGACCGACTGGACCCGCTCGATCCCGACGGACTGGACCACCCGCCAGATCCCGACCGACTGGACCCCGCGCGAACTGCCGACCGACTGGACCGCGCACCAGCTGCCGACCGACTGGGCCGGCACCGAGACCGGCACCGGCGTCGCACCACTGCCCGAATGCCCGACCGACTGGACGACCCGCACCGGTCAGCGCCCCACCGACTGGACGCGGTTCTGAGAACCGGCATCCCGGTGACCGGGACCCGAGAAGGGGACCGGTCACCGGGGTCCGGGACGGCGCAAAACGGCGCAAAACGGCTCCGGATGGCTCAGGACGGCTCGGCGGCCGGCTGGGCCCGGCGCCAGAGCCACCCGGCCCCGGCCGCGGCGACGACGCCCACCGCGCCCGCCGCGGCCACCACGCCGTGCGGGGCCGCCCGCTCGGCCGCGAGCCCGGCGAGCACCACGCCCAGCCCCTGTGAGACCCGCAACGCCGTCAGCGCGAAGCCGAACGCCTGTGCGCGCTGGGCTTCCGGCGTCAGCTGGACGAACGTCGTGTTGGCGATGAGGTTGTACGAGGCCGCGATCCCGGACAGCGTGAGCAGCGCGAGCGTCGCCCCGAGGTCCGGCCGCAGCGCGCAGCCCAGCAGGGCCGCGCACGCCAGCACCGCGAGCGGCCCGAGCAGCCTGCCGCGCCGCTCGGGCGGGACGCGGGACAGCCCGGCCATGCCCACGACGTTGCCCAGCGCGTACGCCCCGAGCAGCAGCCCGACGGCCACCGCGCCGCCGCCGAGCTCGGCCGCGTACGGCGCCGCGATCGCCTCGCCCGCGATGTAGATCCCGGACACGCACCCCAGCGCCACCAGGGCGAGGCGGCGGCGGTCGCCGACGACCACCGTCCAGCCCGCGCGGACGTGCCGCCACCAGCGGACACCGGGTTCGGCCCGAGGCGGCCGCACTCGCACGCCCGCGGCCAGCAGGAGAGCCGACACCGCGAAGCTGGCCGCGTCCACCAGCAGGGCACCGGCGGTACCGAGCCAGGCGACGAGCAGCCCGCCGAGCGCGAACCCCGCGACCTGCCCGGCCTGCACCAGGATCATCAGCAGGCCCATGCCGGGCACGAACGTCTCCTCCGGCAGCACCTGCGGCATCAGTGCGGCTCGCGCGGAGTTCCACACCGGGTTGAACAGCTGGACGCCGACGAGCAACGCGGCCACCGCGGGCAGCGGCAGCCCGGGCAGCGCCATCGCCGTCACCGCGACCGCGCGGACGACGTCGGCCACGACCATCACGCGCCGCGGCGGGTAGCGGTCGGCGAGGCCGGACAGCAGCGGTCCGCCGACGAGGTCGGGCAGGAACGTCAGCGCGTAGGTCAGCGCGGCCCAGCCGGGCGAGTTCGTCCGGTCGTACACCAGGATCGACAGCGCGACGCGCGCGAGCTGGTCACCGGTGACGGAGACCAGCTGGGCCCCGAACAGCGCCCGGAACTCCGGCACCGCGAGGACGTCCCGGAACCCTGCCGCACGTGCCGTCATGGCGCCCCCGGGGTACTCGCGGAAGCACTCAGCGTACCGGCGTGGCAGCAGCCGGTGAACGGCCGTTAGGAGGGGCCGCAGGTGATTTTCGGTTGCGGGTTGTAGCGGACGGTCCGGGTCGAGCGGCTGACCTCACGGCCGGAGGCGGCGTCCTTGAGCACGCGGGTGTCGGTGGTGGTGAAGCCGGGCGCGCCGTTGGAGGCGTGGCAGTTCTCCGCCGGCCCCGGCTTGGTCGGCGGGTCGCTCGGGTTGACCCGGGTGCCCGGGATCGACTCGACGGTGTAGCGCTTGGTGCCCCACAGCTTCACGGTGAGGGACGACGGCGTCCAGATCGTCTGGATCGCGATCCCGGTCGGCGAGTCGTTGGTGAACTTGATGTCGATGACGCTGGCGCCGTTGGGGTTCTGGAACACCGTCGCCTCGCGCGCGGCGGGGTAGCGGCTGATGTAGTAGCTGTGTTCCTTGTGGCCCGCGTCCTTCATGCCCGCGAAGTACGACGCGTTGTACAGCGTCGTCGCGAACTGCGAGATGCCGCCGCCGACCTCGCGCGCCGGGGCGCCGTTCTCGATCACGCCGGCCTCGACGTACCCCTGCGGCTTGCCGCGCGGGCCGGTGAACCCGTTGAGGCTGAAGGTTTCCCCGGGTTTGACGATGGCGCCGTTCACCTTCTGGGCGACCACGCGGATGTTCGTGCCGGAGTCGGCCGCGAAGCCGCCGGTCGTGAACTCGCCGACCACCTCCTTGACGCCCAGCTGGTTCGCCTGGTCGGTCGTCACCTTCGCCGGGCTGTCCTTGTAGATCGCGGCGACCTCGCGGCCGTCGGTCTTCTTGAGCACGTCGGGCAGCGGCTTGAGGCTCGGGTCCCAGTCGATCGTCCGGCCGTCGGTCGACGGGTCCACCGTGGGCTTGCCGCCTTCGAAGACGATGGTCGCCTCCTTGCCCTCCTTCTCGGTGGACTTCAGCTGCGGCTTGGCGGCGTCGGCGATCTTGGCGTTGTCGATCTTCGGCGTCAGCCCGCCGCCCTCGGCGGGTTCGAAGCTCAGCGCCGCGGCGATCGCGTCCGGCTTGACGGTGGCGTTCTTGCCGTCGCCCTTGACCACCAGCGGGCCCGAGACGGCGGGCTTCGCGAACTGGTCCAGCGCGGCCTGGACGCCTTCGGGCGTGGTGCGGACCGGCGTGCTCGTCACCGGTAGGGCAAGGGTCTCGCCGCGGGCCCACTTCTCGACGACGGCGGCCTTCGCGGCCTCGACGTCGAGCTTCTGCCCGGGCTTCGGCGCGACGGCGACCGGGTTCGTGCCCTCGAACGTCACGGTGCCCTCGGCGGCTTCGCGGTCGACCTGGCCGCGGAGGCTGTCGAGCGCGGCGGCGAGCTTGGTGTCGTCGGCGTGGCTGACGACACCGACTTCGCGGCTGGAGAACAGCGAGGAGAGGCGCGTGAACGGGTTCAGCGGCTGCTCGCCGGCCTGGTCCAGCGTCCGCGGCCAGTCGAGGGTCAGCCCGGCGAGGGTGGGGGACAGCGTGCCCTGGACGTCGCCGGCCGTCACGGCCAGCGGACGGGTGAGCCGCGGCTCGATCTGCCCGCGCAGCTCCTGCTCGGCGGCGGCGCGGTCCATGCCGCCGACGTCGACCCCCGCGACGGTCACCCCGCGCGGGACGCTGCCCTGGCTGACCATCAGGTCGACGCCGTAGACCACGACGAGCAGCCCGAAGGCGCCGCCGGCGATCCAGCCGGCCTTGCGGAAGTCCCGTTTCTTCGTGGCCGGCTCGGGTTCGGTGCCGGGGCGGACGACCGGCAGGACGTCCGTCTGCTCACCGTGTGACTCGGGCCAGCGCGGTTCGTACGGCAACTCTCCACCCCTTCAACGCGGCGCCCGATCGCGCCGGTGATGGGGTCAGCGTACGTGGCACCCGGACAAGCCGTACGACTCGCCCTAACGGGGGATGAACCGGACGCTCAGCGCGCGTCGGGCTCCGGGTTGTGGCCCGCCCTGGCCAGGAAGTCGAAGTCGCAGCCCTCGTCGGCCTGGGTGATGTGCTCGGCGTAGAGCGCTCCGTAACCCCGCTCGAACGGCGGTGCCGGAGGCGTCCACTGAGCACGGCGACGGGCCAATTCCTCGTCGGACACCTCCAGCCGCAGCACCCGCGACGGGACGTCCAGCGTGATCAGGTCGCCGTCGCGGACCAGCGCCAGCGGCCCGCCCACGTGGGACTCCGGGGCCACGTGCAGCACGCACGCCCCGTAGCTCGTGCCGCTCATCCGGGCGTCCGAGATCCGGACCATGTCGCGGACCCCGGCCGCCAGCAGGTGCGCCGGGATCGGCAGCATCCCGTACTCCGGCATGCCCGGGCCACCGAGCGGGCCGGAACCGCGCAGCACCAGTACCGAGTCCGCGGTGATGGCCGGGTCGTCGATCCTCTTCTTCAGGTCGCGGTAGTTCTCGAAGACCACGGCCGGGCCGGTGTGGGTCAGCAGGTGCGGCTCGGCCGCGATGTGCTTGATCACCGCGCCCGACGGCGCCAGGTTGCCGTGCAGCACCGCGACCCCGCCCTCGGCGGCGACCGGGTTGCCGCGCGGCCGGATGACGTCGTCGTTGTGCACCCGGGCCGCCGAGAGATCGGAACCCAGCGTGCGGCCGGTGACCGTCGGCCGGTCGAGGTGCAGCAGGTCGGTCAGCCGGGACAGCAGCCCCGGCAGGCCGCCCGCGTAGTAGAAGTCCTCCATCAGCCAGTCGCCGCCCGGCCGGATGTTCGCCAGCACCGGGACGCGCCGCGCGATCGTGTCGAAATCGGCCAGGCTCAGGGGAATCCCGCTGCGCCCGGCCATCGCGATCAGGTGGATCAGGGCGTTGGTCGAACCGCCGAGGGCGAGCACGGTCGTGATCGCGTCCGCGTACGCGCGCTTGTCCAGCACCTGCGTGATGGTCAGGTCCTCCCAGACCATGCCGACGATCCGGGCCCCGCTCGCCGCGGCCATCCGGTGGTGGGCCGAGTCGACGGCCGGGATTGACGCCGCACCCGGCAGCGTCACGCCCAGCACCTCCGCGGCCGACGTCATGGTCGACGCCGTCCCCATCGTCATGCAGTGGCCGGGCGACCGGGCGAGCCCGCGCTCCAGTTCGGACATTTCGGCGTCGCCGATCCGGCCCGCGCGCTTCTCGTCCCAGTACTTCCACATGTCGGTGCCGCTGCCGAGCACCTCGTCGCGCCAGTGCCCGCGCAGCATCGGCCCGGCCGGCACGAAGATGGCGGGCAGGCCCGCGCTGGCCGCGCCCATCAGCAGCGCCGGCGTGGTCTTGTCGCAGCCGCCCATCAGGACCGCGCCGTCGATCGGGTAGGACCGCAGGATCTCCTCGGTCTCCATCGCCAGAAGATTGCGGTAGAGCATCGGCGTCGGCTTCTGGTAGGTCTCCGACAGCGTCGCCACCGGGAACTCCAGCGGGAAGCCGCCGGCCTGCCACACCCCGCGCTTGACCTGCTCGGCGCGTTCCCGCAGGTGCATGTGGCACGGGTTGATGTCCGACCACGTGTTGAGGATGCCGATCACCGGTTTCCCGAGGTGCTCTTCCGGGTTGTAGCCGAGCTGGCGGCTGCGGGCGCGGTGGCTGAAGTCGCGCAGGTCGTCGCCGCCGTACCACCGGTGGCTGCGGAGCTCCTCGGGTCGCTTCATGTCACCCAGTATGGCATCTGATATATGATTCACCGGGGCTGGTTGAATGAGCTCCGACACGACCGAGGGAGCGCACCATGACCGGGACGTTCAGCCTGCCCGCATCCCGGACCGAAGTGGTCCTGGAGGAGATCCGCCGCGGCATCCTCACCCGCGAGCTGCTCCCCGGTCAGCCCCTGGTCGAAGCCGAGCTGGCCGCGCGGCTGGGCGTGTCGAAGACGCCGGTGCGCGAGGCGCTCAAGGTGCTCTCCAACTCGGGCCTGGTGACGTTCAGCCCGTACAAGGGCGCGTCGGTCTGCGTGGTCGACGCCGACCTGGCCCGGTCCGTCTACGACGTGCGGACGGTGCTCGAGCCCGAGGCCGTCCGGCGCACCGTCGAGCGGCGCGACGCGGACCTGCTGGAAGACGCCGCGGACGCGCTGAAGGAGGCGTCGGCGGCGATCGCGGACAAGGACCAGGTCGCGCTCAGCCTGCTCAATCGCCGGTTCCACCGCGCGCTCTACCGCGGCTGCGGCAACCCGCTGATGGTCTCGATCCTCGACGACCTCAAGGACCGCGCCGCGCTGATCACCGTCGTCGGCTGGGAGGCCAACCCCAGCTGGAAGAAGGAGTGGGCCGAGCACAAGGCGGTGCTCGCGGCGGCCAAGAAGGGGGACGCCGACGGCGCGGCCACCCTGCTGCGCGACCACATCGGCGGCTTCCTGGAGCGCGTGCTCAAGGCCATCGAGTGAAGCTCCTGATCGTCTCCGACACCCACCTCCCCGGCCGCGCCCGCGTGCTGCCCGAGCAGGTCTGGCAGGAGGTCGAAGCCGCGGACGTCGTCGTGCACGCGGGTGACTGGGTGGACGTCACCCTGCTCGACGAGCTGGAAGCGCGCAGCAAGCGCCTGATCGGCGTCTACGGCAACAACGACGGCCCGGAACTCCGCACGAGGCTGCCGGAGATCGCCCGGGCCGACCTCGGCGGCGTCCGCCTGGCCGTCATCCACGAGACGGGCGCGAAACAGGGCCGCGAGCAGCGGTGCGACGCGCAGTTCCCGGACACCGACGTGCTCGTGTTCGGCCACAGCCACATCCCGTGGGACACCACCACCCCGGCCGGCCTGCGTCTGCTCAACCCGGGTTCGCCCACCGACCGCCGCCGCCAGCCGTTCTGCACCTACCAGACGGCGCGGATCTCGGAAGGTGCGCTGACGGACGTCGAGCTGCACGAACTGCCCCCGAGGGGGTAGGAAGGTCCCATGGATCCGGCGTGGGCCTTGCGGGAGATCGCGTTCCAGCTGGAACGCGCGGGGGAGCCGAGCTACCGGGTGCGCGCGTTCCGCAACGCCGCCGCGACCGTCGACAAGACGGGCGCCGACAAGCTGGCGTCGATGGCCGGGAACGGCACGCTCACGTCGTTGCCCGGGATCGGGAAGGCCACCGCCGGCGTCATCGAGGACGCGCTGGCCGGCCGGGATCCGGCGTACCGCCAGAAGATCGTCGAGGCGAAGCTGCCCGACGGCGAACCGCTGCGGTCCGCGCTGAAGGGCGACTGCCACACCCATTCCGACTGGTCGGACGGCGGCAGCTCGATCGGGGAGATGGCCGTCGCGGGCCGGGAGCTCGGGCACGACTGGATGGTGCTGACCGACCACTCGCCGCGGCTGACCGTCGCGAACGGGCTGTCGCCCGACCGGCTGCGGACGCAGATGCAGATCGTCGCCAAGGCCAACGAGCTGATGGCGCCGTTCCGGCTGCTGCACGGCATCGAGGTCGACATCCTCGACGACGGCGCGCTCGACCAGGAAGAGGAGTTGCTGGCGCAGCTCGACTTCGTCGTCGCGAGCGTGCACTCGAAGCTGCGGATGCCGTCACGGGACATGACCCGGCGGATGCTCGCCGCGGTGCGGAACCCGCACGTCCGGGTGCTGGGGCACTGCACCGGGCGGCTGGTCACCGGCCGCGGCCGTCCCGAGTCGGAGTTCGACGCCAAGGCCGTGTTCACCGCGTGCCGCGAGAACGGCGTCGCGGTCGAGATCAACTCGCGGCCCGAACGCCTCGACCCGCCGATGAAGCTGCTGCGCCTGGCCGCGGAGCTCGGCTGCGAGTTCGCCATCGACAGCGACGCGCACGCGCCCGGCCAGCTCGACTGGCAGGGTTACGGCTGCGAGCGGGCGATCAAGGCCGGGATCGGGCCCGAGCGGATCATCAACACCCGCACCGCGGACGAGCTGCTCAGCCGCTGACCGAGATGTCGATGACCGGATGGCGCGCCGGGTCGAGCCAGCGCATCACCGCGTCCAGGTCCGCACCCGGGATCGAGACGCAGCCCGCGGTCGGCTTCCCGTTGCTGACGTGCAGGAAGAACGCCGACCCGGAGCCGGGCACGACGGGCGAACGGTTGTAGTCGAGCACCACGGCGTGGTCGTAGACCGGGCCCGCCTTGCCGAGGTCTTCACCGGCGGCCTCGTTGAACGGGCATTTGCCGGGAACGCAGGAGAAGTGCGTGTTGTAGTACGGGGACTTCACATCGGACACCCACCAGTCCGAGGTGGTGACCTGCCGGTACGGCAGCCGGGTCCCGTTGGACGGCCGGATCCCGAAGGCCTCGGTCAGCGTCCAGACCCCGGCCGGGGTGTGCGACGTCGATTCGCTGGCCCGGCCGATGCCGTCTTGGCCGACGAACGCGCTGACCGGGCCGTGTGCCCTGGTCCAGCCGGTGCCGGTGCGCTGCCACGCCGTCAGGACGGCGGTGGTCGCGCTCGCCGAGCCCGCGACGACCGTCACGACCTGGCCGGCCTTCCCGTGGAAGGACGGCGGGACGGCGCCGGCCGGGCTCGCCGCGGTGGCCAGCAACGCGGCCGCGGCCAGCGTGGCGCCGAGGAATCTCCTGCCCATGGGCCGAGACCCTAGCGGCGCCACGCCGGTCGCGCACTCGCCGTCAGTTGATGGTGTACGAGTCGCCGTACACCTTCCACTTCAGCGGGGTGTGCAGGTCGAAGTTGCCCGCGTTGAGGAACGTCACCTGCTCGGTGTCGATGCGCGAGGTGTCGGAGTGGGCCTCTTCCTCGTTCATGACGACCTTGCGGGCGGCGAAGAACGCCTTGAGGTACGTCGCCTCGTCGCCACCCTGCGCCGGGGTCTTCGCCTTCTTCAGCGCGGCCGACCGGATGCCGCCGAAGCTGCTGTGGTCGGTGCCGGGGCCGTGCATCACGATGGCGTCGTAGTAGGCGAACTGGCCGAGGTTGCTGAGGCCGTCCGTCTTCCCCTGGCTCACCGCGGGGTTGAAGTAGACGCGGTCGCGCTCGTTGTTCTGCGCGGTCTGGAACGCCGTGGTGGCCGCGGCCTGCTTCCACGCGCTTTCGAACGCCGAGCCGAGCCCGCTGTGCGAGTCGGTACCGTTCACCTTCTTCAGCGCGGGAAGGTACTTCGCGAGCGGGTTGTTCGGCACGGCGTCGGTGTAGGCCTGGACGAGTTCCAGCATGTCGCCGGTGCCGGAACAGAAACCGATGATGCCCGCGGTGTACCCGCGGCCGTCGCCGATGTCCTCGATGTACTTGTACTGCGCTTTCCAGTCCAGGGAGGAGTTTTCCGCGCTGGAGACCAGCTTCATCGCGATCTCCTTCTTCGCCGCCACCGAAAGGTCGCCGGTCGCCTGCACCGAGGCGCTTTGCGCGGCCAGCGGCGCGGGGGCGGCCGAGGAGAGCGCGGGCGTGGTGATCACGAGGGCCGCGACGGAGGCCGCGCCGAGCGCGCCGATCAGGACCGGCCGCAACTTCTTGCTCATGGGGGAAAAACCCTTTCCGCGGGGGACGTGCCGTGGGGGAGCACGGCTTTCTGGGCATGACTGACAGCACCCGGAATTCGGTGGCCCTTCGGCTGCCGGAAACGGGTTGCTGGTGGTGCTGCGGCGTAGCGCCACGGTAGCGAAGGGTCAGCACCGCCACAAGGGGGGAGGAAGTTGTTGGCAAATAGGGAAAAAAGACCGGGGAAAGTAGACGATTTCAGTCAGGTCAGCGAGCGCCGGCGAAAATGCGGATGACGTCCGGCAGCACGTTCACCGGGATCGTCGGGTCGATCGCGCGCTGGACGCCCAGGCCGATGCCCAGGCTGAGCAACGCCGTCGCGGCGTCGTCGGCCGACATCGGGAGCGTGATCCCGAACCGCTCGGCGTACCCTGAGAGCAGTCCCGCGATCGTGTCCCGGATGGACTTGTCGCGCGCGGCCAGCTCGGCGCGGACGTGCGGGTTGCGCCGGGCGTTGGTGGCGAACTCGACCTCCAGGGCCGTCCACGCCTCGTCGCCGATGCTGCGCTCGGCCCAGGACTGGAACGCCGCCAGCAGCCCTTCCATCCCGTCCGCGCCGACCAGGGCCTCGGCGACCGCCGCGACCTGCTCGTCGTGGATCCGGTCGAGCACCGCGAGGCAGAGCTCGTCCTTGTTGCGGAAGTTCGAGTAGACCGCGCCCTTCGAGTACCCGGCCTCGTCGGCGACCTTCTCCAGCGACGTCACCGAGTAGCCGTCGTGCAGGAAGAGCTGCTTGGCGGTCTCGATGAGCTGCTCGCGGGTGCGCGCCTGGCTTTCCGCGCGGGTGAGTCGGGCCATGCGCCCACTCTAGTCAGGCCGGAATCGGGGTACCGTCAGTATCGAGATACTGCTAGTCTCCGAAAATGGAGCAACGCGATTTCGCGGTCCTCGTCGTCGGCGCCGGGGCGTCGGGGCTGGGTGCCGCCGTCCGGCTCGGCCAGGCCGGCGTCGACGACCTCGCCGTGCTGGAGAAGGCCGACTCGCTCGGCGGGACCTGGCGCGACAACACCTATCCCGGCTGCGCCTGCGACGTGCCGTCCGCGCTCTACTCGTACTCGTTCGCCCCCAATCCCGAGTGGACACGCGCGTTCGCCGGGCAGGCGGAGATCCGCTCCTACCTGCGTGACACCGCCTCGCGGTTCGGGATCACCGACCGCATCCACTTCGGCGTCGAGGTGACGCGCGCGCAGTGGAACGCCCTTGAGGGGCGGTGGGAGCTGGAGACGTCCCGCGGGCCTTACACGGCAAGGATCCTGGTCGCGGGCACTGGGCCGTGGCACGAGCCGCTGGTCCCGGACCTGCCCGGCCTCGACGGCTTCCCCGGCGAGGTCTTCCACTCCGCGCGCTGGAACCACGACCACGACCTCGCGGGGAAGCGGGTCGCGGTGATCGGCACCGGCGCGTCGGCGGTGCAGTTCGTCCCGGAGATCGTTCCCGTCGTCGAGCGCCTGCACCTGTTCCAGCGGACCGCGCAGTGGGTGCTGCCCAAGCCGGACCACCACGTCCCGGGCGTCGAACGGTTCCTCTTGCGGCGGTTCCCGGCGTTGCAGCGGGCGTTGCGCCGCGTGGAGTACGGCGCGATGGAAACGCTCGGGCTCGGCTTCCGGCACCCGTGGCTGCTGCGGCAGGTCCAGAAACTCGGCTTGGCTCATCTGCGGCTGACCGTGCGCGATCCGTTGCTGCGCAGGAAACTCACGCCGGACTACACCCTCGGCTGCAAACGGCTGCTGATGTCGAACACGTACTACCGCGCGCTCACGAAGTCTACAGTGGACGTCCATGCGACGGCCGTCTCTTCGGTTTCCGGTAACCGGGTGCTGGGTGCGGACGGCTCGGCCGCCGAGGTCGACACGATCATCTTCGGCACGGGCTTCCACATCCTCGACATGCCGGTGTCGGCCCGCGTGTTCGACGGCGACGGCCGCAGCCTCGACGACCACTGGAAGGGCAGCCCGCAGGCGTTCCTCGGCACGACGGTCGCCGGGTTCCCCAACCTGTACCTGCTGCTCGGCCCGAGCCTCGGCACCGGGCACACGTCGGCGTTCATGATCTTGGAGGCCCAGCTGCGGCACACGGTCGCCGCCGTGACCCGCACGCTGCGTTCGGGCTGGTCGTCGGTTTCGGTACGGCCGGAGGCGCAGGAAGCGTTCAACGCCGAGGTCCAGGCGGCGCTGCCGGGCACCGTCTACCAGTCCGGCGGCTGTTCGAGCTACTACACGGATGTGAACGGCCGCAACAGTTTCAGCTGGCCGTTCTCGACCGCCCGGCTGCGGACGCAGGTGGGTTCCTTCGACGAAGAGGACTACGAGATCCATGCTGTTCGCTGACCGCTACCCGGCGATCGACCCGCGCGGTGCGGTCGTCGCCATCACGGGCGGGGCGCGCGGCATCGGCCGCGCGACCGCCGCGGAGTTCGCCGCCCTCGGTGCGACGGTGTGCGTCGGCGACCTCGACACGGCCTTGGCCGAGGCGGTCCCGGGCGCACACGGCTTTCCCCTGGACGTCACCGTCCGCGAGTCCTTCACCGCCTTCACCGAGGCCGTGACCAGCCGGTTCGGCCGGATCGACGTCCTGGTCAACAACGCCGGGGTGATGCCGCTGGGCGACTTCCTGGAGGAGCCGGACGCGGTCGGCCGCACCACCATGGACGTCAACGTGCAGGGCCTGGTCCACGGCCTGCGGTCGGTGCTGCCGGGCATGATCGCCCGCGGGCGGGGGCACGTCGTCAACGTCGCGTCGATGGCCGGGAAGATCCCGCTGCCGGGCATGGCGGTCTACAACGCGAGCAAGTTCGCGGCGGTCGGCCTGACCGCGGCGGTCCGCCGCGAGTACGCGGGCACGGGGGTGAGCGTGAGCGCGGTACTGCCGAGCGCGGTCCGCACGGAACTGGCATCCGGCGTCCGCCTGGGCGGCGCACTGCCCACAGTGGACGCCAAAGCCGTGGCCCGCGCGATCACCGGCACCCTGCGCACGCGCCGAGCGGAGACAGCGGTCCCGCGCTGGGTGGCCGGCTGGGACCTCCTGGCAGCACTGACCCCAGAGCCACTGATGTCCCGGCTCCGCACCCTGATAGGCGACGACCGAGCACTGACCTCCCTCGACCCCGCCGGCCGCGCGGCCTACAGCCAGCGGATATCGGCGCAGGTAAACGGTCGTGAGTGAGAAACAGTGTTAGAACACGGTTTCTCACTCACGACCGGTCAGTCCCACTCCCAGACCATGCCGTAGACCCCCGGCTGCGCGTCCAGTACCGCGATGTGGCTGGTCAAACTCGGCCCCACCGGCAGCTCCGGCTCGCCCACGACGTCCGGCGAACCGTCTCGGGGACGGTGGTAGCGGTAGCACCGCACCGGTACCGCCGCCGGGTCGAAGTGCGCCTGCAGCACCAGTTGCCGGGCCGGGGCGCGGATGCCGAACTGCAGGTAGCTCGTCTCCGGGGGCTCGCCGTCGTAGCCGAAGTCGAAGTCGAAGACGTACGTGTCGCCCGCGCGCAGCGGGTAGTCGAACCGCAGCTCCACGGCCAGCAGCTCCGACGACGGGTCGCGGCGGATCCGGCCCGGGCGGCAGCCGTGCGCCGAGCGCAACGCCGGGTGGTGGGCGCCGCCGGTCTGGGGGCGGAAGAACGACACCCAGCGGTCGACGCCGTCTTCGCGGCTCGTCACCACCATCTCCGTGCGCACCGACGCCTCCGTGCGGTCCGCGGTCAGCGTCGCCCGCTGGTGCACCGAGGCGATCGCGAGCCGCGCGTTGCCGTCCAGGTCGATGCCGTCGCACGAGCCCAGCTCGGTCGGCTCGGCGCCGAGCGCGCTGGCCAGGCTGACGCCGCTCGGCCACGGCTCGGTCCGGCGGGCGCGCGGCCGGGCCGGTGCCACCAGCGTGGTGAGAGCGTCGGCGGGCAGGCCGAGGCAGCCTTCCGCGACCCGCACGGCGTGCAGCGAACGTCCCCCTTCGGGGTGACGTCGGCCGCGCCGCCAGTAGCTCAGCGTCGCCAGGCTGACCTGGGCGCCGCGGATCGCCATCCGCCGCTGCAGGCCCTCCAAGCTCAGCCCGCGGTGGCGGATCACCAGGTCGAAGGCCATGTCGAACGGTCCTTCCCGGACGGCCGCGGCCACCTCGGCGGGCAGGTCCGCGTCGGCCGGCTCGAGCGCACTCGCCTCCATGCTCACCTCCGATCGGGTAAGCATGAGTACTCGGCGCAGCCGGCGCAACGAGGCCTGCCACCAAAGTAGGTGGCAGGCCCCGGCGGGATCAGCTGAGCGTGACAGCGGTGTCGTCCACGACGAACGACGTCTGCAGCGACTGGTCCTCGATCCCGGCGAACTTGAGCGTCACCGTCTGGCCGGCGTAGGACGACAGGTCGATCGTCTTCTGCGCGTAGGCCGCGTTGCGGTCGAGGTTCGAGTACGTCGCCACCGCCGTCGAGCCGGCGGACACGACGAGCTTGTCGTAGACGACGTTCTCGGTCTCGGCGGTCGTCACGCGCAGCCAGAAGGTCAGGCTCGCGTGGCAGCCCGCGGGAATCGCCACCGACTGCGACAGCGTGTCGGTGTGCGTCACGCCCTGGCCGCCGAGCCACGACGCGTAGGTGCCCGAGCGCGCCGGCGCCTGGGTGCCCCATCGGCCGATGGTGGTGTTCGGGTCGGTCCACGACGTCTTGCCCGACTCGAAGCCCGGGTTCAGCAGCTTCTGGCCGGTGCAGTCACCCGTGGGCGGGGTGGTGGTCGTCGTCGGCGGGGTGGTCGTGGTCGTCGGCGGCGTGTCGGTGCACGTCGGGTCGCCCGACTGCGCCGGCACGCTCACCGCGTTCCACGCCGCCTTCACGGTGTTGAACTCGGTGCAGCTGTTGGGGTACAGGTTCTTCGCGGCCTGCAGCGTCCACGTCCGGTAGCGCAGGTAGCTGCTGCCGGACGTCTTGAGCTGGACGGCGCCGTGCATGATGTTGATCGCCTTCTGGATGCCCAGCCCGGTCACGGTGCTGCTGTTGCAGGTGGGGCTGCTCGGCTGCCCGTCGGTCGGGTTGGTGCCCTCGGCCAGCAGGTAGAACCAGTGGTCGCCGGGCCCGGCCGCCTTGTGCACCTCCGCGTTCGGGGTGGAGCTGGAGTAGCAGTTCGGGTCGCCGACCTTCGACGGGTCGTACATGTAGCGGATCGCGCCGGTGCCGACCAGGTTGACCTCTTCGCCGATCGCGTAGTCCGGCGGGTCGTACTGCGACGGCTCGTTCGCGTAGAACTCCGTCGCGGTGCCGAAGGTGTCGGCGATGAACTCCTGCGTGCCGCCGCCGGAGAAGCCGCCGGAGCCGGAGTAGTCGTCGACGCCGTGGCCCATCTCGTGGCCCAGGATGTCGAGCGAGCCGACCCATTCGCCGCTCGGGTTGTGCCCGAGGTTCACGTAGGCCGGGCGCGAGTTGTAGTAGTAAGCGTTTTCGTCGTCGAGGCCGACGCGGATCTTCCACGCGCCGCCGTTGCCGGTGAAGCCGTTGCGGCCCACCCACGCCGAGAGCATCTTCTTCTCGGTCTGCGCGACGAACAGCGCGTCCGCGCAGCCGGTCTCGATGTTCGTGCCGGTGCCGTTGCCCCAGCTGTCGTCCGGTCCGGTGAGGACGGTGTCGCTGCTGTAGTTGCGGCAGTCCAGGTTGGCCGTGTCCGGGTCGGCCATCGAGTACGTGCTGCCGGACTTCGTCGTGTTCAGCGGCAGCGGGGACGGCCCGTTCCACTTGCCGGTGCCGGTGCCCGCGGCGACGTGCTGCACGGTCCGCAGCACCCGGCCGTCCACCGCGTCGACGTAGACGCTCAGGCTGCTCGGCTCACCGTGCTCGTCGGTGCCTTCGACGTTGCTCTCGTAGGCGAGCCGGCCACTGCCGTCGGCGACGACGACCAGCTTCCCGCCGGGCAGGCCCTTCGGCCCGCGGACCTGCTGGGCCGCGACGGCGTCCGCCTGCCGGGCCGACAGCTTGGCGCCGTGGACGTCGAGGTCGCCGAGGGCCTGCTGCTGGGCGACGGACGTGGTCTTCACCGTGCCCGCCGAGTCGGTGGCGATGACCAGGTCGCCGCCGATCACGGGCAGGCCGTCGTAGGTCCGGTCGTAGACGACGTAGGACAGGCCGGACGCGGACCGCACGTCCCGCTGGACGAACTTGTCGTGCGACCCGGCGAACAGCGCGGCCGGGCGGGCCGCGACCAGGCCCGCCGCCGCGTTGGTGGCGTTGGCCTGGGCCTGCGCGGCGGACACGGCGGGCGGTGGCGTGGGGACGGGCTGCGCGGGCGCGGCGACGGCGATGCCGACCACGACCATGCCCGCCGCCGTCGCCCCGCCGAGCGCGGCGAACCGTTGGGGCAGTCTCATGACGCTCCTTGGGAAACTGGGGAAAACTGGGGAAAAGGGAGGTTCCGCGCAGAACCCGCTCGACGCTAATCGCGGGCCGGGAGCGGCAGAAGCTCCATCACACCGCCGGAATTTCACGCCACAGGCGTGTGAAACCGCGTGAAAACTCCGGCCGCGGCACAGATCGCGGCCGGTCGCACCCCTCGTGTGACCCAGTTCATCCCCGGTGCGAGGTGATTTGTCTCATTCATCCCCCGCACGGGGCAAAACGATCTTCAAGCCTGGTCAATTGGGCCATTCGGACCAATGCTCAAGGTGTTACCGCGCAGTAACTCTCCGTTGAGCACACTGGCGAAAGGATTCACCATGGGTATCTCGGACATCGTCTACGCGGCCGCCGACATCGCCTACTTCGCGATCCACAACGTCGGCCACCTGGTCCACCTGCTGGTGGGCTGACCGTGTCCTCAGTGGACTGCCCGCCCCGGCAGTCCACTGAGGATGGTCAGAGCGTCTCGAAGCGGATCCCCGCCTTGGTGAGCCGGTCGAGCAGCGCGTCGCCCATCGCGGCCGCGGTGGTCACCTGGCCGGCCGTCTCCGGAAGGTCGTCGGTCGCCAGGCACAACGCCGACTCCGCCAGCATCTTCGCCGTCTCGTCGTACCCGGGGTCGCCGCCGGACACCTCGGTCACCACGCGCTTGCCGCCACCCTCGCCGACGAACCGCACCGAGAACCACGACCGGGCCCGGCGCTGCGGGCTCGGCCCGTTGCCCGGCGCCAGCAGCCGGGAAAGCGCTCGCCGGGCCGGCGGGACCTGCGCGGCCGCGAACAGCGCGCCGACGCCGACGGCGCCGCCCGCCAGCACCGGCAGGTGCTTGACCGCGGCGAAGTGCCGGTAGGTGAAGTCCGGGCCGTAGCGCTCGACGGCCGTCGCCGACCGGCGGACGACCTCGGGGTCGATCGTCGGCAGCGGCACCGCCCACCAGCCGGGGCCGGCCAGCCGGTGCGGGCGGCCGAGCGGGGCGCGGGAGAACCGGCCCGCCGGTCGCGGCTCGGCGGCGGCGCGTTCGCGAGCGACGCGGGCCCCGGCCGGCAGCCGTCCCATGACGGTCAGTGCGCTGAGGAACGTGCCACCCGACGGCATCCCGCTCGCCCGGACGTAACCGTCGACCCGCAGCGGCACGCCTTCGGGCAGCTGCCGCACGGTGAACCACGCGCCGAGGTCGTGCGGGATCGAGTCGAACCCGCACGAGTGCACCAGCCGCGCGCCGGTCTCGCGGGCGCGGTGGTCGTGCTTGAGGTACATCAGGTCGACGAACTCGGGCTCGCCGGTCAGGTCGACGTAGTCGGTGCCCGCCTCGGCGCACGCCGCCACCAGCGGCTCACCGTGGTCCAGGTACGGCCCGACCGTCGTGATCACGACCTTCGTCGCCTCGGCGACCGCGCGCAAGGACGCCGGGTCGCCGGAGTCCGCGACGAGCAGGTCGAGCGTCGCGAACCGGTCGTCGATCTCCGCGAGCTTCGCCCGCACGGCCTCGAGCTTGCCGCGGTTGCGCCCGGCCAGCGCCCAGCGCAGGTCCGCGGGCGCGTGCCGGGCCAGGTACTCGGCGGTCAAGCCGCCGGTGAAGCCGGTGGCGCCGAACAGGACCACGTCGTGCGCGCGCATGTCTCCTCCAGGGGACGTCGTCGGCGGACGCGCCCAGGTTACCCGCCGGTCACTTCCGGTCGCCGGTGTAGACGACGGCCGCCGCGACGGCCTCCACCCCGGTGATCACGTCGGCGATGCGGCGCGGGAGCGCCTCGTGCGTGTCGGCCATCCACGCCCGCACCTGCGCCCGGCCGAGCTCCGGTTCGCACAGGTCGGAGACGCCCGCGGTCCACGCGAGCAGCGCCAGGCACGCCGAATGCGGGTCGGGCCGGTCGACGCCGAACACCGCCGAGCGGGCCCTGCTCCGCGCGGCCGTCGAGACGAGCAGGTCCGCGGGCGGGTAGCGGTGCGTGCGGCGCAACAGCACCCGATCGGGTGCCCGGCGCACGAGCCCGAGCGAGATCAGGTTGTCGGCGGTGATCGACGGCAGCGTCGCGCGCAGGTGGTCGATCCAGTCGCGGACGCCGTGGGCCGCCGTTTCGGAAAGGATTTCGGAAAAGGCCCGGTCCATGGTCGGAATTCCCGGTAACCGCCGGGTGATCGGGCGGACCTTCCGGTCTTCGACGGTGATCCGGTCGGTGAACAGCAGGTCGCACAACACCGCGCCGGCCAGCCCGATGCCGAGCGACGTCCGGCCGAGCACCGCGCGCCCGGTGAACTCGTCGTGCCCGAGGAAGAAGAACGAATCGACCAAGGTGAGCCGGCGCATGACGGAAATGGGCCCCCTGGGCTGTCGGCGGGAAGGATGCCGAAGATAGCGGTACGTCCTGAAGCGGTTTCCGGCGCCATCGGTGTTTTACCCCGATCGGCCGTACCGCCGCCGGGCCCACTGCCCCTACGCTGTGGACCGCCGCCAAGATCACCAACGGGCGTGGGGAATGCGACCGCCCGGCGGCCAGCGGTTTTTCGATGCGGGGAAAGGTTCATGCGCACGCACACGCCGGAACGGCGCGGCCTCGGCACCCGGCGGCTCGGTGCCGCCCAGATCGTGTTCTTCATCGTCGCGGCGGCGGGTCCGCTGTACGCGGTCGCCGGCGGGGTTTCGGCGACTTACGCTGTGACAGGCAGCATCGGCGTGCCACTTTCGTTCGTGGTGCTGGCTCCGGTGCTCGCGTTGTTCGCCGTCGGTTACGCCGCGATGAGCCGCTACATCACGAACGCCGGCGCGTTCTACCCGTACGTCGCGCACGGGATCGGGAAATCGGCGGGCACCGGCGTCGCGTACGTCACGGTGGTCGCCTACAGCTCGATCCAGCTCGGGATCTACGGCATCTTCGGCCTTTCCGTATCCACGTGGCTCGGCATGCTGTTCGGCGTGAGCGTGCCGTGGTGGCTGATCGCGCTGGTCACGGTGCTGGTCGCCGGCGCGGCCGGAGTGCTGCGCATCGACCTCAACGCGAAGGTGCTCGGTGTCGCGCTGGCCTTGGAAGTCGGGGTGCTGGTGGTGGCCGACGCCGGGATGTTCACGCACCCGGCGGGCGGCCACGTTTCGCTGACCCCGCTTTCGCCGTCGAGCCTGTTCACCACCGGTGTCGGCGCCGTCTTCGCCTTTTCCATCGCGGTTTTCCTCGGTTTCGAAGGCGCCGCGACCTACGGCGAGGAATGCCGCGACCCGAGCCGGACGGTCGGCCGCGCGACGTACACCGCGATCGGCCTGACCGCGGTGCTGTTCGTCGTTTCCGCACTCGGGATGGCGGTCGCGACCGGCCCGGACCACATCGTGGAACGGGCCGCCGCCGAAGGGCCGTCACTGTTATTCGGTCTCGCCGCGGAACAGCTCGGTCCGGTGTTTTCCCACGTGGCCTACGCGTTGTTCCTGACCAGCCAGTGCGCCGCGATGCTGAGTTTCCACAACGCGGTCTCCCGCTACTTCTTCGCGCTCGGCCGGGAAGGGCTGCTGCCCGTCGGGTTCAGCCGCACGAGCAAGCGCACCGGCGCGCCGATCGGCGGCTCCCTGGTCCAGACCACGATCGCGTTCGTCGTCGTGGCGGTGTTCGCGCTGGCCGGCCGCGACCCGTTCACGGACCTGTTCACCTGGACCGGCGTCACCGCCTCGACCGGCGTCACGATCATCATGATCGCGGTTTCGCTGTCCGTGGTCGGCTTCTTCCGGCGGCACCCGGGCGCGGAAACGCCCTGGCGGAGCCGGTTCGCGCCGCTGCTGGCCGCGCTGGCGCTGAGCGTGGTCCTGGTGCTCGTCGTCGCCCACTTCGACGTCCTGCTCGGCCCGGAGGGCGCGAACCCGCTGCTGCGCTGGGGCCTGCCGGGGCTGCTGGTGCTGGCGGGGCTGGTCGGCTTCCTGCGCGCCGAGTCCCTGCGCACCCGGCGCCCGGACGTCTACGCCGGGATCGGCGGTCCGGTCCGCGAAGCCGAGGAGCTGGTGAGCCGATGAGCGACGTCCGGTCCGTTGGTCCGTCCGAAGTGGACGCCGTCGTCGGCGTCCTCGTCGCGGCGTTCCAGGACGACCCGATGAGCCGCTGGATCTTCCCGGGCGACGACCGCCGCCGCACCCGCGCCCACCCGGCGTTCTTCCGCGCGCTCGCCGAGCTCGGCATCGCGACCGGGAGCGTCGACGTGACCGCCGACCACGCGGCCGCGGTGATCTGGACCCCCGCCGGCGGTGACGCCGAGGGCGACTTCCTGATCCCGGGCCTCGACGACGACGAGCTGCACCGGCTGGGTGCCCTGCTCGGCCTGATGGCCGCGCGCGAGCCGCGCGAACCGCACTGGCACGCGCAGTTCATCGGCGTCCTGCCCGGCCGGCAACGGGAAGGCCTCGGCGAGCGGCTGCTCCGGCACGGCCTCGACCGCTACGACGCCGAGGGCGCGTGGACCTACCTCGAAGCCAGCTCGCCGGACAGCGCGCGGCTCTACCGGCGCCTCGGGTTCACCGACCACGGGCCCGCGTTCGCCCCGCCCGGCGGACCGCCGATGCAGCCGATGCGGCGTCTCCCCGGCTGAGCCGTACCGGCGAGTACAGTGCGCGTTCGAACGCGAGGAGGCAGACCGTGACCGAACGCTTCGGCAGCTACCAGAACGAGCTCTACCTGCAGGGACTCGGTGGTCAGCTGCCGCCGTGCTCGACCGACGCGACGAAGCTCGAAGCGTCGGCCCGCGAGGTCATGGCGCCCGGCCCGTTCTCCTACGTCGCGGGCGCGGCCGGCTCCGGCGCGACCGCGCTGGCCAACCGCGAGGCGTTCGACCGCTGGCGCGTCGTGCCGCGGATGCTGACCGGCGCCACCGACCGCGACCTCTCGACCACGGTGCTCGGCACGCGGCTGCCCGCGCCGGTGGCCGTCGCCCCGGTGGGTGTCCAGTCGATCGTGCACCCGGACGCCGAGTCGGCCACGGCCCGCGCCGCCGCCTCGGTCGGCCTGCCGTTCATCCTGTCCACGGCGTCGTCGACCGGCATCGAGGACGTCGCCGAGGCCAGCGGCGACGGCCCGCGCTGGTTCCAGCTGTACTGGCCGGGCGACCCGGACGTCTGCGCGAGCCTGCTGGCCCGGGCGAAGGCGGCCGGTTACACGGCGCTGGTCGTCACGCTCGACACGTGGACGCTGGCCTGGCGGCCGTCCGATCTGGACCAGGCGTACCTGCCGTTCCTCAAGGGCGAGGGGCTGGCCGTCGGGTTCACCGACCCGGTGTTCCGCGGCCTGCTGGAGAAGACACCGGAAGAGGACCCGCCCGCCGCGATCCTGCGCTGGATCGGCCTGATCACCGGCTCCGACCGGACCTGGGACCAGCTGCCGTTCCTGCGCGAGCACTGGGACGGCCCGATCGTGCTCAAGGGCATCCAGCACGTCGGCGACGCGCGCCGCGCGGCCGAGGCCGGGATGGACGGCATCGTCGTGTCCAACCACGGCGGCCGCCAGGTCGACGGCGCGATCGGCGCGCTGGAGGCGTTGCCGGGCATCGTCGCGGCGGTCGGCGACCGGCTGGAGGTGCTGTTCGACTCGGGCGTCCGCACCGGCGCCGACGTCCTCAAGGCGCTCGCGCTGGGCGCCCGCGCGGTGCTGCTGGGCCGCCCGTGGGTCTACGGACTGGCGCACGCGGGCGAGGACGGCGTGCGCCACGTACTGCGGAGCCTGTTGGCCGACTTCGACCTGACGATGGGACTTTCCGGCCACCGCACGCTGGCCGACCTGGGCCCGGACTCGCTCCAGCGGACGTGAGATAACAAATCGGGAATTCCGGGGACAGGGCTCGGACCGGTCGTTATCGTTCGAGTCCCATTGCGGGCCGTCGGGGGCGGCCGGCTCCCGTTTTCCTTGCCCGTTGGGGTTTTCCATGTCTTCCATCATGATGCGGATCGGCATCCTCTTTGCCGTCCTCGGCTTCGGCACCTTCGTCCTCGAGCAGTTCGACATGGAGTTCCGCCTGCTTTCGTGGGCCGACGACATGCAGCCGACGTTCGGGATCGTGCTGGGCCTGGTCGGCGTCGCGCTGATCATCGGCGCGCTGGTGCTCGGCCGGTCCAAGGCCACGCCGCAGCCGCAGCAGCAGTTCGCGCAGCAGCCGCCGGCGCCGGGCTACCCCGGCCAGCCGCAGCAGCAGTACCCGGGCCAGGCCCCGCAGCAGCAGCCGTACGCCCAGCAGCAGTACCCGCAGCAGCCCGGCCAGCCCGGCCAGCCCCGCTGACGCTCCTGGTCCGTGAAGGCCACCTTGAGGGACTCTGAGTCCCTCAAGGTGGCCTTCACGGCGTTTCGGGGTGCCGCCGGTCACGTGGCGGGGATATTCGGGAGCCCGGCTCGTCACGCACGGCTATTCTTGGGCAGAGTATGTCCACACCATCCCCTTTCGAAGCGCTGCGTGCGCGCCTGCCCGAGCTGATGCCGCGCGACGAGCACCGGCTGCGCAGGCGGCTCGACGGTGCCCGCAAGGCCCGCGACCGTGACTCCGCCCTCGCCCGGATCGCCGCCGACGTCGACGCCGCCGAGCTGCGGCTGCTGTCGCGCCGCGAGTGCGTGCCCAAGATCGAATACCCCGAAGAGCTGCCGGTCAGCAGGCTCAAGGACGAGATCGGCGCGGCCATCGCCGCGCACCAGGTCGTGATCGTCGCGGGGGAGACCGGCTCCGGCAAGACCACGCAGCTGCCGAAGATCTGCCTCGAGCTGGGCCGCGGCGTCCGCGGGCAGATCGGGCACACGCAGCCGCGGCGGCTGGCCGCGCGCACGGTCGCCGACCGGATCGCGAGCGAGCTGAAGACCGAGCTGGGCGACACCGTCGGCTACAAGGTGCGGTTCACCGACCAGTCCGGGCAGGACACCCTGGTCAAGCTGATGACCGACGGCATCCTGCTGGCCGAGATCCAGACTGACCGCTCGCTGCGCCAGTACGACACGCTGATCATCGACGAGGCCCACGAGCGCAGCCTCAACATCGACTTCATCCTCGGCTACCTCAAGCAGCTGCTCCCGCGGCGTCCCGACCTCAAGGTGATCATCACCTCGGCGACCATCGACCCGGAGCGCTTCTCGAAGCACTTCGACAACGCGCCGATCGTCGAGGTCTCCGGCCGGACGTACCCGGTCGAGGTGCGCTACCGGCCGCTGGTCGACCCGGAGGACCCCGAAGGCGACGACGAGCGCGACCAGACCCAAGGCATCCTCGAAGCCGTCGAAGAGCTGTGCGCCGAGGGCCCGGGCGACGTCCTCGTGTTCCTCTCCGGCGAGCGCGAGATCCGCGACACCGCCGACGTGCTCAACCGTGCCGACCTGCGCAACACCGAGGTCCTGCCGCTGTACGCGCGGCTGTCGGCGGCCGACCAGCACCGGGTGTTCCAGCAGCACACCGGACGCCGCGTCGTGCTCGCGACCAACGTCGCCGAGACGTCGCTGACCGTGCCGGGCATCAAGTACGTCGTCGACCCGGGCACCGCGCGCATCTCGCGCTACAGCCACCGCACGAAGGTGCAGCGGCTGCCGATCGAGCCGGTCTCGCAGGCGTCGGCGAACCAGCGCAAGGGCCGCTGCGGCCGGACGTCCGACGGCATCTGCATCCGGCTCTACTCCGAAGAGGACTTCGAGGCGCGGCCCGAGTTCACCGACCCGGAGATCCTGCGGACCAACCTGGCCTCGGTCATCCTGCAGATGACGTCGCTGGGACTGGGCGACATCGCGGCGTTCCCGTTCGTCGAGCCGCCGGACCGCCGCCAGGTCACCGACGGCGTCGGCCTGCTGCAGGAGCTGGGCGCGTTCGACAGCGCGGCCGCCGGCAACAGCGACCGCCGGCTCACCGACATCGGCCGCAAGCTCGCGCAGCTGCCGGTCGACCCGCGGATGGGCCGGATGGTGCTGGAGGCCGCGCAGAACGGGTGCGTCCGCGAGGTGATGATCATCGCGGCCGCACTGTCCATCCAGGACCCGCGCGAGCGGCCGTCGGAGAAGCAGCAGCAGGCCGACCAGCAGCACGCGCGGTTCGCGGACCCGACGTCGGACTTCCTGGCCTACCTGAACCTGTGGGAGTACGTCTCCGAGCAGCAGAAGGCGTTGTCCAGCAACCAGTTCCGCCGTCTCTGCCGCAACGAGTACCTCAACCACCTGCGCGTGCGCGAGTGGCAGGACATCTTCAGCCAGCTGCGCCAGCTGGCCAAGCCGCTCGGCATCTCGCTGAACACGAACACGGACGCCGTCGACCCGCAGAAGGTGCACACGTCGCTGATCGCCGGGCTGCTCTCGCACATCGGGCTCAAGGACCCGGCGAAGGGCGACTACCTCGGCGCGCGCGGGGCGCGGTTCGGCGTCTTCCCGGGTTCGGCGTTGTTCAAGAAGCAGCCGCGCTGGGTGATGTCGGCCGAGCTGGTCGAGACGTCCCGGCTGTGGGCGCGGGTCAACGCGCGCATCGAGCCGGAGTGGGTCGAGCCGCTGGCGCAGCACGTCGTCAAGCGCAACTACTCCGAGCCGCACTGGGAACGCAAGCAGGGCGCGGTGATCGCGATCGAGAAGGTGACGCTCTACGGCGTCCCGCTGATCGCCGACCGCCGCGTCAACTACGGCCGGATCGACCCCGAAATGTCGCGGGCGCTGTTCATCCGGCACGCGCTGGTCGAGGGCGACTGGCAGACGCGGCACCACTTCTTCGCCGAGAACCGGGCGCTGCTGGAGGAGGTCGAAGACCTCGAGAACCGCGCGCGGCGCCGCGACATCCTGGTCGACGACCAGACGCTGTACGAGTTCTACGACGCGCGGGTCCCGGCGGACGTGGTGTCGGTGCGGCACTTCGACACGTGGTGGAAGAAGACGCGCCACTCCGACCCCGATCTGCTGTCGTTCGAGAAGTCCATGCTCATCAACGAGTCCGTGGGTGGCGTCCGCGAGGGCGACTACCCCGACTCGTGGACGCAGGGCACGCAGGTCTTCAAGCTGACCTACCAGTTCGAGCCGGGCGCGGACGCGGACGGCGTCACCGTGCACATCCCGCTGCCGGTGCTGAACCAGGTCACCGAGGACGGTTTCGACTGGCAGGTGCCCGGCTTGCGGTCGGAGCTGGTGACGCAGCTGATCAAGTCGCTGCCGAAGGCGTTGCGCCGCAACTTCGTCCCGGCGCCGGACACCGCGAAGTATGTCCTTTCGCGAGTGTCGCCTTCGGACGGTCCGCTGCTGGAGGTGCTCGGCCGCGAGCTGCGGGCGTTGCGCGGTATCACGATTCCGTTCTCCGACTGGGATCTCGCGTCGATTCCGGAGCACCTGAAGGTGACGTTCCGGGTCGTCGACGAGCGCGGTAAGCGCGTGGCCGAGGGCAAGGACATCTCGCTGCTGCAGCTCAAGCTGGCGCCGAAGGTCCGCGAGACCATCTCGAAGGCGGCCAACAGCCTGGAGAAGGCGGGCCTGACGAAGCCGTCGTTCGGTTCCCTGCCCAAGGTTTTCGCTTCGACGCAGCGCGGCCACGACGTCAAGGCGTACCCGGCGCTGGTCGACGAGGGCGCGTCGGTGGCGGTGCGGATGCTGGACACGCCGGCCCAGCAGGAGCACGCGATGTGGGCGGGCACGCGGCGGATGCTGCGGCTGAACCTGAGTTCGCCGATGAAGTTCATCACGCGGTCGCTGACCAACTCGTCGAAGCTGGTGCTGAACCGCAACCCGCACGGAAGTGTCGCGGCGCTGCTGGAGGACTGCGTCGACTGCGCGGTGGACTCCCTGATGGCCGCGGGCGGCGGCCCGGCGTTCGACGAGACGGGCTTCAAGGTGCTGCTGGAGAAGGTCCGGGCAGGCCTGCACCCGGCGGTGCTGGACGTCCTGACCGACGTGGAAAAGATCCTCCGCGCGGCCAACGACGTCGAGGTGGCCTTGCCAGCGACGCGCGGCCCAGCAGAGTCCCTCGCGGACATGCGGTCCCAGCTGTCCGGCCTGGTCTACCCAGGCTTCGTCACAGCGACGGGCGCTTCCCGCCTCCGCAACGTCGTCCGCTACCTGCAGGGCATCTCGCGTCGCCTGGAGAAGCTGACCACCGAGCCGACCCGCGACCTCCAGCGCACAGCGGACATCGCCTGGATCACGGGCGAGTACCGCGAGGCCGTCGCTTCGCTCCCACCCGGCACGTCGTCCCCGGCGTTGGACGAGGTCCGCTGGATGATCGAGGAGCTACGGGTTTCGTTCTTCGCCCAGACCCTGGGCACAGCCCACCCAGTCTCGCTGAAACGCATAACCAAAGCCCTGGACGACGCCCTCGCCTAACCCCGTGTCGTCCACCCAGGTATGCGTGTCGTCCACTCGGGTACGCGTGTCGTCCCTCCAATCACGAGTGATGCCTCCCCAATCACACGTGATGCCCCTTCAATCACGCGAGATACGTTTCTGATCACGCGGGATGCGCCTCCAGCCGCGCGAGATCGGTCTCTGGCTACGTCATTTGGCGATCAAGGTCGCCGTGGCCACACAGGCGGAAAGCATTCCGGCGAAGGCGGAGAAGGTTGCCGCCTGCCCGCCGACACCGCTGAACACCCGTCGTCCCAGCTTGCCCCAATACTGCTGCCGGACAGCCATCTTGAGTTTCTGCCACTTGTGTTGCCGGAAGTGGCAGCCGAGGAGGAGGCCGTAGGCGTTGTTGCGGCACAGTCCACCGTCGCGGTTTTCGGCGCAACACCACATCGGCGCCTGAAACAGGCTGTAGAGCACCACGAAACCGGAAAGTGCGGCGATCACGCCGGGGCCGATCGACGGCAGGAACCACAGCCAGATCACCGCGGCCAGGAGCAGATACCCCCACAAACTTCCCAGCAGCCTTCTGGTTGATTTCTTCGCCATATGCACCGAACGTAGTCAGGGGAGTTCGGTGCGCGATAGGGCTGGCTGGTTGATGTATGACCACCCGGTGGGAGTCGCGCGTTCACTGGCTGCGCATTTCGCTGCGCCGACCGGAGGGTTTCGCCGTACTCCTTGTGGTCTCTGATTTCTGAGGCATCTCGTGTGGCTGAAGGTGCGTTACTTGGCGTCGGCGTAGTTGTCGACCGGGGCGATGTGCATCGGGAAGCGGACTGGGCAAGCCTCGCCGAACAGCATTGTTGCCGCCTCCGTGATGCTGTCCATGATCGCCGACGAGACCACCGAGGCCAGCTCGGCCGGCGTGTGGACGATCACCTCGTCGTGCTGGAAGAAGACCAGGTGGGCGGGGGACGGCAGGCGGCGGCGCAGCGTCGCGAGCATCACCGCCGTCATGTCCGCCGCGCTCGCCTGGACGACGAAGTTGCGCGTGAAACGGCCCCAGCCGCGTGACGCGCGGCGGGCCTTCAGCTCCGCCGCCTCGTCCGACGCCAAGCCACCCGTCAGGGCCCGCCAGGCCGCGGAAGGGGCGGGGGACGTGCGGCCGAGACGGGACCGGACGCGCTCGCCGCGCTCGCCCGCCTGGGCCGCGTGCTCCACATAGGACACCGCGTCCGGGAACCGCTGGCGCAGCAACGCCAGCAGCGGCCCCGCTTCGCCGGACGTGCCGCCGTACATCGCCGACAGCATCGCGATCTTCGCGCGCGCCCGGTCGTCACGGTCGTCGTCCGGGGACAACGGGACCCAGCGGGCGCCCGAGAACAGCGCTTCGCCGAGACGCGCGTACAGGTCCGTCGCCGCCGCGACGTCGGCCAGCCGGCGGTCGCCCGACAACGCCGTCAGCACCCGGGGCTCCAGCTGGGCGGCGTCGGCCACCACCAGCTTCCAGCCCGGGTCCGCGCGCACGCACGTGCGCAGCACCTTCGGAATCTGCAACGCTCCGCCGCCGCGGCTGGCCCACCGCCCGGACACGACGCCGCCGACGACGTAGTGCGGGCGGAACCGGCCGTCGGCGACCCACTCGTCGAGCCACGTCCAGCCGTTCGCCGTGTACAGCCGCGACAGCTCCTTGTACTCCAGCAGCGGTCCGACCGCCGGGTGGTCGATGCCCTTGAGGAAGTACTTCCGCGCCGACGGCACCTCGATCCCCACACGGGCCAGCGCCCGGACGACGCTCGGCGGCGAGTCCGGGTTCACCGCCCGCCCGCCGAACGCCTCGGTGATCTTCGCCGCCAGCTCCACCAGCACCTTCGGCCGCTCGCCGGCCCGCACCCGCGGCCCGAGCCGCGCGGTCAGCAGCTCCTCGTGCAGGTCCGCACGCCAGGGCAAGCCGTCGGCCGACATCTCCGCGGCGGCCAGCGCGCTCGCCGACTCCGCGGCCAGCAGCAGCCGGAACCGGTCCGGGTACTCGGTCGCCGCGGTCCGCCGCTCCTGCTCGGCGAGCACGCGCTGCACCGCCGTGACGACCGTCACTCCGTCGGGCAACGTCGGCGTCCGCGTGTCGAACAGCGTCGGCTGCGCCAGCTCGACGTCCGCCGAATCCGACGGCGGTTCCTCCCCGTTCGCCCTGGCCCAGGCCGCGCGCAGGCTCCGCGACTGCCCCTCCTGCCCCGCGTGCGCCAGCAGCAGCCCCTCCGCCAGCGCGAGGTCGTGACAGCGCCGCACCCGCACCCCGGCCGCCACCAGCACCGGGTAGGTGCCCTCGACCGACGGGAACACCCACCGCGGCCCGAGCGAGCCCTCCAGCTCCCGGGCCAGCTTCGCGAATCCCGCCTCGTCGAGACCGGTCACGGTCGAGGACGGCGCACGCACGGTGAAGCTCCCGTCCTCCTCCCGCCCGGCGATCACCTGCACGAACACAGTGTGCCGTCCACCACCGACAGTTTCCGCGGGAGCACGTCTGGTGCGGCGGCGGCGGGCTTGGTTTACTGTCGAGTAGCCCCCATACCGCCGGTACGGAGGGGGCGCTCTTCCCGCAGCAACGGAGGTGCCTGGATGAGCCTGGTCGCGCTCGCCACGCAAGTGGCGGACAAGGTGGCCGAGACGGCGCGCAGTGTCGACGTGATGAGGCGGGCCGGGCTGGTGCCCTTCCCCCGCGTCGACGAAGGCCTCCGGTCGCTGGTCGCGATCCGCAAGTACGGGCCGTTCGCCGGCGCCAACCACATCTCCGCGCGCCGCGACCCGACCGCCGTCGGCATCGTCGACGAGGTCGGCCCGCTCACCTACAAGCAGCTCGACGACCAGTCGAACGCGCTGGCCCGGGCCTGGTCGGAGCGCGGGGTCAAGCCCGGCCAGGTCGTCGCCGCGCTGTGCCGCGACCACCGCGGCCTGGTGCTGACGATGGCCGCGGCCGGCAAGCTCGGCGTCCGCCTGCTGCTGATGAACACCGGCTTCGCGAAGCCGCAGCTGGCCGACGTCGCGAAGCGCGAGAACGTCACCGCGCTCGTGTACGACCAGGAGTTCACCGGCCTGCTCGACGCCATCCCCGAAAACGTCGACCGCTACCTCGCCTGGGTCGACGACGACAGCGACCTGTCCGACCGGGACGTCCCGGTGCTCGCCGAGATCATCGCCAGCACCGACGACCGGCCGTGGCCCGCGCCGGCCAAGCCGGGCGGGTTCGTACTGCTGACCAGCGGCACCACCGGCACGCCGAAGGGCGCGCCGCGGCCGCACACCTCCGCGCTGGCGTCCGCGCAGTTCCTCGACCGGATCCCGTTGCGCGCCAACGAAGCCACGTACATGGGCGCGCCGCTGTTCCACGGCACCGGGCTGTCGCAGTTCATCCTGTCCTTCGCGCTCGGCTCGACGGTCGTGATGCGCCGCAAGTTCAGCCCCGAGGAGACGCTGCGCGGGGTGGCCGAGCACAAGTGCACCGCGCTGGTGCTCGTGCCGACCATGCTGCAGCGCATCGTCGACCTGCCGAAGGACGTCCTCGGCAAGTACGACACGTCGTCGCTGCGGATCATCTTCGTCGCCGGCTCGGCGCTGTCGCCGGACCTCGGCAACCGCGCCAACGAGGCGTTCGGGCCGGTCGTGCACAACCTGTACGGCTCGACCGAGGTCGCCGTGGCCACCGTCGCGACGCCCGAGGACTGGGTGCGGGCGCCCGGCACGGTCGGCCGCGCGCCGGTCGGCTGCAAAGTCGCGCTGTACGACGCAAAGGGCGGCCGGATCACCGAGCCGCACGTGACCGGCCGGGTGTTCGTCGGCAGCGGGCTCAGCTTCGGCGGCTACACCGACGGCCGCCACAAGGAGATCATCGACGGCCTGCTCTCCAGCGGCGACGTCGGCCACTTCGACGAGGACGGCCTGCTGTTCATCGACGGCCGCGACGACGAGATGATCGTCTCCGGCGGCGAGAACGTGTTCCCGATCGAGGTGGAGAACCTCCTGGTCGAGCGCGAGGACGTCCTGGAGGCCGCGGTGATCGGCGTCGAGGACCCGGAGTTCGGCCAGCGGCTCAAGGCGTTCGTCGTCCTGGCCGACGGCGCGGACCTCGACGTCGACGCCGTCCGCGACTACGTCAAGGCGAACCTGGCGCGCTACAAGGTGCCCCGCGACGTCGAGTTCCTGGACGAGCTGCCCCGCAACGCGACCGGGAAGGTGTTGCGCACCAAGCTGTCCTGAGGCTCAGTCCCAGTCGATCCCGAAGACGCCGGGCCCGAAGTCCAGGGCCACGGCGTGGACGCCGTCGCCGCCGTCGAGCTTGAGACGGCGGCGGGTGAGCGTGCCGCCGCTGCCGTGGTGCGCGTACTGCCAGCAGCGGTCCGGCGCGGTGCCCGGCGCGAACCGGACCTCCAGCAGGTATTCGCGCACCGGGCGGCGGAACTCGCGGTAGTGGGTGTTGCGGCACTCCGGGTACGGCGGCCCGCTGTTGGTCAGCGTGTACTCGATCAGGTGCGTCTCACCGCGGTTGATCGGCTGGTCGAAGACGAGTTCGGCGACGACGAGGCCGTGCGCCTCGTCGACCTCGGCCCGGCCGATCCGGCAGTTGCGCACCGCGTGCAGCTCCGGCGGGCCGGCGGCGGGGTCGTCCTGGGTGTAGACGAGCAGCCACCGGTCCTGGCCGTCGGAACCGGCCTGGAACACCGCGCGGGCGGTCACCGAGCGCTGGCCGCCGTCCTCGGCGATCTCGCACAGGTCGTGCAGCCCCACCAGCTTCAGCGGGTGCTGGCGCTCGAGGGCGTTCGGCGCGCCCACCTTGTCGAGCAGCGGCTGCAGCACCTCGCGGGGGAACGACATCGGCTCGCCGCCGGCCTGTCGCTTCCCGGCGCCACCACGGGGGCGGGGCGGGGGCAGGAGGCCGAGCAGGGACCCGGCGGGGACGTCGAGGATCTCTTCGAGGGTGCGGACGGCCGACAGGGAGCTCTGCCGCTCCGGCTGCCGCTTGCCGGACTGCCAATAACTCAGGGCGGTGACGCTGACGACGACGCCGCGGGCCCGCAGCCGGGCCTGGATCCGGTCGAGCGACAGCCCGCTGGTGGCGATGGCGGCGCGCAGCTGGGTGGCGAACGCGGTGCGTTCACCCTCCTGGTCGCCACTCACCACGTGGTCCGCCGTACTGCCCGCCATTGCCGATCCGACCCGCCCCCGCCGTCTCCCGACGCTCCCCGACACGGAGCACGTTAGCAGGATTCCCGGCCCGCTCCGCCCTCTCGTCGTGCCCCTCTTCACCGAGGGTGCCGATCTCTCCGCACGCGCGTCCACTCGGGCGAACGGGCTAGTACTGGCAACTGTGAACCATTGCCCCGGCCTGGACGGACGCGCTTGTATGACCTTGCCTGCGCCGACGGTCCGGCCTCCCCCTCACGGGCCGTCCGGGTGCGGGAAACCGGCCGCGAGAGCGGTTCCGGCTCCGGTCTGCCCGGCCGCGTTGTGCGACCGGCCGGGATGGCCGCGCGATGACCGGTGGCCCGGCGACGCCCCCAGCGCCGGGCCACCGGTCTTATTACCTACGGGTAGCATCCCCGTCATGACGCTCCGCAAGAACATCCTGATCACGGGCGCGAGCAGCGGCTTGGGCGAAGGCATGGCCAGGCAGTTCGCGGCGAAGGGACGCAACCTGGCGCTGTGCGCCCGGCGCACGGAGCGGCTCGAGACGCTGGCCGCCGAGCTCACCGCGGCCCACCCCGGGATCAAGGTCGTCACCCGCAAGCTCGACGTCACCGACCACGACAGCGTGTTCACCGTCTTCGAGGAGTTCCGCGCCGAGCTGGGGTCCCTCGACCGGGTGATTGTGAACGCCGGGCTCGGGAAGGGGCAGCCGGTCGGCAAGGGCCGGTTCGACGCCAACCGCCAGACCCTCGAAGTCAACTTCGTCGCGGCCGCCGCGCAGATCGAGGCGGCCGCCGGGATCTTCCGCGAGCAGGGCTCCGGGCACATCGCCGTCGTCTCGTCGTTCAGCGCGATCCGCGGCCTGCCGGGCAACCTCACCGCGTACGCCGCCTCGAAGGCGGGCATCTCGGCGTTCGTCGACGGCACCCGCGCCGAGCTGAGCCGCAAGGGCATCAAGGTCACCGACATCCGGCCGGGCTACATCGAGTCCGAGATGAACGACCGGATCGGCCGGAACCCGTTGCTGGCCAAGGCCGAGAGCGGGGCCCGCGCACTGGTCAAGGCGGTCGAGAAGGAAGGCGCGCGGGCCTACGTCCCGGCGTGGCCGTGGGTGCCCCTGAGCCTCGCCATGCGCGTGGTGCCGGTCTGGATCCTGCGGAAGTTCGCATGAGCATCAACAACGCCGACGGCACGGTCGACGTCCGCGCCGAGGACGCCTTCGACGCCGCCGCGGTGCACGAGTGGCTGGCGGCCCGCGTCGAAGGCCTCGGCACCGAGCCGCCGCGGGTCCGGCAGTTCCCCGGTGGCGCGTCGAACCTGACGTACCTGCTGACCTACCCCGACCGCGAGCTGATCCTGCGCCGCCCGCCGGCCGGGCACAAAGCCGCGTCGGCGCACGACATGCGGCGCGAGTACCGCGTGCAGCACGCCCTCAGGCCGGTGTTCCCGTACGTGCCGAAGATGCTCGCCTTCGGCGACGACCCGGCGGTGCTCGGCGGCGACTTCTACGTCATGGAGAAGCTCGACGGCCTGATCCTGCGCGGCAACCTCCCCGACGGCATGACGCTGGCGCCGGAGCAGGCGCGCGAGCTGTCCGGCAAGGTCGTCGACCGGCTGGTCGACCTGCACGCCGTCGACGTCGAACGCGCCGGGCTGAGCGACCTCGGCAAGGGCGCGGGGTACGTCGAGCGGCAGATCCGCGGCTGGTCGGACCGGTTCACCGCGGCGCGCACGGACAACGTCGGCGACTTCGCCGAGGTGCGCGAATGGCTCGCTGCGAACCAGCCTCCCGAGGTCAAGATCTGCCTGATCCACAACGACTACCGGCTCGACAACCTGGTGCTCGACGGGCCGTCGACGTTGAACATCATCGGTGTCCTCGACTGGGAGATGGCGACGCTCGGCGACCCGCTGATGGAGCTGGGCAGCATGCTGGCCTACTGGGTGGAGGCCGGCGACGACGACGTCATGCAGGCCAGCCGCCGCCAGCCGACGCACCTGCCGGGCGTCTTCACCCGCGAGGAGTTCGTCGCGCGCTACGCCGAGAAGACCGGGCTCGCGATCGGCGACTGGCGGTTCTACGAGGTCTACGGCCTGTTCCGGCTCGCCGCGGTGCTGCAGCAGCTCTACCGGCGCTACCACGACGGCGCCACGCGCAACCCGGCGTTCAAGGACTTCTGGCAGTTCGTCGGCTACCTCGACTGGCGCTGCCGCGAGATCATCGCGAAGGGGAGGGTGTAGGTGGGCGCGATCTACCTGGTCCGGCACGGGCAGGCGTCGTTCGGCGCGGCGGACTACGACGCCCTGTCCCCGCGTGGCTTCGAACAGTCCACTGTGGTCGGTGCGGAACTGCTGCGGCGCAACGTCTCCTTCAGCCAGGTCCGGTCGGGCACGCTCGCCCGGCAGCGGGACACCGCGGCGACGGCGTTGAAGGCGCTCGGCACCGACGTCCCGGTGGTCGAGGACCCGCGCTGGAACGAGTACGACCACGTCGACATCGGCCTGCACCACGCGGGCGGCGCGCCGCAGGAGGATTCGCGCGCCTACCAGGGGGTGCTGGACCGCGCGCTGACGTCGTGGATCGAGGCCGGCTCCGCGGGGCCGTGCGCCGAGACGTGGCCGGCGTTCCTCGCGCGCTGCCGCGGCGCGCTGGCGGACCTGGTGGCGGCGCTGGGCAAGGGGGAGCACGCGGTCGTGTTCACCTCCGGCGGTGTCATCGCCACCGTCTGCGGTGCGTTGCTGGGGACGCCGGAAGCCGGCCTGCTCAAGCTCAACCGCGTCACGGTCAACGGCGGGATCACCAAGCTGGTGTCCGGGCGCGGTGGTGTCACGATGCTGTCGTTCAACGAGCACCCGCACTTCGAGGCCGACGCGGCCCCGCTGCTCACCTACCGGTAGGAGACGTCCGATGCGGTTCGGTCCAGTCACGCTCATCGAGATCGGCGGCCACGGCCCGGAGGACGTCGTCCTCGACGGCGAGGGCCGGATCTACACCGGCGTTGACGACGGCCGCATCCTGCGGCACACCGCGGACGGCCGCGGCGCCGAGACCATCGCCGACACGGGCGGCCGTCCGCTGGGCCTGGAGCTGTACGGCGACGACGAGCTGCTGATCTGCGACGCGAAGACCGGGCTGCTGGTGGTGCCGCTGGCCGGCGGCACGCCGAAGACCCTGGCGACGTCGGCGCTGGGCCTGGACTTCGTGTTCTGCAACAACGCCGCGGTGGCCGCGGACGGGACGGTCTACTTCACGGACTCGTCACGCCGCTTCGGCATCGACAACTGGCGTGACGACCTGATCGAGCAGACCGCGGGCGGCCGCCTGCTGCGCCGCACCCCGGACGGCGCGATCGACCTGGTCCTCGACGGCCTCCAGTTCGCCAACGGCGTCGCGCTGGCCCCGGACGAGTCGTTCGTGGCGGTCGCGGAGACGGGCGCCTGCCGGGTGACGCGCGTCTGGCTGGGAGACGGCCGCTCCGACGTCCTGGTCGACGCCCTGCCGGGCTTCCCGGACAACATCTCGACCGGCACGGACGGCCTGATCTGGATCACGCAGGCGTCCCCGCGCGTGGCGGCGTTGGACGTGGTGCGCCGCCTCCCGGCTTTCGCGCGCGCGGGCGTCCGCGCGCTGCCGACGTGGCTGCAGCCCCGCCCGGGCCGCGAGGTGGGCGTGCTGGGCGTCGCGGCGGACGGCAAGGTGGAGCGCGAGCTGCGCGGCACGATCGACGGCTTCCACATGCTGGTGGGCGTCCGCGAGTGGCGCGGTCAGCTGTACTTCGGCTCGCTGGAGGGGTCGAAGGTCGCGGTGACCCGGGTTTAGTGCGCTCTGGCTGAAGGGCTGTGCATGCACGCGCAACGACAGCACCGGAACGCGCGAGCAGAGTCACTCGGGTAGTCGAAAACCGACCCGAGGGGAACTCTCATGAAGCGTCTGTTCAGCCGCGTTTGTCTCGTACTGGGCCTGGCCCTGACCACCGCCGCCGTCGCCGTTCCCGTGGCCGACGCCGGCCCGGCTTCGGCCGCCGCCTGCCCGGCGAAGGGGACCCGGTTCGTGACGGGCACCGGACCCACGGTCTACCTGGTCGGCCCGAGCCATGATCCGTCCGTCTCCCGCCTGTACGTGATCCCGGACCCGGCCACCTACCGCGCGCTGTGGGGCGACGGATGGGAGGGGATCGTGACCCTGCCGAACGTGCTGAACTGCTGGAGCCGCAGCTATTCGTTGTCCGGCGCGTACCTCACCCGGGTCATCGGCACCGAAGCCGTCTTCATCTGGGACGGCAACGAAGGGTTCCGGCACATCGTGAACTGGGACACCTTCGCCAACCGGTACCGCTTCAGCGCGGCGATGATCGGCTGGGCTTCGCAAGGCACCATCGACGGCGCCCGGGGTCCCGACTGGACCTGAGTCACCGTCAGCGGCCGGTCCACCGGGGTTCGCGCCCGGCGGACCAGGCCGCGTAGAACTCCTTGTGGTCCTTCGCCGTCATCAGCAACGCCTGGGTCATCGCTTCCAGCTCGATCGCGCTGCCCAGGTCCATGTCCAGTTCGCGGGTCAGCAGCACCTTGGTCGTCGCGTACGCCAGGGCCGGTCCGTCCGCCAGGCGGCGGGCCAAGGCGGTGGCCGCGGCGGGGAGTTCGGAGTCGGGAACCACCTGCGTGGCCAGGCCGATTTCCGACGCCCGTGCCGAGGACACCTTGTCGCCCAGGATCAGCAGCTCCGTCGCGCGGCCCAGGCCGACCAGGCGCGGCAGGAGGTACGCCGAGCCCATGTCCGCGCCCGCCAAGCCCACCTTCGTGAACAGGAACGCGAACTTCGCCGACTCCGCCAGCAGCCGGAAGTCGCTCGCCAGGGCGATCACCGAACCCGCGCCCGCCGCGACGCCGTTGACCGCCGCGATCACCGGCAGCGGGCACTCGCGCAGCGCCTTCACCACCGCGCCCGTCATGCGGGTGAACTCCAGCAGCTCCGCCGTCTCGAACTTCTGCAGCTCGCCGATGATCTCCTCGACGTCGCCGCCGGAGCAGAACCCGCGCCCGCGCCCGGTGATCACCAGCACCCGCACGTCCTCGTGCTGCGGCAGCTCGGTGATCAGGTCGCGCAGGTCGGCGTAGACGTCGAACGTCAGCGCGTTCAGCTTCTCGGGCCGGTCGAGGGTCACGGTGGCGACGCCGTCGTCCACGGTGAACTCGAAGTGCTCCCACTCCTTCGTGAGCGGTGCGGTCGCGCGGAACGGGCTCATAGCTGGATTCCTCCGCCGTCGAGTACGAGGGTCTGGCCGTTGATCGCGGCGGCCTCGGGGGCCGCCAGGAAGGACACCGCGAACGCCACTTCGCCCGGTTCCAGCAGTCTGCCGAGCGGGGACGCCGACGCCAAAGCGGCTTCTGCCTCCGAAGAGGCACGTCCGGTGCGCTCCTGGATCCGCGCGACTGACGTCGCGGTCATGTCGGTGCGGACGAACGCCGGGCACACCGCGTTCGCCGTGACGCCGGTGCCGGCCAGCTCCGCCGCGACCGCCCGCATCAGCCCGGCCGCCGCGTGCTTCGACGCCGTGTAGCCGGCGGTGTAGCGGTAGCCGACGTGCGAGGCGGTCGACGCCACCGTGACGATCCGGCCGCTGTCCCGCGAGCGCATCCCCGGCAGCACAGCGCGGGTGCACAGGAAAGCCCCGGTCGCGTTGACGTCGATCTGCTGTCGCCACTCGTCCAAAGTGGTCCGGGAAACCGGTGCGCTGGACGAGATCCCGGCGTTGTTGACCAGCACGTCCACCGGTCCCGCCGCCGCGAAGTACTCCGAGACGGCGTTCTCGTCGGTGACGTCGCATTCGGCGCGCCCCGGCGCGAGCACCTCGTCACCCGCGTCGCGGAACCGCGCGGCGATCGCCGCGCCGATGCCGCGCGTGCCGCCGGTGACCACGACCAGGCGGCTCACGGGCGGGCCGCCAGCGCGCGCCGGTCGAGCTTGCCGTTGGCGGTGCGGGGGAGTTCGGTCACGAAGACCACCTCACGGGGGTATTTGTGCTTGGCCAGGTGGGCTTTCGCGTGGTCCTTCAGCTCATCCGCGCCCACCGACGCGCCGGGCCGCAGCACGACGTACGCGCGCGGCAGCACCAATCCGTCGACCTCGTGGCCGACGACCGCGCAGTCCAGCACGGCTACGTGGACGAGCAGGCAGTCCTCGATCTCGCCGGGCGCGACGAACACGCCGCCGACCTTGAGCAGCGCGTCGGCCCGCCCGTGGTGCCTGAAGAACCCTTCGGACCGGCTGAACAGGTCACCGGACGTCAGCGTGTCGCCGTCGAACGTCTTCGCGGACTTCTCGGCGTCGCCGTGGTACTCCAGCGCGATCGTCGGCCCGGTCACCCGCAGCGGCCCGATTTCGCCGTCGGGCAACGGATTCCCGAGTTCGTCGACGACCTGCGCGGTGTAGCCGGGCACCTCGGTGCCGAGCGTCCCGACCTGAGCCGCGCCCGGCCGGTTCGACAGGTAGATGTGGTACGCCTCGGACGACCCGATGCCGTCGACCACCGGCACCCCGAACGCCGCGTCCCACCTGCGGTGCAGCTCCGCGGGCAGCGCCTCACCCGCCGACGTCGTCATCCGCAGGCAGCTCAGGTCCTGCTCCGCCGCGGCCGGGTGCGCGATCATCGCGCTCATCATGGTCGGCACGTTCACCAGCACCGTCGGCCGGTGGCGGGCGATCAGCTCGAAGATCAGGTCGGCCGTGCTGCGCTCGGGGAACGCGATCCCGGCCGCGCCGACGCCGAACGGGAACAGCGCCACCAGGTCACGCGCGTACCCGAAGAACAGCTTGGGCACGGCGAGAATCCGGTCGTCCTCACGCAGCCCGAGCACCTGGACGGCGTACCGCTCGAAGCTCTCGAACGGGCTGCGCAGGGTGTGCACGCACGCCTTGGGTGCGCCGGTGCTGCCGGTGGTGAACTTCCAGATCCCGACGTCGTCCAGGGTGGTCGGCGCGGCTTCCAGCTCATCGGGCGCGGCGTCGACAAGTGTCCGAAAGGGACGCTCACCCGGGAGCAGCTCGCTCTCCGGCACCCCGGTGACGAGCAGGTTCCGGGCCCCCGCCTCGCGAAGGGCGGGCAGCGTGACGGCGTCCGCGACCACCGCGACGGCCTCGGTGTAGCCGAGGTAGTACGCGTAGTCCTTGGGCTGCAGGAACGGGTAGACCTCGGCGGTGACCGCGCCGATCTTCTGCGCGCCGTACCAGGTGGCGACGAACTCCTCGCCGTCGCTCAGCGCGAGCAGCACCCGCTGTCCACTTCGGACACCGGCGTCGCGCAGCACGTGCCCGACCTGGTTGACCAGCTTCGCCAGCGACGCATAGCTCACTTCCCGCGAGCCGACGACCAACGCGGTCCGGTCCGTGGCGGCGTGCCGGTCGACGAAGTAGGACGCGAGGTTGAACGGCTCAGGCACGGGCCAGCTCCCGGATCGCTTCCACCAGCAGGTCGGTCAGGACCGAGAACGTCTCCTCGCCTTCCGCGGCCGTCGCTTCGGCGGGCTTGCCGCAGTACGCGTCGGACATCCCCATCTCGAGGAAGCCGCCGTCCTCGGGGGCCGACGCCAGGCTGACCGGCACGTGCGGCAGCTCCCGCATGACGACCTGGTCGACAAGCTCCGGCCGGTCGGCCAGCACCAGCGACGTCTCGTACCGCCCGGCGTGACACTCGCCCGACCGGAACTCCTCGGTGAGTCGCTGGGCGTGCCGCCGCCGGACCAGGTCCAGCAGCGCGACGTGCCCGTCGTAGGCGAAGTTGAGCGTCTCGACCGCGCGCCGCAGCGTGACCAGGTGCGCGGGCTCGAAGTGGTTGTTCACCAGCAGGATCCGGGGTAGTCGCTGGCCGATCAGCGCGGAGCCGACGTCCACGAGCAGTGCGTGCAGCGTCTCCTCGCCGATGTGGATGCCGCCGGCGAACCCGGCCGCGAACCGCGTCACGCCGTACGGGATCTCGGGGAGGATCAGCACCCGGACGTCGTCGTCGGCGGCCAGCCGGGACGCCGCGCGCTCGCACATCCCGCGCGAGATCAGCGGGTCGGTCGCCAGCGGCGCGTGCGGGCCGTGCGGCTCGACCGCGCCCAGCGGGAGCAGCAGCACCGGGACACGCGGGCCGTCCGGAAGGGCGCCGACCTGCCGCGAGCTGAGGTCCGCGAAGTACGTCACGCAAATCAAGCTACACCGCAGCGGCCTGAGGTGTATAGAGTTGCACCCGTGCCCGCCGACGCCTTCGAAGCCAGCCCCCAGGAGCTGGTCGTGACGCTGCTGGGCAGCTACGTGCACCCGCGCGAGACGCGCCGGGTGTGGTCGGGCGGCCTGGTCGCGGTGCTCGCCGAGCTGGGCTTCTCCGACGGCGCGGCCCGGATCGCGCTCACCCGCCTGGTGCGGCGCGGCCTGCTCACGCGCCACCGCGAGGGCCGCACGGTGCACTACTCGCTGACCCGCCGCACGGTCGCCCTGCTCGCCGACGGTGACCACCGGATCTTCTCCCTCGGCCGCCGCGAGCGCGCCGCCGGCGAGTGGACCGTGCTGTGGCAGAGCATCCCCGAGACCCGCCGCCAGGCCCGCGAACGCCTGGTCCGGCGGCTGCGGTTCCTCGGGTTCGGGCCGTACCAGGACGGCACCTGGATCGCCCCGCACGACCGTGAAGCCGAGGTGCTCGCGCTGCTCGGCGAGCTGGACGTCACCGAGCACGCCGGGCTGCTGCTGGGCCGTCCTTCGGCCGCGCTCGACGTCCGCCGGTTCGCCGGCCGGGCCTGGGACCTCGACGAGCTGGCCGCGCGCTACACGGCGTTCGTCGAGCAGTTCGGCGGCCACCGCGGCGAGGACCTGACCGACAAGACCGCGTTCGACGTCCGGACGCGGCTGGTGCACACCTTCCGCGCGTTCCCGTCGCTCGACCCCGAGCTGCCCGCCGACCTGGTGCCCGCACCGGATCGCCGGGCGGCCGCGGTCGAGCTGTTCCACGATCTGTACACCGAGCTGGCTCCCGCTGCCCAGCGCCATTTCGACGAGGTGACCCGAGGATGACCGACATCGACTCCGCCACGCAGGAAGCCCTGAGCTACACCTCGTACCTGGCGCTGGACGAGGTGCTGGGTGCCCAGCGCCCGCGTTCGGAGGAGCACGACGAGCTGCTGTTCATCGTGATCCACCAGGTGTACGAGCTGTGGTTCAAGCAGATGCTGCACGAAGCGACGTACCTGCAGGAGTGCCTCGAAGCGGGCACGACCGCGCACGCGATCCGGACCGTGCGGCGGATCCTGTCGATCCTCAAGGTCGCCGTCGCGCAGATCGACGTGCTGGAGACCATGACGCCCAGCCAGTTCACCAGCTTCCGCACCCGCCTGGACGCGTCCAGCGGCTTCCAATCGGCCCAGTTCCGCGAGCTGGAAGCGGTGCTCGGCCGCCGTGACGAGCGGGTGTTCGCGCACTACCCCGAAGGCGGCGAGCAGCGGAAACGGATCTCCGAGGCGATGGCGCGGCCGTCGTTGTTCGACTCTTTTCTCGCGTACCTCAAGGCTTCTGGCTACCCGGTCGAGTGTGATCGAGACGTCACTCGACCGGTGGAGCCCTCCCCGGCCCTGCAGGCGATATTGCTGGACATGTACCGCGACGACGGCGGCCCGTCGGTCGTCGCCGAATGTCTGGTGGATCTCGACGAAGGGATGCAGGAGTGGCGCTACCGGCACGTGAAGATGGTCGAACGCACCATCGGCGACAAGACCGGGACAGGAGGATCGTCCGGCGCGACTTACCTGCGTACCACGCTTTTCCAGCCGATGTTCCCGGATCTCTGGGCAGTACGGAGCCGATTGTGACCACCTTGGACGATCTGCGCGCGGACGACAACGCCCTCGCGCCGCACTACACGCGGTTCTCGGTGCGGGAACGCCTCCTGCTCTCCGGGCATTCGCACCAGGCCTGGCCCGACGTCGCCGAGGAAGGGCTCCTCGAGTCCTTCGCGGACGCCGCCCGGGACGTCGACCTGAAGTGGGAGCGCGCCTTCGCGAAGGCCGACGAGCTGCGCGCGGGCTTCCGCCTGCTGCTCGGCGACCCGCACGGCGAGTACGCGCTCGGCGCGAGCACGCACGACCTCGTGCTGCGCTTCCTGTCCGCGATGGAGCTGCCGCGAAGACCACGGCTCGTCACCACCGAAGGCGAGTTCCACACGCTGCGGCGGCAGCTCGCGCGCCTCGAAGAGGAGGGCGTCGAGGTCGTGCGGGTGCCGGTCGAGCCGGTGACGACGCTGGCCGAGCGGGTCGCCGCCGAGGTCGACGACCACACGGCCGCGGTGCTCGTGTCGGCCGTGCTGTTCGAGACGTCCCGGCTGGTCCCGGGCCTCGCGCACCTGGCCGACGCCTGCCGCGACCGGTCGATCGAGCTGGTCGTGGACGCCTACCACGCGCTCGGCGTGGTGCCGTTCCCGCTGCACGACCTGGGCCTGACCAACGCCTGGGTGCTCGGCGGCGGCTACAAGTACCTGCAGCTGGGCGAGGGCAACTGCTTCCTGCGGCTGCCCGCGCACGCCCAGGAGCTGCGGCCGGTGATCACCGGCTGGTACGCCGAGTTCGGCGCGCTCGCCGACGAACGGCGTCCCGGCGGGGTCGCCTACGCCATGGGCGGCGACCGGTTCGCCGGCGCCACCTACGACCCGGCGAGCCACTACCGCGGCGCCCGTGTTCAGCGGTTCTTCGCCGAGCAGGGCCTCACGCCGGAGTTCCTCCGCGAGGTGTCGCAGCACCAGGTGGGCCTGCTCACCGACGTCTTCGACAAGCTCGCGCTGCCCGAGGACGTCGTCACGCGCGACCGCTCGGTGCCCTTGGAGCGGCTCGGCGGGTTCCTCTCGCTGCGCTCCGCCGACGCCGGTGCGCTGCAGGCCGCACTGGCCGCGCAGGGCGTCCGCACCGACAGCCGGGGTCAGTACCTGCGCTTCGGCCCCGCGCCGTACCTGTCGGACACGCAGCTGGAGACGGCGATGGGCACGCTCGGCACGGTGGTGCGCGGCTGAGATTACCGGTCCGTATCGCGGGACCTGTACTGGTCCGGCGAGCGGAGGCGATCTAGGTTGGTGCCGGGAACCGGTGGCGGACGACCTCCGCGCCCGGTCCCGTAAACCATCGAAGCGCGTCCCGGCCACGAACCGGACGCGGGAGACAAAGGAGTCACCACCGTGACCGAAGGAGTGTTCGCCCGGAGCTCCGGGCACGAACAGGTCGTGTACTGCGACGACGAAGCCAGTGGCCTGAAGGCCATCATCGGCATCTACTCCACGGCGCTCGGCCCCGCCCTGGGCGGGACGCGCTTCCACCCCTACGCCACCGAATCCGCCGCGCTCGACGACGTCCTCGCGCTGTCGAAGGGCATGGCGTACAAGAACGCGCTGGCCGGGCTCGACCTCGGCGGCGGCAAGGCCGTCATCATCGGCGACCCGAAGACGCTCAAGTCCGAAGCGCTGCTGCGCGCGTACGGGCGCTTCGTGCAGTCCCTCGGCGGCCGCTACATCACCGCCTGCGACGTGGGCACGTTCGTGCACGACATGGACGTCGTGGCCCGCGAATCCCGCTTCGTCACCGGCCGCTCGCCCGAGGACGGCGGCGCCGGCGACTCGTCCGTGCTGACCGCGTTCGGCGTCTTCCAGGGCATGCGCGCCTCGGCCGAGCACCTCTGGGGCAGCCCGGACCTGGCCGGGAAGCGCGTCGGTGTGGCCGGCGTCGGCAAGGTCGGGCACATCCTGGTCGGGCACCTGGTCGAGGCCGGGGCGCAGGTGACGATCACCGACGTCTACGCGCCGGCGATCTCGCGGACGCTTTCGCTGTACCCGGACGTCAAGGCCGTGTCCGATGTGGACACCCTGCTGCGCGCCGAGCTGGACGTCTTCGCGCCGTGTGCGCTGGGTGGCGTGCTGAACGACGAGACCGTGCCGGTGCTGGGCGCGCGCATCGTGTGCGGTGCGGCGAACAACCAGCTCGCGCACGCGGGCGTCGACAAGCAGCTCGCCGACCGCGGGATCCTGTACGCGCCGGACTACCTGGTCAACGCCGGCGGCGTGATCCAGGTCGACGACGAGCGCCACGGCTTCGACTTCGCGCGCGCCAAGCGCAAGACGACCGCGATCTTCGACACGACGAAGGCCGTGTTCGCGCTGGCCGACGCCGACGGCGTGCCCCCGGCGACGGCGGCCGACCGGCTCGCCGAGCGCCGGATGGCGGAGGTCGGGCGGCTGCGGTCCATCATGACCGTGTGAGTCCTTCCGCTTTGTTCGAGGCGGTGGGCGTGCGGGGTTTCCTGCACGTCCGCCGGCTCGGTTCTCCCGAGTGTGTGAGTGTGGACGCCGATGCGCCGGTCGTGCTGGCGTCGGTGGTGAAGGTGGCGCTGGCGTTCGAGTTCGCCCGCCAGGTCGAGGCGGGCCTGCTCGACCCGGCGGACCGGGTCCGCGCTTCCGCCGCCGACCGCCTCGGCGGCAGCGGCTCGGCCGGCTTCGCCGACGACGTTTCGTACAGCCTGCGGGACGCGGCCCTCCTGGCGTTGTCGGTGTCGGACAACACGGCCGCGGACCTGCTGTTCGACCGCGTCGGCGTGGAGAACGTCCGCTCCCTGCTGGCCGAGCTGGGCCTGACCCGCACGACGATCATCGGCGCCCCACGCGACCTCCTGCGCACGATCATGGAGGACACCGCGGCGGGCGTTCCGTTGCGTGCCTTGGATCCCCTGCGCACGTCGGCGAGCACCCCACGCGAGATGACCGGATTGTTGTCGGCGATCTGGGCTGACGACGTCGCCGGAGCGCAGGTCCGCGAGTGGCTTTCGGCCCAGCTCAGCTGGCACCGCCTCACGGCGGGCTTCCCACCGGAGGTAGCGGTCGCGTCCAAGACGGGCACGATGCCGGGCATCCGCAACGAGATCGGCCTAGCAACCTACCCGGACGGCACGTCGTACGCGATAGCTGTGTTCACGGTGGGCGGAGCGGAAACGTTGCGACGCCCGGACATCGACCGCGCAATCGGCGACGCGGCCCGGGCGGCAGTGGATCAGCTGCGTTCTTAATCGGGGGTTGTCCACAGCCCCGCCGTGATGTGGACAACCGAGCCGCTCAGCGGCTTTCCGAGCAGTCTCGTCGGGGGTGGCCGATAGACTGGACAGGGGGCCGCCCCCCAGGGATGGGCGGGGGCACGCCACCGTCAGCCGCGCTCGTAGAAGACGTCCCACGGCCGGGCACCGCCGGGATCCGGTGGCACGATGCGCGAGACGCCGTCGCCGCGCAGGACTTCCGCGGCGATCTCCGCCAGCGTCGCCGCCTGGGGGTGCGGGCTCGACGACGGCCACGCGAACGCCATCCGCGCGTCCAGCTGATCTTTCAGCGGCCGCCAGACGACCCGGGGTTCCTTGCGGGCCGCCGGTTCGAACGCAACGCCGTGCCCGGCCAGGACCAGGCCCAGCGCGAACTCCGGGTTGCGGGCGTGCCGCACCGCCGCCGGGCGGAAGCCGTGCTCCCAGCAGGTGCGCAGCAGCGCGTCGTAACTGCCGGGCGCAGCCGCGCGTGGGGCGTGGACCAGGCCCTCGCCCGCCAGGTCCGCCAGCGCCAGCGACGAAGAGCGGGCCAGCGGCGAGTCGCGGGGGAGCACCACGCCCAGCGGCGTGTCGATCGCAGGCCCGAGGTCGAGGCCGACGACGTCCACCGGCAGCTGCAGCAACCCGGCGTCCAGCTCGCGGTCGGCCAGCAGCCGGGCCTGTTCGGCGGTGGTCAACTCCTGCAGGTCCAGCCGGACGCCGGGGCTCTGCTCGGCGAACGCCGTGAGGATCGCGGCCAGCACCCGGCCCGGCAGCTCCGGCGGCACGCCCGCGCGCAGGGAGTCCATCTCGCCGCGCTCGGCCTTCGCGACGAGCGCCGTCATCCGGTCCCAGCGCGCGAGGAGGTCGCGGGCCTCGGTCCGCAGCACTTCGCCGGCTTCGGTCAGCGTGACGCGCCGGCCGCGGTCGAACAGCTTCGCGCCCAGCTCGGCTTCGAGCCGTTTGATCCGCTGGCTCAACGGCGGCTGCGCGATGCCGAGCCGGTCGGCGGCGTGACCGAAGTGCAGTTCCTCGGCGACAACGAGGAAGTAGCGCAGCGAACGGAGGTGGTCCACGCTGCGACAATAGCCGTTTACATATCGACATGCCGACGTGCCGATCTTGGACAGCCTCGAGGGATCCGTGATCGGGTGGCGGCCATGAACACAGGACTCAGCAGGCGCGGGCTGTTCGGCGCGGGCGCGGCGGCGGCCACGATCCTGGCCGGGGTGACGGCGGCTTCGGCAACCACCCGCGGGACGTCGCAGATGACGTTGCGGTGGTGGGGGAACAACGGCTGGGAGGTCCGCGTGCCGGGCTCGGCCGGCACCAAGACGATCCTGATCGACCCGTGGCTGACGCGGTTCAAGACCGGGACGTACACGCCCGCGGGCGCGGACCCGAAGACGCCGCTGTCGGTGAACAGGGCGCTGATCGACGGTTACGTCGACCGCGGCGAGCTGCGCGCGGACCACATCCTCGTCACCCACGGCCACTACGACCACCTCACCGACGTCCCCTACCTGGCGAAACGCACCGGAGCGACGGTCTTCGGGACCGAGACCCATTTGAGTCTCATGGCCGCGCTCGGCGCGCCGGAGGACCAGCTCGCGATCGCGAGCGGCGGCGAGGACCTGACCTTCGACGGCTACTCGATCCGGATCTTCCGGTCCCTGCACTCGGCGACGGGCGCGCGGGCGCGGGTGCCGTTCCCGGGCTCACGGCCGCTGTCCCGGCGCGACCGCCCGAAGGTCATCGAGGACCTGTACGAGGGCGGCACGCTGGCCTACCAGGTGACCGGCGGCGGGGCGAGCGTCCTGGACTTCGGCGGCTCGAACTACGTCGAGTCCGAGCTGGCCGGCCTGCGCCCGGACGTCGTGCTGGTCCCGGCGGGCGGCGCGAAGGTCACGCAGTACGTGCCTCGGCTGCTGCGCACGCTGGGCAACCCGCGCTACGTCGCGGCAACCCACTGGGACGACTTCGACCTCCCGCTGGGCCAGGCGAAGGACCCCAACGGCGGCCTGGCAACGCTGCGCGCCGCAGTGGCGGCGGCCAGCCCGGCCAGCGAGTTCGTGGCCCTGGACCACCTGGGCGAGTTCACGCCCTGAAGCTCTTGAGGGTCACTGCCAGAGCTTGAGCTGCCCTGATGGTGGCCCCTCGGCGGGTGGGTTGGAAATCCCTGTCTGTCCAGCACGACATGTGCAACATTCAGGCCGCTTCGGACGATTGTGTTTCCGGAGGTGGTTGTGGGGGATGCGGCCGAGGCGGCCTTATGCGGTCGTCCGACACAGGCAGGCAGACCATGCCGGAATCGGCTGGACCGGTTCGAATTGGCTTGCAGGACGCACGCGACGAGCCACGAGCAGCAGGTGGCCGCCGTGGGCAGGAATGGCTGGAGCGAAGGGTTCAGAGAAGGGTTTAGCTCTGGCTTGCAATCGGGAGAAGGCCGAATTGCTCAGCTCGAAGCGCGGGTTCGGGAGTTGGAGCAGGCCACGACCGGGAGGATCGACCGGATCACCGGCGACCAAGTGGTCGAAGTCGGCCGCTATGCCTATCGGTGGGCAGGGAGTCCGCCCTTGAAGATCGGCGATCGGGTCCTGCTACCGAAGAGTTGGCTGAGCGACCTGAGGGGTGATACCGGCCTGCAAGAGGGCGTGGTGACGGCGCTGGAGTCGGCTTACCAGGGGGAACTCAAGGCGATCGTGCGGAAAATCGCTGACGCCGAATCGCCCGGTATCGTGGTGGACCCCGCGCTAGGAGAGCACCATTGCACCGATTGACAAGTGACATGCCGCTTGGCCCCTTCGAAGGCACACTCCTTCCGGTCTTCGTTGGCGGCCGCTCGAAGAATTCGCGTATCCACGCCAATGAAACCTGTGCACCTACCGTTGCGTCCACGTCGATGCCACTCGACGCGAACACAGTCGGGCGGATGTGCAAGCAGTGCGCTTCATGGGGTTGGTGGGCCGAGCCGGACAGTGCTCTGGGTATCTTCTTCGAAGCGGTGCGATCCATGCCTCGCGAGTTTCCCGAAGCCTCGGAAATCGAGCAAGAGTTTCCTCAGGACACGCAGGCGCAGGCTGCTTGGTTGCTGACCATCGGTGAATACCCCGATGACGAGGACGACGAAGACAGCTGGGACGAATACGAGCAAGCTCGCAGGCATCGTGATGACGTTGCGCACGCTTGGCTGCGATCCGCCGACGACATGATCCGCCTCGCCACTACGGTGAAGAACTACCCTTGGCTAGGGCTTTGGGCTGAGCAGTTCGTGTCCTCAGGGGCTGAGTACTCCGCCTTGTTACGGCGGTGGATGATCGAGTTGATCCCCGCACGGTCCCTGGTGCGGACGGCTGCGGCGAAAACCCTCACCGAACCCGAACTGCCCTGCGAACGCACCGATTTGGTGCCTTTGGGGTCTCCCAGCGAGGTCGAGGAGGTGCTCCGGCGGGCCTGGTCTGCGTGGCAATCCGAACGGGTGCATACGTGGGCAGACGCAAACCGCGGTATGCGCGCACGTTCGGTTCTCCATGGGGCGCTGGGCCGGAAACGGAACGGTCGTGAGGCCGCCCTTGCCGCCATTGACGAAATCGTCTCCGATTGGGAGTCGCGCGCAACCGCCGTTGCTGCCGCTGGCGCAGGTCAGCCTGCGGCCACTCTGACCGTGTCCGTCGAAGGGCCGTGGGCCAGGCCCTACGACGGCAGGGCACCCGGGTTGACGCCTTGGGAGACCGGTGTTCTCGTTCACTGGGCGAAAGATTTCGACTGGGCGCAGGCCGAGATTCTCCTTGAAGTCCCGCAGCTCGTCGCCGATCAGGTGCGTGCCGGCGGAGGTGCTTTCACCGAGATCGAATGCATCCCGGGGGATCCGGAAGAAACCCCGGCAGCGGTGGCGGGCGGCTTGGTGCCCGGCGTGCTGGATGATGCGCCGGTGTCCGCTCGAATCCCGGCGACCGTCCAGCAGCTCGACGCGCTCTCCGGTGCCGGCGCGTGGCTGTTCCACGTCTGGAGCATCGATCGCGGCGTCGAGGTGCTGCCAGTGGACACGATCCGGTCGCGCACCCTAACCGGCTGGTCGGGCATCATTGTCGCGGGCCCCGGTGATCTACCCGACTCACTCGTCGACCCGTGGTCCGACGACGTCCTCGCCGTTGCGAAGAGCGAAGAGGAGCCAGATCCACTCGGCCTGCTCGCTGGTGAGGTCATGGTGGCGCGACGGTCCGGTCGGCGAGGGAACACAGTGCGTGCCCTGCGCTTGCTCGCTCTGGCCAGAAGTGCTTCCGACCTGCGAGTCCTCGGCGAAAGTGACGCCCGAGTCGCGGGAGAGCGGGAGGTCTGGCAGGGCCTGCTGGCCAACCGTCGGCTGGACCTGACTCCCTTCCGTCCCCCATCAGAAGATCCGTGGAAACGAGGTGGCCTGGAGCTTCCGCTGTCCGCGCTGGGAGGGGCGCAGATCTACTCCACGAGTCTCGGCGGCGAAGGTATCAAGGGGCATTCGCCATCCTGTTCCCACGCTCATGCGGGGTGGGGATGTGTCGATATGAGATTCGAGTTGGCGACCGTCCGTGAGCTGGTCAGCACGTTGACGCCGGACTGGTGCTCGAAGTGCGACGGCTACGCCATCCGGAGGCTCGACGACCGGCAACTGCGGATCTACCGGACCGCTCATGTGCTCATGGACGTCAACATCGAGCTTGCGCAGCGGGAAAGCAAAACGTTCGGATCCTCGTTGTCGGCGAGCGAGCACGAGGAGATTCACGACCGGCTACGTGGTGCTGAGTTCGGAGGAGACGACGACTCCTACGAGGACCAATTCGCATGGTCTCGAACTCTGCGTGCACTTGGCGCGAGGGTAGATCGACTGCTGACGCGCTGATCCACGACCGGAGTCGCTGCGAGTTCGCTACCGGCGGAACACGCCGAAGGCCCCCATCGCATGCGGTGGGGGCCTTCGCAGTGGGGGAATACTCAGCCGCTCTTGCGGCGGAAGGTCCGCTTGTTCGCGGCCGGACCGTGGGCGTGCTGGTTCTTGCCGCCGCCGCTCTCGTGTGACGCTCCCGATCGGGCGTGCGCCTGCTTGCGCTCCAGCGCCTCGCGGAACTTGCGCTTGACGTCGTCCTCCTCCTCGCCGCTGGGCGAGGAATTCGGTTCACTCATGCTTACCTCCGGAACTGACGACGTGTGACCGCTCCAGCCTGGCATCAGACAAACCGCTTGGCGAGTCGATTACGTCACGTCGTCAGCGTTTGGGGGTCGGTACTCCGCCGAACTGCACGGACCTGCGGGTCAGCGGGCGGCCGCAGTGGTCGCACAGGAGGATCGGCTGCAGCCGGTTGCCGCATTCGACGTGGCTCAGCGTGATGTCCGGCTCCTGGCCGGCGACCTCGAAGCCGCGCGACCACTCGGCGATGAACGCCAGCGCCGGGAAGAACGCCAGGCCCTTCGCCGTCATCCGGTAGTCACGCGCGTCCGTGCGGGTCTGCGCCGTGCCGGTGCGCAGCACGCCGACCTCGACGAGCTTGCTCAGCCGGGCCGAGAGCACGCTCGGCCCGATGCCCAGCTCGCGCTCGAACTCCGAGAAGTGGTGGCAGCCGAGCAGCGCGGACACCAGGAGCCCGGTCGACCAGCGGTCGCCGAGCAGCTCCATCGTGTCCGGGAAGAACATCATCGGGTCGCCGGCCAGCGTTTCGGCGTCCTTGCGGCGGAAGCGCTTGGACGCCGTCGCCGCCGCGACGCCGGTGCTGTCCAGCCGCGAAGCCCGCACGTCACGCGCGTCGACCCGGCGGCCGCAGGCCCCGCAGCCGAGGGGCGCTGATGTAGCCAGCTCGCAGTCGAGGTGGATCAGCGTCGGCAGCACCTCGCGGCGGCCTTCGACCCACTCGCGTTCCCAGGCCCAGATCGAAATCAGCAGCGGCCACAGTTCGAGGCCGCGCTCGGTGAGCCGGTACTCGTGCCGCGTGCGGCGGGCGTCCCGGTACGGCACGCGCGTGAGCATGCCCGCCTCCACCATGTCCCGCAGGCGCCCGGACAGCGCGGTCGGCGAGATGCCCAGGCGCAGGCGCAGTTCCTCGTAGCGCCGGAAACGCAGGAAGAGGCTCTGCAGGATCAGCAGCGTCCACTGGTCGCCCACGAGCTCGAGTGCCCGGCGGAGGGGATCCCCCGCGGGCCGCACCCGTTGTGCAGTCGCTTCTGTCACGTGTGTTCCCCCTTGTTACTTCGCGGCCAAGCGTACACCTGGCTACAGCAAAAGAAGCCTATTGACACCTGGCTACACAAATCATAGTCTCGTCTCCATCAGCCAGCGCGGTGAGCCCGAGATCCAGGGAGAAGCCCGATGACCAGCACCTCCGAACAGCCGCTGATGGTGGCCCGGACGGCGGACGCGGACGAGGCCAACCCGTACCTCCTGGGGGTCTACGCCCCGGTCGGCACCGAGATCGACGCGGAAGACCTGCAGGTCATCGGCGAGATCCCGAAGGACCTCAACGGCGTCTACCTGCGCAACGGCCCCAACCCGCGGTTCGCCCCGGAAGGCCGGTACCACTGGTTCGACGGCGACGGCATGATCCACGCCGTCCACCTGGAGAACGGCAAGGCCCGCTACCGCAACCGCTGGGTCCGCACCAAGGCCTTCGAGGCCGAGTCCGAGGCCGGCAAGGGCCTCTGGACCGGCGTCATGGAGAACCCGAAGGGCAACCCGTTCGGCAACGGCCACGGCCTGGGGCTGAAGGACAACGCCAACACCGACGTCGTCTTCCACCGCGGCCGCATCCTCGCCACCTGGTACCTGTGCGGCTCGCCGTACGGCATCGACCCGCTCTCCCTGGAGACGCTGGGCGCCGAGGACTTCCTCGGCACGCTGGTCGGCGACATGATGGCCCACCCCAAGGTGGACGAGGCCACCGGCGAGCTGTTCTGGTTCGACTACGGCCCGCGCCCGCCGTACCTGCGCTACGGCGTGATCAGCGCCGACGGCCAGGTCGTGAAGACCACCGAGATCGAGCTGCCCGGCCCGCGCCTGCCGCACGACATGGCCATCACCGAGCACTACGCGGTGCTGATGGACCTGCCGCTGGTCCAGGACCTGCAGGCCGCGAAACAGGGCCGGCACAAGCTGCACTTCGACCGCTCGATGCCGAGCCGGTTCGGCGTGATGCCACGCTACGGGGACGGTAGCCAGATCCGCTGGTTCGAGGCCAGTCCGTGCTACATCTACCACGTCGTGAACGCCTGGGAAGAGGGCGACGAAGTCGTCCTCGACGTCTGCCGCGTGCAGAAGCCGCAACCGCGCGCCGACGCCCACACGCCGCTCGCGAAGATGCTCTCCTACCTGCGGCTGGACGCGCAGTTGCACCGCTACCGCTTCGACCTGCGGACCGGCGCGTGCCACGAGGCGCCGCTCGACGACGCCAACACCGAGTTCCCGACCGTCGACTCCCGTGGGGTCGGCGCGCGGAACCGGTACTCCTACACGGTGCACATCTCGCCCGAGTCGACGCTGAAGTTCGACGGGCTCGTGCGCTACGACAATCTTGCCGGCTCCAAGACCGAATACCGGTTCGGTCCCGGCCGGTGGGGCAGTGAGGCGCCCTTCGCACCCCGCGATGGCGCATCCGTCGACTCGGCGGACGGTTATCTGGTGACGTTCGTGCAGGACGAGCGCGAGGGGCGCTCGGAACTGGACATCTTCGACGCCGCCGATCTCGCTGCCGGACCCGTGGCCAGGGTCCTGCTTCCCCAGCGTGTCCCGCTCGGTTTTCACGCGACCTGGGTCCGGGCGGACCAGCTGGAAAACCTCCGTTCATGAGATGCCATCGAGAGGGTCGTGCCCGGGATCTCCGGGCACGGGGATGGTGGAGTGCGGAGACGATCGACCAGCTCGTGAAGGAGCGGGTCAGTGCCGACCCGGAGGGTCTCGCGCTGGTCGATCCACCGAACACCACCGCACTGGTCGGACGCGACCCGGTGCGGTGGACCTGGAGCCGGCTCGACGAACGCGTCGACGTCCTGGCCGCTTTCCTGCTCGCCAGAGGGGTGCGAGCAGGTGACGTGGTGGCCGTGCAGTTGCCGAACTGCTCGGCCTTGGTCCAGGCGTTCCTCGCGATCGTGCGGCTCGGCGCGATCGTCACCCCGTTCCCGGTGTCCTACCGGGAGCACGAGATGGGCCCGATGTGCCGGCGCACCGGGGCTGTCGGGGTGGTGACCGCATCCAGATACGGCGAGCACGAGCTCGCCGGGGCGGCCCTTGGGTTAGGCGCTTCGGCGCCGTCGGTCCGGTTCGTCGTCGCCCGGGGGGACGACGAACCGGCCGGCGCCCTGGCCTGGCCCGAAGAACCACTGTCCACGGCGGACAAGTCCGCTTTGGACGACTACCTGTCCGCTTTGGACACCGACGTCAACGACTGCGTGACGATCTGCTGGACGTCCGGCACCGAAGCCGAACCCAAGGCGGTGCCGCGCTGTCACGGCGACTGGCTCGCCACCGCGGGCGGCTGCACGCAGGCCGCCGGCATCACGAGCGGCGACGTCCTGCTGTCGCCGTTCCCGATGACGAACATGGCCGGCATCGGCGGGATGTTCCTGCCGTGGCTGCAGACCGGCGCGGTGTTCGTGCCGCACCACCCGTTCGACCTGCCTGTGTTCCTCGGCCAGCTCGCGGCCGAGCGCGTGACCTACACGCTCGCGCCACCCGCGTTGCTGACCATGTTGCTGCACAACGAGAAGATCCTGTCCGGAGTGGACATCTCCGCGCTGAAGAAGATCGGATCCGGTTCGGCGCCGCTCTCGCCGTGGCTGGTGCGCACCTGGGCCGAGCGGTACGGGATCGACATCATCAACTTCTTCGGTTCCAACGAAGGCACCGCGCTGCTGTCCGGCCCGATCGACCTGCCGGACCCCGGGCAGCGCGCGAGCTTCTTCCCGAACTACGCCTCGGGCGTCACGTGGTCGACGCCCGTCGCCGGCTGGACGTCGGTGCGGCTGCACGACCCGGTGACCGGCGAGCACGTGACCGAACCCGGGCACCCCGGCGTGCTGCACATCGCCGGGCCGACCGTCTTCGCCGGGTACCTCGAGCAGATGGGCGAACCGCTCGACACGTCGGCCTTCGACGACGACGGGCACTTCCGCACCGGCGACGTCTTCGAGATCGCCGGCGAGCGCGGGGAGTTCCTGCAGTACGTCGACCGCGCGAAGGACCTGGTCATCCGGGGCGGGATGAACATCTCGCCCGCGGAGGTCGAGGGCCTGCTGGCCGGGCACCCGGACGTCGCCGACGTCGGTGTCGTCGGCGTGCCCGACGACGTGATGGGCGAACGCGTGTGCGCGGTCGTCGTGCCGGGCGAGCGCAAGCCGTCGCTCGAGGACCTGGTGGCCTACCTGCGCGAGCGGAAGGTCGCCGCGTTCAAGCTGCCGGAACGCCTGGAGTACGCGGACGCCTTGCCCCGCAACCCGGTGGGGAAGATCCTGAAACGGCAGCTGCGGGAGAGTCTGGAGTGAGGCCATGACGGTGTTCGTGCTGGGTGGGGCGCAAACCGACTTCGCGCGCAACTTCGCGAAGGAGGGGCGCGGGATCCTCGAGATGTTCGCCGAGGTCGTGCCGGCCGCCCTCGCGGACGCCGGCGTGTCGGCGGCGGACGTCGGCGTCGCGCACGTCGGCAACCTCGCCGCGGAGCTGTTCACCGGGCAGGCCCAGCTGGGCGGGCTGCTGGTGGCGGCCGTCCCGGAGCTGGACGGCGTGCCCAGCACCCGGCACGAAGCCGCCTGCGCGTCCGGCAGCACCGCGGTGCTCGCCGCCTGCGCCGACCTGGAGTCCGGCCGGTACGACCTCGCGCTGGTCGTCGGCGTCGAGCTGATGCGCAACACCGACGGGCAGCGCGCCGCCGAACACCTCGGGTCCGCCGCGTGGGCCGGGCACGAAGCCGTCGACGCGAAGTTCCCGTGGCCCGCGCTGTTCGCCGACGTCGCCACCGCGTACGACGCGCGGTACGGCCTCGACCCGGCGCACCTCGGCCTGTTCGCCGAGCACGCTTTCGCTTGTGCAGCAAGGAATCCGCTGGCCCAGGCGCGGGACTGGAAGTTCCCGGACGGCGCGTTCGGGCCCGACGACGAGCTGAACCCGGTGATCGAGGGCAGCCTGCGCAAGCAGGACTGCGGCCGGATCACCGACGGCGCCGCGGCCGTCCTGCTGGCCTCCCCGGCGTTCGCCGAACGCCTCGGCGGTGACTTCCCGCGCGTCGCCGGGTTCGGACACCGCACCGCGCACATCGGGCTCACCGAAAAGCTCTCCACCGGCGGCGAATACCTGTTCCCGCAGCTGCGCGGCGCCGTCGTCGATGCCTACCGCCGCGCGGACGTGGCCGGGCCGGACGCGCTCGACGTCGTCGAGCTGCACGACTGCTTCACGATCACCGGGCTCGTCGCGCTGGAGCACCTCGGCATCGCGCCGCCCGGTGACGGCGGCCGGTTCATCGCCGACGGCGGCCTCGACACGGCCGGGATCAACCCGAGCGGCGGCCTGCTCGGGCTCGGCCACCCGGTCGGCGCCACCGGCGTCCGCATGCTGCACGACGCGGCGCGCCAGGTCACCGGGACGGCCGGGGAGACCCAGGTCGAGGGCGCGCGGACGGCGTTGACGCTCAACGTCGGCGGGTCGTTCACCACGGTCGTCACGACCATCGTGACCCGATGACGGCTTCGGTGCTGCTGACCGTGCGGACACCGCGCGGCAAGGCGTCCCCGCGCGGCGGGCTGGCCTCGGTGCCGCCGTTGGACCTGGTCTGTTCTTTGCTGCACGCCCTGGTCGCGCGCGGTCTTGATCCCGCGGCGGTCGACCAGGTGATCCTGGGCTGCGCGTCGCAGACCGGCGAGCAGGGGGCGAACCTGGCGCGGACGGCCGTGCTGGCCGCGGACTGGCCGGTGTCGGTGGCCGGCATGACGGTCAACCGGTTCTGTTCGTCCGGGTTGGACGCGGTCGCCCTGGGCGCGGCGCTGATCCGCGCGGGCGAGGCGGAAGTCGTGGTGGCGGGCGGGGTCGAGTCCGTCTCGCGCGTCCCGATGTTCACCGACGGTGGTCCACTGTGGACGGAAGAGCGGTTCGGCGCGGGCAACATGGGCGTCGCGGCCGACCTGGTCGCCGCCGACGAAGGCTTCACGCGGGCGGAACTCGATGCGTACGGCCTGCGGACGCAGCAGCTTGCCGCCGCGGCCTGGAAGGACGGCCGCTACGACGCGTCGCTGGTCCCGGTGGCCGGGTTGACGCACGACGAGCACGTCCGGCCGTCGACGTCCGCCGAGGCCCTGGCCGAGCTGCCGTCGTCGTTCGGCGGGCTGCACACGCGCGGGACGTCGCCCTCGCTGGCCGACGGCGCCGGGCTGGTGCTGCTGGCTTCGCCTGCGGCCGCTTCGCGCCTGGGGCTGGCGGCGCGAGCCCGGGTTCTCGGCTCGGTGACCGCGGGCAGCGACCCGATCCGGATGCTCCTTTCCGGACAGTCGGCGGTTGCGCGGGTGCTGGAAAGGTTTTCGCTGAGACCGTCCGATGTGGACGTCGTGGAGTTCGCCGAGGCGTTCGCCGCGCTGTGCCTGAAGATCCGCCGCGACCTCGGGTTCGGCGACGACGTCTTCAACGTCAACGGCGGCACGATCGCGATGGGGCACGCGTTCGGCGCCACCGGGGCGATCCTGCTGGCCGGCTGCGTCGACGAGCTGACCCGCCGTGGCGGCCGTTACGGTGTCACGGCGGTCAGCGGGGCCGCGGGATCGGGAACGGCGGTACTCGTGGAGCGTGCGGCGTGAGGCTTTCGGTGTCCCTCGGCCTGTGGCAGGACCGCCCGCCGGAGGAGGCGCTGGAGACGGCGCGCGCGGCGGACGCGGCGGGGTACCCGGAGCTGTGGATCGGCGAGATGGCGACGTGGGACGCGTTCGCCCTGGGTACGGCGATCGGCGCGTCGACGTCTTTGTCTCTCACCTTCGGGCCGCTCGCGGTGACGGTGCGCGACCCGGCGACGATCGCGATGGGCGTCGCGTCGGTGGCGGCGCTGACCGGCCGCGAGACGGGCGTCGCGCTCGGGACGTCCAGTGACGTCGTGGTGCGCGGCTGGCACGGCCGGTCCCGCGACCGCGCGGCGACGGCGCTGGAGGAGTCGGCGGTGGCGGTCCGCCAGCTGCTCGGCGGCGCCAAGTCCACTGTGGACGGCTCGGTCGTCGGCTCCCAGGGGTACCGGTTGCGGCTGCCGGCGCCGAAGTCGCCGCTGACGATCGCGGCGTTCGGCCCGCGCGCGCTGGACGTCGCGGCCCGCCACGCCGACCGGATGGTGGTCAACCTGGTCAGCCCGGCGGCCGCGGCCTCGCTGGTCGAAGGCCTGCACGCGGCCGCTTCCCGGGCCGGCACCGCCCCGCCACCGGTGGCCGCGTGGGTGGTCGGCGCGGTGGACCCGTCGGAGGCCGCGATCGAACAGCTCCGGAGGGGTGTCGTGGGCTACCTGGCCGCGCCCGGCTACGCGGACATGTTCCGCGCGGAGGGCTTCGGCGACCTGGTCGACTTCGCCCGCACCCGCCCCCACCCACGCGAGCTACTGGCAGCGGTCCCGGTGGAGGCGATCGCGGCAGTCGGCCTCCTCGGCTCGCGGGACGCGATCGCCCGGAAGATCGCGGACTTCGCCGCAGCAGGCATCGACGAACTGGCGATAGTCCCAGCAACCTCGGACAACGACCCGGGCGGCGCCCGAACCCTGACGACAATCTCCTCGGCGGCCGGCGCCGATCCAGCGTGACATCGCGGGGCGCGCGTCGCCGAGCCGGCGCCCGGGCACTCGCGGACCTTTCGCTGGCTGGCGCCGGTCCGGCGCGATGTCGGCGGGCTGGCGGGGCCCGGGCGCTCATCGGAACCTTTCGACGGCTAGCGCCGGTCTGGCGTGATGTTCGCCGGGGGCGTCGGCGAGCTGGCGGGCGCCCGGACGCTCGCCGGAACCCTTCCGGTGGCTGGTGTCGGCCTGGGTGACCCCGCTGGGGTGGGCCTTGGCAGCTGGCGGCGCCCGGACGCCCATCGGAACCCTTTTCGGCGGTTTGTGTCGTTTTGGCGTGATGTCGCCGGGGGCGTCGATGAGTTGGGGGGCGCCCGGGCGCTCGCCGGAACCTTTCAGTGACTCGTGTCGGTCTGGCGTGCTGGCGTTGACGGGCTGGCGGGCGCCCGGGCGCTCATCGGGACCCTTCGGTGGCTGGCGTCGGTCTGGCGTGATGTCGCTGGGGTGGGCCTCGGCGAGCTGGTGGGCGCCCGGACCCCGCTCGAACCTCTTCGGCGGTTCGTGTCGTCTGGCCTGATGTTCGCCGAGGTGGGCGCCGATGAGCTGGCGTCCCCCCGACCCTCGCCGAAATTAATTCGCCGTTCGTGTCGATTCGGCGTGATGTCGTTCGACGCGTAGGCATGACTGAGCCGACGAAGACCAAGAACCTCGCCCAGCACGGGTTCGCTCCGCTCGAGTGGAGCCGCGCCCGCGACCTCCTCGCCGCCGATACCCCGACCGCCGATCTGACCTTCTTCGTGGCGACCGTCCGTCCCGATGGGCGGCCGCACTCCGCCGGTGTCGGCGGCGTGTGGGTCGACGACGCGCTGTACTTCAAGGCCGGGCCTGGCACTCGCCGGGCGAAGAACCTGGCCAAGAACCCGGCGTGCGTCGTTTCGGTGCGCCTGCGCGGCTTGGACCTCACAATGGAAGGCGACGTCGTCCGGGTGACCGACCCCGCCACCGTCGCGCGCGTGGCGGCCGTCTACCGCGAGGGCGGCTGGCCCGCGACCGCGGTGGACGACACCCTCACCGCGCCGTACAGCGCACCCAGCGCGGGCGCGCCGCCCTGGCACCTGTACCGCCTCGACCTGCGCCGCGCCATCGGCCTGGCCTCCGCCGAACCCCACGGCGCGACCCGCTGGGACTTCGCGGACTGACAAATCCACCCACCATCGAACCCGGATTTCACATCGCGGGGGCGCGGGCGGGCCGGGGCTCGGCGACGGCCTCCGGACGGCGGGGCACCGGGATCCGCACAGGGGTCCGGGTGCGCCGGGCCGTGAGCAGGCCGAGGGCGAGAGCGCCGGCCAGGATGAGCGCGGACCAGGCCGAAGCCGCGTCGAAGGCCAGCTCACCGAAGTGGCCCAGGACGAAGCCCGCGTCCAAGGCCCAGGCCACCGCGAGCACGCCCAGGGCCGCCGGGAACGTCGTCCGGCGGGCCGTCGCCAGCACCACCAGACCCAGCGTGACCAGCGCGTACCACGGACTCGGACCGGCCACGTGCGCCGTGATCACGGCGGCCACCGCGGCCACGCAGCCGAACGGGAACCCGAAACCACCTGTCATGCCGTCAGTGCACGCCGCCGGCGCGCTAAAACGAGAGCCTCAGGACGCTTTCCCTACGCCCCGGCCACCCGTTTTGACGCCTTATTGACCCGTCACGCGCCCGATCGCCTCGGCCAGCTCCGGCCAGACCGCGCGCGGCAGGTTGTGGCCCATCCCGGGGATCACGAGCAGCTCCGCGCCCGGGATCGCCGCCGCGGTCGCCTTGCCGCCGCTGACGTTGATCAGCGGGTCGGCGTCGCCGTGGACGACCAGGGCCGGCAGGCGGACGTCGTGCAGTCCGGACGTCCGGTCGCCCGAAGCCATCACCGCCGCCGCGTGGCGCAGGGTGCCCACGGGGTGGCGGGCACGGTCGAAGTGCATCGTCGCCTTGGCCAGCAGGAACGCCTCGTCGTCCGGGTAACCGGGGGAGCCGAGGCGCCGGTAACCCTCGACGCTGTCGGCCAGCGCCTGCTCGCGGGTGGTGGCCGGCGGCCGGGTCAGCACCGCCAGCGCCCACGGCTCGGCCTGCCCGACCGCCGGGTCGCCGGTGGTCGACATGATCGACGTGACGCTCAGCAGCCGGTCCGGGTGGTCGATCGCCAGCTGCTGCACGATCATCCCGCCCATCGACGCGCCCACGACGTGCGCGCGGGCGATGCCGAGCGCGTCGAACAGCCCGACGGCGTCGTCCGCGAGGTCCGAGAGCCGGTACGGCGCCGTCGACAGGTCGCCGGCGAAGAGCGCGCCGAGGTCCGGCGCGGGCAGGTCGTCGAGGTACGTCGAGAGCCCGACGTCCCGGTTGTCGTAACGCACCACGAAAAACCCGCGATCCGCGAGCATTGCGCAGAAGTCGTCCTCCCAGGTGATCATCTGGGCACCGAGGCCCATCACCAGGACCAGGGGCGGAGCCGCCGGATCGCCGAAGGTGCCGTACTCGAGCTCGAGACCGTTGGCCTGTGCGCGTGCCATGCCCCGATCTTGCCCCAGACTTGCGTCGCTGGCATCGGCCCGGCCGGTGCGGTTACCGTAACGCCCCATGCCGACCACATCGGGTACCGGAGAACGTCCCCGGTCGCGGGCCGCGGCGGGACTGCCGGCGATCACGGCCGAAAAGGTCGTCAGCGCGGCAACGCAGCTGACCGCCGAAGCCGGCCTCGACAACTGGACGCTGCGGCAGCTCGCCAGAGCCGTCGACGCCTACCCGGCGGTGATCTACCACCACGTGGGCGACCGGGACGCGGTGGTCAACGCCGTGGTCGACCGGGTCGTCGGCCTCCTGCGGCTGCCGGACCCGCAGCTGCCGTGGCAGGAGTGGTTCACCGAGCTGCTCGCCGAGCTGCGCCGGGTGCTGCGGACCTACCCGGGCTGCGCGCGGCGGCTCGCGCTGTTCGGCCCGTCGGTCGACGCGGCCACCCGCAGCATCGACGCCGGGGTCGGGGTCCTGCTGGGCGCCGGCTTCGGCCGCGAGAGCGTGCTCGCCTACAACCTGCTGGTGATGACGGCCTGCCAGTTCGTCGCGATGGAGGACGACCGCGAGTCGGCGCTCGCGCTGCGGATCGACAACACCGAGACGTACGCGACCTACCGCGAGCGGGCCGACCTGCCGGGGATGGCCGAACTGGGCGCGGCGATGCACGACCTGATGGGTGACCCGGACCTCGCGGCGGGGTACTACGAGCAGCTCTACGACTACGCCGTGCACCGGTGCCTCGACGGGCTCGCGCACCGGCTGGAAGAGCTGCGTGACCAGGGCACGGACGGGTTGACAGCGACTTGACAGAGCCCCGGCGTACCGTGAGCTTGCGTCGGTGGTTCGTCCATCGACCCGAAGCTCCCGGCGCCCTCCTCCCCCTCGTGGCGCCGGGGGCTTCGGTCTGCCCGTGAAGCGGTCAGCCGGGCTCGCCCCGGCGCGGAGCCGGCGGCTGCTGCTGGATCGCCGGGAAGATCTCGCCCACCAGCGTCACCAGCGACTTCGACAGCAGCAGGTGCACCTGGTCCCGGGTCAGCGAGCCGCGCACGAGCCATTCCCGCCCGGCCGACTTCACCATCCCGCCGAACGCGCGCACCAGCGCGTTCAGCTCGGGACCGTGCTCGCTCTCGCTGGACAGCCCGACGGCTTCGAGCACCCGGTCGGCGGACTCCCGGTCGGCCTCTTCGAGGATCCGCTCCACCTCGAGGTCGCGGCCGATGCCTTCGGGCGCGATCGCGGCCAGCCACATCCGCTCCTGGCTGGTGACCATGTCGAGGAACCAGTCGATCGCGACGTCGGCCCGCAGTTCGAGCGGCCCTTCGGGCAGGATTTCGACGGCCAGCCGCGGCACGGTCAGCGCGCGGCGGATGATTTCCAGGTACAGCTCGCGTTTGGTGCCGAAGTAGTGGTTGATCAGCCCGCGCGCCACACCGGCCGCGGCCGCGATGTCCGAAGTGGACACTTCCGAGTAGGGGCGGTCACCGAACAGCCGTGCCGCGCAGGTGAAGATCTGTTCCTTCCGTTCGTCCGGTTCCAGTCTTCGCCATCGCGGCGCCGGCTCGGTGTTCATGCGTCCTATCGTCGCATGACCCGTTGAGCCAGGCAGTTCAATCTCCGGCGATGGCAGATGGGGGACCACGATCGGGGCACGTCAGTCCGGCAGCGTGAGGGGCGCGATGTCGGCGAAGCCGTCGCCCGGGCCGGGGTTCGCCGGGTCCGTTTCGCCGCCGAAGTGGTGCAGCACGCCCCACACCGCGTTCAGCGCCGTCTGCACCGCGCCTTCGGCCCAGCCCGCCGTCCACGAGACGTCGTCACCCGCGAGGAAGAGGCCGCGGTAGCGCTCCGGAAGCGCGTCCTGCATGAAGTGCGTGAAGAGCCGGTGCTGGTAGCGGTAGTGGCCGGGCAGGTTGGCCTTGAACGCGCCCATGAAGTGCGGCTCGGCCTCCCACGACACGGTCACCGGGTCGCCGATGATGTGCCGCCGGACGTCAACGCCGGGGTAGATCTCGCGCAGCGACTGCAGCATCACCTCGACGCGCTCGCCGACGGTCAGCGGCAGCCACTTCAGCGAGTCGTCCGCCCAGGTGTAGGACAGGCAGATGACCGCGGGTGACGCCGGGTCGTCGCCGAGCAGGTAGGTGCCGCGCGGCATCCGGTCGGTGAGCGTCATGCTCATCGTGTCGCGCCCGGTCACCGGGTCCGGGTCCAGCCAGAACGGCCGGTCCACCGGCACGAACACCTTCGACGACTCCATGTAGTGCGTGCGCTCGATCGCCGTCCAGTGGTCGATCGGGAACAGCGCTTCGTCGCATTCGATCTTCGACAGCAGCATCCAGCTCTGCGCGGTGAACACCGCGGCGGGGAACGTCCGGATGTGGCCGCGCGCGTCGGTCACGGTGATGTTGTTGGGCGCAGTGCGGTGCAGCCGCGTGACGCCGGGGTTCGGCCGGCCGCCGTGCAGCGTGCTCAGGCTGGTTCCCGCGGGCCAGAAAGCGATCTCTTCCGGCGTGTGCTCCCACAGCCGTTGCGGCAGCTGCCGGCTGCCGCCGACGATGCTGCGGTGCTCGTCGTCGGCGCCGGTGTAGACCACCCGCAGGATCTCCAGGATGGAGTTCGGGAAGTCGGTGTCCCAGCCGCCGGTGCCGAAGCCGACCTGGCCGAAGATCTCGCGGTTGCGGAACGAGGCGAACGCCGGGGAGTCGCAGAGGAAACCGTAGAACGTCTGGTTGTCGAGCTTCGGGACGAGCTCGTTCCACAGCCGCTTGATCGTCTTCGCGTCGCGGTCTCGGATCGCCGTCTGCATCTCGGCGAACGACGCGTGCTCGGCCAGCGTCCGGTCCCAGGCCGCGGCGACCTCGCCGAACACCGCGGGCAGGTCGGCCGGCGTCCGCGCGTAGTGGCTCTGCCCCTTGAGGTCGACGACGGTGCTCGGCGTCCCCGGCGCGAGCGGGTTCGGGAACGGCGTCGTCGCCAGCCCGACCTTGTCGATGTAGTGGAAGAGCGCGGTCGAGGCGGGCGGGAAGCGCATCGCGCCCATCTCCGCGACGACGTCGTCGGGGCAGCCCGGGAACCGCACGGTGCGCAGCCGGCCGCCGATTTCGTCGATTTCGTAGACGACCGGGCGCAGGCCGAGCTTCATCAGCTCGTACGCCGTGACGATGCCGGACAGGCCACCGCCGATCACGGCCACTTCGGTGCCGTGCCGCTCGGGTGGCACCGAGCCCAGCCCGGCCGGGTGGGCGAGGTGGTCGTCGTAGGCGAACGGGAAGTCGGGGCCGAACATCGTGATCGGCCGGCCGGCCGGTTCGTCGTGGTGGATCGCGGTCGGGACGGCGGAGGTCATGCGGTGGTTCCCCGGTACAGGTCGGGCCGTCGGTCGGCCAGGTGGGTGTTTTCGAGCCGGGACGCGACGAGCGCGTCCCGGGTGATTTCGGCGTGGACGAGCGCAGGTTCGGCGCCGGCGCGGGCGAGCACTTCGCCGGTGGGTGCGACGACGCAGGACCGGCCGCAGTAGGTCAGCTCCCGCTCGGTGTCACAGCGGTTCGCGTAGGCGACGAACAGCTGGCTTTCGTAGGCGCGGGCGGGCACCAAGGTGTCGGCGACCAGCTCGTACGGGCTCATCAGCGCCGTCGGCACCACCAGCAGCTCGGTGCCGTCGAGCGCGTGCGCCCGGACCATTTCGGGGAACTCGACGTCGTAGCAGATCAGCAGCCCGACCCGGACGCCACCGAGGTCGGCCTGCACGACGGCTTCGGTGCCCGGGGTGAACCAGTCCTTGTCGATCGCGCCGAAGAGGTGCGTCTTGCGGTAGTTCGCCAGGCGCCGTCCGGTGCCGTCGATCAGCTGGACGCTGTTGTAGACGCGCTCGCCGTCGGACTCGGGGTAGCCGTAGGCCAGCGCGACGCCGGTTTCCCTGGCCAGTGCGGACATCCGGGCCGCGGTGGGCCCGTCGGCCGGTTCGGCGAGTTCGTGCGTGCGCGCGCCGATGTGGTAGCCGGTGGTGATCATCTCGGCCGCGACGACGAGGTCGGCGCCGGACGCCGCGACGGCGCCGGGCAGCTCGGCGAACGGGCCCTGGTGGACGGCGACCCTCATGACAGCCGCGACTTCCGGATGCCGTAACCGAAGTAGATCAGCAGGCCCACGGCCATCCAGGCGCCGAAGACGACCCAGGTGGCGCCGTCGAGGCTGAGCATCATGTAGCCGCAGCACAGCACGCCCAGGATCGGCGTGACCGGCGCGAACGGCACGCGGAACGTGCGCGGGGTGTCCGGCTGGCGGCGTCGCAGCAGCAGGACGGCCACGTTGACCAGGCCGAACGCGAAGAGCGTGCCGATGCTGGTGGCGTCGGCGAGCTTCCCCAGCGGGATGAACGCCGCGAGCACCGCGACGAACCCGGAGACGACCAGGGTGTTGGTCCGTGGCGCCCCGGTCTTGGCGTCCACAGTGGACAGCGACTTCGGGACGAGCCCGTCGCGGGACATGGCGAACAGGATGCGCGTCTGTCCGTAGAGCACGGTCAGGACGACGCTGGAGATCGCCACGATCGCACCGACGGCCAGCAGGGCGGCCCACAGCTTGTTGTCCGACACCGTCGAGAGCACGCGTGAGAGGGCGGCCTCCTGGCCGTCGAACCGCTGCCACGGCAGCGCGCCGACGGCGGCCACGGCGACCAGGCAGTACAGCACCGTGACGATGCCGAGCGAGAGCAGGATCGCCCGCGGCAGGTCGCGCTGCGGGTTCTTCGCCTCCTCGCCGGCGGTCGACGCCGCGTCGAAGCCGATGTAGGAGAAGAACAGCTTCGCCCCGCCGGCGCTCATCCCGGCCAGGCCGAGCGGCAGGAACGGCGAGTAGTTCTTGGCCTGGACGGCGGTGAACGCGATGGCGCAGAACAGCACCAGTGTGGCGATCTTGACCACGACCATGATCGTGTTGGCCCGCGCGCTCTCCTTCGCGCCCGAGAGCAGCAGCACCATCGCGAGCAGCACGACGGCGATGGCCGGCACGTTGACGATCCCGCCCGAGCCCGGCGGCTGGCTCAATGCGTCCGGGATGGCGAAGCCGAAGACGAGCCGCAGGAGTTCGTTGAGGTACTGACCCCAGCCGACGGCCACCGATGCCACCGAGACGCCGTATTCGAGGATCAGGCACCAGCCACAGACCCAGGCGACAAGCTCGCCGAGCGTGGCGTAGGCGTAGGAATAGGACGAACCGGACAGCGGGATCATCCCGGCGAGCTCGGCGTAGGACAGCGCGGAGAAGAGCGCGGTGATCCCGGCGAGCACGAACGACAGCACGACGGCGGGCCCGGCCACCGGCACCGCTTCGCCCAATACGACGAAGATGCCACTTCCCAGCGTCGCGCCGATGCTCAGTGTGGTGAGCTGGCCCAGCCCGAGCGACCGCTTCAAGCTGCCATGATCACCTTCGGCGATCAGATCGGCGACCGGTTTCCGCCGCACCGTCGCGGCTCGCAGAGTCATGCCGACGACCGTAACTGCCGTCGCGGGAGCGCATAACAGGGGAACATTGCGCGTAAAGATGAATCACAGGTGATTCATTGCACAAGGTGCGCAATTCGTGGCGAATCATTCCATCGGGCTCGGCATGTGGAGAGGCATCACGCGTGTGTGGAGAGGCATCACGTGTGATTGGAGGGGCATCACGCGTGATTGGGAGGGCATCACACGTGATTGCGGCGACGACACGCCGATGTCCCTCGGATCACGGGTGATGCCCCGCGGATCACGGGTGATGCCCCCTGGATCACGAGTGAAGCCTCGTGGATCACGCGTGATGCCCGCTGGGACACGGGTGATGCCCGGGTTAGGTCCTGCAGACCACGGGTGATGCTCGCTTGACCACGGGTGATGTCTGGTGGGGCCGGGAGTGCGCCTGGTGGGGCACGAGTGCGGCCCGCGAGGCGCGGGTGGTGCCCCGCGGCGCGCGGGTGATGCTTGGTGGATCACGCGGTGCCCGATGGGCACAGGGTGTGCCAGGTGGGGCACGGTGCTGCCCGGCGGGGCTGGGGTGGTGCCCCGCCGACCACGGTGTGCCCGGCTGGGCGCGAGCGGTGCCAGGTGGGGCACGTGTGGCGCCTGGCGGGCGCGGGTGATGCTTCGCGAGCAGGTGGTGTCCGGTGGGCACCACCACGCTTGGCGAGCACGGTGGGCGCGAAGTGGTGTCCGGTTGCGTGGGTGGTGCCTGGCGGGCGGGGATGACTGGTGGGTGTGGGGAGGGCTGGGGTCAGGGTGGGGTGGCGGCGGGGAGGAGGAGGGTGAAGGTTGGCGGGGACGGGAGGCTCAGCCGCAGGCGGCCGCCCTCGGCTTCGGCCAGGCTGCGGGCCAGGCGCAGGCCGATGCCGTGGCCGCCTGTCGCGGTGGCGAACGGGTCCGTTTCGCCTAGGCCGGGACCCTCGTCGGCGACGTCGATGGCCAGTGCGTCCCCGGCGTCGCGGGCCAGCACCGTGACCGTGCCGCGGCCGTGCGTTGCGGCGTTGTCCAGCAGCACGCCGAGCACCTGGCGGACCGCCGCCGCGGCCGCTCGGGCGGGGGGCGGGTCCTCTCGGGTGATCCGCATCTTCCGTCCGTGCGGGGCGAGCAGAGCCTCCCCGGCCTGCCGGACCTCTTCGAGCAGGACGTCGAGCGCCAGCTCGGCCCGCGGCGCGCGGCGTTCGCGGCCCAGGGCCAGGAGGTCCTCGATGGTGCGTTCCAGCCGGTCGGCGGACGCGATCCCGGCGCGGATCGCCGCGTGCGGGTCGCTGCCCGGGGTCTCCAGTGCGGCTTCGAGCTGCAGCCGCAGCCCAGTCAGGGGCGTCCGCAGCTGGTGGGACGCCTCCGCGGAGAACGCGCGCTCGCGCTCGAGCGTCTCGCCGATCCGCGTGGCCGTGGCGTCGAGCGCCTCGCCGACCTGGTCGATCTCGGCGATCCCGGCCCGGGGGCCGCGGGCGGTGAAGTCGCCGTCGCCGAGGCGTTCGGCCGCGGCGGCGAGCTCCTCCAGCGGCCGGACCAGCCGGTTCGTCGAGCGCCGGGCCATCAGCCAGCTCGCGCCGATCGCGGCCACCGCCAGCGCGGCCATGGTGAGCCAGGTCAGCCCGATCCGCAGGTAGAGGTCGGACACCGGCAGCGCGGCGCGCACCACGCCGATCGCGCGCGCCCCGTTGACCACCGGGACGGCCAGGACCAGCTCGTCGCCCTGCCGGCCGGTCACGACGTCCTGAGTGGCCCGGGCCGCCTCCCGCTCGATCGCGCCGCCGACGGCCGGCCCCTGCCCGGCGAGCAGGCGCCCGTCCGGGGCGTAGACCCCGACCGTCCCCTCGGCCTCGTCGCCGTCGAGCGGCGGGACGACCGGGGGCAGCCCGGCGGTCAGCTGGTGGGTGACGGCCAGCGCGGCGGCGTCGGCGGCGCGCTCCAGGTCCGACGTCGTGTCGTCGCGGTAGTACCGCATCACGGCCACGCCCAGCGGGAGCGCGAACAGGACGGTCGCCACCAGCGCGGCGAGCACCGTCAGGGAGATGATCCGGCGGCGCACGGCTACCTTTCGGCCACGGTCCGGGCGGGGTCCTCCAGGCGGTAGCCGTGCCCGCGCAGGGTGGCGATCCGCGGGGCCTCGGCTCCGGCTCCGGCCGCCGTGCTGAGCTTGCGGCGCACCGCCGCGATGTGCACGTCCAGCGTCTTCGTCGAGCCGTACCAGTGCGCGTCCCAGACCTCGGCCATCAGCGTCTCGCGGCTGACCGCGACGCCGGGCTGCTCGGCCAGCCGGGCCAGCAGGTCGAACTCCTTCGCGCGCAGGACGACCTCCTGGCCGTTGACGCTGGCGCGGCGGCTCGCGACGTCGACGGTCAGCCCGCCGACGGTCACCGGCGGCCGGGCCGTGACCGGCGCGCCGCGGCGCAGGTGCGCGCGCACCCTGGCCAGCAGCTCGCCCAGCCGGATCGGCTTGGTGAGGTAGTCGTCGGCCCCGGCGTCCAGGCCGACAACGACGTCCATCTCCTCCTGCCGGGCGGTCAGGATGACCAGCACCGTGGCGGGCAGTGCGACGCGCAGCAGGCGGCAGACCTCGACGCCGTCCAGGTCGGGCAGGCCCAGGTCGAGCAGAACGAGGTCGAACTCGCCGTGCCCGGCGGCCTCCAGCGCGGTCCGGCCGTCACGCCGCCAGGACACCTGGTAGCCGTGCAGGCGCAGGGTGGATTCGAGCACGCTGCCGATCGCCGCGTCGTCTTCCACCACCAGCAGGTTCGGCATGCCGGGCAGCCTAACCGGACCGCCGCCGATCCACGTCAGGGCTGGTCGGGACGGGTGCCGAAGCCGATCCGGGAGATGCGCCGCGCGGCGCCGGTCACGGCCGCGCCGAACCCGGCGGCCCGCGGCCCGGTGAACCGCGTGGTCGGCCCGGTGATCGCGAGCGCGGCGAGCACCCGCCCTTCGCCGTCGTGCACCGGCGCCGCGACGCTGGACGCCCCGGCCTCCGGCTCGCCGTGGCTGGTCTCGGCGTCGCCTGCCGCGTCCGGGGCGAGCACCAGGCCCACAGCGCCGCAGGTCAGGGGCAGCTCGTCACCCACGCGGCCGACGTGCCGGAGGGTCTGCGGGCCTTCCTGCTGGGCGACGCAGACGAGCACCTCCGTGCTGCGGACGTAGAGCCCGGCCGTCTCGCCGCACTCCAGCGCCAGCTCGCGCAGCACCTGGCGCACCGGCTCGGGCAGCTGCCACGCGGTGTTCGCCAGCTGGGCCCAGCGCAGCAGGCCCGGGCCGACGGTGACCCGCCCGTCCGGGCGCGTCCAGAGCAGGCCGCGCTGCTCGCAGGTGGCGACCAGCCGCAGCACGGTGGTCTTGGCCAGGCCGCTCGCCGCGGTGAGGTCCTTCACGGCCCAGGTCCGGCGGTGTTCGGTGAAGAGCGCGAGCAGGTCGAAGGTGCGCAGCACGCTGCGGACCGCGCCGTCGTCGTCCGACTTCACCCCAGCGACCCCCCCCGTCCGCCTGACGGCTTCAGGGTATCCGCGGGCGGGGGTGTTCAAGCCACGTGTCGCTCGAACGCCACGAGGGTCTCGGCCAGCACCTCCGCGCCGGGCCGGGCCCACAGGTCGCCGTTGAACACCTCGACCTCGATCGGGCCGGTGTAGCCGGCGGCCTCGACGCGGGCGCGCAGGTGCCGGTGGTCGATCGGGCCGTCGCCCGGCAGCGCCCGGCCGAGCAGCGGGTCGGGCAGCGGCACGAGGACGTCGCACACGTGGAACCCGGCGATCCGGCCGGCGGCCGCGGCGATCGACTCCTCGATCCGCGGGTCCCACCAGACGTGGAACTCGTCGACGATCACCCCGACCTGCTCCGCCGGGTGCTCGAGTGCGATCGCCAGCGCCTGGTCCACTGTGGACAGCACCGACCGGTCCGCGCACTGCATGGGGTGCAGCGGTTCCAGGCCGAGCCGCACCCCGCGTTCCCCGGCGTAGGGGGCCAGCTCGCCGACGGCGTCCGCGACCCGCTGCCGGGACGCCTTGAGGTCGTTACCCGCGACCCCGCCGACCACCAGCACGAGGACGTCGGCGCCCAGCGCGGCGGCTTCGTCGATCGCCTCGCGGGTCTGTGCCACACCGTCCACAGGGGACCCTTCGGGCGTCACGCCGGTGAAGAACCCGCCGCGGCAAAGGGAAGAGACGCGGACGCCGTGCTCCTTCAGCAGGCGCGCGGCCTCGTCGACGCCGGTCTCGGCGACCTTGTCGCGCCACAACCCGATCCACCCGACACCCGCTTCGGCGCACCCCGCCACCGCCTCGGGCAGCGACCAGGCCTTGGTGGTGATCTGGTTGAGGCTGAACCGGGGATCCATCACGCCACCCCGGCGGCCAGCAGCAGCGGCCGCATCCGGGCGATCGCCAGGTCGGGGTCGGCCAGCACCCCGGCCTCGTCGGCGAGCCGCAGCAGCGTGGCGAGGTGCGTGATCGTGCGCGCCGACTCCTGGCCCGCGATCATCCGGAAGTGCTCCTGGTGCCCGTTGAGGTAGGCGAGGAAGACGACGCCGGTCTTGTAGTGCCGGGTCGGCGCCCGGAAGATCTCCCTGGCCAGCGGCACGGTCGGGTCGAGCAGCGCGGCGAACCCGGCGCGGTCGCCGTCGTCGAGGCGGGCGAGCGCGGCCCCGGCGACCGGCGCGAGGGGGTCGAAGATCCCGAGCAGGGCTTCGCTGTGCCCGCGTTCGTCGCCCGCGATGAGTTCGGGGTAGTGGAAGTCGTCGCCGGTGTAGCACGCGACGCCGTCCGGCAGCGCCCGCCGGAACTCGGTCTCGACGGCGGCGTCCAGCACGGAGACCTTCACCCCGGCCACGGTGCCGGCGTGCTCGGCGCAGAGCGTGCCCAGTTCGCGGGCCGCGGCCCGGATGTCGTCGTGGCCCCAGTAACCGGCCAGCGCCGGGTCGAACTGCTCGCCCAGCCAGTGCAGCAGCACCGGCCCCCCGGCCTCGGACAGCAGCTTGCCGTAGGCCGCGTGGTAGTCGCCGGGCCCGGACGCCGCCGCGGCGAGCGCCCGGCTGGCCATCACGACCGGCACCGCGCCCGCGCCGCCGACCAGGTCCAGCTGCTCGCGCCAGGCGTCCACAATGGACGCGACGGTGGCCGGGCCGCCGGGCAGCTGGTCGGTGCCGACGCCGGCGACCCAGGGCCGCCCGTTGGCGGCCGCGCCGGTGCGTGTCACCAGTTCGCGGGTCGTCGCCCAGTCGAGGCCCATGCCGCGCTGCGCGGTGTCCATCGCGTCCGCGACGCCGAGCCCGCACGCCCAGAGGTGCTCGCGGAAGGCCAGCGTCGTGTCCCAGTCCACCGTGTCGGGCTCGTCGGCCAGCGCGTCGGCCACGACGTGCGCGGCGGCGTAGGCGATCCGCGACGTCGGCGGGGTTGCCGGTGGCGCAGGCGGTCTCGGTCCGGACGGCGACCACGTCGTGAGCTCGCCGCCGGGGGTGGGGAGCACGAGCACGGGAACCTCCGGGGTGGTCAGAAAGCGCTTTCTCACTGGTTACGGTAGGGCCTGTGCCGATGCTCGACAAGGCCCGTCCGGGTCGGCGAAGACCCGTGCGGGTCAGCGCTTGGGTTTCGCGGTGCTGTCCCGCAGCACGACCTCGCCCGAGAGCCGGATCGTCCGCGGCCGGCTCGCGCTGCCCCCCTTGACCGCGAGGTCCATCGCCCGCTCGCCCAGCTCCTCCAGCGGCAGCCGGACGGTGGTGAGCGCCGGGCAGAGGTCGCGCACGACCGGGATGTCGTCGAAGCCGGCGAGCGAGACGTCGCCGGGGACGGACAGGCCCGCCTCCCGCAACGCCGTCATCGCGCCGACCGCCATCACGTCGGTGACGGCGAAGATGCAGGTGGGCAGCTTGCGCTTGCGCCCGGCGAGCAGGCGTTTCGTGGCTTCGTAACCGCCGTCGCGGGTGAACGCCGCCTCGACGACGTCGTCTTCGCGTAGATCGATGCCGTGCGCGGCCAGGCCGTCGGTGAAACCGGCGAGCCGGTCGATGACGGTGCTCAGCCGCCGCGGCCCGGCGAGCACGGCGAACCGCTTGTGCCCGAGGCCGACCAGCGCCTTCGCGAGCTCGGCGGCGCCGCCCTTGTTGTCCGGCTGCACGGTGTCGATCTTGAGTCCGCGGTGGCGGCTGACCGCCGCGACCTGCCCGCCGCCCCGGCGGTAGGGCTCCAGTTCGGCGGCCATCGCGCGCTCCCACGCCCGGTCCTCGAAGGCCGAGCCGATCAGCAGGATGGCCGCGGCCCGCTGCGCGCGCAGCGTCGAGACGTAGGCGACCTCGCGGTCCGGGTCGCGGAACGTGCCGGCCAGCATCACCAGCAGCCCGTTGTCCGTGGCCACCCGCATCACGCCGCTCGCGATGGCGGCGAAGTACGGGTCGCTGACGTCGTGGCAGATCACGCCGACCGTCCGGTGCGTGCCCCCGGCGAGGGCCTGCGCGTGCGCGTTCGGGGCGTAGGCCAGCTCGGCCGCCGCCGCGGAGACCCGTTCCCGCAGGTCGGCGCGGACGGACGCGGTGCCGTTGAGCACCCGCGACGCCGTCGCGAGCGAGACGTTCGCGCTGCGTGCCACGTCTTCGAGCGTCACGTGCGGCCGGGCCTTCATGGATCCTCCAAGATCGGTCTCGGGCGTGCGGCCCGCATACCTTGTTCCTCGGGCTCGCCGGCCGCGTGGTGCTCGGTTCCGCGGGCGACGGGAACGCAATCTACTGGGGAGGAGTGCGGGAACGGAGAGGGTAAGCCCGCTCCGGTTCGCCCAGGTGGTCCGGGTGGTGGTCACAGGCCCGGCGGGCGCCAAAACTTACCCCGATCGTGTGACGGGGCGGTGGGGAAGATCAGCGGCCGGCCGGGTGTTGTCCTCAAGGAGAACCCCGACGTGGTGAGTTCGCCACGTCCCGAAGATCATGAGAGGAAGCGCCCATGCTGTTCGGTGACGAGCACGTCCGCCGCTACGAAGAGACCGACGGCGAAGTCGGCCACGACTGGAAGGACGGCGTCCCCGCGCTGGTGCTGACCACCACGGGCCGCAAGACCGGCCAGGAGCGCAAGTTCGCGCTGATCTACCAGGAGGTCGACGGCAACGCCGTGATCGTCGCCTCCAAGGGCGGCGCGCCGAACCACCCCGGCTGGTACTTCAACCTCCTCGAGCACCCCGAGGTCGGCGTCCAGGTGAAGGCGGACAAGTACCAGGCCCGCGCCCGCACGTCGTCGGGCGAGGAGCGCGCGAAGCTGTGGGACAAGCTCGCCGCCGTCTGGCCGGACTACAACGAGTACGCGAAGAAGACCGACCGCGAGATCCCCGTGGTGGTGCTCGAGCGGCTGTGACCCGAGCGCTGTGATCTGCGCCGCGTTCCGCGCGCGGAACAGCCGATCCGGCCGGCTGTCGGCTACGAATTACCTTCATGACCGACCGCTGGACCGCCCTCGACCTCGAGGGTGAGCTGCTCACCCGACGCCAGATGATCGCCTACGGCCAGCGCTTCGCCCGCGCCGGCCGTGGCGCCTGGTACAGCTTCGCGATCGAGGTGGTCTGGCAGTTCCTCGTGCAGACGACCCGGTTCCGGGTACGGGGCTCGCGGAACATCCCGAAGACCGGCGGGGTGCTGGTGGCCTCCAACCACCTGTCGTTCGCCGACCCGACGACCCTCACGGCCTTCTGCCTCGCCGCCGGCCGCGTGCCGCGGTACCTGGCGAAGGCTTCTCTCTGGAACCTCCCTGTCGTCCGTTCGGTGATGCGCTCCGGCCGGCACATCCCGGTCTACCGCGGCGCCGTGACCGCCTCGGAGGCCTTCCGCGACGCGGTCGCGTCCGTCAACGCCGGCGAGTGCGTCGCGATCTTCCCGGAGGCGACCTTCTCCAAGGACCCCGACGGCTGGCCGATGCGCGGCAAGACCGGCGTCGCCCGGATCGCCCTGGAGACCGGCGCGCCGGTGATCCCGGTGGCCAACTGGGGCACGCACCGCCTGCTGCCGGCCACCGCGTGGTTCCCCCGCGGCCTGCCGCGCAAGACCGTCGACCTGGTCGCCGGGCCGCCCGTCGACCTGTCCGACCTCGCCGGCCGCGAGCTGACCCGCGCGGTGCTGGAGGAGGCGACGGCACGCATCATGGCGGCGGTGACCGACCTGCTCGTGACGCTGCGCGGCGAGCGCCCGCCGGTCGCCGCCTGAGGCCCGGGTCACCCCGCCGGGCGAGGCCCGGGAGGGTAGTTTCGGACGTATGAGTGCACAACACTTTGATGTCGTCGTGCTGGGGGCCGGGGTAGGTGGTTACGTCGCGGCGATCCGGGCGTCCCAGCTGGGGCTCAGCGCCGCCGTGGTCGAGGAGAAGTACTGGGGCGGGGTCTGCCTGAACGTCGGGTGCATCCCGTCGAAGGCGCTGCTGCGCAACGCCGAGCTGGCGCACGTGGTGACGCAGGAGGCGAAGGCGTTCGGCATCTCGTCCGACAGCCCGATCCGCGTCGACTACACGGCTGCCTACGAGCGCAGCCGCAAGGTCGCCGACGGGCGCGTCAAGGGCGTGCACTTCCTGATGAAGAAGAACAAGATCACCGAGTTCGACGGGCACGGCACGTTCGTCGACGACCACACCCTCGAGGTGAACGGCGATCGCATCACGTTCGGCCACTGCGTCATCGCGACGGGCGCGACGACCCGCCTGCTGCCGGGGACGTCCCGCAGCTCCCGCGTGGTCACCTACGAAGAGCAGATCCTTTCCAGTGAGCTGCCGTCGAGCATCATCATCGCCGGGGCCGGCGCGATCGGTGTCGAGTTCGCCTACGTGCTGCACAACTACGGTGTCGACGTCACGATCGTCGAGTTCCTCGACCGGATGGTCCCGCTGGAGGATGCCGACGTCTCGGCCGAGCTGGCCAAGCGGTACCGCAAGCTCGGCATCAAGGTCCTGACCTCGACCCGCGTCGAGTCGATCGACGAGTCGGACGCTTCGGTGCACGTGACGGTGTCTTCGGAGAAGGACGGCACACAGGTCCTGGAGGCGGAGAAGGTCCTGCAGGCCATCGGCTTCCAGCCGCGTGTCGAGGGTTACGGCCTCGAGAACACCGGCGTCGCGCTGACCGACCGCGGGGCCATCGCGATCGACGGCCGCGGCCGCACGAACGTCGACCACATCTTCGCGATCGGCGACGTGACGGCGAAGCTGATGCTGGCGCACGCTTCGGAGTCGATGGGCGTGGTCGCGGCGGAGACGATCGCGGGCGCCGAGACGATGGAGCTCGACTTCCCGATGATCCCGCGCGCGACCTACTGCCAGCCCCAGATCGCCAGCTTCGGCTGGACCGAGGCGCAGGCCCGCGACAAGGGCTACGACGTCCAGGTCGCGAAGTTCCCCTTCACCGCCAACGGAAAGGCCCAGGGCCTCGGCGACGCCGGCGGTTTCGTGAAGCTGATCAGCGACGCGAAGTACGGCGAGCTGATCGGTGGCCACCTCATCGGGCCGGACGTCACGGAGCTGCTCCCGGAGCTGACGCTGGCGCAGCAGTGGGACCTGACGGTGCACGAGGTCTCCCGCAACGTGCACGCGCACCCGACGCTGGGTGAAGCGGTGAAGGAAGCCCTGCACGGCCTCGCCGGGCACATGATCAACATGTAGTCCGGCGTCCCGCTCCGGCCGCCGGCCGGAGCGGGGCCCGGTCACCAGCCGGCCGTGCGGGCCATCCTCGCCACCTGATCCGGCTGGGCCGCGTCGCGGGCCGTGGGGGCTCCGGACTTCGCCTGCACTCCCAGCGCTTTCGCGATCAGGGCCGCCTCCGCTTCCATGCCCGCCCGGTACGGGTGGAACGCCGCGGCCGCGAACAGGTTCGTCGACCGGCCGGCGACCCAGGCCGCGTCGCCCGCGCACGCGTCGTGGCCCAGGCTCGGGCCGTACGTGTCCACGAACTGCGCTTTCTCCTGCTTCGCCGCCGATGCGATCGCCGCGTTCAGTGCTCGTTCCACCTGGTCCGCCCAGGCGTAGTCGCCATCGGACAACGGCACCACCGAAGGGCAGTAGCCGTGCGGCGGGACCAGCCGCGGGTAGCCGACCAGCACGATCTTCGCACCGGGCGAGTGCTCGCGGACGCCCCGGATCACCTTCGCCACGTTGCGGCCCGTGTGCTGGACCGCGGTGATCATCGTGTCCACGCCGCCGACCGTGTAGTGCGCCTGGCACGGCGAGCCCGCCGGATCCGCCGCGCGCAGCGTCGGGCACATGCCGACCAGGGAACCGAAGACGCCGTAGTCGTTGCCGCCGATCCCGATCGTGACCAGGTCCGTGTCGAGGGTCAGCGCGTCGAACTGCGGGCTCTGCGTGCTCAGCGGGAGGTCCGGCGACGGCGTCACCTGGGCCGCCGTCATGTTCGTCGTGTCCGCCGACGAACAGCTCGCGTCGGTGAACCCGCCGGGGGCGTCGTAGAGCCCCAGCCGGGTCGCCAGCCACGACGGGTAGTTGTTGTTCGAGCGGAAGCACCAGCTCGCCCGCTGCCACGGGATCAGCGGCCCGGCGGTGTAGGAGTCCCCGAGCGCGACGTACCTGCCGAACGAGGGCGCGGCGGAAGCGGCCGGGGCCGCGGCGGCGAGGCCGGCGAGCACGAGCAACAGGACGGCGACCGGGGAACGGCGGCGCATGGGCGACCTCTTCGTCGGCGATGGGTGGAACGATCACCGCACCCTGACTCACCTGGTCACCTGCTCACAATAGACATGAGATTCTTTCACGTTAAAGTCTCCCGCACGTGGGGGATGGTGAAGACGACCTCGGGACGCGCCCAGGCGATCTTCGGGGGTCGCGGCGGGATCGTGCCGGTGCGCCGCGCGCCCATGCGGAGGTAGAACCCCAGCGCGGGCGGGTGCGAGACGACGCGGACGGTCCGCATCCCGCGCGAACGGGCCTCGGCGAACATGTGCGTGACGAGCCGGCCGCCGAGGCCGAGCCCCTGGGCGGTGTCCGCGACGAACAGGATGTCGAGTTCCGGTGGTTCTTCGAGGAGTGCGTAGAAACCCAGGAGTTCCTCGCCGTCCATGGCGGCGAAGGTCGGGTTGGCCTCGACGTAGGCGGGCGTGACGGAGTAGCCGTCGAGGATGGACGCGTATTCGCCTTGGTATGCGGAAGAAGCGTGCATCAGCGCGGTGAAGGACTCTGCTTGGGATCCGGTGGCCCGGACGATGTCGACCATGCTGCGCACCCTACGAACGGCGACCGACAGTTTCGGTAGGGTCGGGAGGTGGCGGATCTCGATCGGCTCCGGAATGTGTTGCGGCACAACGGGATTCTCGGCGAAATTCTCGAACGGGTGAAGGTTTGGGACTGGCGCATCTGCAGTACGAAGCCAAGTTAGGCGTTCCGTGCCCGCTGTTCGCCGGTGCGGAAGCCACCATCGACGCTTTCCCTCGGTCTGCTCTTGCGTCGGCGTGCGGTCTTCGAACGCAAGGTGGCCGGAGCTGACGGTGTTGACCTCCAGTTAGCTCGAAGTACCAAGCTGGAGGCCGACAACCTGGAGGGATTCATGAAAGCCGTGGCGTTCACCGAGTTCGGCGGGCCTGAGGTGCTTCGCGTGCTCGAACTGCCCGAGCCGCATGCCGGGCCCGGGGAGGTTCGGGTGCGGGTCAAGGCTGCCGGGGTGCAGCCTTACGATGCCGCCGTGCGGGCCGGGTGGGAGCCGCCTGGCCTGGCCTTGGGCTGGCCGCGGGTGCCCGGGAACGAGTTCGCGGGGATCGTCGACGAAAGCGGTTCGGACGTTGCCGTGGGCACCGAAGTGCTCGGCTTCACCGCCGTTCAGGCCGCTGCCGAATTCGTTGTCGTGCCCGCTTCCGACGTGACGCCGAAACCGCCCGAAATGCCGTGGGAAGTGGCCGGCGGGTTCACCGCGGGGACGCAGACCGCCTCGATCGCTCTCGAAGCGCTGCAGGTAAAAGCAGGCGAGACGCTGCTCGTTCACGGTGCCGCCGGGGCGGTCGGCACCGCCGCCGTCCAGCTCGCGCGGCTCAAGGGCGCTGAGGTGGTCGGGACGGCGAGTGCGGACAATCAGAGCTACGTCCGCTCGCTGGGCGCGGCCGCCGTCGTCTACGGCGACGGGCTGAAGGAACGGGTCGAGGCCGCCGCGCCTCAGGGGATCGACGCCGTGCTCGACGGGGCCGGTGGGGTTGCCCTGGAGGTGTCCCTCGAACTGGTGAAGTGGCGCGACCGCATCCTGACGCTCGTCGAGCACGGGAAAGCTGCGGGGCTCGGTGTGCTCGTCTCGAAGTCCGGACGCTCGGCGGCACGTCTCGCCGCACTGGCCGCGCTCTACGCCAAGGGTGACTTGCGGTTCCACGTGCGCCGTGCGTACCCGTTCAGCGAGGCGGCCGCCGCGCATCGCGAGATCGAGACCGGGCACGGCCGGGGAAAAATCGTTCTCACGTTTCCTTGATCGTTCCACGATGTGGACGCGCGCACGTTCCCGACTTTGGTCGCTGGACCCCGTGATCGGTCACTCCTTAGATTCTCCCCATTACACCCGGTCGGGTGTCATTCGGTCGAGTGGCCGAGTACCGCAGGGGAGAAATCGATGGTGAGATTCAGCCGGGTCGCCGCGCACGCGGTTCCGCTGACGGTCGGCGCCTTGCTGTTGTCGACGGGCGTCGCCGTGGCCCAGCCGTCCACGGTGGACGCCGCGACCGCACGCACCGAGGCGGGCATCGGCGCGCTGCAGAGCATCAAGAAGAGCCTGACCCCGGCCGAGCGCAAGCAATCGAGCCAATTGGTCGTCGAGAAGCGGTTGCGGGCCGACCGTTCCCTGGCCGCGAAGCTGCCGGAATACCGCTCCGGCGTCGGCGTGAGCGGTGCCGGCACCGTCTCGGTCGACATCGCCACCCGCGACCAGGCCGTTTCGGACGCGGTCAAGGCGGCCGGCGGCACCGTCCGCTACGCCGCGGCGGACGCCGTCCGCGCGGACCTGCCGCTGGCCGCGCTGGACGCGATCTCCGGCCGCGCGGACGTCACCGAGGTCAAGCCCGCCGCCCAGGCCACCACCTGGAGCGAGCCCGGCAACCGCGACCTGCGCCAGACGCTCGCCGCCAAGGCCGCCGCCGCGACCGTCGTGTCCGAAGGGGACAAGGCCCACGGCACCGACACCGCCCGCACCACCTACGGCGTCAGCGGCTCCGGCGTGAAGGTCTGCGTGCTCTCCGACGGCGTCGACTCGCTCTCGAAGTCCCAGACCGCCGGTGAGCTGCCCGCGGTCGACGTCCTGTCCGGGCAGAAGGGCAGTGGCGACGAGGGCACCGCGATGCTCGAGATCGTCCACGACCTCGCGCCCAACGCCACCCTCGGCTTCGCGACCGCCTTCACCAGTGAAGCCAGCTTCGCCGCGAACATCCGCGCGCTGCGCACCACGAGCCACTGCCAGATCATCGTCGACGACGTCTCGTACTTCGACGAGTCGCCGTTCCAGGACACCCAGGTCGCGCAGGCCGTCAACGACGTCACCGCGGCCGGCGTCCTGTACTTCTCCTCGGCCGGCAACTCGGGCAACGCGACCGACGGCACCAGCGGTTACTACGAGGGTGACTTCCGCGCTTCCTCGACGAAGATCTCCGGCGTCACCGGCACGCCGCACGACTTCGACCCCAGCGCCACCACGCAGAACTTCGACGCGCTTTCGGCGGGTTCGCTGGGCAAGCCGGTGACGCTGTTCTGGTCCGACCCGTGGGGTAAGTCCGCCAACGACTACGACCTGTTCATCCTGAACTCCGCGGGCAGCGTCGTGGCCTCGAGTGAGAACAGCCAGTCCGGCTCGCAGAACCCGTACGAGATCGCCAGCGTGCCGACCACCGGCTCGGGCTACAAGGTCGCCGTGGTGAAGTACAGCGGCGCCGACCGCTTCATCGCGCTGAACGTGATCCGCGGCCGGTTCGTCGCGTCGGGCTCGCTGAAGGCGTTCAGCACCAACGGTGTCACCAACGGCCACTCGTCCGCGGCGAGCGCGTTCAGCGTGGCGGCGGCCCCAGCGGCGGGTGCGTTCACCCGGCCGCTGGAGACCGGCGACCCGGCGAACCCGGCCGGCCCGTACCCCGGCGTGTTCACCGCGTCGAGCAAGTGGGAGCGGTTCTCCTCCGACGGCAAGCGGCACCAGTTCTACAACGCCGACGGCACCGCGATCACCGCGGGCAACGTGTCCTCGACCGGCGGTGCGACCCGGAACAAGCCGGACATCACGGCGGCCGACGGCGTGGCGACCTCGGTGACGGGCTTCCAACCGTTCTTCGGGACGTCGGCGGCGGCCCCGCACGCGGCGGCCATCGCGGCGCTGCTGCTGTCGGGCAAGCCGACGGCGACCCCGGCGCAGATCCGCACGGCGCTGGTGTCTTCGGCGATCGACTTGGGCACGCCCGGGTTCGACACGGTGACCGGCAACGGCCTGATCATGACGGGCCCGGCGCTGGCCGCGCTCGGGGTCCAGCCGAAGTAGGTTCGCTTCACGAAAGGGGCTCGGCGGGTGCCGGGCCCCTTTCGCGTGCGACGTGCTGGCTCAGGAACAGCGCCGCGCGGTCCAGGGCGTCGTCGGCTTCGTCGAGGACGCCGGCGAACGACTGGAACACGTGGGGGACGTCGGCGGTGACGTCGAGGACGACGTCGACCCCCGCTTCAGGCGCGTCGAGTCGTCCAGCAGGACTTCGTTGGTCCCCACCTGCAGCAACAGCGGTGGGAAGCCGGTCAGGTCGGCCACGACGGCCGGGCTGAGCAGCGGCTGCCGCGGGTCCTGGCCCGCGAGGTACATCGCGCCGGTGTGCTGCACGGCTTCGCGCGTGAAGATGGGGTCGATGCCCGCCTTGGTGACCATGCTCTCGCCCGACCGGGTCAGGTCGAGGCCGGGGGAAAACGCCACGATCGCGGCGGGCAACGGCAGGCCGGCGTCGCGCGCGGCGAGGCAGGTGACGACGCTCAGGCCGCCGCCGGCGGAGTCCCCGGCGAACGCGATCGACGCCGGGTCCGCGCCGCCCTCGAGCAGGGCCCGGTAGGCGCTCAGCGTGTCCTCGACCGCCGCCGGGAACGGGTGTTCGGGGGCCAGCCGGTAGCACACGGAGAAGGCGCCGAACCCGGTCCTGGCCACGAGGTTCGCCGTCAGCGACAGGGCCGTCGCCGGTGAGCCGAACACGTAGGCGCCGCCGTGGAAGTACAGGATCGTCCCGGGTTTCCGGTCGCCGTCCGGCTCGACGCGCAGGGCGGGCCGGTCGCCGAGCGTCGCGGGTCCGGTGGTGATCCCGGACGGCACGAGCATCGTGGCCATCAGGGCCTCGAACCCCTCGCGCAGCTGCTGGACCGACCGTGGCCCTTCGGGTTGCGGCTGGCGCAGCATGGCGTCGATCTTCTTGCGTTGTTCCCTGCTCACGGTGCTTCCCTCCGTAGGTGCATGCCGGGACGAGCACGGCATCGTCACGTCGCAGTTGGAGTTCCTGCGCTTCCTGCGTGACCACCCCGGTGCCCGGGTGACGGCGAACGGCTCGTCGAAGCGGCGGAGGCCACTTTCGCCGAGCGGCTGGACGAGTTGCTCGACGGCCTGGCGCTGACGGCGGCCGGCCACGCGCTTTCCCGGCTGCGGGCCGCCCTCGAGCGTGATCAGGTCGGGCTGCCGACGGGTTAGGGTTGGCGGCATGGCGCAGACAGCGGTGGTGACCGGGGCCGGCTCGGGGATCGGGCGGGCCGTGGCCCGGGCCCTGCTCGACGACGGCTGGCAGGTCGCGCTCGCCGGGCGCCGGGCCGCGGCTCTCGACGAGACCGCCGCGGGGTACGAGGGCGCCCTCGTCGTGCCCACCGACGTCTCCGACGAGCAGTCCGTCGAAGCGCTCTTCGACGCCGTCCGCGACCGGTGGGGGCGGCTCGACCTGCTGGTCAACAACGCCGGGATCGGGGCGGCCGGGACCGTCGCCGACCTGTCCGTCGCGGACTGGAAGCGGACCGTCGACGTCAACCTGACCGGGATGTTCCTCTGCGCCCAGCAGGCCGTGCGGCTGATGAAGGACCAGGACCCGCGCGGCGGCCGGATCGTCAACAACGGCTCGATCTCCGCGCACGCGCCGCGGCCGGCGAGCGTCGCCTACACCGCCACCAAGCACGCCGTCACCGGCCTGACCCGGTCGATCTCGCTGGACGGCCGGGCCTGGAACGTCGCCTGCGGGCAGATCGACATCGGCAACGCCGCCACCGAGATGACCGAGCGGATGGCCGCCGGCATCCCGCAGGCCGACGGCCGGATCCTGGCCGAGCCGACCTTCGACGTCCGGCACGTCGCCGACGCCGTGCGCTACATGGCCGGGCTGCCGCTCGACACGAACGTCCAGTTCCTCACTGTCACCGCGACGGCCATGCCGTTCATCGGCCGCGGTTAGGGGATCACCCGCGCTTTGCGGAACTCGTCGAAGAGCCGGTAGAACATCTGCTCCGTCTCGACGTAGGTGTGGAAACCCGCGCGGCGCGACTTCGACGTGTCGGCGAACACGTCGTAGTCCCAGCCGAACACGAAGTCGCCGAACGCCCAGGACGCCGAGACGTCCGCGTAGGACGCCGTGAGGCCGTGCTTCGCTGCCATCGACGTCCACAGTGGACCTTTGTCGGCCATCACGTCGGACAGCGACATCCGCAACGGCGGCGCGACGTCGAGATCGAAGTACGCGGCCAGTTTCGGCCAGAGTTCGTTCCAGCGGAACAGGTCGCCGTTCGCGATGTTGAACGCGCCCCGCTGCCCGGTGGCCCAGACCGTCGCCTCGGCGAGCAGGCCCGCGTCCGTCATCTCCAGCAGGCTGTCGTACGCGCCGGGCTGGCCCGGGAACCGCAGCGGCAGGCCGAGTTCCTTCGAGATCGACGCGTAGACCGCGATCACCAGCGCGAGGTTCATCGGGTTGCCCAGCGCGGTGCCGCCGACCACCGACGGCCGGATCGCCGACCACGCGCCTCCCCGGCGTTCCAGGAAAGTCTGCTGGTCGACGTTGAACTGCGGCGGCATGTGCCCCGCGTCCGTCTCGCGCGCCGGTGTCTTGAACGGGCCGAGGTGCGCGCCGTAGACCTTGTAGCCCTGCATCAGGCTGACGTGCTCGAGCTGCGACGGCGCCAGCGCCTCGACCACGTTCGTCAGCATCGCCAGGTTCGGCGCCACCAGCTCCGACCACGACGGTTTGTCCTGATAGGCCGCGTAGAACAGGTGGGTCGTGCCGGTCAGCGGGCCGACCTTCGCGCGGGTGTCGGCCGGGTCGAGCAGGTCGACGGCGACGTTCCCGGGCCCGCCGCGCCGCGAGAGGCCGACGACGTCCCAGCCGCCGTCCGCCCGCAGGTGCTCGACGAGGTTCTTGCCGATGATGCCGTTCGCCCCGGCCACCAGGGCTGTCTTGCGTTCCATGGGACCAGCCTGCGCACGCCCGTGGGATAAGTCCAAGGCTTAGTTTTCATGCCAGCGATAAGCTGTGTTCATGACGAGTCTGCGGCAGCTCGAGTACCTGGTCACGGTGGTCGACACCGGGTCGTTCACCCGCGCGGCGGAGCAGCTGCACGTGACGCAGCCCGCGTTGTCGCACCAGATGCGGGCGCTGGAGCAGAGCGTCGGCGGGTCGCTGCTCGAACGGCTGCCGCGCGCGGTCCGGCTCACGCCGATGGGCCGGGCGATGCTGCCGCACGCGCGGGCGGCGCTGGCCGACGCCGAGCGAGCGCGCTGCGCCGCGCGGCTCGCGTCCGGCACGACGGCGGGCGAACTGCAGGTCGCGACGGTGTACTCGGTCAGCCTCGGCGTGCTGCCGCCCGCGTTGCGGGTGTGGCGTCGCGACCGGCCCGCCGTGGACGTCCGGCTGATCGAGTTCCGCCACGCCGACGAGCTGCGTGACGCGATGGCCGCGGGCGAGGCCGACGTCGCGCTCGGCCCGCTGCCTTCGTCGTGGCCGGGACCGGTGCGCGAGCTGGGTGTCGAGGAGTTCGTGGTCGTGCTGCCCGCGGACGGCGCTTCGGAGGATGACACGACGGGTCTGGTCGACCTGGCGACGCTCGCCGACTGTGCGTGGGTGCACTACGCGCCGGGCAACGGCTTGGCCGAGCTGGTCGACACGACGTGCGCGGCGGCGGGCTTCCGGCCGCGCGCGGCGGTCCGCACCGAGCAGACGGCGGCCGCGCCGATCCTCGCGGCGGCCGGGCTGGGGCCGGCGCTGGTCCCGGCGAACGTCCTCCCGGCGCGGTTTGACGGCCGGGTGCTGCGGCCGTCGGTCCCGGTTCGGCGGACGTTGGCGGCGTACACGCGGGCGGCGCCGGACCCGCTGACGGCGGCGTTCATCGAGACGCTGGTCGAGCACGCCACGGTCTGACCGCTACGTCAGCGGTTCGGTCGAGCCCTCGTCCAGCGCGCGGCTCACCTTGTCCAGGATGCCGCTGACCAGGCCGCCGTAGGCGTCGTCGCCCAGCGCGTCCGCCGTCGCCCGCGCCTTCTCGAGGAATTCGCGGGCACGGTCCGCGTCGCCGAGCCGCCGGTGGTCGTCGGCGAGGCTCAGGTACAGCGACGGCATGAACCCCCTGACCTGCAGTGACTCGTCGTACGCCTGCGCCCGCTCGTCGCTCACGCCCTCGACCGCGGCCAGGGCGCGCTCGTCCCACCGCAGCTCCGCGCGCTGGTCGTCCTGCAGATCGGCCAGGAAGTGCGCGATCACGCAGCGGTGGAAGTCGTCACCCCCGGCCTCGTCCCACATCGACTCCAGCTCCTGGCGGGCGGGTTCTCGCTCGCCGGCCTGCCCACGCTGCACGGCCGCGGTCACCCGGGCCATCACGGCGTCTTCCATCTGGTGCTCCTAGGTCGTGATCCCGGCCAAGACCGGGCCGGTGAACGGTGTTGTCGTGACGGTGTGGACCCGCTCGCTCCAGACCGCGTGGCCGTGGCCCGACCAGAGTGGGGCCACCGGGAGGTCGCGCAGCAGCTGGTTCTCCGCCAGGCGGTACAGCTCGCCCGCCTCGTCGGGGGTGGCCGCCGCGTCGGCCAGGGACAGGTTCTGGCGGAAGATCTCGTCCGTGTAGCCGGACTCCGAAGCGAGGGTCGACAGCAGCTCGTACGGGCTCGGGGTCGCCAGCTTGATGTCCAGTGTGGACGGTCCGTCGAGTGGTCCGGCGGCCGGGCGGGCCTGTGCCGTCACCGAAACGTCCAGCGCCTTGTGCAGGCCTACGGCCAGGGTGCGGGTCCACTCCTCGGCGCCCGGTCCGAAGTAGACGGTCGCGCCGCCGGGGAAGGATGCCTGCTTCAGCAGCGCCTTGCCGGCCGGTGCGTCGAAGCTGCACGGGCGGCACGTGCCGCTGCGCTCGCCCGGCGCGTCCGCCGGGGGGAGCAGGGCCTTGGCCGGGTCGACCTGGTGGGCCAGCGGCCCGGCTTCCAAGGCCGCCCGGTCGACGCCGAGTGCGAAACCGTGGCGGACCGTCGCGTCGGCGAAGGCGGGTGCGGTCACCGGGAAGGCGAGGTAGCCGGCCTGCGGCAGCGCCCACGTCGTGTGCCGGTCGCCGAACTCGTGGATGGCCTCGTGCTTCTCGCCGGGGACCTCCGTCGCGAGGTCGAGCGTGCCCGCCTTGACCGCGTCGTACTGGGCCGCCGGCTCGCCGACGCGCAGGTCGATTTCCGCGGCACCGCCCTCGCCGACGCGTTTCAGCTTGCCGCCGGACCCGGGCTTCCACGGGCCGTCGAGGCGGTACGGGCCGTTGCCGACCGGCGCCTTCGCGAAGCCGTTCCAGTCGTGGGAGGCGAGCACCGACGCGGGCAGCGGCACCAGGCCCGGCGCCGACAGCAGCGCCGGGACCTGGCCGGACGGGCGGTCGAGCGTCAAGGTGAGGACGAGTCCCGAAGCCTTGATCTCCTGGGCTCGCAGCAACTTCGTGAGCACCGGTGACGACACCCAGTGCTCGGTGGCGACGGTTTTCCAGGTGTCCACATAGGACTGCGCGGTGACCGGGGTGCCGTCGTGGAAGGTCGCGGGCCGCAGCTTGACCGTCCAGTGCACCCGGTCGGTGCTCTCGATCGACTCGGCCGCGCGGGGGGTCACCTTGCCGGTGGCCGCGTCGTAGTCGGCGAGCGGGGTCCACAGTGCACCGGTCACCAGCCGGCCCGCCTGGTCGGCGAGGTCGGCGGGCAGCAGCGTCGCGGGCTCCCGGATGCCGACGGACAGGACGCCGGGGGCCGGGCCGGGGTCGGAGCACCCCGCGACGGCGAGGGCCAGGACGGCGAACAGGGCGAGCAAGCGCATGCGCCAGTCCTACCAGTCAGGAGGCAACCAAAGGCGGTTGTGTCCGGTTGATCTCCGTCGTACGGTTCGGGGGATCACGCCCTTTGGGAGGTTTCGTGCGCACCTGGCTACGGACGTGTTTCGCCGCCGTCACCGTCAGTGCCACCCTGGTCGCGACCGGGTTGCCGGCCGCCGCCTGCGGCGAGGACGACAAACCCGCGGTCCCGGCCACGCGGACGGCGGGTGACCCCGGCGCGATCAAGAACGTGAAGGCCGTGGGCAACGTGCCCGACGCGGCCGGCGCCATCTCGATCAACTTCCTCGACTACGGCCGCCGCGACGTCATGGTCGTCTCCGGCGAGTTCGGCCTGAAGGTCTACGACCTGACGAAGAACCCGGCCGCGCCGAAGCTGGTCGGGCAGGTCAGCATGCCCGGGCTGTGGGAGACCGAGGACACCGAGGTCGACCAGAACCGCAAGCTCGTGTTCCTCTCGCGCGACCCGCGTGCCTTCGCCGGCAACACGCACACCGGCGAGTCCGGCATCTACGTCGTCGACGTCTCGAAGCCCGAGGCGCCGTCGATCCTCAGCTACGTCAAGGTCCCGGCCGGGCACACCACCAGCTGCGTCGACGGCTGCCGCTACCTGTGGACAGGCGGCCCGGCGAAGGCCGACGACCAGCCCGCGGACTGGGGCGGGCGGCCGATCTGGGTCACCGACGTCCGCGACCCGCGGCACCCGAAGGTGAACCCGGAGCCGATCGAGCTGGCCCGCAACGACGGCAAGACCGACTACGTGCACGACGTGCAGGTGGACGGCGACGGCGTCGCCTGGGTGTCCGGGCGGGGCGGGGTCCGCGGTTACTGGACGTCCGGGCTGCACCGCGACCCGCTGTCGAACCGGATCCGCCGCGCGACGGCGCACGAGCCGATCCCGTATGCCGGTGGCGGCATCGCGGAGACGGCGGCGCCGTCCCGGTTCATGCACAACAGCTTCCACCCGGCGGGCCACCGCATCGGCGACGGTGCCTGGCGCGGCCAGGACTTGATCTACGCGACGGAAGAGAACTTCGTCGACGGCTGCGCGGGTGACGGCGTCCTGACGATCTCGTCGCTGAAGGGCTCCTACCACGGCGAAGGCTGGCGTTCGACACCTGAACAGCCCTTCAGGCTGCAGAGCGTCGGCACCTGGGGCGTCAACGGCCAGGAGGGCAGCGACCCGGCCTCCGACGACTGCTCCGCGCACTACTTCGACGTCCGCGGCAAGATCCTGGTGCAGTCGTTCTACGCGCAGGGCACGCGGTTCCTCGACGTCAGCGACCCGACGAACCCGCGGCAGATCGCCTACTACCGGCCGGGTGACGCGAGCGCGTGGGCGCCGTACTGGCACGGGAAGTACGTGTACGTCGCGGACAACGTGCGCGGGGTGGACGTGCTGCAGCTGACGAAGTAGGTCCCCAAAGCCGTGAAGGCCTCCTTACCGGCCATAAGAGCCGGGAAGGAGGCCTTCACGGCTTTTGTCAGGAGCGGAGCCAGACCGCGGTGTCGGTGGGCAGGGTGTCTGTCACCGGGCCGCTCGCCAGCAGGACTTCGCCGGGCGGCAGGGGTACCGGGGAAGCCGAGAAGTTCAGGACGAACGTGAAGCCCGGGTCCCGGGTGAAGGCCAGGACGCCGTCGCCCAGGGACAGCCACTCCAGGGTGCCCGCGCCGAGGGCCGCCTGCTCTTCGCGGATGCGCAGGCCGTCGCGGTAGAGGGACAGCATCGACGTCGGGTCCGCCGCTTCCGCAGAGGCCGTGTAGGCGCTCCACGCCGCGGGTTGCGGGAGCCACGCGTCACCCGTGCCGAAGCCGAACGGGGGCTCGTCACCCGACCACGGGATCGGGACGCGGCAGCCGTCGCGGCCCGGGTCGGTGCCGTTCGTGCGGGCCCAGACCGGGTCCTGGCGCAGCTCGTCCGGGATGTCCTGGATCTCCCAGAGTCCCAGCTCCTCACCCTGGTAGACGTACAGCCCGCCGGGCAGTGCCAACGTCAGCAGCGCTGCCGCCCGGGCCCGCCGGGTGCCCAGCTCGCGGTCCACCGGCAGCTCGTGCAGGCGGTTCGCGAACGAGAAACCCGTGTCGCCCTGCCGGCCGTAGCGCGTGACGTGCCGGGTGACGTCGTGGTTCGACAGCACCCACGCCGCCGGGGCGCCGACCTCGTCGTGCGCCAGCAGGGTGCGGGTGATGACGTCGCGGAAGCGGCCGGCGTCCCACGGGCAGACCAGGAAGTCGAAGTTGAACGCCGAGTGCAGCTCGTCGCGGCGCAGGTAGCGCGCCGCGCGGGACATGTCCGGCAGCCACATCTCGCCGACCAGCACGCGCTCGCCCGCGTAGCTGTCGGCGATCTTGCGCCACGACCGGTAGATCTCGTGCAGGCCCTCCATGTCGGAGAACGGCGTCTCGTCGCCGTCCTCGACGTCCGGCAGCCGCGGGTCCTTGACCAGCCCGTCGGCGACGTCGATGCGGAAGCCGTCGACGCCGCGGTCGAACCAGAACCGCAGCACGTCCTCGAACTCCTGGCGGATGTCCGGGTTCTCCCAGTTGAAGTCCGGCTGGCGCGAGCTGTAGAGGTGCAGGAACCATTCGCCGTCCGGCACGCGCGTCCACGCGGGCCCGCCGAAGCGCGACTTCCAGTTGTTCGGCGGCTCGGCGCCGTCCGGGCCGCGGCCGGGCCGGAACCAGAACCGCTGCCGCTCCGGCGAACCCGGGCCGGCTGCGAGCGCGGCCTGGAACCAGCGGTGCTCGTCGGAGCAGTGGTTGGGCACGATGTCGATGATCACCCGGATGTTCCGGGCGTGGGCCTCGGCGAGCAGCTCCTCCGCCTCGGCGAGGGTGCCGAACAACGGCTCGATGTCACGGAAGTCGGCGACGTCGTAGCCGCCGTCGTCCATCGGCGACGGGTACCACGGGGTGAACCAGATCGCGTCGATCCCCAGCTGCGCCAGGTGGTCCAGGCGGGCGCGGACGCCGGCGAGGTCGCCGATGCCGTCGCCGTTGCCGTCCGCGAAGCTGCGGATGTAGACCTGGTAGATCGCCGCGCTACGCCACCAGCCGGTCTTGTCGGTCACGGAAGTGCCCTCCTAGTAGTCGTGGAAACCCCTGGGCGCGGCTCAGCCCTTGACGGCGCCGGCGGTCAGCCCGGCGAGGATCTGCCGCTGGAACGCCAGGAACAGCGCCACCATCGGCAGGCTGGCCAGCACCATCCCGGCGACGAGCACGTTGAGCGGCATGTCGATCGCCACCCGTTGCAGCATCACCGAGAGTGTCTGCTTTTCGGTGTCCGGGAACACCAGCAGCGGCCAGATGAAGTCCTTCCACGCGGTGACCACCGCGAGGATCGACACCACGGCCAGGATCGGCCGCGAGATCGGCAGGATGATCCGCCACAGCGTGCGCACCGGCCCGGCGCCGTCGATGCGCGCCGCTTCGATCAGCTCGTCCGGGATCTGGTCGAAGAACCGCTTCAGCAGGTAGATGTTGAACGCGTTCGCCGCCGCCGGGAGCCAGACCGCGGTCGGCGAGTTGATCAGGTTCAGGTGCACCAGCGGCAGGTCCGTCACCGTCACGTACGTCGGCACCAGCAGGGCCGTGGCCGGCAGCATCAGCGTGGCCAGCATCAGGCCCAGCACGACGTTGCCGAACTTCGGGCGCAGCTTCGACAGCGCGAACGCGGCCGGGACGTCGATGGCCAGCTGCGCCAGCCACGCGCCGCCGGCGACGATCAGCGTGTTGAGGAAGTACTTGCCCAGGCTGAGCTGGTCCCACGCTTCGCCGAACGTCTCGGGGTGCCACTCGTGCGGGACGAGCGTGGCCGGCGTCTGCGCCAGTTCCTGCGGTGACTTCATCGCCCCGGTGACGACCCAGTACAGCGGGAACATGAACGCCAGGATGAACACCACGAGCGTGCACGCGAAGATCACGCCGTAGACGGCTTTGCCCCGCCGGCTGCGCAACGAGCCGGGGGAGACGAGGGTCCTCATGTCTGGTCCGCCTTCCGCGTCAGCCGGACGTACCACGCCGAGAACACGCCCAGCGCGATGAACAGCAGCAGGCTCATCGCACTCGCCGAGCCGAAGTCGTTGTAGACGAAGGCGTACCGGTAGAGCAGGAGCAGCACGGTGACCGTGGAGTCGTCCGGACCACCGCCGGTCATCACGTACGGCTCGGTGAACACCTGCATCGTCGCGACGATCTGCAGCAGCAGGAGCACCAGCAGCACGAACCGGGTCTGCGGGAACGTGACGTGCCGCAGCCGCTGCCACATCCCGGCGCCGTCGAGCTCCGCGGCTTCGTACAGCTCGCCGGGGATGGTGCCGAGCGCGGCCAGGTAGATCAGCGTGGTGCTGCCCATGTTCGCCCAGGTGGAGACGAACACCAGCGACAGCATCGCGGTGGTCGAGGAGTCGATCCACTGGCCGCCGGGCAGGCCGACCGCGCCGAGCGCGGAGTTGAACAGGCCGGGACCCGGGTCGTAGAACCACTTCCACATCAGCGCGGTGACGACCGGCGGCAGCATCACCGGCAGGTACACCGCGAGCCGGAAGAACGCCTTCGCGTGTCGGATCTCGTTCAGGAGCACCGCGGTCAGGAACGGGACGGCGAACCCGAAGACCAGCGCCAGCCCGGTGAACAGCAGCGTGTTGCGCCAGGCGACGCCGAACAGCGGGTCTTCGAACAGCCGGCTGAAGTTGTCGAACCCGACCCACGTCGGCGCGTTGACGAAGTCGACCTGCTGGAAGCTCAGCAGCACGCCCCGCACGATCGGGTACCAGGAGAACAGCGCGAACACCACGAGCGCGGCGCAGAGCAGGCCGTACGCGGTGAGGTTCTCCTTCAGCTTGCGCCGGAACCTCGTCCGGCGGCGCTCCTCCGGGGAGGCGACCGGCCGCCTGGCCCGCGACGAGGACGTCGCGGGCCAGGCGAGAAGGCTACTTGACCTGGGCGAGGACACTGTTGACCTTCGACGACGCGGACGACAGCTGCTGGTCGATGTTCGCGTTCTGGTCGGTGAGCACCGCCTGCATGACGCTGTCGAGGGCGGCGTAGACCTGCTGGGCGTTGGGCGGCTCGATGCTGCCCTTGATCTTGCTCGTGGTGTCCACGTAGGACTGGAAGTTCTCGGCGGGAACGTTGGCGTACTTGGCCTTCAGCGTCAGCTGCTGGTCACGCACGGCACCCTGCCAGACGTCCGGGGTGGGCTCCGCGGGCAGGCCGACCGGCTGCTTGCCGTCGACGTACTGCTTGATGTGCTTCTCGAAGCGGTCCGGGTTCAGGTACTTCCACTGGATCCACTCGAGGCCGGCCTTGATCTTCTCCGGCGAGGCCTTCGGGTTGAGCATGTAGCCCTCGCCGCCGAGCAGGGTGCCCTGCCCGCCGGGCATGCCCGCGATGCCGTAGTCCTCGTACTTGCCGTTGAACTGCTTGACCAGCACCGGGACGTTGTCCGGGGCGGCCATGTACATGCCGAGCTGGCCGGCACCCATCATCCGCTGCACGTCCGTGGCCTCCAGGAGCTGCTTGGCGCCCATGGAGTTGTCGGTCCAGCGCATGTCGTGCAGGTACTGCAGGGCCTGCTTGCCCTTCTCGTTGTCGAAGTCGGCGACCCACTTGTCGCCGTCCTTGCGGGCGATGTCGCCGCCCATCGAGTACAGCCAGCTGGTCATGTGCCAGCCGCCCTGGTTGTTCTTGCTGTAGTCGGCGTACCCCACGACGCCGTTGCCGAGCGCGGAGATCTTCTTCGCGTCCTCGCGGACCTCGTCCCACGTCGCCGGCGGCTTGTTCGGGTCGAGCCCGGCCTTCTGGAACAGCGTGCGGTTGTAGAGCAGGCCCATCGTGTAGTTCATCGTCGGCAGGCCGAAGAGCTTGCCGCTCGCGTCACGGAAGTTGTCCAGCAGTTCCGGCTTGATGTCGTTGATGTGCGGGACGCTCTTCGCGGCTTCCGTGATGTCCGCGGCTTGATGACGCGTGATGATCTGCGCCGGGTCGGTGAAGTAGACGTAGTAGACGTCCTCGAGCTGGCCGCCGGCGAGCTTCGCGGAGAACGTCTTCGGGTCCATGAACCCCTCGTGGGGCTCGATCTGGATGTTCGGGTGCGACGCCTCGAACTCCTTGACGTCGGCGTCGAACACGCTGCGCTCGAACGGCTGGCTGGTCGGCGGCTGGCCGGTGACCGTGATCTTCACCTTTCCCCCGGGCGCGGCGGCGGTGTTGCCGTCGTCGCCGCAGGCGGCCACCCCCAGTGCGAGGCCACCTGCGGCCAGTACGCAGAACAAGCGGCGGGGGAGGGATCGGGACCAGGGACTGCTCATCTCAAGCCTCTTCTCGGGGTCGCGACGGCTGTCACGTGATTGCGGTCACTCTAAAGTGCCAGACCGGATCGACGCAATAAGCCGACGAGACTTTGCAAGTTACGAACAGGCCGCGGTCGGACCCGAAGAGCGGACCGGGATGAGTGGGTACCGCCGAACGCTCCAGCGCGCACGAAAAAGGCGCGACGGCTCGTAAGCCGTCGCGCCTCGGGGACGCGGGGGTCAGGCGATGCGGCGGGCCGTCGAGCCCCGGACCACCAGCTCCGGCGCGAACAGCAGCTCCTCGGCCGCCACCTCGCCGCCGTTGATTCGCTTGACCAGCAGCTCGACCACCGCGCGGCCCATCGCCTCGATCGGCTGGCGGGTGGTCGTCAGGGGCGGGTCGGTGCAGTTCATCAGGGCCGAGTCGTCGTAGCCGACCACCGAGACGTCGTCGGGCACCGACAGGCCCTGCCGCCGGGCCGCGCGGACCGCGCCGAGGGCCAGCAGGTCGCTCGCGCACAGCACGGCGGTCGCGCCGCGCGGGTACAGCCGGGCCGCCGCCGCGTGGCCGCCTTCGATCGAGAACATGCCGTGCTCGACGAGCTCGTCCAGCACCGGCAGGCCGAGCTTCGACGCGTACGCCTGGAACGCCTCGAGCTTGCGCTTCGACGGCACGTGGTCGGTCGGCCCGAGGACCAGGCCGATCTTCTCGTGCCCGAGCGAGCTGAGGTGCCCGACGACCTGCTCGACGGCGACCGCGTCGTCGCACGACACCTGGGGCAGCCCGAGGTGGTCGACGGCCGCGTTGATCAGCACCGTCGGGAGCCGCCGCTCGACCAGGTGGTGGTAGTGCGAGTGCACCGCGTCGGACTGCGCGTAGAGACCGCCGGCGAACACCACGCCCGACACCTGCTGCTGCAGGAGCAGCTCGACGTACTCCGCCTCCGAGACCCCGCCCGCGGTCCGGGTGCACAGCACCGGGGTGAACCCCTGCTGCGCGAGCGCGTTGCCCATGATCTCGGCCAGCGCCGGGAAGATGGGGTTCTGCAGCTCGGGCAGGACCAGCCCGACCAGGCGGGCGCGTTCCCCGCGCAGCTGGGTGGGCCGCTCGTAGCCCATCACGTCGAGCGCGGTGAGCACGGCGGCGCGGGTGCTGGCGGACACCCCCGACCGCCCGTTGAGCACCCGGCTGACCGTGGCTTCACTGACCCCGACCTGGCGGGCGACTTCGGCAAGACGACGCGTCATGAGTGAAACTTTACAGCAACTGCGCGCAAAAGTGCGACGGCCGCCCATGGCCGAACCGGTGCGAAACCGTCGATCAGGAGTCGCGGAACGCGCACATTCCGTTTCTAGCTTGGGACCCAGGACGACCACCTGGGGGCTTGATGATCATCAGTGAACGTGTGTCCGCGGCCGAGCCGGTCACCCGGCCGGGCCGGACGACGGCGGCGGTGTTCGCCGTCGCTCTGCTCGCCGCCGCCTACACCGGCTTCCGGCTGCCCGGGCCGTGGGTGGCGACGCTCGACACGGTGTCGGTCACCGACGGCTTCCACCGCCGGTTCCTGGTGGGCACGCTGCTGCGCCCGATCGCGCTGGCGACCGGGTACGACGTCCGCGTCTTCGCCGTGGCGAGCTTCGCCGTGCTCGCGATGCTGCTCGCCGTGCTGGCGGTCGCGTTCGTGCGAGCCGGCACCGGCAGCCGCCGGCTGGTGATCATCGCGTGGCTGCTGCTGCCCACCGGCGGTTTCCTCTTCCACGAAGTCGGTTACTACGAACAACTCCTGTACCTGCTGCTGTTCGGCGCGCTGGGGCTGCTGCCCCGGCGCCCCGCCGCGGCGTCCGCCCTCCTGACGGCCGGGGTGCTCGTCCACGAGATCACGCTCCTGACCGTGTTGCCGATCTACGTCCTGGCCCTCTCGGCCCGCTTCCCCCTCCGGCGGGTGGTGCGCCTGGCGGCGCCGCCGGTGCTCTTGGAGCTGGCCGTGCTCGCCGTCCCGGCGTCCGCGCCGGGTTCGGCCGATCGCCTGCTCACGACGTTGCGGACCATGGGCTTCCCGGTCCGGGCGGACGCGCTCGCGTTGTTCGAGCGGACCCAGGGGCAGAGCTGGGCGCTGTACTCGATCGGTGCCGTGCTGCTGACCGTCGTGCCGATCGCCGTCGTGGTGCTGGCCGGTTTCCGCGCCCTGCGCGGGCCGGCGGGACTGCTGCAGATCACCGCGATCGGCGCGCCCGCGCTGCTGGCGTTCGCGGGCTGGGACAGCGCCCGGTGGGGGTTCCTGCTGGTCACGAACTTCGCCGTCGTGCTGTGGCTGTGGCTGGGCGAGCGCGAACTGGACGGACGCCGGCTCGTCGTCTTCGGCGCGACGCTGCTGGTGCTGGCGCACGTGCCGTTGCCGTACTTCGACGGTCACGCCCCGCGCGAGCTGAGCGGGCCGGGTGTCGTGTCGTTGTTCTCGGCCTGAGCAGGGTGGCGGGGCAGGGTGAGGGTGAAGACGGCGCCGCCCTCGTTGTGCGCGGTGAGCGTGCCGCCGTGGGCCCGCGCGTTCTCGGACGCGATGGCCAGGCCGAGCCCGCTGCCGCCGGTCGCCCGGCGGGCCCGGTCCCCGCGGGTGAACCGGTCGAACAGGATCGGCAGCAGGTCGCCGGGGACGCCGGGGCCGGAGTCGTGCACGCGCAAGACGGCTTCGGATTCGTTGCCCGTCAACGAAACCGTGACCGGGGTGGCGCCGTGCCGCACGGCGTTGGCCAGCAGGTTGGCGACGATCGTGTGCACCCGGCGGGGATCGGCGACGACGGTGGCGTCGCCGGTCACCTCGACTTCGACGCCGGACACCTCGGCGGCGTCCTCGACGAGGTCGCGCAGGTCGACGGCCTCCGTGCGGAGGTCGGCCTCGCCCGCGTCGAACCGGGCGATCTCCAGGAGGTCTTCGACGAGCCGGGCCAGCCGGCGCGCCTGGGTGCCGAGGATCTCGCCGGCGCGGGTCCGGGTGGCCGGCGCGGCGTCGTCGAGGGTGTCGACGACGGCCACCATGGACGCGAGCGGGGTGCGGAGGTCGTGGGCGACGTCGGCGACGAACCGTTGCTGCTGGCGATCCTTCGCGCGCAGCTCCTCGATGGACTCGCCGAGCCGGTAAGCCATGGCGTTGAACGACTTCGCGAGGTCGGCGACCTCGTCGCGCCCCTTGACCGGGACGCGGACGTCGAGCGCGCCCGCGCCGAGGTCCTTCGCCGCGGACGACACCCGCAGGATCGGGCGCCGGATCCGGCGGGCGATCAGCAACGCGGCGCCGACCCCGAGCACGCTCACGGCGAGCGCGATGCGGACGAGGTTCCAGCGCAGCGCGCTCAGATCGCCGTCGTACCGGCTGAAGTCGTGGAACTGGACGAGGTGGTAACCGGGGTAGGCGAGGTTTTCGTTGACCACGAACACCTTCCGGCCGGTCAGCGGCGCTTCCGCGTAGACGGACGACGCCCGGTGCGGCCCCAGCTCGGGCTCGAGGAGCTGGTTCTCCACGGCCTGCAGCATGGCGAGCTTGTCCGGCACCGGGATGGGCGGCACGTCGGAGACGCCGCCCTCGGGAGTGGCGCGCACGATCTCGAGCGGCTTGCCGGGATCCTTGCGCACCATCGCCCAGTCGGGTTCGGTGCCGAGGCGGGTCGGCAGCTCGTCGAGCCACCCTTCGCTTCCCACCTTCGAAAACTCCTCCACGACCTGCCGTCCGGCCAGCGTGGTGGCCGTGGCCGACCCGGCGAACCGCCCGACGGCCTCGTCGGCCTGCAGCCGGTAGGCCGCGAACGCCATGACCGCGGTCGCCGTGGTGGTCACCAGGACGACCGCCGCCGTCACCCGGGTCCGCAGGCCGAAGCGCGGGCGGGTCACTGCGTGACCAGGCGGTAGCCGATGCCGCGGACGGTCCGCAGCAGCACCGGATGGGCGGGGTCGTCCTCGACCTTCGCGCGCAGCCGCGCGACCGCGGCGTCGACGATCCGCGAGTCGCCGACGTAGCCGTAGTCCCAGACCCGCTTGAGCAGGACCTGGCGGCTGAGCACCTGGCCGGGGTGCTGCGCGAACTCGGCCAGCAGCCGGATCTCGGTGGCGGTGAGCGGCAGCTCCGCGCCGTCACGGGACGCCACCATCGCGCCCAGGTCGATCTCGAGGTTCCCGGCGCGCAGCACAGTCGTACCGGACCCCGGCGCGACCACGGCGCGGCGGCCGATCGCCTTGATCCGCGCGTCGATCACCCGCGGCTCGACCGGCTTGACCACGTAGTCGTCGGCGCCGCACTCGAGGCCGGCCACGATGTCGATCGGGTCGCCGCGGGCGGTCAGCAGCACCAGCGGCAGCCGGCTGCGGGCCCGGATCCGGCGGCACACCTCGAAGCCGTCGAGGCCCGGGAGCATCACGTCGAGCAGCACGAAGTCCGGGTCGAGCCGGTCTTCGAACAACGCGTCCAGCGCGCGCTCCCCGGTCGGGGCGTGCACGACGTGATGCCCCAACGCCGTCAGGGCCAGCGAGAGCGCTTCCGCGAGCGCCTCGTCGTCCTCCACCAGCAACAACCGCGCCACCGCACCCCCCGACGTCCTTCGGCCGGAGCCTACCGAACGACGGGGGGCGCGGCGCCCGCGTGCGAAACCGTCGGGAACCCGTGCGGTTTCGTCACACGGGTTACGAGGCCGCCACCTCGAACTCGGACACCTGGCCCGCGGGCCAGCCGGTGTTGCCGGTGAACGTCAGCCGCACGAACCGCTGGGACGTCGCCGAGAACGACGCCGACGCCGTGTTGCCCGACGCCGGGTCGAACGCGTAGCCGCGTGAGCCGACCAGCGTCGTGTAGGAGCCGCCGTCCTGGCTGCCCGAGATCGTCACCGTCTCGGTCCGCGCACCCCACGCCGAGGACGGCGGCAGCTTGAGCGTCACCTTGTTGATCGACGCCGCCGCACCCAGATCCACGGTCAGCGTCTGCGGGAACGCGTTGTTCGCGCTCTCCCAGTACGTGTCCGCGTTCCCGTCGTTGGCATTGCCCGGCGGGAACCCGCCCTGGGACGCCGACGCGCTGATCGCCTTGCCCCGCGCGATGTTGCTGCCGGACTGCGGCGGCTGCTGCGGGCCCGAGTTCGGCGCGGGCCAGCTCGAGCAGTCGCTCCACGTGCCGGTCCAGCCGCTGTTGCCCGAGCCGCCGAAGGTCATGCGCGGGATCGACGTCGGGTAGGGGCAGTTGTACGTGCCGGTGACGCCGACGCCGGACGCGCTCAGGTTGCTGATCGAGACCGACCCCTGCGTCTGCGACTGCGCCACGAACGTGCCGACGCCCTGCACCGAGACGCCGTCGATGGTGATGCCCTGGATCTGCTTGCCCTGCCCGTTGCCGTCGATGAACTGGATCGCCTCGTACGGGCTCTGGATGGCGGTGAACCCGGTGACGCGGATCGTCACGCCGGTGATCGCCTGGTCACGCGCGTCGAACCACAGCGCGCCCACGCCGAACTGCCAGTTCGGGTCGAGCGCGCCGGCCCGCAGCGCCGTGTTGTTCGACAGCGTCACCGTGCCGCCCAGCGGCACCGAGTTGAACCGGTTCGCGACCAGGTAACCGCCGCCGAGCGCGTTGGTGTCCTGCACCAGGTTGCCGCTGACGGTGTTGTTCGACCCGCCGTACAGCGCGATGCCGTTGGCCAGGTTCGGCTGCACCACGGTGTTGTTGGCGATCGTGTTGCCGGAGTCGGCCTGGCCGTTGGACCAGAGCGCGAGGCCGTCGTCGCCGTTGTTGCGCAGGTAGTTGTTGCGCAGCGCCGAGTTCGTGACGGCACCGTCGAAGTTCACGCCGTCGGCCTGCGTGTCCTGGATGCGGTTGTTCTCGATGGTGAGGTTCGACGACGCGCCGTTCATCAGCCACAGCCCGCACTTGGTGTTCTGGATCCACAGGCCGCTCACGACCGAGCCGTTGCCGAGCACGCCGTGGAACGCGTTGTCCGGGCTGCCGTCGTTGCGTTCGGTCACGTCGCCGAACACCGCGAAGTCGTACAGCTTGATGTTCCCGGACGCGCCACCGTTGTTGAAGATGTTGTTGCCGTGCAACACGGTGTACCACGGACCGGCGCCCCGGACGGTGGTCTGGTCGATCTGCAGGGCCGACCCGATCTCGAACCGGCCGGCGGGCACGAACAGCTCCTTGCCCTGCGACCGCGCCGCCGACAGGCCGTTGCGGAACGCCTGCGAGTCGTCGGAGGAGTCGTTCGCGGTGGCGCCGTAGTCGGTCACCGACAGGGCGTTGGCCGGCTTGGAGCCCGCGCCGCCGACCTGCTCGAAGTCGGCCAGGTCGATGGTCGCCTGGCCAACGTCACCGGAGTCGATCTGCACGCGGACCTTCGTGCCCTGCGCCGCGTTCTGGCCGAAGAGCAGGCGGGCGTCGTCGAAGAAGTGGTGCGTCTTCGAGCCCGTGATGAACCCGGTGTCCACATAGGAGTACCGGGACGTCACGGACAGCCCGCTGCCGAGCTTGGTCCCGCCGACGTACACCGAAAGCCGCCCGGACGAGCCGTCGGGGATGTTGTAGTGGACGTTGATCGAATTCGCCGCCGCGGGCAGCGTGAACTCGACGTACTGGCCGGACCCGATCCGGACGGCCTGCCGCCCGGACGCCTCCGAGGCGATGCTGGCCTGGGTGTAGTCGGGGCCGACGGCCGAGCCGTTGGTCGCCGCGCACTCGGCCTCGACCGTCCGGAACGGCACGCTCGCGCCGCCGGACGCGGTCGTCGGGCAGGTCGCCGCGGATGCGGGAGTTCCGCTGAACAGGACGGTCAGGCCGGAAGCGGCGAGGGCCGCGGCCAGCAGCGCCGCGCGGCGCCGTGGTGCTGGGGACATCGTCGTCACCTTTCTGCTGGTCAGGACGAATAGGCTTCGAGTTCGGACAGCTGTCCCGCGGGCCAGCCGGTGTTGCCGGTGAAGGTCAGCCGCAGGGTGCGCGCGGACGTCGCCGGGAAAGTGATGGTCGCGGTGTTGCCGGACGCCGGGTTGAACATGTAGCCGGCGGCGGCCTTGACGCCGTCGACCGCGATCGTCTGCGTGCGCGTGCCCCACGCCGAGGACGGCGGCAGCTTCAGCACCAGCCGCGACACCGAAACCGTGCTGCCGAAGTCGACGGTCAGCGACTGCGGGAACGCGTTGTTCGCGCTCTCCCAGTACGAGTTCGCGTCACCGTCGACCGCGTTGCCCGGCGGGAAGCCACCCTGCGAACCGGACGCCGTGACGCTCTTGTGCAGCGCCAGGTTCCCGGTCGGCGGGGCCGTCGTCGTGGTGGTCGGCGGCGTGGTGGGCGTGGTCGGGGTCGTCGGCGTGGTCGTGCCGCCGTTGTCCGAGCCGTAGACCGGCGTCGGCCACGAGCCGCAGAACGTCGTCGACCAGCCCGAGTTGCCACCCTGGTCGGCCAGGCCGGTCAGCGCGTCCGGGCCCATGCAGTTGTAGACGCCCGCGCGCCCGATGCCGGTCGCGACGACGTTCTTCACCGTGCCGGTCGGCTTCGCCTGCAGCTGCCAGGCGAACGTCCCCGCGCCGGTGATGCGCACGTTCGTGAAGTGCACGTCGGTGGTCTGGCTGTCGATGAACTGGATGCCCTCGTAGTTGTTGTCCAGCAGGTCGAGGTCGGTGACGTCGACGCGGCCGGTGATGGCGCCGTCGCGGCCGTCGAACCACAGGGCGCCGACGCCGAACTGCCAGTTCGAGTCGAGCACGCCGGTGCGGATGGCGGTGTTGCGCGCGACGGTCGTGGTGCCCGCGAGCGGCACCGCGCTGAACCGGTTGGCGATGTGGATGCCGCCGCCCTGGTCCTGGTTGTCGGCCACGACGTTGTCCGACACGGTGTTGTCGCGCCCGCCGTAGATCGCGATGTTGTTGGCGAGGATCGGCAGCAGCACGGTGTTGAAGGAGAACGTGTTGTTGTGGTCGGCGTCGTGCTCGGACCACATGGCCAGGCCGTCGTCACCGGTGTTGCGCAGGAAGTTGTTCGTCACGGTGACGTTGCTGATGCCCTGGTGCAGGTTCAGCCCGTCGGCCGTCTGGTCGAGGATCCGGTTGCCGGACACGGTGAGCCCGTCGAACGGCCCGTCGAGCCACAGCCCGACCTTCGTGTGCTGCAGCCACAGGTTCTGCACGACCGAGCCGCCGCCCAGCGCGCCGCCGATGGCGTTGGACTGGTCGCAGTCGACGCGGGCGTCGACCTGGCCGATGATCGCGAAGTCGTACAGCTTGACCGCGCTGCTCGTGCCCGGGACCGCGCCGTTGCCGGGGTAGGTCGACGTGCCGCAGCTCGCGGGCTCACCCTTGCCGAAGATCCCGGCGCGCGGTCCGGTCAGCACGGAGTACCACGGGCCGGCGCCGCGGATCGTCACCTGGTCGACGGTGATGTGGTGGCCGAGGGTGAAGGTCCCGGACGGGATCCAGACCTCCTTGCCCTGGCTCTTCGCGGCGGCCACAGCGGCGTCGAACGCCGAAGCGTCGTCGCTCGTGTCACCCGCGGTGGCGCCGTAGTCGGTGACGGACAGCGCGTTCGCCGGCTTGGTGGCGGCCGCGCCGACCTGTTCGAAGTCGGCCAGGTCGATCGTCGAGGTCGTGACGTCGCCCGCGTCGACCTGCAGCTTGATCTTGGTGCCGGCCGGGTAGTTCGTGCCGAGCAGCGCGCGCGTCTCGTCGTAGAAGTGGTGCGCGTGGCCGTCACCCGGGTTGTTGGTGAACGGGTACGAGCCGTAGTACCAGGCGTACTTCGACGTCAGCGCGACGTCGCGGTTGTGGGAACCGTTGACGTACAACGAAAGCGAGCCGCTCGTGCCGGTGCCGTTCCCGGAGTCCGGGAGGCTGAACCGGAAGTCGATCGAGTTGGCCGGCGCGGTGAGCGTGAATTCGACGTACTTGCCTTGACCGCCCAGCGTCACGGCTTTGCGGCCGGACGCCTCGCCGGCCAGCGTGCCGGCGTTGCGGTCGGGGCCGATGACCGTGCCGTTGGTCGCGGCGGTCTCGGCCTCCTGTTCGAGGAACGGCACGGTCGCGCCGCGCCCGGCGGCCAGTGCCGAACCGGTCGCGGGGGACGCGGCGAGGGTGACGACGGTCAGGCCGGTGGCGGCGGCGACCGCGGCGGCCAGCGCGCCGAATCTCGCCCGTCGGCGCGGTACTGGGGCGTTTGAGGGCGCGCTGAAGACAGGATGGGGAGACATGGAGCAGCAACTCCTCGTCGGGTGAAGGTGGGGACCTTGTGACCTGGATCATACGAATCGGGGACAAGATAACGCAATAGATGAACGAACTTACGCAAATTTGCGACAGAAACTGACCGCTGCGCCGGATGCCGGACGTCGGTTTCCGTCGGGCGGAGCAGCGCCACCCGCGTTGATCCCCGGTGGGCCGCTGCTAGTTTTGAAGCCATGAGCGAGCGACGCGCCGACGGAAGCGCCGGTGACGCCGACTACGGCGCGATCGGCGGGGTGTACACGGACTACCGCGTGCCGGACCCGCGGATCGGCCGGTACATCCTCGACGCGCTGGGCGAAGCGCGGACCGTCCTCAACGTCGGCGCGGGCGCCGGCGCCTACGAGCCCCACGACCGCGAGGTGACGGCGGTCGAGCCGTCCGCGTCGATGCGCGCGCAGCGGCCCGAGGGCCTGCCGCCCGCGGTCGACGCCGTCGCCGAGAAGCTGCCGTTCCCGGACCGGTCGTTCGAGGGCGCGATGAGCACGTTCAGCGTCCACCAGTGGAACGACCTGTGGGCCGGGCTCAAGGAGGTCCGCCGGGTGACCCGCGGGCCGGTCGCGATCCTGACCTGCGACCCGGCGCTGCTGCGGCGGTTCTGGCTGCTCGACTACGCGCCCGAGGTGATCGAGACCGAGGCGCGGCGCTACCCGCCGGTCGACGACATCGCCGACGGGCTCGGCGGGCACACGTCGATCGTCGGCGTCCCGGTGCCGATCGACTGCACCGACGGCTTCAACGAGGCCTACTACGCCCGACCGGAGCGGCTGCTCGACCCGGGCGCGCGGCTGTCGTGCTCGGCGTGGAGCTTCGTCGACGACCGCGTGCACCACCGGTTCGCCGCCGAGCTGCGCCACGACCTCGACGACGGCACGTGGGAACGCCGTTACGGCCGCCTTCGCGAGCAGCCGACCTTCGACGGCTCGCTCGTCCTCGTCGTCTCGGTGCCCGAAGGAGCCTGACGTGACGCCACCGCCGTTCGACCCGGAGCTGGCGCCGATCGTGGAGGAGCTGCGGGCCCTCCGGCCGCCGCTGGCGACCCTGGCCGACATTCCCGGCCGCCGCGAGCTGAACGCGGCCGACCACCGGACCGTCGAGGAGCTGGCCACCGCGTACCCGCGGTTCGCGTTTTCGGAAGAACACGCCGGCGCGGTACCGCTGCTGGTCGCGCGTCCGCCCGGGAGCGCGGGTGTCCTCTACTACGTGCACGGCGGCGGCACGATCGTCGGCAGCCACCTCGGCGCGGACGTGCCGAACCTGCTGGACTGGGCGGGCGAACTGAACCTGACCGTCGTGTCGCCGGGCTACCGGCTCGCGCCCGAGCACCCGTACCCGGCGCCGGTCGAGGACTGCTACGCCGGTCTGCTGTGGACGGCGTCGCACTGCGAAGGCCCGGTCGTCGTCGGCGGCATCAGCGCGGGAGGCGGGCTCGCGGCGGCCATGGCGTTGCTCGCCCGCGACCGCGGCGGCCCGGAACTGGCCGGGCAGCTGCTGATCTGCCCGATGCTCGACGACCGCAACACCACGCCGTCCGCCGTCGACCTCGACGGCCGTGGCCTGTGGGACCGCACGGCCAACAACGTCGGCTGGACGGCCTACCTCGGCGACCTCGACGACGTTCCGGCCTACGCGGCCCCGGCGCGCGCCGAGGACCTTTCCGGGCTGCCGCCGGCGTTCCTGGACGTCGGCACCGCCGAGACGTTCCGCGACGAGGTGGTCGCCTACGCGAGCCGCCTCTGGCAGGCGGGCGGCGAGGCCGAGCTGCACGTCTGGCCCGGCGGGTTCCACGGCTTCGACGCGCTGGCGCCGAAAGCGCAGCTCAGCCGGGCGGCGCGGGCCGCCCGGCTGACCTGGTTGCAGCGCTTGCTCAGCCGCCGGCCAGCAGCTCCTGCAGCTCGCTGACGGCCTTCCCGAGTTCGTCGGCGAAGCGGTACATCTCCGACGACACGTGCTTCGGCGTGCTGAGGTAGATGTTCCAGCGGTCCGGCAGCAGCACGTACGCGATGCCGATGCACTGCGGGCTCGTCGAGCCGAACCCGAAGTACTGGATGTTCACCGACGGCGCCGAGCTGGTGCTCAGGTAGTCGTCGCGCATCTTCAGCCAGCCCGGCGAGCTGTACAGCGGCAGCGCGTCCGCGTCACCCCGGCGTTTGGCGATCAGCTGCAGCTCCCACAGGTGCTGCTCCGGCGCGTCCCCGGCCTGGCACTCCTTCGCCCGCGAGACGTGCTTCGCCGCCGCAGTACGGAAAGCCTCCCGCTTCTCCTCCGTGGAACCGTCTTCCATCGCCGCGACGAACCGGAAGACCTCCGGGGTGACGACCCGCATCGCCTCGGTCCGGCCGTTCCGGAACTGCCGGGTGGCGATCGACTCGTACGTCGCGCCGGTCAGGCCCTTCGCGCGCTTGTGCGCGAGCTGGTACGCCATCTGCGCGAAGGCGTCGGGGGACATCCCCAGCTCCTTCACGCGGTTGGCGCCGAAGTCGAACGACACGGTCTGCGTCGCCGTCGCGTCCGCGTACGCCGCGAAAGCCTCGCCGGCCGCCCGGGCGTCCTCGCGGAGCGCGTCGGTCAGCGTGAACCCGACCGGCGTGAAGCCCGGGACGCCGTCGGCGGCGTCCCGCGGCAGCCGTTCCCCGCTCAGCAGCGCGTCCGTGAAGCCGAGGATCGTGGTGCCGTCGAGTTCGCAGTGCTCGACGTTGATCCCGGCGGTGCCGTCCTCGAACACGACCAGCGACACGGCCTTGTCGTACCAGCGGTTGGCGCCGTACAGCAGCTGGTCCGCGGCCTCGAGCGTGGTCGACGGCGTGAAGTCGTCCAGGCACACGCAGAACAGCGCCGTCTCGATCGTTTCGAGCGCTTCGGCGTTGCCCGCGTCGATCAGCGCCTGACGGCTCGACGCCCACTCCGCGCGGGCCTTCGTGGTGAAGTGCCCGGCGGGCACGTCCGTCTCGTGGTCGTCCTTGAGGATCGCCCGCAGCCCGTCGGCGATCTGCTCGGCGGAGTGCGGCCGGCCGTCCTCGGCGATGACGTCCATCCGGAACGGCGTGTTCCGGTGGAAGACCACGATGTGCCGCTCGGGCGACGGGAACCGCGTGCGCGCGGTGTCGAGCAGCTCACCCGGGATCCGCGTCGCCGAGAACAGGTACTGGTGCTGCACCATCGACTGCGGCGTGCCGCGCACGAGCACTGGCGGCACGAGCTCCTCGTCGAGCCGCAGCTTGTAGTCCACGGCGGACGCGGTCAGCTCGGCCGCGCGTTCCACCTGGCCCAGCGGCGATGCGGCGAACAGGAAGAAGAAGTTGGCGTTGAGCGCGATCCGGTCGCGGCGGCCGAGGTAGCGGTACGGCCAGAAGGTGTCCAGCCAGCTGTGGACCCCGGGCGAGGAGTCGTACTCCGCCAGCGCGGCCTGCAACCCGTGGGCCGGGCTGCCGGGCGCCAGGAAGTCCTCGACCGCCGCTTCGGTCTCCGCCAGCTCGTCCGGCGTCAGCAGCGGGCCGCACCACTCCAGGAAGCGGCGGCCGCTGTCGGCGAGGGACGGCACGGGGACGCGGGGAAGCCGGTCCTCGTTGCCGAACGTGCGGGGGGACCATTCCGGACTGCTCACTCTGTCATCCTCGTCAGTCAGTGGAAACCGTGCTGAGCGCGGAAGCCAGTCCGGCGGCCGCACCCTTCTTCGGTCGGGAAACATACAGCTGCGCGTACAGCCAGCCGTCGGACTCGAACCCTTCGGGGTCGACGCCGGCCGCGCCCAGCGACTCGATGATCTGCGCCTGCTCTTCGGCGCTCGCGAACCGCCGCTGGCGGTACGCACCGTCGATGGCCGCGGTCTCGTAGCCCAGCTCAGCAAGGCTTTCCGCGACCGGCTCGTAGGAGAACATCCGCAGCACGAAGTGCGCCATCCACGGCCGGGAGCCGCGCGCGATCCGGGCGATCGTCTTCTCGGTGACGTAGCCGACACAGCCGGTCGAGATGACGAGATCCACCTGATCGAGCAGCGGTTGCTGCGTCTCATCGGGCTCGTAGCGCTCGAAGTCGGCGTAGATCGTCTCGTCGAGGAACCCGGCGGACCGCGCGTAGTCCAGGGCCGCGCCCGCGGCGTCGAGACCGAAGAAGCGGGCGCCGTCGGCGGTCGCGCGGCTGCGCACGAGCCGCCGGTCGCGTTCGAGCAGCGCGGCGCGGTCGAGGTCCTCGACACCGGGCGCGGTGTACTGCTCGTAGAGGTCATCCAGGGTCGCTTCGCACCGCAGCAACGCGCTGTTGACGCCGTAGGAACAACCGACGTCCAGCACCGTCGGCCGCGCGATTCCGCGTTCCGCCTGGTATTCCTCGATCAGTTTCGTGAAGTACGGTTTCGCCAGCTGCGGAATCTGGTAGTCCACGCGCTGCAACGTTCCGAAGAACGGACGGGGGTCGGGCGCGGTGTAGATGTGATCGAACGAGATCTTGCCGGTCGAGTCGAAAGGCACGGGCCAGGCTCCTAGATCTAGTCGAGCAGGGCGTCGCCCCGCACAGCGTGACCAGCCAGGTGTTCGGGCAGGACCCGGCCGAAGAGCTGCCTGGTCCGCTCCGGGCTGCCGATGACGCCGGGGCGCTCGCTGTAGGCGAAGATCGCCGAGTGACGGGCGATGTTCCCTTCCACCCTAGTGACCCGATGCAAGGCGAAGCGGCCTTTGAACAGCTGCAGATCGCCCGGACGGAGGCTCAGGCGCTGGACCGGATGGGTGCTTTCGCCGGAAAGAACCGCCCGGACGCCGTCGAAGTTCTCCGCCTCGGCGGAGCGGATGTCCGGGCAGTATTCGAACGTGCCGCCGTCACGGGCGGCCTGCGTCAGCATGCTGACGGTGTAGGAGTTCGTGTCGAAGTGCCACGGGTGCGCGCGGCCCGGCGCGATGACGTTCAGCGTCAGCCCAGACAGCGGGTCCGCGAGTTCGTGCAGCTTCGGCAGTCCGAAGCAGTCGGCGATGAACCGCTGGAACAGCGGGCTGCCGTAGAGCCGGCCGATGATCGCGCCGGCCGGGATGTGGTCGCGGGCGACGAAGGCGTTGCCCCGCTCCATGATCGTCCGGGCCGGGTGGTCCGCGGGCAGGTCCGCGTCGATCGCGGTGTTGTAGGCGTTGACCTTTTCGATCTTCGTGTACGCGTGCGGTTCGAGCGCGGCGCACTCGGCCCGCAGGGCCTCGTGCAGCTCGGGCCGGATGAAGTCGGCGAGGACGCTGCAGCCGACGTCGGCGAGGTCGGCGCGGGTGCGGGCCACGACCTCCCGCCAGGCGGCGCTGTCCGGATCAGTGAGCGGATAGCGGTCCGAGTCGATCATGTCCAGCGCGGCCACGGAGGTGCTCATCGACTTCCTCTCGACGGGTGAAGCTGCGGTGCTTGCCCGGGTCGTGAGGAAAACAAGTAGCACAGGGTTCCGCCCGGAAACCGTGGGTTTGTGAGCGGTGACACAAGGTGGTCAGTTACCGATTCTGGCAGCCCACGCGCTGAGCTTGACGGTGTCCGTGGTGCCGAGGTCGGTCTCCAGCGGCTGCTTCTGCGCGGGTTCGCCGGCGATCGGGACGACCGAGATCGCCGCGCCCGTGTGCTTGTCGCCGCTCGTGACGGTGGCCGACCAGGCCAGCACGGACAGCACCTTCCCGCCGGGTGGGACGGTCAGGTCCTGCGGCCCCGGGTCCGGCGCGAAGTAGGACGTCTCGTGCAATACCTGGACCTGCAACGGCGAACCGTCGCCCGCCAGGACCGTCAGGTCCGGGTAGCCGGTGACCTTGCGCGGCTTGCTGTCCAGGTTGGTCAGCGTGAGCACGCTCGCGCGGTGCCCCAGCCCGGCCTCGACCTGGCCGACCGAAAGCGACAGTCCGCTCGACGGCGGCGGCGCGTACGTCGGGCTCGGTGTCGTCGTCGGCAACGGGACGGGCGGCGGAGGCGGCGCCTGGCCACACCCCGCGAGAAGTCCTACGAAGAAAAGTGGTGCGAAGCGGAAAACCCCCATGAGCCGGAAGAGTAGCGGGCGCCCCGGAGCCGGGCGCCCGCTACCGTTTCTTACGGCGTGAGCAGCGGCAGCAGCGGCTTCCGGACCGCGGTCGCGACCCCGTCGGACGCCTCGGCCGCGGCGATCCGCTCGGCCGACGGCCGCCCGTACCCCGTCGTCCGCTGCACCAGCGGCCGTCCCAGCGGCTCGACCATCTCGCGCATGTCGCTGATCGTCTTGTACGACCCGTTCGACGCACCGGCCATCCGGCTGATCGTCTCCTCCATCAGCGTGCCGCCGATGTCGTTGACGCCGCCCTGCAGCACCGCGCGGCTGCCCTCGGTGCCGAGCTTCACCCAGGAGCTCTGGATGTTGTCGATCATCCCGTGCAGCAGCAGCCGGGCCAGCGCGTGCACCGCCCGGTTCTCGTTCTGCGTCGCGCCCGGGCGGGCGAGCCCGGCGAGGTAGATCGGCGAGCTCTGGTGGATGAACGGCAGCAGCACGAACTCGCTGAACCCGCGCTTGCCGTGCTTCTCCAGGCCGTCGCGCTGCAGCTTCGCGAGCAGCTTGAGGTGCGCGACCCAGTGCGCGGGCGTGTCGACGTGGCCGTACATCATCGTGGACGTCGTCGGCAGGCCGACCTCGTGCGCGGTGGTGACCACCTTGATCCACTCGGACGTCGGCAGCTTGCCCTTGGTGAGCACCCAGCGGACGTCGTCGTCGAGGATCTCCGCGGCCGTGCCCGGCAGCGAGTCCACGCCGGACTCCTTCGCCGCGATCAGCCAGTCGCGCAGCGAGAGGTTGGTCCGCGAAGCGCCGTTCACGACCTCCATCGGGCTGTAGCTGTGCAGGTGGATGTCCGGCTGCCGCCGCTTGACCTCGGCCGCGAGGTCGAAGTACGCGGTGCCCGGCAGGTCCGGGTGGATGCCGCCCTGCATGCAGATCTCGGTCGCGCCGGCGGCCCACGCCTCGTCGACGCGGTCGCCGACCTGCTCCAGCGAGAGCGTGTACGCGTCGGCGTCCGTGCGTCGCTGCGCGAAGGCGCAGAAGCGGCACCCCGTGTAGCAGACGTTGGTGAAGTTGATGTTCCGCGTGACGACGAAGGTGACGTCGTCGCCGACCGTCTCCCGGCGCAGGTCGTCGGCCAGCTTGGTGAAGGCGTCGAGTTCCTTGCCGTCGGCCGACAGCAGCGCGAGCGCGGCGTCGTCGGACAGCCCGGCGGGGTCCTTTTCCGCGCTGCGCAAGGCTTCCAGCACGGTGGAGTCGAACTTCTGCGGCCCGGTCTTGATCCGGTCGCCGATCTCCTTCCAGTCCCCGTACACCGAGTCGAAGTCGCTCCGGCGGTCTTCCGTGCGGCCGGTGGTGTCGATCTCGGTGTGCAGGTCGGTGCGGCCGGACTGCTGCCAGCCGCCGTCCGGCTCCTGCCACGGGATGCCGACCGGCATCGCGCCCTCGCGCGCCATCCCGGTGGCCGGGTCGACGAGCGCGGCGACGTGCCGGGTGATCCGCGGGTCCAGCCACGGCTCGCCGGCGTTGACGTACTCGGGGTAGATCGTCAGCCGTTCCTTGAGCTCGAAGCCGGCCTTCTCGGTGCGGCGGGCGAGCTCGTCGATCTGCGGCCACGCGCGTTCCGGGTTGACGTGGTCCGGGGTCAGCGGCGAGACGCCGCCCCAGTCGTCGATCCCGGCGCGGATCATCAGGTCGTACTGGTTGCCGATCAGGTTCGGCGGCGCCTGGATGCGCATCTTCGGGCCGAGCACGAGCCGCGCCACGGCGATGTTCGCGGCGAGCTCCTCGAGGTCGGCGTCCGGCGTCGCGCGCATCTTCGTGTCCGGCTTGGCCCGGAAGTTCTGCACGATGACTTCCTGGATACCGCCGTAGGTCTTGGCGACCTTGCGGATCTCGAACAGGGCGTCCGCGCGCTCGTCGTGCGTCTCGCCGATGCCGATCAGCACCCCGGTGGTGAACGGGACGCTGCTGCGGCCGGCGTCTTCGAGCACGCGCAGCCGGACGGCGGGATCCTTGTCGGGTGACCCGTAGTGCGGGCCGCCCTTCTCGCTCCACAGCCGGGTCGCCGTGGTCTCCAGCATCATGCCCATCGACGGCGCGACCGGCTTGAGCCGCTGGAAGTCCTGCCAGGACAGCACGCCGGGGTTGAGGTGCGGCAGCAGGCCGGTCTCCTCCAGCACCCGGATCGCCATCGCGCGGACGTAGGAGAGCGTGTCGTCGTAGCCGTGCGCGTCCAGCCAGTCGCGGGCGGCCTTCCAGCGGTCCTCGGGCCGGTCGCCGAGGGTGAAGAGGGCTTCCTTGCAGCCCATCTCGGCCCCCTTGCGGGCGATGTCGAGGACCTCGTCGGGTGAGAGGAACGGCGATTCGAGCCGGCCGGGGACGGTGACGAACGTGCAGTAGCCGCAGCGGTCGCGGCAGAGCCGGGTCAGCGGGATGAAGACCTTGCGGCTGTAGGTGATGATCCCCGCGCGCCCGGCCTCGGCCAGGCCGGCGTCACGGATGCGGGAGGCGTATTCGGACAGCTTCCCCAGGTCTTCGCCGCGGGCGTGCAGCAGCACGCTCGCCTCGGCTACGTCGAGTGTCTTCCCGTCACGCGCCCGGGCGAGCGCACGGCGCATCGCGGAGGCGGTCGGGGTGGTGGCGTCAGGATCGGGTCCCATTCCACCCACGCTAGGACCGTCCTCGTGCGACCAGCCAGTGCGTGTTCCGCACCCGGCTCACCCGATCGTGGATCGTGATCGTCGTCGCAGGTCAGCGTGGTGCGCCGGTTGTCGATCAGCCGTCCGGCGTGTATTACCTAAAGGGTGGCCTCGGTGATCGGGAAGAAGATCGGCGGACGGACGTACTACTACCTCGCGGAGTCCGCCCGGGTGGACGGCAAACCGCGTGTGGTGACCCAGCGTTACCTCGGTACCGCCGACGAGATCGCCCGCGCCGTCCCGGGCGGTGAACCCGCGTCGGCACGCTACCGCGCGTACGGCGACGTGGCCGCGGTATGGGCGACCCTGCGCCGGCTCGACTTCGTCCGGCGCGTCGACGACGTCGCCGGGCCCCAGCGCGCCAAGACCACGCTCGGGCAGACGCTGGCGATCGCCGTGCTGCACCGGGCGACCGCGCCGGAGACGCCGATCACGCAGTGGTGGGCGACCGGGGCCGCGGCGGACCTGGTGCACCCGCGCGTGTCCACAGTGGACACGGTGTGGCGGGCGCTGGAAAGGCTGACCCCCGAACGCATCGCGCGCATCGAGGAGACCGTCGCGGCGGCGGTCTTGGAGGTGCTCGACGACCACGCGGCCCTCGCCGTCGACGTCCCGCAGTTCGCCGCGTTCGCCGCCGCGGACTGCACGCTGCCCTCGGCCTGCCAGGGGGTGCTCGCCGGCGTGGGCCTGCGGGTGACCCGCGACGGCGCGATCCCGCTCGGCTCGCGGCTGTACCGGCGCGACGACGGCACCGCCCCGACGTTCGCCGCGCTGACCGCGGAACTGGGCCCGGCGACGCTCATCTTCCACACCGGGCAGGCCGCGCAGCTCGACCTCGGGTCACGCAGCGGGTTCGTCGGCTCGCTGCCGCTGACCGACCACCCCGAGCTGCTGACCCAGCCCGCGTCCGCCCGCAAGCGCGTCGACCCGGAACGGTTCGCCGGCCTCACCGCGCTGGACACGCACGCGGTCGTCGACGGCGTCCGGCGGCGGGTGATCCTGACGCATTCGGCGACGCTGCACGCGGCGCAGTCCCGCGCGTTCGCCGACGAGCTGGCCACCGCGACCCGCGAGCTGGACGGCCTGGCCGGGGCCCTGGCCGCGGGGACCCACCGCGGCGACCGCGCCCAGGTGCACGCCGAGATTGGCCGGGTCACCCGCGGCCGGCGTATCGAGCGCGTGCTCACGGCGGTGCTGACCGGGAGCCGGGCCGGGGAGATCCGCCTCGAGCGGCGGATCGACACGGCCGCCGTCGCCCGGCTCGACGACGAGTTCTTCGGCAAGCAGCTGCTGGTCACCGACCAGGACTGGCCGGTCGCCGAGGTCGTCACCGCCTACCGGGCCCGCACCCACCTCGAATCGACGTTCCGCTGGCTGACCGGGCCCGCCGTCACCGGCCCGACCCCGCGCTGGGAGTGGACCCGGCAGCGGATCGCCGCGCACGGGCTCGTCTCCGTGCTCGCCGCGACGGCGACCCACCTGATGCGGCGCGAGGCCGACCGCGCCGGGATGAACCTGTCCGTGCGCGAGCTGCTGGACCAGCTGGCGGGCATCGGCGAGCTGGTGCTGCGCTACCCGTCCACCGGCGGGCGGCCGCGAACCGCGCGCCTGCCGACCGAGCGGGACCCGGCGCAGCAGGCGCTGTTCAATCTGTTTCAGGATTCCCGGTAGATCTGCAGCGCGGAGAAGCTCTGGACCACCGGCATCAGCTCGATGACGTTGATGTTCACGTGCTTCGGCTGGCTCGCGGCCCAGTAGACGGACTCGGCGATGTCGTCGGCCGTCAGCGGGGTGGTGCCCTGGTAGACCTTGTCGGCCTTCTCCTGGTCGCCGTCGAAGCGGACCTTCGAGAAGTCCGTGCCGCCGACCATGCCGGGCTCGACGTTCGTCACGCGGACGCCGGTGCCGTGCAGGTCGCTGCGCAGGTTCAGGCTGAACTGGTGCACGAACGCCTTGGTCGCGCCGTAGACGTTGCCACCGGGGTAGGGGTAGGTGCCGGCGATCGAGCCGAGGTTGATGACGTGGCCGCGGCCGCGCTCGACCATGCCGGGCAGCAGCGCGCGCGTGACGTGGGTGAGGCCGCGGACGTTGGTCGCGATCATCTCGTCCCAGTCCTGGAGGTCCGCCTTGTGCGCGGGCTCCAGGCCCTTCGCCAGGCCGGCGTTGTTGACCAGGACGTCGACCTCGTTCCAGCCTTCCGGGAGAGAGCCGATCTTCGCCTTGACCGCTTCGGGGTCGCTGACGTCGAGGGTCACGGGGAGGACGGCGTCGCCGAGTTCCGCGGCGAGCTTCTCGAGCTTGTCCTCACTACGGGCGACGGCGATCACCCGGGCGCCCTCGGCGACGAACCGGCGGGTGATGGCGTCACCGAAGCCGGCGCTGGCGCCGGTCACGAACACGGTCTGCTGGGTCATGGCTTGGCTCCGCTTGTGGTCAGGAAGGTGCTGAGCGCTTCGTTGAACTCGGTCTCGCGCTCCAGGTTAGGCAGGTGGCCCGCGCCGTCGATCACCACCAGGGTCGAACCCGCCACTTCCCGGTGGATCCGCTCGGCGTCGCTCACGGGGGTGAACTCGTCCTCGCTGCCCACTACTACGAGGGTGGGGACGGCGATGTTCCGGAGCCCGGGGGTGTAGTCGGGGCGCTCGGCACGTCCTCTCAGCGCGGCCGCGGCGCCCTCGGCCGGAGCGTTGCGCATCATGGTTCTGACGTGGGCCTCGACGTCCGGCCTGGTCTCGCGGGTCTTCGGCGAGATCATCTTGGGGAGGAGTTCGTCGGCGTAGCGCTCCATGCCTTCCCTGGTGATCCTCGCCGCGGTGTCGATGCGGCCCTGTTTGACGTCGGGGGTGTCGAGGCCGGCGAAGGTGTCGGCCAGCAGGAGCACGCTGACGCGGTCCGGGTGGTCGGCGATCGCCTGCATGACGATCTGGCCACCCATGGAAAGACCACCGAGCACGAACGTCTCCATACCGAGGCGGTCGGCCAGGCCGATGAGGTCGTTCGCGAAGACGTCGAGGCCGGTCTTGGTGTCTTCCGTCTTGTGGGTGCCGTAGCCGCGGAGGTCCGGGACGACGACGCGGTAGCCGTGCTCGGTCAGGTGCTCGACCTGGGGCCGCCACATCGAGCGGTCGAAGGGATGGCCGTGGACGAGCAGGACGGTGGTCGCGGTTCTCGGGCCCGCGTCGTCGTAGGTGAGGGTCATGTCCTCGACGTTAGGTGGAGCTTTGATGCGGAGCAATACGGTGCAATGTACTCGGAGCAATGTTCTCTGCGTGCTCTTCCACGGCTATTCCCCTGGCGCTCCGGGGCGGTTGGGGGCACACTGGGGCTCGGACGGGCTCCGTCATGGGGCGTGACCTGCGCTGATCTTGTTAAGGGACCCCCCTGTTTCGGGCGGTTTTTGGCCATGTAAAGTTCTCCAAGTCGCCAGGGAAACCGGGCGGCG
>NZ_JAYFSI010000013.1:0-333104 GCF_034929455.1 Amycolatopsis heterodermiae
GCCTTATCAGCGGCTATATCCTCGGCAGTTGTTCCAAGCGATATTCACAAGCTTTTGGTCGAGCATGCCTCAGCCTACGAGATTAGTCGTAGGGATTCGGCGGCCGCTCGTGGGCCGACGCTGAACACTACCCGGTCCGATCCGCGGTGTCAACCCGCTCGTCCCGTCCTGGTCTCCGGGGCTTGCGGCCCCGGTGTGACCCGGTGTTCCTGGCGACTTGGAGAACTTTACATGCCCCGAAACCGGTCCCGACAGGGGGGTCACTTAACGGTATCGGCGCAGGTCAGAGTGCTTACGAAGAGCTACGACGGCCAAGTCGGCAGATAGCGCGGCGGGACACGGGCCGGCGCGGCCCGTGCGAAGTCCGCCGCGAGCGCCAGCATCCGGCCGTCGGACCACCGCGCACCCATGAACGAGATACCCACCGGGAGCGGTCCGGCAAACCCCGCCGGCACGGTCACGTCCGGATAGCCCGCGACGGCGGCCGGGGTCGAGGACGGGATCACGTCGTCGTCCCCCGTCGCGCAGTCGGTCTTCCACGCCGGCGGGTTGGTCGGCGAGACGATCGCGTCCAGGTGGTACTTCGCCAGCGTCTCGTCCAGTGACCGGCGCGCGAGGTCCGACAGCTCGGCGCGCCCGGCCAGGTACCCCGGATCGGTCGGCGGCGGCGCGGCCAGCGCCTGCTCGAACAGCTCCTGGCCGGCGAAGCAGGTCTGCTCCAGCGGGTCGGCGCGGTTGTAGGCGATCAGCTCGGCCAGGTTCCGCGGCCCCTGCGGGCGGGTCGCCAGGTAGGCGTCGATGTCCCGGTGGAACCCCGTGAGCAGCGCCGGGACCCCCGCCCCGCCGAGCCGGTCCTGGTCCGGCGGGGTCACCCCGACGACCGTCGCCCCCGCCTTGACCAGGGAGTTCCGGGCGGACGTCATGACCGCGTCCGTCGAGGGGCCGAGCACCGGCAGCCGCCACAGGCCGATCCGGGCACCGCGCAGCACGCCCGGCCGGAGCAGCTTCGCGTAGTCCGTCGGCTGGGTCCGCGGATAGGTCAGGGTCGCGGGATCCGACGGGTCGCGGCCTTGGAGGACCGACAGCGTGAGGGCGACGTCGACGACGTTGCGGGCGATCGGGCCGGCGGTGTCCTGCTCGGCGGAGATCGGCACGACGCCGGTGCGGCTGACCAGGCCGAGGCTCGGTTTGTGGCCGACGGTGGCGGTCATCCCGGCCGGGCAGACGATCGAGCCGTCGGTCTCGCTGCCGATCGCGACCTGGGCCAGCGACGCGGCGACGCCGGCCGCGGAGCCGGCGGACGACCCGCACGGGTTGCGGTCCAGCACGTACGGGTTGTTCGTCTGGCCGCCGACGCCCGACCAGCCCGACGTCGGCTTCGCGGCGCGGAAGTTCGCCCACTCGGACAGGTTCGCCTTGCCGAGGATGACCGCCCCCGCGTTCCGGAGCCGGGTGATCAGCGTGGCGTCCTTCGCCGGGTAGCTGCGCAGGGCCCGCGACCCGGCCGTCGTGTGCTGGTCGCGCGTGTCGACGTTGTCCTTGACCAGCACGGGGATGCCGTCGAGCGGCCCGCGCAGGCGGTGCGCGCGACGTCGGGCGTCACTCTCGAGAGCCTGCCCGAGCGCCGCGGGGTTCAGCGCGAGCACGGCGTTGACCTTGCCGTCGACCTGGTGGATCCGGTCGAGGTAGAGCCGGGTCAGCCCGGCCGCGCTGAGCCGGCCGGACGCCATCCGCGCCTGCAGCGCCGGGATGTCAGCCGAATCCAGGTCAAACCGCGAAGAGGACGCGGACGCCGCGGGCGCGGCAGGGACGAGTACGAGTGCGGCGGCCAGGATCGCGAGGAACACCGGCCGCCGCCCCATCAGAGCACCGGCAACAGGGTGCGGAGTTCGTACGGGGTGACGGCGCTCCGGTAGTTGTCCCACTCGGAGCGCTTGTTCCGGAGGAAGAAGTCGTAGACGTGCTCACCGAGTGCTTCCGGCAGGAGCTCGGACTTCTCCATCTCGGCCAGGGCTTCCCCCAGGTTCTGGGGCAACTGCGCGTAACCGGCGGCGCGCCGCTCGGAGTCCGACAGCTGCCAGATGTTGTCCTCGGCAGGTGGCGGCAGCTCGTACCCCTTCTCGATCCCCTTCAGCCCGGCGGCCAGGATCACCGAGTACGCGAGGTACGGGTTGCACGCGGAGTCCAGCGTACGGATTTCCACCCGTCGGGATGACGCCTTTCCGGGTGAATACATCGGCACCCGGACGAGCGCCGAGCGGTTCGCCCGGCCCCACGAAACCGTCGTCGGCGCCTCGCTTCCGCTGATCAGGCGCTTGTAGGAGTTCACCCACTGGTTGGTGACGGCGGAGATCTCCTTGGCGTGGTGCAGCAGCCCGGCGACGAACGCCTTGCCGGTCTCCGACAGCTCGTGCGGGTCCTCGGCGTCGTAGAAGGCGTTGCGATCACCCTCGAAGAGGCTGATGTGGGTGTGCATCCCGGAGCCGGGCTGGTCCGTGAACGGCTTGGGCATGAACGTCGCGCGCACGCCCTGCGTCAGCGCGACCTCCTTGACGACGTAACGGAACGTCATCACGTTGTCGGCCATGGTCAGGGCGTCGGCGTAGCGGAGGTCGATCTCCTGCTGGCCGGGCGCGCCCTCGTGGTGGCTGAACTCGACGGAGATGCCCATCGCCTCGAGGGTCTCGATGGCGTGGCGCCGGAAGTGCGTCGCCGTGGCGTGGCTGGCCTGGTCGAAGTACCCGCCGTTGTCCGCGGGCTCCGGCTCGCTGCCGTCGTCCGGCAGGTTCGCGAGGAGGAAGAACTCGATCTCCGGGTGCACGTAGCAGGTGAAACCCGCTTCGGCGGCCTTCGAGAGCTGGCGGCGCAGCACGTGGCGCGGGTCGGCCCACGACGGCGAGCCGTCCGGCATCGCGATGTCGCAGAACATCCGGGCCGAGTACGGGCTGCCGTCCGGGGTCTCCCAGGGCAGCACCTGGAAGGTGGCCGGGTCCGGCTTGGCGACCATGTCGGATTCGTAGACGCGCGCGAACCCTTCGATGGCCGAGCCGTCGAAGCCGATCCCCTCGGTGAAAGCGCCCTCGAGCTCGGCCGGCGCGACCGCGACGGACTTGAGGAACCCCAGCACATCGGTGAACCAGAGACGGACGAAACGGATGTCGCGCTCCTCGAGCGTGCGGAGCACGAATTCCTGCTGGCGATCCATGGCCGCACCCTAACGACAGCGTGTTAACGGGATGTTTCACGACGCGCCGAGGGTGACGAAGGTCAGTTCGCCGGCACCGGAACGGGCTTCTTCGCGCGCTTGATGGCCACCGAAGCGACGGACGCGATCACCGCCAGGACGGCCGCGGAGTACCAGGCCAGGGTGTAGTTCCCGAGCTGGTCGCGGACCAGGCCGGCGGCCGACGCGGCGAACGCGGCCCCCAGCTGGTGGCAGGCGAAGACCCAGCCGAACACGATCGGGCCAGCTTCCCCGAAGGCGCGGACACACAGCGCGACGGTCGGCGGGACCGTGGCCACCCAGTCGAGACCGTAGAACAGGATGAACGCCCACATGCTCGGCTGCACGGAGTCGGTGAACAGCTGCGGGAGCAGGGCGAGCGAGAGCCCGCGCAGCGCGTAGTAGACGCCGAGCAGGATCCGCGGGTCGACGCGGTCGGTGAGCCAGCCGGAGAAGATCGTGCCGACGACGTCGAAGACGCCGACCAGGGCCAGCAGGCCGGCCGCGGTCGTCTGCGGCATGCCGTGGTCGTGGGCGGCCGGGACGAAGTGGGTGCCGACCAGGCCGTTCGTCGTCGCGCCGCAGATCGCGAAGCCGACCGCGAGCAGCCAGAACGTCCGGGTGCGGGCCGCCGTCTTGAGGACGGACAGGGCGCGGCGGGCGGAGCCGGTCTTCGGGGCGGGGCGGGCGACCTCGGCGTCGGCGGGCGCGCCGTAGGCCGTGGTGCCGACGTCGGCGGGGTGGTCGCGGATGAGCAGCAGGACCACCGGGACGACGGCGAGCGCCGCGATCGCGATCACCAGCGACGCGGTGCGCCAGCCGGAGCCGACCGCCAGGTGCGCGATCAGCGGCAGGAAGATCAGCTGGCCGGTGGCACCGGCTGCGGTCAGGACGCCGGTGACGACACCGCGGCTGCGGACGAACCACCGGGCCGCGACGGTCGCCGCGAAGCTCATCGCCATCGAGCCGGTGCCCGCGCCGATCAGCACGCCCCAGCAGAGGATCAGCTGCCAGCTCGCGGTCATGAAGACCGTGCCGGCCGCGCCGACGGCGATGACGAACAACGCCGTCGCCGAAACCCGGCGGATGCCGAACCGCTCCATCAGGGCGGCCGCGAACGGTGCGAAGAGGCCGTAAAGGACGAGGTTGACCGAGACGGCGGAGCTGATCGTGGCCGTCGACCAGCCGAACTCCTCGTGCAGCGGGTCGATGAGGACACCGGGGGCCGACCGGAAGCCGGCGGAGGCGAGCAGCGCGACGAACGCGGCACCGGCTATCAGCCAGGCGCGGTGCAGCTTCGGGGCGGGGCGGCTCTCGACAGTCACCCCAGCAGTCTCATCGCGCGCGCGGCCCGGCGGAAGTGGCCTGAAGGACATCCGCCGCAAGGATCAGGCCACCGCTAGGCTTTGACGATGTCCCGCATCACCCTGCTGCTGGTGGTCCTCCTGACGGCCGGGTGCGCCGGTTCACCCGACACGCGCGGGCCGTTCCCCGCGGGCGCCGAGCTGGTCCGCGACGCGGCGGCGTCGTTCGCCGCGGTCCGGACCGTGCACTTCGCGGCCGGGGTCAACGGCGTGCTGCCGGACTTCCCGCTCCGGCAGATCGAGGGCGACGCGACCCTCGACGACGGCGGGTCTGCGACCGGCACGGCCGACATCCAGGACGGCGACGGGCACGTCAAAGCCCCCTTCGACGTACAGGGCGAGCAGGTCAAGGGGCAGGGATCGCTGCCCGAGGCGTACGCGGTCGCCGCGTTCTTAGGGCCGAAAGCCGGGCTGAAGCGGCTGCTCGACGGCGTCACCGACGCGAAGACCGAGGGCAAGGAGAACGTCGACGGCGTGGCCGCGCTGCGCGTCGGCGGCCGGGTGCCGGCGGCGGTCGCCCACAGCGTGCTGCCGCAGGTGACCGCCGACGTCGTCGTCAAGGTGTGGGTCTCGGCCGACGGTCCCCGGCGCTTCGTCCGGCTGTGGACGCAGATCCCGCCGGCCGGCGACCACCTCAGCCCGGTGATGATCGAGCTGTCCCTGACGCCCCAGGCGTGATCACTGCCCCGTGCAGCGGGTGCCCTCCGCCGGGATCGTGCCGTCCACCAGGTAGGCCGTGCCCGCCTGGTCCACGCAGGAAATGCCCTGCAGGAAGACGGTGTGCTGGGTGCCCTCGAAGGTGAGCAGCGCGCCCTTCAGGCCCTTCGCGAGGTTGACGCCGGCCTGGTACGGCGTGGCCGGGTCGTTCGTCGTCGAGATGACCAGCGTCTTCGCCAGGCCTTCGACGTTCGGCACGTGCGGCTGCGAGGTGTTCGGGACCGGCCAGAACGCGCAGGCGTCGCGAGCCGCGCTCGCCGGGCGGCCGTCGTCGAGGAACGGCGCGACCTGCACGTACTCCTCCTGCGCCTTGAGGATGACGGCCGGGTCGGTGACGCGCGGGTCGTCGACGCAGCGGATCGCGGTGAAGGCGTCCTGGGTGGTGCCGTACTTGCCGTTGGAGTCACGCTCGTTGTAGATGTCGGCGAGCTTCTCGAGCGTCGCGCCGCGCTGCTGCTTCAGCTCGTTGAGGCCGGTGTTCAGCGCGTCCCAGAGACTCTCCTGGTAGAGCGCCTGGATGACGCCCGTGGTCGCGTCCTCGTAGGAGAGCTTGCGGCCGTCGCCGACCGGCACCGGGAAGTCGATCAGCGGCCGGACGAGGTCCTGGAACACCTTGACCGCGGCGGCGGGGTCCTGGCCGAGGGCGCAGTCCTGCTGGGCGGTGCACGACTTCGCGAACTGCGTGAACGCCGTCCCGAAGCCCTGGCCCTGGGCGACCAGCGACTCGACGGCGTCCTGCTCCGGGTCGACCGCGCCGTCGAGGATCATCGCGCGGACGTTCTTCGGGAACGCCTCGGCGTAGGTCGACCCGATCCGGGTGCCGTAGGAGTAGCCGAGGTAGGTCAGCTTCTCGTCGCCGAGGACCGAGCGCAGGACGTCGAGGTCCTTCACGACGTCGCGGGTGCCGACGTTGGCGAGCAGCCCGGTGCCGTCGTCGGTGCGCTGGGCGCACTTCGCGGCGAAGTCCTTTTCCTGCGCTTCCTGCTTCAGCACCCCCTGCGGCGAGCCGTCGGTCTCGCTGTCGTCGGCGCGGTCGGCGTCGCGCTCGGAGTCGGTCAGGCAGCGGATGATCGGCTGGCTCGCGCCGATCCCCCGCGGGTCGAAGCCGACCAGGTCGAAGCGCTTGCCGAGGTCCGTGTTCGCCGTCGGCTTGATCAGCCCGGCGGCGGCCACCATGCCGGAGGCGCCCGGTCCGCCCGGGTTGACCACCAGCGACCCGATCCGGTCGCCGCCGGTCGCCTTGTGCCGCAGCAGGCCGAGCGTGATGGTCGTTCCGTCCGGTTTGGTGTAGTCCAGTGGCACGGTCAGCCGCGCGCACTGGATGTCCTTCGCCTGGAACGCCGACCTCGCGTCCTCCGACGTCGCGTAAGGTGCGCAGTCGGCCCAGGTCAGGCTCTGGCCGTAGAACCGCTCCAGCCCCGCGGGCACCGGCCCGGACGGCGGGTGCGACTCGGTCGTCGGCGACGGCGGCGTGGTCTTGCCGGTGGACGTGCAGGCGGTCAGCGAGGCCGCGAGCAGCACGGAAGCCGCGATCGCGGTGATCGTGCGACTACAGGACCTGGCGCTGGGATGAAGGAACACGGTTGGATCGTCCCATCCGGCCGCGGAACTCGAACGCACCACCGCCACGTTGGGTGGGGCAGGCCGGTCGAGCGAGAGAGAACGGGAGACCAGGGGTGGCAGCACTGATCAGCCGGGTGGGCAAACGGCTCCGCCGGATCATCCAGCGGCCGGGCAGCGTCGAGCTGACCCGCTACGAAGCACTGCTGCCCGCAGTCGAGAAGCTCGAACCCGAGCTCGAGAAGCTCTCCGACGAGGAGCTGACCGAGCGGGCCGGGAAGCTTCGCGAGACGCTGACGGACACCGCGTTCGGCGACAATCACCTGATCGAGGTGTGCGCGCTCGGTCGTGAGGCCGCTCGGCGGGCACTGGGCGAGCGCGCGTTCGACGTCCAGGTCCTCGGCACGATGGGCCTGCTCAGCAAGCACGTCGTGCAGATGGAGACCGGTGAGGGCAAGACGCTCGCCGGCGCGCTGGCCGCGGCCGGGTACGCGCTGCGCGGCAAGCGCGCGCACGTCGTCACGGTCAACGACTACCTGGCGCGACGCGACGCCGAGTGGATGGGCCCGGTGTACGCGCTGCTCGGCGTGTCGGTCGGCTGGGTCGAGCCGTCGCACTCCCAGGCGGAGCGCAAGGAGGCCTACGCCAAGGACGTCACGTACGGCGCCGTCGCCGAAATCGGCTTCGACGTGCTGCGCGACCGCCTGGTCACGAACGTCGACGACCTGGTCCAGCCGGCCCCCGAGGTCGCGATCGTCGACGAGGCGGACTCCGTGCTGGTCGACGAGGCCCGCGTCCCGCTGGTGATGGCCGGCTCGATCGACCACACCGACGCCGACGAAGAGGTCGCGAAGGTCGTCCGGCGGCTGCGGCTCAACCTGCACTACGAGACCGACAGCGAAGGCCGCAACGCCTGGCTGACCGACGCCGGCGCGTCCGTCGTCGCGAAGTCGCTCGGCCTGGAGGTCGACGACCTCTACGGCGACACGGCTTCGGACCGGCTCCCCGCGGTGAACGTCGCGCTGCACGCGCACGCGCTGCTCACCCGGGACGTCGACTACCTCGTCCGCGACGGCAAGGTCCAGCTGATCAACGCCGCCCGCGGCCGCGTCGCCGAGCTGCAGCGCTGGCCGGACGGCCTCCAGGCCGCCGTCGAAGCGAAGGAGCAGGTCACCGCGACCGACCGCGGCGAGATCCTGGACTCGATCACCGTCCAGGCGCTGCTGGCGCGCTACCCCGAGGTCGCGGGCATGACCGGTACCGCGGTCGCGGTCGCCGAGCAGCTGCGCGAGTTCTACGAGCTCGAGGTCGCGGTCATCCCGCCGAACACCCCGAACGTCCGCGAGGACCTGGAGGACCGGGTCTTCGCGTCGCCGTCGCAGAAGCTGCGGGCGATCGAGGAGGAGATCCGCACGGTCCACGAGACCGGGCGGCCGATCCTCGTCGGCACCCAGGACGTCGCCGAGTCGGAGGAGCTGGCCGAGAAGCTGGCGAAGGTCGACCTCGAGTGCGTCGTGCTCAACGCGCGCAACGACGCCGAAGAGGCGTCGATCATCGCCGAGGCCGGCAAGAAGGGCGCGGTCACCGTGTCCACCCAGATGGCCGGTCGCGGTACCGACATCCGGCTGGGCGGCACCGACGGCGCGACCCGTGAAGAGGTCGTCGAGCTGGGCGGGCTGCACGTGATCGGCACCGCGCGGTACCCGTCGAGCCGGCTCGACGGCCAGCTGCGCGGCCGCTCCGGCCGCCAGGGTGACCCGGGCAGTGCGATCTTCTTCGCGAGCCTGAACGACGAGCTCGTGCTGTCGAACGCGCCGGACGTGCCCGAGGGCATCACCGACGACGAAGAGACCGGCGAGATCACCGACAACGCGGCGCTGCGGCAGCTCAACCACGCCCAGCGCGTCGCCGAGGGTGTCGACCTGGAGATCCACCGCAACACCTGGCGCTACACGCGGCTGATCGAGCGGCAGCGGCGCGACCTGCTGACCCACCGCGACAAGGTGCTTCGCGAGGCGTACGCGGCGGAGAAGCTGGAGAAGGCGCACCCGGAGAAGTTCGGCGAGCTGAAGGAGAAGCTGGGCGACGACCAGGAGAAGCTGGAGCAGCTGTGCCGTGAAGTGCTGCTGTTCCACGTCGACCAGCTCTGGTCGGACCACCTCGCGTACCTGACCGACGTCCGCGAGAGCATCCACCTGCGGGCGCTGGCGCGCGAGACGCCGCTCGACGAGTTCCACCGCGCGGCGATCCCGGAGTTCCACAAGATCATCGCCGAGGCGGACTCGCGCGCGGCGAAGACGCTCGAAGAGGCCGAGCTGACCGACGACGGCATCGACCTCGGCGACGCGGGCGTCCGGCGGGCGAACACGACGTGGACCTACCTGGTGCACGACAACCCGTTCGACTCCGACTTCGAGCAGACCATCAAGAAGGTCCGGAGCATGATCAAGCGGAAGTAGCGTTCGGCAGACGAAGAAAACCCCCGCCCGGTTCGGCCGAGCGGGGGTTTTTTCGGTTGCCGCAAGCGGCAGAATCGGCGCCATGCGCAAGATCCCGACGCTGTTCCGTCGCGACCCCGAAGACCTTCGCCGCGTCACCCGCGAAGTGCACCCCGAGTGCCAGTGGGTGCTCGACGGCGAGGGCATACCCACCCGCAAGTACGACGGCACCTGCGTCCGGCTCGACGAGTCCGGCGTGTGGTGGGCGCGGCGCGAGGTGAAGGCGGGGAAGAGCGCGCCTGCCGGGTTCGAGGCCGTGCAGACCGACCCGGAGACGGGGAAGACCGTCGGCTGGGAACCGGTCGAGCAGTCTTCGTTCGCGACGTTCTTCGAGGAAGCGCACGAGCGGCTTCTCGGTGCGGCGCCCGGCACGTACGAGCTGTGCGGCCCGAAGATCAACGGCGACCCGGAGAAGCTCGGCACGCACCGGCTGGTCCCGCACGCGACCGCGCAGGAGTTCGCCGGCGTCCCGCGCGACTTCGACGGGCTGATGGCGTGGCTGCTCGCGCACCCGGAGTTCGAGGGCGTCGTGTGGCACCGCCGGGACGGGCGGATGGCGAAGCTCAAGCACCGGGACGCCGTCGCGTCGACCTAGGGTGGCATTTCGCCCACATTCGCTCGGCTGGGCGGGTGGCGGTGCGCCAGAATGGCGGCATGCCGCAACTGCGCATCGCGCTCGCCCAGGTCAACCCCACCGTCGGTGACCTCGACGGCAACGCCGACCTGCACGTCGCCTGGACGCGCCGGGCCGCCGAAGCCGGCGCCCACGTCGTCGTCTTCCCCGAGATGTCCCTGACCGGCTACCCGGTCGAGGACCTCTCCCTGCGCCGCACCTTCGCCGAGGCCTCCCGGTTGGGCGTCGAGGCGCTGGCGCGCCGGCTGGACGACGCCGGCTGCGGCGAAGTGCTGACCTACATCGGGTACCTCGACCTCGACGAGGCCGGCCCGCGCGACGCGGCGGCGGCGCTCTACCGCGGCGAGGTCGTCGCGCGGCAGTTCAAGCACCACCTCCCCAACTACGGCGTGTTCGACGAGCACCGCTGGTTCAAGCCGGGCACCACGCTCGACGTCGTCCGGTTCCACGGGCTCGACATCGGCATGGTCATCTGCGAGGACATCTGGCAGGACGGCGGGCCGATCTCGGCGCTGGGCCGGGCCGGGGTCGACCTCGTCGTGGCGCCGAACGCGTCGCCGTACGAGCGGTCCAAGGACGAGCAGCGGCTGCCGCTCGTCGCCCGCCGCGCCGCCGAAGCCGGCGCGCCGCTGATCTACACCAACCAGGTCGGCGGCCAGGACGACCTCGTCTTCGACGGCGACTCGCTCGTCGTCGGCGCGGACGGCTCGGTGGTGGCGCGGGCGCCGCAGTTCGTCGAGCACCTGCTCGTGCTCGACATGGACCTCACCGCGGGCGGCCACGCCGGCGACGGTGACCTCGAGGGCCTGCACGTCCGGCGGCGGGTGCTGAGCTCGGAACCGCTGCCGTCCTACGAGCCGACGGCGTCACCGGTGATCAGTGAACCGCTCGCGGACGAGGCCGAAGTGTGGTCGGCGCTGGTCGTCGGGCTGCGGGACTACGTGCACAAGAACGGCTTCACGTCGGTGACGTTCGGCTTCTCCGGCGGCATCGACTCGGCGGTGTGCGCGGCGCTGGCCGCGGACGCGCTCGGCGGCGACAACGTCTACGGCGTCTCGATGCCGTCGAAGTACTCCTCGGGCCACTCGAAGGACGACGCGGCCGACCTCGCGCAGCGGATCGGCGCGCACTACCGAGTGGAGCCGGTCGAGGACATGGTCCGCGTCTACGTCGACCAGCTCTCCCTGACGGGCCTGGCCGAGGAGAACATCCAGGCGCGCACCCGCGGCATGCTCCTGATGGCACTGTCCAACCTGGACGGTCACCTGGTCCTCGCCACCGGCAACAAGACCGAGCTGGCCGTCGGGTACTCGACGATCTACGGCGACGCGGTCGGCGCGTTCGCCCCGATCAAGGACGTCTTCAAGACGCACGTCTGGCAGCTGGCGCGCTGGCGCAACGAATCGGCGGTCGAGCGGGGCGAGACGCCGCCGATCCCGGAGAACTCCATTTCCAAGCCGCCGTCGGCCGAGCTGCGGCCGGGGCAGATGGACTCCGACTCGCTGCCGGACTACGCGCTGCTCGACGACATCCTCGACGACTACGTCGAGGGCGACCGCGGGTACGCCGACCTCGTCGAGGCCGGCTTCGCGCCGGAGACGATCGACCGCGTGGTGCGGATGGTCGACAAGGCCGAGTACAAGCGGCGCCAGTACCCGCCGGGCACGAAGATCACGCTCAAGGCGTTCGGCCGCGACCGGCGGCTGCCGATGACCAACGCGTGGCGTGAGGGCAAGGCTTAGCTCAGCGCTACCTGGCGTCCTTCCGGGGTGCGGAGGGCGGCGGTCAGGCCCGCGCGGTCGGCGCGTCGGACCAGGAGCTCCAGGCCCAGCGCGTCCGTCACGGCGAGGACCGAGTCCGGGTCGGGGTGGGTGCCCGTCACCATGAGCAGGGGCAGGGACGGCAGGCCGCGGGTCGTCGGGTGCGGCGTGCTGCCCCAGTCGATGAGGAACGGCGTGAGGGTGCCCGGGAGGCTCGTCGGGGTCAGCCGCCAGCGCAGCAGCTCGCCCTGGGCGGTCTCGCGGGACATCTCGACGGCGTCACCCGGGTCGAAACCGTGGGCGCGGGCGTTCTTGATCGTGGCGTCGATGTCCGTCGTGCGCACCGCCCAGGCCACCAGAGCCGGCCCGGTCAGGTCGTCGATGCCGAACGGCCTCTTCTGCGCGGGTTCCGGCTGGGCCGGGTCGGGGCCGATCACCTCCAGGTAGGCACCGGCGCCGAGGTCGGCGAGGTGGTTGGCCGTGCCCACGCCGACGTGACTGCCGCCGGGCGCGGGGGTGACCCCGGTGAGTTCCTTGACGCGCGCGACGGCCTCGGCGAGGTCCGGTCCGGCGTAGACGAGGTGGTCCAGCACCGGCCCATCATCCCGTGGCCGGGCCGCGCCCGTCAGCCTCCCTTCGGTTCTAGGCTGGTCGCATGACAGTGGGGTTCACGGTCTTCGACACGGCGATCGGGGCGTGCGGGCTCGCGTGGCGGGACGACGTCGTGATCGGGACGTCGCTGCCGGAGGGCAGTGCCGCGCGCACCCGCGCCTGGCTGGCTCAGCGGTTCCCGGACGCCGTCGAAGGTCCGCCGCCTGCCCTTGTACAGGCGGCGGTCGACGGGATCGTCGCGCTGCTGGCCGGCGAGCGTCGCGACCTGGCCGAGGTCGAGCTGGACCTGGCCGCGGTGCCCGAGTTCAACCGGCGCGCGTACGAGGTCGCGCGCACCATCCCGCCGGGCAAGACCCTGACCTACGGCGACATCGCGCACCGTCTCGGGATGCCCGGGTCGGCGCAGGCCGTCGGGCAGGCGATGGGGCACAACCCGTTCCCGATCGTGGTGCCGTGCCACCGGGTCCTGGCGGCCGGTGGTCGCGACGGCGGGTTCTCGGCGCGTGGCGGGGTCGCGACGAAACGCCGGATGCTCGTGATCGAGGGCGCGCTGGCGGACGAGCCGACGTTGTTCTGAGGCTCGCCCGCCGCCGTGCCGCACCGTTCCGTGTGTGGCGCGCCGACACGCGTGATCAGAACGCCGACACGTGATTGCCGAGCCGACACGCGTGATTGAAGGGTCGACACACGTACTCCGGCGGCCGACTCGCGTACCCAGGCAGACGACACGCGTACCTGAGGGGCCGGCTGGCGTACCTGTGCGGACGACACGCGTACTCAGGTGGACGACTCGCGTACCTGGACGGACGACACGCGTACCCAGGTGGACGACACGCGACCTGGAGGTCGGCTCGCGTACCTGAGTGTGGACGACACGCGGTCTGGGGGGGGACGACTCGCCTGGCCGGGTGGGCGGCTTGCCTGGGTGGAGGGGGTCAGGCTGGGTGGGGGGTGGGTTTCCAGGGTTTCATCCAGGGGGTTTCCGGCCAGTTCTCGGCCGCGGCCATCAGCGGGAAAGCGGTGGCGCCGTCGACGTGCTCGCGGATGATGTCCGCGTGGCCGGCGTGGCGGGCCGTCTCCTCGATCAGGTGCAGCAGGACCCAGCGGATCGACCAGGCCTCGACGTCGTCGGGGTACCAGGGGACGCCCTTCGGCACCGGGACCGGGCGGCCCAGGTCGTCGATCCGGCCGATCACCTCCGCCGTGCGGGCGGCGACCTCGTCGTAGCGCTCCAGGACGCTCTGCAGCGTCTCCTCCGGGCCCAGCCGGTACGCCTCTTCGTAATCCTGCCTCGCCTCCCCGAACGGCTTCTGGGGCAGCTGCAGGGCGGTGTCGATCCAGCCGTCCTCGGTGAAGGCGACGTGCTTGATCAAGCCGCCCACCGACAAGCTGCTCTTCGTCGGCGCGTAGCGCGCCTGCTCGTCCGTCAGGCCGTGTGCGGCCAGCTTGAGCACGTAACGCTGTTGCTCGAGGAAGCGCAGCAGGCCCTCACGCTCGTCGGCCACCGGGGGCACGTTTCCCGCCATGTCGGTCTCTCCTCCGGGAGTCGGGAACCAGATACTCCCATCCGGCACCGACAATTTCGAAAGAGAAACTAGACCCGGGGAGCGTGCCGCGGCGCCGGCTTGACGAACGCGTACACGCCGCCCGCGCCGAACAGCACCGCGCGCACCACCAGCTGGAGCCGGCTGAACACGCCTTCGAACTCGCCCAGCTGCCGGGCGAGCACCACCGCCAGCCAGGTCGCCATCACCACCACGAGACCGGCGACGGCCAGCCGGCGCCAGCCCGGCGGCCACCACAGGGCCAAGCTGATGACCCCGACGAGAAGCACCGTGCTCAGCAGGGACGAGATCGCGCCACTGCGCTCCGGGTAGGCGGCCTGGACCACGACGACGGCCCCGAACACGCTCACCGAGATCGAGCTCAGCCGCGCCTGCCACTGGACCGGGCCGAGCCGGTGCAGCGGCGGCCCGGCGAGCAGGAACGCGACGCCCGAGATCGCGAGCAGGATCCGGAACACGGGCGGGCCGGCGAGCAGCGCCTCGGCCGGGTCCCGCACCGGCGACACCCCCGTCGGCACGAAGAACTCGAGCAGCCAACCCGAATAGGCGAGCACGGCCATCCCCATGAGGAGAGCCGAGGCGATTCGAGCCGTGCGCACGTGGCACACATTAAGGGAACGCCTGCCATCGCGCGGGTCCGGCGTGACCGGGGCGACCCAGTCGTTATGCCTGCGGACGGACGAACGGGAACAGCACCGTCTGGCGGATCGACGCTCCCGTCAACATCATGAGCAGGCGGTCCACGCCCAGGCCGAGGCCTCCGGTCGGCGGCATTCCGTGTTCCAGGGCCAGCAAAAAGTCCTCGTCGAGCTCCATCGCTTCGACGTCACCACTGGCCGCGCGCAAGGACTGCGCCTCCAGCCGGCGCCGCTGCTCGATCGGGTCCGTCAGCTCGGTGTAGGCCGTGCCGACCTCCGAACCGAACGCGATCAGGTCCCACCGTTCGGCCAGCAACGGGTCGGTCCGGTGCTGGCGGGTGAGCGGCGAGACGTCCGTCGGGTAGTCCGTGTAGAACGTCGGCAGCACGGTCGAACCCTCGACGAGGTGCTCGTGGGCCTTCAGCACGAGATCGCCGTGGCTCGGGTCCTCCCCGACCGGCACGCCGGCCGCGAGGCAGAACCGGCGCAGGTCCGCCACGGACGTGCCCGAGTCGACGTGCTCCCCCAGTGCCGCCGAGACGGCCTCGTGGACCGGGATCACCGGCCAGTCACCGGAGATGTCGAACTCGACGAGCTTGCCGTTCGCGTCGGGCCGCCGCACGACCTGAGCGCCGTACGCGGCTTCGGCCGCGTGCTGGATGAGGCCGGTGACCAGGTTGCGCATGGTGTCGTAGTCCGCGTACGCCTGGTACGCCTCGAGCATCGTGAACTCGGGGTTGTGGGTCGCGTCGACGCCCTCGTTGCGGAAGTTGCGGTTGAGCTCGAAGACGCGCTCGACGCCGGCCACGCACAGCCGCTTGAGGTACAGCTCGGGCGCGATCCGCAGGTACATCCGCATGTCGTAGGCGTTGATGTGGGTGACGAACGGCCGGGCGTTGGCGCCGCCGTGGACCGTCTGCAGCATCGGCGTCTCGACCTCGAGGTAGTCGGCCTGGTGCAGCCGCTCCCGCACCGCGCGGACCACTGTGGACCGCAGCCGGAGCATGTTCGTCGAGTCCGGGTTGACCGCCAGGTCGAGGTAGCGCTGCCGCACCCGCGTCTCCGGGTCGGTCAGGCCCTTCCGCTTGTCCGGCAGGGGGTGCAGGCACTTCGCGGTGACCGTCCACTCGTCGACGAGCACCGAGAGCTCGCCGCGCTTCGACGTGACGACCTGGCCGCTGACGCCGACGTGGTCACCGAGGTCGACGCCGGTCCGCCAGCCCGTGAGGTCCAGCTCGGCCGCGTCCAGCATCAGCTGGATCTCGCCGCTGAAGTCCTTGACGCGCGCGAAGCACAGGCCGCCGAGGGTGCGCATGGCCAGCACGCGCCCGGCGATCCGGACCCGGTGCCCGGTGGCGCTGTCCGGTTCGAGCGCGCCGAACTTCGCCACGACGTCGCCGATGTGGTCGTCCCGGCGGAAGCCGACCGGGTACGGGTCGATCCCGGCTTCGCGCAGCTTGCCGAGCTTCGCGACGCGGACGCGCACCTGCTCGGGCCGCCGCACGACCTTCGTCGCCGGCACGGCGGCCGACTCCTCGATCTCCTTGACGCGGGCGACGAAACCGTCGGTGACCGTCTCCAGCCGCAGCGAGCGCGACCGTCCGGTCGGGACGAACCCTTCGAGCGCGCCCGCGACGATGCCGACCCGCGGCAGCCGCCGGGCCGAGGAGTAGCAGAGGAACCGCGGCTCCCACTCCGGGCCGTACTTGGCGTTGGACCGGTACAGCGACTCCAGCTGGAAGAACCGCGACGCCACGCTCAGGACCCCGCGCCAGGCGCGCAGCACCGGGCCCGCGCCGATCCGCTCCCCCTCGGAGAAGACCGCGCGGAACATGGCGAAGTTGAGCGAGATCCGCTGCGCGCCCAGGACCTGCCCGGCCGCGACGACCTCGGCGATCATGTACTCGTTGAGGCCGTTTTCGGCGTCGCGGTCGCGGCGCATGAGGTCCAGCGAGAGCCCCCGGCGTCCCCACGGGACGAACGACAGCAGCCCGCGCAGCTCGCCGGCGGCGTCGTAGGCCTCGACCATCACGCTGCGGCCGTCGCTCGGGTCACCGAGGCGCCCCAGCGCCATCGAGAACCCGCGTTCGGTCTCGGCGCCGCGCCAGGCCTGCGCCCGGGCCAGGAGCTCGACCATCTCGTCGTCGGGGATTTCGCCGTGGCGGCGCACGCGCGAGGTGTAGCCCGCGCGCTCGATGCGCTTGACGGCCTGGCGGACCGACCGCCGCTCCGGCCCGGCGAGGCTGAACTCGCGGACGTCGAGCACCGCCTCGTCGCCGATCTCCAGCGCCCGCATGCCCGCGCCCGTGTAGGCCTTGGCGCCGCGTTCGCTGGCCCCGAGCACGCCCGGCGTCCAGCCGTAGGTGCGGGTCTCGTCGAGCCACGCGCGCACCGCGTCCGGCCACGCCTCGGGGTCGCCGATCGGGTCCGCGCTGGCGACGCTGGTGCCGCCGAGGACGCGGTAGGTCACCGCGGCCCGGCCGTTCGGCGCGAAGACCACGCTCTTGTCGCGCCGGGTGGCGAAGTAGCCGAGGGAGTCGTCCTCGCCGTGCTCGGCGAGCAGCTCCCGCACGCGCAGTTCCTCCTGGTCGGTGCGCAGCCGGCGGCTGCGGACCCCGCGGAAGAGCATGTACAGCGCGGCCGTGGCGACGAGGGTCGCGCTCAGGTCGAGGAAGACGTCCAGCCAGGCCGGCCCCTCGCCGACGCCGATCTTGCGCAGCTGCAGGTTCTCACCGGTGGCGTGGTTGACGACCCAGGCGAAGCGCTCCCACGAGTCGCCGAGGTGGCCGGGGAACGCCTCGGTCAGCAGCCAGCCGACCAGGATGACCACGGCGAACCCGCCGAACAGCATGGTCAGGCCGTCACGCCAGGCGCTCGGCGCGAGCCGGGCCGGGAAGGCCGGGCGCAGCGCGAGCAGGAACACGATCAGCCCGATCGAGAGCACGTCGGCCGCGGTGAGGACCCACAGCTGCGCCGGGATGTGCCGGATCTGCTTCGGCCCGAGCGTCAGCAGGTCGGGTGACCAGAACAGGGTCGCCTGCAGGGCCAGGGTGAGCAGCAGGCCGCCGACCTGGAACAACACGAGCGTGTACAGCGCCGCCTTCTTGCGGCGGCGCAGCGCCCCGCCCAGCACGACCAGCAGCAGCACCATCACCAGGCTCGCGCTGGTGGGCACGCTCAGGGCCGAAAAGCCCATGTCGAGGCCGTTCATCAGGCGCCCGCTCGGGCCGCCGGTCAGCAGCAGGAGCACCGAGAACACCGCGGCCAGCTGCACCACGGTGGCGACGATGCCGCCGCTCTTCGCCTTCCAGGCGGGGATGCGCGTGCGCGCGGTGGTGCCCATCGTCGCCGTTGTCGCCTTTCGCGGCCGTTCGGTCGCCATGCTCTTCATGACCTCTTCTTGACGTCAGTGAACACAGGTTGGTTGTCCCCCGACATCAACCTGAAGGCTGACGCCGTCTCGTTCCGCCGCACGACGGTGTGAAGCTGGTCGCACGGAGTCGAGGTCGGTGCGGGTGCGTGTCACGCTTTGAGACGCCTGTTGAGACGCATCTGCTCCACGACCCGGGGACCTCACCCAGGCCCCGAGGGAAGGACGGTCGACGACGATGTCAGCCACCGGAAAGACCCCCTCCGACGAGGTGGCCGCGCCCTACGGCACCGGATCCGCCGCCCCCGCGGCGCCGAGTCCGGGCCGGAAGGTCCGCGTGCACCACCTGCGTGAGCTCAAGGAACGCGGCGAGCCGTGGCCCATGCTCACCGCGTACGACATGTACACCGCCGCGCTGTTCGACGAGGCCGGGATCCCGGTGCTGCTCGTCGGCGACTCCGCGGCCAACAACGTCTTCGGCTACGACACCTCGCTGCCGGTGACCGTCGACGAGCTGCTGCCGCTGGTGCGGGCGGTGACGAGGTCGGTCAAGCGCGCCCTCGTGGTCGCCGACCTGCCGTTCGGCTCCTACCAGCTCTCGCCGCAGCAGGCGCTCGAGACGTCGGTGCGGTTCATGAAGGAGGGCCGCGCGCACGCCGTCAAGCTGGAGGGCGGGCGCCGGTTCGCCGCGCACGTCGAGGCGCTGACGTCGGCGGGCGTGCCGGTCATGGGTCACATCGGGTTCACCCCGCAGAGTGAACACAACCTCGGTGGTTACCGGGTGCAGGGGCGCGGCGAAGCGGCGGACGTGCTGCTCGCCGACGCGCTGGCGCTGCAGGAGGCCGGGGCGTTCGCGGTGGTGATGGAGATGGTGCCCGCCGAAGCCGCCAAGCGCGTCACGGCGGAGCTGCAGATCCCCACCGTCGGCATCGGCGCCGGGCCGGACTGCGACGCGCAGGTGCTCGTCTGGCAGGACATGGCCGGGCTGCGGCGCGGCAAGGCACCGCGGTTCGTCAAGCGGTACGCCGACGTTGCGACGGTGCTGCAGGACGCGGCGACGGCGTTCGCCGAGGACGTCCGCCGCGGTGAGTTCCCGGCGCCCGAGCACGAGTTCCACGACTAACCCCGGCCCCTGAACCGCTCGGCGAGAGCCGGGTCGTTCTCCCACCAGAGCCCCGACGTCGATGCGGCGCCCGAGGCGGCTTCCTCGTCCAGCTGGACGTCGATCTGCTTCGCGCGCCGCTCGTCGTCGCGGGCCCAGCGGACGAACAGCGCGACGACGAACGGCAGCCCGGCGACGTCACCGCCGATCCACAGCACGCCGGCGCCGACGATCTGGTCGGTGCGCGGGTCCGGGCCCCGGCCGGGGTGCGCGGCCGCGTAGTGCGCCGGGGCGAGCAGCGGGCCGAGCCACAGGACCAGGCCGAGCGCGCCGTCGAAGACGACCTCGGTGAAGGCGATCCACACCGACACCAGGTGCGGGTCGGTGCGCGGGGTCGGGTCGAGCCCCAGGCGCGTCCAGAAGTAGACGAACCCGGACAGGACGAGCGCCGCCCGGGCCAGCCCGTCGACCACCGGTTCCCGGAGCGTGAGGTCGAAGAGCGGGGTCAGGTAGAGCGCCAGGACCGGCACGACCAGGGCGAGCGTGATCACCGGCGGGAAGGTCAGCGCCCGGGCCACCGGGCCGCGGCCGTGCCGCCGGAGCCAGCGGGCCGGGGTGACGTCGAGCAGCAACCGGATCGGGGCGCCCAGGGCCAGCAGCAGCGGCGTGATCATCAGCAGCGTGACGGTCTGGACCGCGCGGACCCAGAAGAACGTCCGGTCGTAGACGGCCAGCGGCGAGCAGGTGACGACGAGGATGGTCGCGAGCCCGGTCAGGAACGCCGTCGTGCGGCCCGGCGGCCACCGGCGGTGGCGCGTCGCCCGGAGGTAGAGCCCGCCGAGCACGAGCACCACGAGCACCGCGGGAACGTCGAAGGTCAAGGGCATGTCAGACCGCGAAGAAGATCAGGCTGGCGATTCCGGCGACCACGCAGTAAATCGCGAACGGGGTCAGCGTGCGCGTTTCGAAGTAGCCCGTGAGGAAACGGACGGAAATGTACGAAGCGACCCCGGCGATGACGCTGCCGACGAGCGCCGGGCCGAGCGAAGCGTGGTTCTCGGGGGCGAACAGCGTCGGCATCTTGAGCACGCCGGCGGCCAGGATCACCGGTGTGGCAAGGAGGAACGCGAACCGCGCGGCGTCCTCGTGACCCAGCCCGCGGCGCAGGCCGGCGACCATCGTGATGCCGGAACGGCTGATGCCGGGCAGCAACGCGAAGATCTGCGCCGCACCGATCAGGACGGCTTCACCGACGCGCAGTTTCGCCAATCGGACGTCGGTCGCCTCCTCGACGGTGACGGCCCGCATCACGAGCGTTTCTTCGGCCGAGAAGTCCACTGTGTCGTCGTTCTCTTCGGGACGCCGGTGCGAGAACTTCTCGGCGGCGTAGAGGACACCGCCGTTGAGCGCCAGGAAGATCGCCGCCGGCACCGGCTTGCCGAGGACGTCACGCAGCAGTCCTTCGAAGAGCAGGCCGGCCAGCCCGACCGGGATCGTGGCGAGCACGAGCAGCCACGCGAGCCGCTGGTCCGGCGTGCGGACCTCGCGGTCGCGGACCGACGTCCAGAGGCCGCGGATGATCCGCACCCAGTCCTTGCGGAAGAACAGGACCAGCGCGAGCGCAGTCGCCACGTGCATGGCCACGAGCACCGCGAGGTAGGGCGAACCCTTGCCGATGCTCAGGTCCTGCTGCCACTGGCCGCCGAGCCAGGCGGGCAACAGGATGCTGTGGCCGAGACTGGACACCGGAAACAATTCCGACACCCCTTGCAAGGCGCCGACGACAATCGCCTCGACATAGGTCACCGCGGACATTCCGTGCCTTTCCGTACAGCGATTCCTCGACCCCGACACCGGAACGTACCGGCACTTTCGTTAACGGCGGGCAAGGGGACCCCCGGCGCTCAGCGTGCTCTCAGCGGGTGTTCACGTACATGAACACTAATCATGTCCTTGACTGGTGTTCGGATCGTGGCTTACCGTTTAGCCCGTCGCCGCCACGACGGAGTTCGAACCCTCGACGAGGAGGATGGGAATGCGTGAGCGGGAACCGACTTCCACCACCGCACTCCGCCGCCCTCCAGGGTTCGCGTCAGCGACGAGCTGACGCGTCAGAGACTGGGGGCCCGCTCAGCCCGGCGGCGGGGGCGGGCCCCCACTTTTCTTGGTCGCTGTCCCGTTCAGGGAACAACCCGGGTACCGGGACAGCGGCCAGGTTCCGTCCGGCAAAGTGTCGGGCATGGACGAGCTGTACCCGCCACTGCCCGCGCGGGCCGAAGGATTCCTCGACGTCGGCGACGGGCACCGGATCCGGTGCCAGGAAGCCGGGAACCCGGACGGGAAGCCGGTCGTGGTGCTCCACGGCGGGCCGGGCAGCGGGATCGCGCCGATGGCGCGGCGGCACTTCGATCCCGAGGCTTACCGGATCGTCCTGTTCGACCAGCGCGGGGCCGGGCAGTCCACGCCGGGCGCCGGCGATCTTGCCGCCAACACGTTGTGGCACCTGGTTTCCGACATGGAGGCCCTGCGCGAGCGGCTCGGCATCAACCGGTGGCAGGTCTTCGGCGGCTCGTGGGGCGCGACGCTGGCCCTCGCCTACGCCGAGACGCACCCTTCGCGGGTCAGCGAAATCATCCTGCGCGGCGTCTTCACCGTGCGGCAGAGCGAGCTGGACTGGATCTACCGCGGCGGCGCGGCCAACCTGTTCCCGCGCGAATGGGAGGCCTTCCTGGCCCCCATCCCGGCGGACCGGCGCGACGACCCCCTGTCCGCCTACGCCGAGCTGCTCGCCGACGCCCGGGTCCGCGACGCCGCGGCGGTCGCGTGGAGCAGGTGGGAAGGCGCGACGGTTTCCCTGTACCCGCAGGAATCCTTCGTTCAGCAGTACGCCGAACCGGCGTTCGCCCTGACCTTCGCCCGGCTCGCGGTGCACTACTTCACCCACGGCGCCTGGCTGGAGGACGGCCAGCTGATCCGCGACGCGGGCAAGCTGGCCGGGATCCCGGGCGTGATCGTGCAGGGCCGGTACGACGCGGTGTGCCCGCCGACGACGGCGTACGAGCTGCACCAGGCGTGGCCGGGCTCAGAGCTGAAGCTGATCGAGGGCGCCGGGCACGCGGTGACCGACCCGGGCGTCCTGGCCGCGCTGCGGGCCGCGACGGACGCGTTCCGGCCCTGACTCCGGGGACCGGTCCCCGGGGTCACGGCGGATCATCCCGGAGGTGCGGACGGTGCGGCTCCTCCTGGCGACCCTCGGGGTGATCGGCCTGCTCGCGCTGTTCGTCGCCGGCGGCACGGGCGTGGTGCTCGGGATCGTCGAGCAGGCGGAAGCCGGCAACGTCTACGACGTCGGCTTCGCCAAGGACGGCGACAGCTGTTCCGGCAGCGGCGTCTACTTCGCCGAGTTCGACGGCGCGCCGCTGGCCTGCGGACCCGTCGCCGGGCGGCCGCTGTCCGTGCACCCGGTGTTCCCCGGTTTCAGCCCCGAACAGAACACGGCCGTCGAGGACCTCGCCCACGAGCTCGGCGGGGACGGCCCGGGCCTGACGGCCGACGACGAGCAGCGGATCCAGGACGAGGTCGACCGGATCGCCGCGAGCCTGCCCGAAGGCAGCCGTCCCCGGCACGGCCGGGCGGTCCTCTTCGACTCGTGGTGGGGCGCCGACCTCGCCTGGAGCTCGGGTGCCGTCGGACTGGCGGCGGGAGCCGGGTTCTTCCTGGTCATCCGCCGGTTGTGGCTAGAGCCGCCCGCCTGAGGCGGTGTCGCCCGACAGGCGCTGGGCCAGGTACACCGGCACCGTCGACGCCACGATCAAGACCGCGGCCACCACGTTCACGATCGGGGCCTGGTTGGGGCGGAACAGGTTGTTGTAGATCCAGATCGGCAGCGTCTCCATGCCCGTGCCCAGGGTGAACGTCGTCACGATGATCTCGTCGAACGACAGCGCGAACGCCAGCAGGCCGCCCGCCAGCAGGGCCGAGCGCAGCATCGGGAACGTCACCAGCCGGAACGTCGTGAAGCCCGTCGCGCCCAGGTCCATCGACGCTTCCTCCAGGCTGCCGCCCATCCGCCGCAGCCGCGCGACGACGTTGTTGAACACCACCACGATGCAGAACGTCGCGTGCGCGATGATCGCCGTCAGCAGGCCGAGGTTGATGCCGAGGATCGTCCGGAACGCGTTGTTCAGCGCGATGCCCGTGACGATCCCCGGCAGCGCGATCGGCAGGATGATCAGCAGCGACACGGGGTTGCGGCCGAAGAACCGGTAGCGCTGCAACGCGAACGCCGCCATCGTGCCGAGGACCAGGGCGATCGCCGTCGCCGCCAGGCCCGCCTGGACGCTCGTCCACAGCGCGTTCAGCGCACCTTCGTTCGAGACCGCGCGGCTCCACCATTCGAGGGTGAAGCTCGACGGCGGCCAGCCGAACGTCGTGTCCGCGTTGAACGAGTTCAACAGCACCACCAGCAGCGGGAAGTAGATCACCGCCAAGCCGAGGCCCAGCGCCGTCCACAAGAGCACCCGAGACGTCCGCACGCAGGCTCCTAGAGGTTGTCCAGCGCGCCGGTGCGGCGCACCGCGGCCAGGTAGACGAGCATGATCACCACGGGCACGGTCGCCACCGTCGCCGCGAACGGCAGGTTGTTCGCCGCGCCGATGTTGTCGTAGACGACGTTGCCGAGCATCTGCGACGTGCCGCCGACGATCTTCACCGCGATGTAGTCGCCCAGCGACAGCGAGAACGTGAAGATCGAGCCCGCCACGATCGCCGGGAACGTCAGCGGCAGGATCACCGACCGGAACGTCCGGAACGAGCGCGCGCCGAGGTCGCCCGAAGCGTCCACAAGGGAGTCCGGCAGCCGCTCGAGGCCCGCGTAGATCGGCAGGATCATGTACGGCAGCCACAGGTACGACAGCGTGATGATCGTCGCGGTGACGCCGTAACCGGGCGAAAGCCAGCTCAGGGCGCCGTTGCCCGACAGCATCGACCGCCACGCGTACGCCTTCACCAGGTAGCTCGCCCACAACGGCGTCATCACCGCGATCACCAGGATCCGCTGCGCCCGCGGGGACGCCAGCTTGGCCATCGCGAACGCCATCGGGAACGCGACGACGGCGTCGATCACGGTGACGAGCGCCGCGATCCCGACCGTGCGGAAGGTGATCGTGCGGTAGACCGCGTCGCTGAACAACGTCGTGAAGTTGTCCAGCGACCACTCGATGACGACCTGGCCGGTGAACGCGTCGGTGTGCCAGAACGCCGTCACGAACAGCGCGGCGAGCGCGCCCAGGTAGGCCAGGCCGAGCCAGAGCAGCGGGGCCGAGAGCAGGAAACCCAAGCGCAGCCTGGGCTTCCTGTAGAAGAAGGCCGAGAGCGCGGTCATGTCAGCCCTTGATCTCGGTCCAGGCCTTGGTCCACTCGCCGTAGTCCTTGCACTTGACGTCCGTGCGGCCGTCGAGGCACTGCGGGATCGGCGTGGTCCAGTACGCGATCTTCGAGGCGTACGTCGAATCGCTGGCGTGGTAGGTGTCGCAGAGCGTCTTGTCCGTCATCTCCGCGCACGCCTTGGTGTTCGCCGGCGCCTCGCCGAAGTACTCGGCGACCTGGGCGTTCACCTTCGGGCTGACGATGTAGTCGAGCCACTTGTACGCGCACGTCTTGTGCGCCGACTTCGCGGCGACCATCCAGGTGTCCGACCAGCCCGTCGCGCCTTCGCTCGGCACGGCCGACTCCAGCGGCGCGCCCTCGCCCTTGGTCAGGTTGACCGTGACCTGCCAGGCGGTGCCGACGACGGCGTCGCCGTTCTTCAGCGCCTGCGACTCCTTGAGGTAGTCCGACCAGTACTCCGACACCAGCGGACGCTGCTGCTTCAGCAGGTTGACCGCGGCGGTGAACTGCTTGTCGTCCAGCGCGTACGGGTTCTTGATGCCCAGGTCCGGCTGGTGCGCCTGCAGGTACAGGGCGGCGTCGGCGATGTAGATCGGCGAGTCGTAGGCGATGACCTTGCCCTTGTACGGCGAGTTCGCGTCGAACATCACCGACCACGACGCCGGCGCAGGCGTCACCTTGTCGGTGCGCCAGGTCAGCAGGTTCGCGCCCCAGCCGTGCGGGATGCCGTACGAGACCCCGCCGACGCTGTTCCAGGACTTGTCCTTGAGGAACGGCTGGACGTCGGCGTAGTTCGGCACGAGCGCGGTGTTCACCGGCTCGACGTCACCCGAGGCCACCAGCCGCAGCGACGCGTCCCCGGACGCCGAGACGACGTCGTACTGGCCGGTCTTCATCAGCGTGACGGCCTCGTCGGACGTCCCGAACGGCTTGACGTTGACCTTGCACCCGGTCTGCTGCTCGAACGGCGTGACCCAGTTGACCTTCGGGTCGTTGGAGCCGTTCTCGGCGTACCCGGGCCAGGCCAGCACGTTCAGCTGGCCCTCCGGCTGCCCGAGCGCCTTCAGCGCCTCCAGCTTCGGCGGGGTGAACCCCTGCGCGCCGGGCGGCGCGGACGAATTCGTGCCCGACGTGCCACATGCAGCCAACAGCAGGCTGGCGCCGAGGAGCCCGGCAAGCCGCGTTTTCCTGTTCTTCATGGCAAACCCTTCACTGACCTGGGACCTGGAAGCTGTGTTCGTGGCGCCAGCTGAGCCGGACTCGGCCAGCCGCCAGGGCGCCGTCGGTGTTCTGCCGGACGACCGAAAGCTGGCCGCCGGCGTCGAGCGCGACGGCGTAGCGCACGGTCGCGCCCGCGTAGACGACGTCGGTGACCGTGCCGGTCGCGCTGGTCTCCCCCGCCGCCGCGGGCTCGGACAGCTCGTCGTCGATGCGGATCTTCTCCGGCCGGATGCTGAACAGCCCGGGACGGCCGATCACCGACTCGGCGCCGCGGCCGCCCAGCAGGTTCGACGTCCCGACGAAACCGGCGACGAACGCGCTCGCGGGCCGTTCGTAGATCTCTTCGGGCGGGCCGACCTGCTCGATCTTGCCGTCGTTGAAGACCGCGATCCGGTCGCTCATGGTGAGCGCCTCGTCCTGGTCGTGGGTGACGAAGACGAACGTGATGCCGACGTCGCGCTGGATCTGCTTGAGCTCCAGCTGCATCGCCAGCCGCAGCTTGAGGTCGAGCGCGCCGAGCGGCTCGTCGAGCAGCAGCACCTTGGGCCGGTTGACCAGGGCGCGGGCGAGCGCGACGCGCTGGCGCTGCCCGCCGGAGAGCTGCGACGGCTTGCGGGAGCCGTAGTCGTCCAGCCGCACGGTCTTGAGGGCCTCGAGCGCGCGCTCACGGCGTTGCTGCTTCGGGACGCGCTTCACGCGCAGGCCGTACTCAACGTTCTGCTGCACGCTCATGTGCGGGAACAGCGCGTAGTCCTGGAACACCGTGTTGACGTCCCGCTCGAAGGGCGCCAGCCTGCTCACGTCGCGGCCGTCCAGCTCGATCGTGCCCTCGGTGGGCAGCTCGAACCCGGCGATCAGGCGCAGCACGGTCGTCTTGCCGGAGCCGGACGGGCCGAGCATCGAGAAGAACTCGCCGGGCGGGATGTCGAGGTCGACGCCGTCGACCGCGTGGACGTCGCCGAAGTGCTTGCGCAGCCCGGAAAGCCGGACGGCGGGGCGGTCGTCGTCGCTGACCGCCGCGGGTTCCGCGGGGGCTTCGGAAGGGGCTTGGTTGGGTGCTTGGTTGGGCATCGCCAGCCTCACAGAGCGCTCATGACGTGCTTGATCCGGGTGTAGTCCTCGAGGCCGTACAGCGAGAGGTCCTTGCCGTAGCCGGACTTCTTGAACCCGCCGTGCGGCATCTCGGCCACCAGCGGGATGTGCGTGTTGATCCAGACGCAGCCGAAGTCGAGCTTCGCGGCCAGGCGCATCGCGCGCTGGTGGTCGCGGGTCCAGACCGACGACGCGAGCGCGTACTGGACGCCGTTCGCGGCCTTCAGCGCCTCGGCCTCGTCGGCGAACCGCTGGACGGTGATGACCGGGCCGAAGATCTCGTTCTGGCTGATTTCGTCGTCCTGCTTGACGCCGGAGACGACCGTGGCCTCGTAGAAGTAGCCCTCGTCGCCGGCTCTGCGTCCTCCACAGTGGACAGTCGCGTGCTCCGGCAGCCGGTCGATGAACCCGGACACCTTCTCCAGCTGGGCCGCGTTGTTGAGCGGCCCGTACGCGACGTCTTCGTCGTCCGGCTTGCCGGTCTTCGTGGCCTCGGCCTGCCGGGCCAGCGCGCCGACGAACTCGTCGTGCACCTCGTCGGCGACCAGCACCCGGGTGGCGGCCGTGCAGTCCTGGCCGGCGTTGAAGTAGCCCGCCACGGCGATGGCCTCGGCGGCGGCTTCGAGGTCGGCGTCACCGAAGACGATGACCGGCGCCTTGCCACCCAGCTCCAGGTGCACGCGCTTGACATCGGCGGACGCGCTGCGAGCGACCTCGATGCCGGCGCGGACCGAGCCGGTGATCGACACCATGGCCGGGATGTCGTGCTCGACCAGCGCGCGGCCGGTGTCGCGGTCGCCGCACACGACGTTGAACACGCCCGGCGGCAGGAACTCCCCGGCGATCTCGGCGAGCAGCAGCGTCGACGCCGGGGTGGTGTCGGACGGCTTGAGCACGACCGTGTTGCCCGCGGCCAGCGCCGGCGCGATCTTCCAGATCGCCATCAGCAGCGGGTAGTTCCACGGCGTGACCTGGGCGCAGACGCCGACGGGCTCGCGCCGGACGAACGACGTGTGGCCTTCCATGTACTCGCCCGCTGAACGCCCTTCGAGCACGCGCGCGGCCCCGGCGAAGAACCGGACCTGGTCCAAGACCATCGGGATCTCTTCGGCCAGGGTCAGCGCGATCGGCTTGCCGGTGTTCGCGGACTCGACGCGCACGACCTCGTCGGCGCGGGCTTCGAGCGCGTCGGCGATCTTCAGCAGCGCGAGCTGGCGCTGGGCGGGGGTCGTCGCGCGCCAGGTCTCGAACGCGGCGGCCGCGACCTGCAGCGCGTTGTCGACGTCCTCGGGTCCGGCGATCGGCGCGGTGCAGTAGGGGCGCCCGGTGACCGGGTCGGTGATCTCCGCCGTCCGGCCCGACTTGGACTCGACGTACGCGCCGCCGACGTAGTGCTTCAGCTCTTGCACGATGACTCCCTCGGAGGTTCGCGGAGCTAAAACATATAAGTCCATATGTAATAGGACAAGTGGATCAGGCAAGATTGGTGCGAACGGGTTCTCCGACGGCGAAGGGTCACGATGCGCAAGGGCATGTCGCACAGCGCGCGGTCCGCCATGTTCGCCCCGCTCGGCCAGGTCGGGCGGGCGGAAGCGGTGGCGGCGCGGCTCGTCGACGCCATCACCCTCGGCCTGCTCGCCGACGAGGAGCAGCTGCCCAGCGAGGCCGACCTGGCCGCGCAGTTCGGCGTCTCCACCGTGACGGTCCGGGAAGCGCTCGTGGCGCTGCGGCAGCAGGGCCTGGTCGAGACGCGGCGCGGGCGCAGCGGCGGCAGCTTCGTCCGCACGCCGGCCAACCCGCCCTCGGACGTCTGGCGCGAACGGCTGCGGGAGGTGTCGCTGTCCGACCTGCGCGACGTCGGCGACCACTACCTCGCGATCGCCGGGGCCGCCGCCAAGCTCGCCGCCGAGCGCAGCTCCCCCGAGGACGTCGAACGGCTACGGCTGGCCACCGAGGACCTCCGCACGGCGCGCGGCATCGACTTCACGCGAGCGGAGCGGCAGTTCCACCTGGAGATCGCGGCGGCCGCCCAGTCGCCGCGGCTGACGCACGAAGAGGTCCACCTGCAGGCCGAGCTGGGCGGGCTGCTGTGGCTGCCGCTCGGCACCCATCCGTACGAGGAGCACACGGCGATCACCGCGGCGATCGCGTCCGCCGACGGCGACCTGGCCCGCAAGCTCACCGAGGAGCACCTGCTGGGCGCGCTCGACCGGCTCGCGGACGTGCACCTCGACCTGCTCGCCCCCTAAACTCGGCATACTCCGCGCATCGAGGTGAGCACCGTGAACGACACCCGCACGCTGGCCGGCGACGAGGTCGTCGAGCACGTTTCCGCGTTGGTGGAAGAGGTTTTCGACCGGCTGAAGCCGCTGCTCGCGGCCGCCGAGTCGGTGCTGGCCGACACCCCGTCCGCCGCGGCGCTGCACCGCATCCGCCCGGCCGTCACCGAGGCCCTCGGCGGCTTGATCGTCGGCGCGGGGTTCGTCAGCGCGCCGCGGGTGCTCGAGGACTCGGAATTCGGCTTCGAGTGGTGGACCGCCGGTTCGCCGCCCGCGCAGCTGTTCATCAGCCTCGACCCGGGCAGCGAGAACTTCCTCGACTACACGCGCCAATCGTGGTTCACGGTCCCGCGCGACACCGGGCGCCGGCACATCAACGGCCCGTACGTCGATTACCTGTGCACCGACGAGTACACGCTGACGTTCACGATCCCGGTGTTTTCCTCCGGCGCCTTCGCGGGCGTGGTCGGAGCGGACGTGTACGTGCGCGAGTTCGAGCGCGCGGTGCGGCCGCGGTTGCGTTCGCTGGGCCGCGGCGCGGCATTGCTGAACGCGCAGGGGCGGGTGATCGTGTCCAACAGCGTCCGGCAGGCGACGGGGTCCCTGGTGCGCGAGGTGGACGTCCCGGCTTGGTGGTCCTCGGGCGCGGAGCCGGGTCCAGTGCTGCGGCGGTGCGGGGACTCGCCGATCGTGCTGGTGCGCTAGGCCTGGAGCGCGACCCAGAGTTCGGCTCGCACTCCCGGTGAGTCGAAGTCGCGGCCGAGCAGTTCCTCCGCCTTGCGGATGCGATTGCGCAGCGTGTGGCGGTGTACGCCGAGGCGGGCGGCCGCGGTGTCCCAGTGGCCGTGGTGCTCCAGCCAGCAGCGCAACGACGTCTCCAGGTCGCCGCGGCCGGTCTCGTCGTGCGACCGCAGCGGGGCCAGCAGGCCGTGGGCAAACGCTTGCGCCACCACCGGATCGATGAGGGAGAGCAGGCCGCGGCCGGTGTGCTCGGCCGCCGACAGCAGGATCTTGTCCTCGGCTTCCGCCGCCCGGGCCGCCAGCTCCGCCTGTTCCAGGCCGGCCGCGAAGTCCGCCGCGGCCACCGGCCCGGCGACACCACCGTGCAGGCCGCCGATCCGCAGCGCCGCCTCGGCCACCACGTCGACCGCCGTGCCCGCACCGAAGGCGACCACCAGCGAGTCCCAGCGAGCCGCGAACAGCGGCTCGCCTTCCAGCGCTTCCAGGAGTTTGCGCCGCGACGCGGCCGCCCCGGCGAACACCAGCACCGACCACGGCGCCACCGGCGGCTCGGCGCCCGTCGTGGCCAGCACCCGCAACGCCAGCTCGTCCTGCCCGCCGGCGAGCAGCTCCAGCAACCCCGACCGCAGCGCCTGCCGCGCCGAGGCCTGCGCGCGATCCTGTTCCAGCGCAAGGGAAAGCACCGACACCGCGGTGTTCACGATGTGCCGCCCGGCCGTGTCGAGCGAGGCCGGAGTACCGACGGCGAGTACCCGGCGCACGCTGGTGTCGAGCGTCTGGAGCACGACCTCGTCCTCCCCCACCGACACCACGCGCGTTCCCGCGCGAAGGCGCTCCAGCTCTTCGCGCAGTGAAGCGCCGTACGCCCGCGCGCTCGCCGGAGCGGCTTCGGTGACGGTGGTGCGGTCGAAGAGCAGGACCCAGCCGTCGACCAGCTTGGCCAGTTTGCGCAGCACCCCCGCCGGGCCGCCCTTGCCGACGGCCGTGCGGGTCAGTTCCTGCTGGGCCTGGCCGATGCGGACCGTCGTGGCGTACTCGTCGGCCGCCACCGCCCGCGACACCGCGCGGGTGATCGCGATGAACGGCGTCTCGCGCGGCACCTCCAGCACCGGCAGCCCCACTTCGGCGGCCGTGGCGACCAGCGTGGCCGGCACCTCGTCGTGGCTCAGCCCGACGCCGAACCCGAGCCCCGCCACCCCGGCGTCCACCAGGCGATGCACATAACCCGGGGAGGTCTCCTCGTCCAAGGCCAAGCCCGTCGTGAGCAGCAACTCGCCGCCTTCGAGGAATGCCTGCGGGTCGGTCAGCTCCGTCGGGTGCACCCAGCCGATCGGGCGATCCAGCGACGCGTCGCCGGTCAGCACGCGCAGGCCGAGCGGGCGGTCGGCGGCCAGTCCTCGCAGCGTGAGTGCCATAACGGCCAATTCTACGCCTTGAAATTGCCAGAACGGCCAGCTGACTCCAGCTGCGCCGCAGCTCATCCTGAGGACGTCCACCCACCTCCGGAGGAGCACGCCGTGACCGCAAGCACCACCGCCGAGCCGCAGGCCCCGGCACCCCGGCAGCGCCGGCTGCGCACCGAGATCCCCGGCCCGCTCTCGCGCGAGCTGCAGGAGCGGCGCGCCAACGCGGTCGCCGCCGGGGTCAGCTCGGTGCTGCCCGTCTACGTCACCTCCGCCAGTGGCGGCCTGGTCACCGACGCCGACGGCAACGTCCTGATCGACTTCGGCTCCGGCATCGCGGTGACCAGCGTCGGGCACTCCGCGCCGGCCGTCGTCGACCGCGTCCGCACGCAGGCCGAGCTGTTCACCCACACGTGCTTCATGGTGACGCCGTACGAGGGTTACGTCGAGGTGTGCGAAGCCCTGGCCGAGCTGACGCCCGGTGACCACGCGAAGAAGTCGGTGCTGTTCAACTCCGGTGCGGAAGCCGTCGAGAACGCCGTGAAGATCGCGCGCGTGGCGACCGGGCGCCAGGCCGTCGTCGTGTTCGACCACGCTTACCACGGCCGCACCAACCTCACCATGGGCATGACCGCGAAGTCGGTGCCCTACAAGCACGGCTTCGGCCCGTTCGCGCCCGAGGTCTACCGCGTGCCGGGCTCGTACCCGTACCGAGACGGGCTTTCCGGCTCCGACGCGGCCGCGCTGGCCATCGACCGGATCGAGAAGCAGATCGGCGGCGACCAGGTGGCGGCCGTGGTGCTCGAGCCGATCCAGGGCGAGGGCGGGTTCATCGAGCCCGCGCGCGGGTTCCTGCCCGCGCTTTCGGCCTGGTGCCGCGAGAACGGCGTCGTGTTCGTCGCCGACGAGGTGCAGACCGGCTTCTGCCGCACCGGTTCCTGGTTCGCGTCGAGCGACGAGGACGTCGTCCCGGACCTGGTCGCGACGGCCAAGGGCATCGCGGGCGGCCTCCCCCTCGCGGCGGTCACCGGCCGCGCCGAGCTGCTCGACGCCGTCCCGCCCGGCGGCCTCGGCGGCACGTACGGCGGCAACCCGATCGCCTGCGCCGCCGCGCTCGGCTCGATCGAGACGATGAAGGCCGAGAACCTGGCGGCGTCGGCGAAGCGCATCGAAGGGGTCGTCCTGCCGCGGCTGCGCGCGCTGGCCGACGAGACCGGCGTGATCGGCGACGTCCGCGGCCGCGGCGCGATGCTGGCCGCCGAGTTCGTGCGACCGGGCACGACCGAACCGGACGCCGACCTCACCAAGCGCGTCGCGGCGGCCTGTCACCGGGCCGGCGTCATCGTGCTGACCTGCGGCACCTACGGCAACGTCGTCCGCCTGCTGCCGCCGCTGTCCCTGTCCACCGACCTGCTCGACGAGGGCCTCGCGGTCCTCGAGCACGCTGTCCGCACGGAGGCTCGCTCGTGACTTTCCCCTTCTGGGTCGCCGGAAAGCCGGTGACCGGCGGCGCCACGGCTGACGTCCGCCACTCGTTCGACGGCTCTCTCGCCGGTGCGCACTTCGTACCGTCCACTTCGGACGTCGAGGCCGCGGTCCAGGCCGCGCACGACGTCCGCGACGAGTTCGCGACGCTGCCCGCGCACGTCCGTGCGGGGGCGCTGGACCACGTGTCCCGGGCGTTGGGTGAGCGGTCCGAGGAGATCGCGCAGCTGATCACGGCCGAGTCCGGCAAGCCGCTGAAGTGGGCGCGCGGCGAGGTCGGGCGCGCGGTTTCGACGTTCCGCTGGGCCGCCGAGGAGGCCCGCCGCTTCTCGGGCGAGCTGCAGCGCCTCGACACCGACCCGGGCGGCACCGGTCGCTTGGCGCTGGTCCGGCGCGTGCCGCGCGGACCGGTGCTGGGCATCACGCCGTTCAACTTCCCGCTGAACCTGGTGGCGCACAAGGTGGCCCCGGCGATCGCGGTGGGCGCGCCGATCGTGCTGAAGCCCGCGCCCGCGACGCCGCTGACGGCGTTGCTGCTGGGCGAGATCCTGGCCGAGACGGATCTTCCGGCGGGCTCGTGGTCGATCCTGCCGGTGGACAACGAGACGTCGTCGAGGCTGGTCCAGGACCCGCGGCTGCCGGTGGTGTCGTTCACCGGCTCGGTCCCGGTCGGCTGGAGCATCCGCGACAGCGTGCCGCGCAAGCACGTCGCGCTGGAGCTGGGCGGCAACGGCGCGGTCCTCGTCTGTCCCGATTGGACGGACCTCGACTTCGCGGCGCAGCGCATCGCGACGTTCGCGATGTACCAGGCCGGGCAGTCGTGCATCTCGGTGCAGCGGGTGTACGCGCACGACTCCGTGTTCGATGCGTTGGTCGAGAAGGTCCTTTCCCAGGTCAGCGCTCTGCGCACGGGCGACCCGCGCGCGGAGGGCGTGGACGTCGGCCCGATGATCAACGAGGACGCGGCCGCGCGGGTTTCCTCGTGGGTCTCCTCGGCGGTTTCCGCTGGTGGACAGCTTTTGACCGGCGGCGGCCGGTCGGGCGCGACCTTCGAGCCGACGGTGCTGGCGGACGTCCCGGAGGACGCGTCGGTGATGGCCGACGAGGTCTTCGGCCCGGTGGTCTCCCTGATCCGCGTTTCGTCGGTGGAGGAGGGGGTGGCGCGGATCAACGCGTCCCGCTTCGGGCTGCAGGCGGGGGTGTTCACGCGAGACCTCCCGACGGCGTTCTCGGTGTCTGCTTCACTCCAGGTCGGCGGGGTTCTGGTGGGCGACGTCCCGAGCTTCCGCGCGGACCAGATGCCGTACGGCGGGGTGAAGGATTCGGGCGTGGGCCGCGAGGGCCCGGCGTCGGCGATGGCGGACTTCACCGAGGAGCGGGTAACGGTCCTGACCGGCCTGACGCTGTAAGCAGGTGTGAGACCGCTGATCCTGCTCGACGTGGACGGCCCGCTGAGCCCGTGGGCCGCACCGCGCCACGCGAAGCCCGCCGGCTACGTCGAGCACCAGCTGAAGGTGTCCCGCTGGGGCCGCCGCAAGCTGAAGATGTGGCTCAACCCCGGCCACGGCCCCGCGCTGCTCGCCCTGGCCGGTTCCGCGGACGCGGAACTGGTCTGGGCGACCACGTGGGAGCACCAGGCGAACACCCTGATGGGCCCGGCGATCGGCTTGCCGCGCCTGCGGGTGGTGGAGTTCCCGGGCGAACCGGCGGAGTGGAAGTTCCCCGCGGTGGCCCGCTTCGCCGCGGGCCGCCCACTGGCCTGGTTTGACGACGACTTCGACACGTTCCCCCAGGCCCGCCGAGGGTTCGTCGCCCGCCGCGGCGACCTGTCGACCGAGCTGATCGCCGTCAACCCGCGTACGGGCCTCACCACCGAGCACTTCGACGCGCTCGAGTCCTGGTTGCGCGGGCTGAAAACCGATCGTCCCGATGTAGGTTCGCCGGAATCATGACTTTGACGCGCAAGGGTTCGCGGCCCATCACGGTCGGCGGTGTCGAGTACCGGTGGGCCATCCGCCCGAAGCCCACCTACTCGCAGGGGCTCGGCGCGACGATGACCTACGCCATCGAACTCGCTGAGCGGCCCGGGCCCGTGCTCGTCGTGGACACCGGGCGGCCGCGCCCGGACAACTGGCTGGACCAGACCACCGAACCGGTGACCCCGGCCGAAGTCGCCGACGGCATTCGCGCCGCGCTGGCCCGGGGCTTCGACTTCACATAGCTGACAGAGCGTCCGTCAGGGCGGCGTGCGCGTCCACGAGCGAAGGGCCGTACCAGGTGATGTGCCGCCCCGAGACCAGGACGTACCGCTCGTCCGGGAAGTGCTCCGGGCCGTCCTCCTCGGTGAACAGGTACGGCTCGTCCGGCAGCACCAGCAGGTCCGCGTCCGCCGCGAAGTGGGCCCGCAGCTCCTCGACGTCCGGCCTCGGGTAGCGCTCCTCCGAAGCCGCGTAGACGTTCGCGACGCCGACCCGGCGCAGGACGTCACCAGCGAACGTCTCGCGACCCAGCACGATCCACGGCTTGCGCCACACGGGAACCACCGCGTGGAACCGCACCGGACGGACCTCGCGCCAGATCTCCTCGGCCTCGACCAGCCAGTCCGGCTCCGGCAGCTCGTACGCCTGGGTCAGGATCCGCCGCAGGGAACCCAGCGCGGCCGGGACCGAAGCCGACGCCGCCATCACCCACACCGGGATTCCGTTGGCGCGCAACCGTTCGACGTCCTCCGGGCGGTTTTCCTCCGAGTTGGCCAGCACCAGGTCCGGCGCCAGCTCCAGGATCCGGTCCACCTTCGGGTACTTCGAACCGCCCACCCGCGGGACGTCCAGCGCGGCCGGGTGGGTGCAGTAGTCGGTCGCGCCGGCCAGCCGTCCGGGCGCGCTGACCTCGACGGCTTCGGTCAGCGACGGCACGAGCGACACCACCCGGGACACGGAACCGTCCAAGGGCACCGGCTCACCGAGATCGTCGACGAGGTGCGTCATGCGCGTTCGAACGACACCTTCCGCTTCTCGACGTCCACCGCGGTCAGCCGGACGCCGATCCGCTCCCCCGCGGTGAGCTTCTCCCCCGAGCACTTCGCCATCACCGTCGGGTCCTCGACGAGGATCTCCGCCTTGTTCTCGTCCGCGCGCAGCACCACCGCGCTGAACTCGCCGCCGACGTGCTCGGCCAGCACCCACGCCTCGACCTGGTCGATGCACGCCCGCTCGACCTTCGCCGCGAGGGTGTCCGACGCCGTCATCCGCTCCGGGACGTCCGCCAGCGCCGCCCGCACCCACGCCGGGACGTCGCGATCGGCCGACACCGCGAGGCAGATCTCCGTCGCGAACCGGTCGACCAGCCGCCGGATCGGCGCCGTCACGTGCGCGTACGCGCCGCCGATACCCGCGTGCGTGGTCAACGCGGGCAGGCCGCCGTCGAACGCCGTGTAACCGGCGCCGCGCAGCAAGCGCGTCGTGTCGGCGTAGATCGCCATCGCCGCGGGCTGCCGGGGATCCAGCCGGGACAGGAACTCCGAGACGGTGTCGGCCGCCGGCCAGGCGATGCCGACCGCTTCGGCGGAGCGGCGCAGCCAGTCGACGGCCTCGGGCTCCGGGTCGGGCAGCGTGCGCAGGACGCCGATCTTCGCGTCGATCATGATCTGCGCTGCGGCCATGCCGGTGAGCAGCGAAATCTCGGCGTTCCAGGCGTCGACGGCGGTACGCGGGCGGCGCGCCAGCACCCAGCCGCCGTCCGGGTCGCCGCTGATCTCCTGCTCGGGCAGCTGCAGCTCGACGGCGCCGCGGCGGACGGCCAGCTCGCGCCGCCGCCGTCCCAGCTCGGGCAACGCGGCCACCGACGGGTGCGGGTCACCGGCTTCGAGAGCGGCCTGGACCGTCTCGTAGTCGAACTGCTCGGTGGACCGGACCAGCGCGCGGCGCACGCGGGTCGCCGTCGGCTCGCCCGCTTCGTCGGTCTCGATGGTCCAGAGCACCGCGGGCCGGATCTCGCCGGGCAGCAGGCTCGCCGCGCCCTCGGACAGCACCGGCGGGTGCAGCGGGACGTTGCCGTCGGGCAGGTAGAGCGTCTGCCCGCGGCGCCGGGATTCGCGGTCGAGCGCGCCGTCGGGCGGGACGAACGCGGCCAGGTCGGCGATCGCGTAGTGCACCCGGAAGCCGTGCGCGGTCCGCTCGACGACCATCGCCTGGTCCAGGTCCTTGGAGCCAGGCGGGTCGATCGTGACGAACGGCAGGTCCGTCGCGTCCTCCCGGGTCCCGGCCGCGGCCAGGGGATCCAGGACCGCGGCTTCCGCCTCGGCGAGCACCTCGGGCCCGAAGGACTCCGGCAGCGAAAACTCGGCACGCAGGGGGCCGAAGTCCCCGCCCGCCGTATGTGTCCTGATCACGAGGGGAGGCACCCCCCAACCCTAACCCGCGAACGGCCCGGGAAACGGCACTGTGATCGCCCGATCGGGCTTGGGCCGGTCGGGTGTACGTTGACTCCGCAATAATGAAAACCGTCTTCATTCCCAAGAAGGGATCCGACCGTGAAGATCGCGTTCGTCGGCAAGGGCGGCAGCGGCAAGACCACGCTGTCGTCGCTGTTCGTCGCGTACCTCGCCGGCGCCGGCCGCCCGGTGCTGGCCATCGACGCCGACATCAACCAGCACCTCGCGGTGGCGCTCGGCGCGACCGAGGAGGAGGCACTCGCCTGGCCGACGCTCGGCGACAACATGGCCCTGATCAAGGACCACCTGCGCGGCGACAACCCGCGGATCCCGGACGCGGCGTCGATGATCAAGACGACGCCGCCGGGCCGGGGTTCGCGGCTGGTCCGGCCGTTCGAGGACAACCCGATCTTCGCCGCCTGCTTCCGGCAGCTGGGCGGGGTCCGGCTGGGCGTCACCGGCCAGTTCGACGAGGACGACCTCGGCGTCAAGTGCTACCACTCGAAGGTCGGCGCGGCGGAGCTGCTGCTGAACCACATGGTCGACGTCGACGGCGAATACGTCGTGATGGACATGACCGCGGGCGCCGACGCGTTCGCGTCGGGGCTGTTCACGCGGTTCGACGTGACGTTCCTGGTGTGCGAGCCGACGGTGCGCAGCGTGGGCGTGTACCGCCAGTACGCGGACTACGCGCGCGACTTCGGCGTGCGGCTCGTGGTCGTCGGCAACAAGGTCACCGACGACGAGGACGTCGAGTTCCTGCGGGAGCAGGTCGGCGAGGCGCTGCTGGGGTGGATGTCGGCGTCGCGGCACGTCCGTGCGGCCGAGCGCGGCGCGGCCCGGCCGATCTCCGAGCTGGAGCCGGCCAACCTTTCGACGCTGCGAGCGATGCACGCGGCGGTCGACGCCGAGCAGCGCGACTGGGCGCGCTACCAGCGTCAAGCCGTCGAATTCCACCTGCGCAACGCCCAGGCGTGGGCCGGCGCCGAGCTGGCCTCCCAGGTGGACCCGGAGTTCGTGCTGGGTCCGCAGGTGGTGGTCTAGTCGTCTTCGGCGTCGGCCTGCCGGGTCCGTTCCTTGGCGATGTCAAGGGCGCGACGGGCCGTGGCCTCGTCGGGGTACGGCCCGAGCAGATCGATGCCGCGGGCGCGTTCGAGGTGCTCGACCTGGTTGGTGCGGGTGTTGTAGTACCACCCCGGGTCCGGATTCGCGTCTTTCGCCATACCCCAAGCCTGGCATCCCCGGACGAGTCTGTCAGCGCTTGTACCGGTAGGGGATCTCGGTCGGCTGCCCGGTGGGCCCGAACTCCTGCGGCTCCTCGGGTTCGGCGGGCTGATCGGTGAACTCGTCGAACCACCCACGCGAGGGCATGGCGATGCCTCGTGGAGGGGTATCGGCGTCCTCGTTGGCGGACTGCCCGCTGGGTTGCGGGAGCGGTTCCCGCCCAGGGAAAACGGGCGGCACAGCCGGATTCGGCGACTGGGGCGCGGAGTTCGGCCCGGGGAAAACGGGCCGGACGGGCGCGGCGTGCCTGGTTGGGAAGGACTGGGGGGTCGACTCAGGGCCGGGGAAGACGGGTTTGGGGGGTTGGGTGCGGGCTGGGCCGTTGGCTGGGTTGCTGGTGGGGGCCCAGTGCTGGGGCGGCTGACCGGGCTGACCGGGCTGACCTGCCTGGCTGGGTTGGCCTGACTGGCTGGGTTGGCCTGGCTGCTGCGGGGTTGGGCCGGTATATGGCGCAGCTGGGCTGGGCTGCTGGCCGACCTGCGGCGTGACTGAGCCGCGCTGCGGCATGGCCTGGCCGGTCTGTGCCGCGGCTGGGCCAGACTGCTGGCCGGATTGCGGCGTGATCTGGCCTGCCTGCGGCGCGGTTGGGCCGGACTGTGGCACGGCCGGGCTGAACTGTGGCGCAGTTGGGCCGGTCTGCTGGCCGGGCTGCGGTGCTGCCGCACCTGGCTGCTGCCCGAACTGCGGCACAGCCGGGCCGGACTGCGGTGCGGTCGCGCCGGGCTGCTGGCCGACCTGCGGCATAGCTGAGCTTGGCTGCTGGCCAGTCTGAGACGCAGCCGAACCTGGTAACTGCCCGGGCTGCGGCGCAATTGGACCGGAATGCTGGCTGGGCTGCGGCATGATCGGACCAGGCTGTTGGCCGATCTGCGGCGTGACTGAACTTGGCTGCCGGTCAGGTTCCGCTGCTGCCGCGGCTGGCTGCTGGCCGAACTGCGGCGCAGCCGGGCCTGGCTGTGGCGCGATCGGGCCCGGTTGTGGCGTGGTCAGGCTTGGCTGCTGCACGACCTGCGATTCCGGCGGCGTCACGGGCGAGCCGGACTGACCGGCCCCCGGCGGCGCGACCGGGCCTGGCTGGGTTTGACCAGCCGACGGTCCCGAAGGCGGCGCAACAGTGCCCGGTTGCGAGAGAGGCCCCGGCTGAGACGGCTCAGACGATGCCGCGACGGGCGACATGGGGTGCTGGCCAGGCGGCACCGAAGGCTCGCCCGGACCGTCCTGCGCCATGGCGGGCCGACCAGGCTGCGATCCAGCCGGATCAGCGGGCGTATGCGAAGCAGGCGGCGCACCGGAGTGCGAGGCGTCCTCTTCCTCAGAATCGACCTCAGCCGGCTCGTGGGAAGGCGAACCACCCTCGACGGCAGGTGCTGGCTCGGCCGACTCGCTGTTGGGCGAACCGCCTTCCGCGGCGGGCACCGTTCCAGCCGACTCGTCCGCGTGCGGCGCAGGCGCCGACTCGTCGGTCGGCGAACCGCCTTCGGCGACTGGTGCCGTCTCCTCAGGCTCGCTGGAGGGCGAGGCAGGCGTACCGCCCTGCCCGGCAGATACCGGCTCGGAGTGCGAGTCGCCCTCCGCGGTAGGCCGTGCCTCGTGGGCGTGTGAGGTGGCTGACTCGCCATCCTTGTCGGGCGCTGAATTGTCAGCCAAGTCGTTCTCTGCGAGTTCGCTGGAGTTCTCGGGCACGGAATCGTCGTGCTGCGGACCAGTCTCAGTGGCGTCGGGCTCCAGCTCTGCGGACTGATCACCCTGGTCGGACAGCTCGATCGGCGACTCGGTAGCAGGCCGTGGGTTGGACCACTCCGCCGAAAGCGGCGACTCTTCAGGGGCCGCCGGGGGTGCGTGTCGCGGGATGCTCGCTGATGCCTCGGCTGCGGGGGCCGTCGTCTCCGGCGCCGCGTGGCGGGCCGACTGCTGTGGTGCCTTGACCGGGCCTGGGAGGTCCGCCTCGGCGGCCACCGACCACTCCGGCTCCGGGGCGCGGTGTTCCCAGCTGGGCGGCGGTTCCGGACGGTGCTGGTTCGGCGCCGCCTCCTCCGGGCGGCTCCACGCCAGGCCACCGGCGGGCGCTCCCGGCCGCGAATCGACGGCCGCTGCGGGCGGCTCGACCTCAGCCGGCGCCTCCGAGCGGGAATCGACAAAATCGCCCGACGGCTCGGCCTCGGCAGCGCCTAGGCGCGACGGCTCTCCCCCAGACTCCGAGTCGACGAACCCACCAGTCGGCTCGACCTCAGGCCTCGACTCCGCAAATCCAACCGGCGACTCAGCCCCGGGCCGCACGCCGGCAAATCCACCAGCAGACTCAGCCCCGGGCCGCACGTCGACAAATCCACCAGCGGGCTCGGCCGCAGGCCGCGACTCAACGAACCCACCAGCGGGCTCCGCCCCAGGCCGCGCATCCACGAATCCACCTGACGCTTCAGGTCCAGGCCGCGACTCCGCGAACCCACCCGGCGACCCAGCCCCGGGCCGCCCATCAGCGAATCCACCAGCAGACTCCGCCTCAGGCCGCGGATCAGCAAAACCACCAGCAGGAGCAGCCGTAGACCGCGACTCAACGAACCCACCAGCGGGCTCAGCCGCAGGGTGCGCATCCACGAATCCGCCTGGCGGTTCACTTCCGGGCCGCGAGTCGGCGAACCCACCTGGCGACTCAGCCCCGGGCCGCACGCCAGCAAATCCACCGGCAGGCTCAACAAACCCACCCGCGGGCTCAGCCCCAGGCCGCGACTCAACAAACCCGTCAGCAGACTCCGCCACAGGCCGCGACTCGACAAACGCTGCGAACGGCTCGCCCCCACCCGAAACCCCCGGAGCCACGGACGAGGCCGGCGGAGGCCCGCCCTGAACAGGCTGCGCCGGAGGCGGCGCATGCGGCACCGTCCGCCAGACCGGTGCCGGGCCGATGTTCATCGGGGCCGGCGCCTGGCCCGGGGGTGGGGGTGCTCCCGGCGGCGGGGCCTGGGGGCGTGCCGCCGGTTTCGGGATCGGGTCGAGGCTTGATACCAGGACCGTCGTGTTCGCCGGGTCGTCCACCTTGCGGCCGCTGCGCTCGCGGTAGACCATCTCGCCGTCGGCGTCCATCTCCACCAGGTAGCCCGCCTCCGCGAGCTGCTCCTCGTCGAGATCCTCCAGACGCTCGTAGCGGGACGGCACCACGCGGTAGATCGGCCACGCCAGCCTCGCGTTCTCGGCGTGGAACTGGGCCAGCAGCGCCGCCATCTGCTGCTGCCACGGCAGGGACATCCCCTCGGCCAGCGACCTGGGCAACACCACGTAACCGGCGTCGACGCCGGGGTAACCGACGCTCAGCTGGTCGGCCAGGGGCGTGCTGGACGCGGGGCGAGCCGACTGCCTCGGGGGCTGGGGCGCGCCGAACAGCGCCGCCGGATCCTGGGGACCGCCGGGCTTGCCTCGCTTGCCGAATTTCCGTCCCACGTGCTCATCCTCTGCCAGTACGCGGCCGCCTGCTCGTGGAAGCTCCGCGACGTCGGGTGAATCGGTTCCGTTGTCGGCCAATCCGCCGGCCCGCTCGTGTCAAGGGGGCTTTAACCCATGCTAAACGCCGGGCCGGACCGCCTGCGGCACCACTTCGGCCTCATCGAACGAGAACGCCCGTGTGTGCACCGGAACACCGGTCTGCTGCGCCTCGACGACCTTCCCGTCCCCCAGGTACATCATCACGTGGTGGATGGTCTCCGGGTTCGACGGGTCGGTGGCGAGGAACAGCAGGTCACCCGGCTGCGCCTCCCGCACCGGCAGCATCGCGCCCGCGTGGTACTGGTCCTGTGAGACGCGCGGCAGGATGATGCCGGCCGACTCGTAGGCCCGCAGCATCAGGCCCGAGCAGTCGTACGAGTCGGGCCCTGTGGCGCCCCACACATACGGCTTCCCCTGCTCGCCGAGCGCGAAACTGATCGCCTTCGCGGCGGCCTGGCTCGGCGGCAGCAGCTGGCCCAGCCCGGTGCCGCAGGCGACGACGTCGACGACCTGGCCGACGTTCTCCACCAGCGTCGCCGCCATCGGCTCCCACTTGTGGTAGCGGTCCGGGAACCCCGAACGCTCGACGGCCTGCGCGGCGTCGCCCGGGCGCTTGTTCTCCCAGTCCGGCACCGCCAGCAGCACGTCGTAGAACTTGTTGACCTCGTACGTCGGGTCCGTGACCTGCGCGTACGTGCCCCAGCCCATCGACGGGCGCATCTGGAAGATGCCGAGGGAGTCGCGGTCGCCGTAGGTCAGGTTGTGCAGCCCCGACTCGGTCATGCCGGCCTGGATCGCGACCTGCCAGGCGCGCGGTGCGAGCGTCCGCTGCTTGCCGATCGAGATGATCAGCGCGACGATCCCCTTCTGCTCGTCGTCCAGCTTCGACGCGTCGACCGTGCCGCGCTCGCCCTCGCCGGGCTGGGTCGGCCCGACCGAGGCGTCGCAGCTCCTCAGCGACACGCCGCGGGCCTGGGCCTGCTGGTTGTCGACGACGACCTTGGCGGCGATGGCGGTGATGATCAGGGCGCCGATCGCGACGAACACGATCAGCCCCAGCCACAACCCCAGCCGCCGCATGCGTCAGCTCGCCTGGTCGTAGTCGGCGACCCGCCAGCCGGCGTTGGTGCTCACCACCGTGATGCTGAGCTTCGGGCCGTCGGTGGGGATCGTCAGCTGCACCGAGCTGGTGTAGGACGTGCCGACCGTCGGCTCACCGGTCACCTTCGTGGCGGGGACGTTCGCCGGGTCGACCGACGACATCACCGGCAGGTACTCCTCCGTCGTGTACGGCTTCAGCTTCTCCAGCCACTGCGCGGACGTGATGCCCTGCGGGTGGTCCACCCACGCCGCGGCCCACTCCTTCGCGACGCGGATGGCGTCACCGTTCGGCGCCGCCGTGGTCGGGGTGGCCAGCGGTGTGGAAAGCCTCGTCGGCAGGTTCGACGTCGGCACCGGCGCGGCGACCCCTGACGGCGTCGGCGCGGTGACCGAGGTGGTCGTGGTCCCGGTCGCCGGCGACGCCTTGGCCTGCTGCTTGCCCATCACCTTCGGCAGGACGATGCCGAGCGCGGTGACCAGGATGGCCAGGAACACCAGCGTCCCGACCAGGTGCCGCGGCGAGCGCAGCGGCCAGCCCCACAGGCGGCGGTAGACCGCGGCGCGGCCGCGGTTGGTCCGGATCGGCATCGGTCACCGCCCCATGACGCTGTCGGTGTCCCGCGGTTCCTCGCGGACTTCGATGCCCCGCGACGGCCGGTACAGGACGAAGACCGGCTTGCCGGCGACGACTTCGGGGTCGACGCGGCGCGGCTGCGCCCGCACGCCCGGCGTCCGCGGCGCGTCCGGCGGGACGTAGTCACTGAACCCGGTCTCCGGCGTGCGGAGGTCGGACGGCACGACGACCGGTTCGGGCTCGTCGCTCCAGCGCCGGTCGGCCACCGGGGAGGTGTCGACGCGCCGGCTCTCCTGGCCCCGCACCGTCGGGTGACCACCGGCGCCGACGACGACGTACTCGCCGGGGTCACCGCCGGCCGGGTTGTACTGGCCGAACACCGGAGCGCCGGGACGTCCGCCCGCGGGCAGCGCGCCGGCCCGGCCGCCGTTGACGGCCCCCGGCCAGGCACCCGACCACGCGGCGGCCGGACGGGACGCGCCCGAGCCGTTGTCGAGGCGCTGGGCGTTGGCGAAGATCGTCGCCTCCGGCCGGAACCGGCCACCGCCGACGGTCGCGCCCATCGGGCCACGCTGCTCGCCGTCGACGACGTCGTCGGTGTCGCGCACGTTCTGCCAGAACTCGTCCTGCGGGGTGGGGCCGCTGCGGTTGCGCCGGAAGCGGGAGAAGACCCCGCCGCCGGGCGACGGCACCGCGGCGCCGACCATGCTGACCGACATCTCGACCATCTGCCACAGCCGCCGCACCGGACGCCCGACCATGAACAGCAGCACGGTGATCAGCCCGGCGAGCACCATCTGCGTGAGCATGTTGAGCGAGTTCGAGGCGTCGAAGATCGCCTGCAGCAGCAGCGCGTGCACGCCGGCGAGCACCGAGAGCACCACGAGGTTGAACGCGACCCCGCCGGCGACCTTCAGCACGCGGCGCAGGATGTCCTGGTGCAGCAGCGCGACGAGCCCGATCAGCGGCGCGGTGAGCGCGAAGAGCCGGATCAGGACCTGCGCGAGCAGCACGGACGCCTTGGCGAGCAGCTGGAAGAGCGAGTAGACGATGGCCTGGCCGAGGGACAGGAACCCGGCCCCGGTGCGGCCGCCGGCCTCACCGGTGAAGTACCCGGTGGCCGGGCCGAGCTTGGTGGAGATGTCCTTGTAGGAGTTCTTCTTGCCGTCGATGACACCCTGGTTGCCGTCGTCGCCGTTGCGCAGCTGGCCCCACGTGAACGCCTGCGCGTCCAGCAGCGGGCGGCCGAACTGGTCGGCCTGCGGCGCGGTCGGTGAGCCGAACTCCCCGCGCAGCCAGTTCTTGTAGACGATCTCGTTGTGCAGGTTCGTCGGCAGCACGTGCCGGATGACCCGGTTGTCGGAGTCGTCGACGAACCCCGCCTGGATGTTCGTGGTCGTCTGCACGATCGCTTTGTCGATCGGGTCGAAGTACCGCAGCATCGCCAGCGACGACGCGGCCAGCCAGATCCCGGCCATCGCGTACAACGCGCGCTTGCTGACCGCGGCGAGGTCGCCGCGCCAGATGTTGCGGAACATCATGATCGACAGGATCAGCGCGACCAGGCCGAACAACTGGGCGTAGATGTTGTTGTAGACCTTCTCCGCGCCCGACTTCACCGCGCTGTACAAGGGATTGAGCAGGCCGCCCTCGAGCACGGTGTAGTGCAGCGAGTTCGTCGCGCCGACGATGTTCTTGCCCAGGTTGAACAGCTGGTTGCCGCCCCAGGTGTCGAGCGTCGAGCCGGCCGGGGTGATGCTCAGCCCGGAGCAGTTCGTCTCGAAGGTGTTCCAGACTAACCCGGCGTAGCTGTAGTCGACGTACGGGCTGCCCGCCTCGCCGTGGCCTTCGGCCGGGTCGATGGCGCCGACCATGCCCGCGCCGGGACGTTCGGGGTTCGGTGCCTCACCGCACGCGGCCGCGCTCGCCGCCGGCGCGGTCGCGATGGCCTGCAGGCCGAGGACCAGCATGACGGCGAACATCGTCGCCTTGCGGCTCGGGGTGCGCCTGCCGGGTCGTCGCGGACCGTCCTTGATCCGGCGCTTGAGGGCGTTCCATCCGGCTGCCAACGTCAGCAGCACCGCCAGCGTCAGCAAGGTACTCATGCGGCGTCCCGGCCGGTGCCGCCCTTCCCGCCCGTGCGGGCGTGCTGCTGCCCGCCGTGGCCGTTCTGGCCTGGTCCCGTTCCGTTCGGGGGTTGCTGGACGTCTCCTTGGACCTCGCCGGTCTCCGACGCCAAGGGGTCCGGGGCGCCCAGGAGGTTTTCGTCGGCCAGGCCGACCTCCAGCTCGGCCGCCAGCTCGAAGTCCTGCTCCAGCTCGATGTCGTCCTCCGGCGGGGATGCGACGAACGGCTTCTCCTCCGAAGGGTTCTTCGGCAGGGCCAGCTCCGTGCCCGGGCGCGGCTTGGCCGCGTCCTTCGAGCCCGGGGTCGTGTCCATCACCCGGCGCAGGTGGTCCAGGTGCGGGCCGGAGAAGTCGACGCGGATGCGCTCCACGCCGCCGGCGCCGTCGCCGAAGATGAACTGGCGAGGCTCGATGTCGCGCTCCAGGCCGCGCTGGGCGGCGCCCGGGCGGCGGCCCAGGGCCGCGACCACCTGCTCGTAACCGACGCCCACCGGCACCTTCAGCAGGCGCAGCGCGTCGGCCTGGGCGTCGTCGTCGTCGAGGCGGCCGACGAACACCGAGTCCAGCAGGGTCACGAAACCCTGGATCTTCAGGAAGTCCGCCGGGATCTGCGAGGACAGCAGCACGCGGACGTTCCACTTGCGCGAGTCACGCGCGAAGCGGTTCATCAGCACGCGCCCGGTCGGCACCTCGGACAGGAAGAACGCCTCGTCGATCCAGACGCCCTTGCGCATCTCCTTCGGCTTCTCGTACACCGATCGCTGGGTCAGCCACGCCGCCAGGTTCAGCATCTCGACGCCGAGGGACTCCGCGTCCGTCCAGTACTCGCGCGGGACGCCGTCCTTCGGCAGGGTCAGGCCCGCCATGGTCAGCACGGTCAGCCGGTCGTCACGGGTTTCGGCGTACGGGTCGGCGTCGGACTCCGGGATGAGCAGCGCCATCCGCTCGCGCATCTCGTCGAGGAAGTCCGCGACGACGCCCGCGTGCTCGTGGTGCTCGCTGGAATCGCGCCGCAGGGCGTCGATCACCTGGCCGGGGTCGGCGTCGAAGCGACCGCCGACGGTCCGGACCGCGCGCAGCAGCACGATCCGGGTCTGCGCCATCCGCGACACCTCGTACGGCAGCACGCCGGTGAGGACGTCCAGCACGAGACGCCGTCGGGTAGCGCCGGCCAGGGCCTTCTCCCGGCGCCAGGAGCGCTCGGGGTCGTCCTCGTCCATGAAGTGCTCGATCAGCGGCTCGGCGACCACCCGGTACGGGTTGAGGATGCCGGGCTGGGCGTTGAGCAGGTTGATCGGCCGCGCGTACGGCCGCAGCTCCGGCAGGTCGCACAGGCGTGACAGCGGGCCCGACGGGTCCAGCAGCGTCCAGCTCGCCCCGGCCCGCAGCGTCTTGTAGACGATGCCGCCGCCGAGGAACGACTTGCCGGCACCCAGGCCGGCGACCATCGCGGTCAGGCCGGAGCCGTCGCGGATCTCCTGGGCCATCCACGGGTCCCAGGCCACCGGGCGCCGGGTCGCCGTGCAGGTCTCGCCGAGCAGGATGCCGCGCCGGTCGCCGACCTCCGCGGTCGCCGTCGGCACCGCCGAGGCGCCCCAGACGACCGAGCCGCGGCGCATGTACGCGGCCGACGCCAGCGGCTCACCCGGGATGAACTCCCGCGCGAGCGCGTACTGGGCCTCCGGGTGCTCGATGGCGATCTTCGGCTTGTACAGGTCGAGCAGCTGCTGGGCCAGGCGCAGCGCGTCGCGCTCGGTCGGGCCGGACACCGCCAGCCGCCACCAGCTGCGCACGCGGGTGGCGAGCGCGGTGAAGCCCGACGTCATCTCGTCGTCGATCTCCAGCACCCGCCCGGCCTGGCGCGACAGCGACTGCGGCGGCTCCAGCTCGTGCTCGTCGGTGTAGTGCTTGACCTGCGAACGCACCTTGTTCATCTGGCGCTGCAGCTCGCTGGCGACCTCTTCGGGACGCCGGACGTAGATCCGCGCCGACACCTCGACCGCCGCGGGCAGCCGGTCGGCGTGCTGGATCCACGGGTCGTCGACCTCGGGGATCTGCAGGCCGTGCATCTGCCCCACCGTCAAGATCGCCAGGTGCCGCGAGACGCCGGCGTTGGAGCCGGTGCGGCCGCGGACGGTCACGGTCGGCGCGTACGGGTCGGCGTAGTAGTCGGCGGCGTCGGTGAAGCTGGCCAGGTCCTCGGGCTCCCAGGCCGCACCGGGCACCGCGGGCATGTTCCGCGGCGCGGGCAGGCCGAGCGAGCACGAGCGGTGCATCAGCCAGGACATCTCCTCGGCGTGCACCGGACGGCCTTCGAGCCCGGCGCTGCCGATGACCTGGTCGAGGTGCTCGACCTCGGAGTCCAGCGCGGCCAGCTCGGCGTCGACGGCCTCGGGCAGGATCTTGCGCAGCACCGGCGCGGCCCGCTCGACCGCGCGGTCGACCATCCGGCGGGTCTGCACCTGGACACCCAGGTAGACCTCTTTTTCGGCCATCGAGCGGCCCATCAGCTGCTGCTGCTCGCCGATCAGGTAGTCGTCGAAGGACAGCGCGCCCGGGACGTCGTTGGGGCGGCCGTGGGCGTTGTAGACGTGCGCCTCGGCCCACATCCGGATCGGGTACGGCCGGTTCGTCACACGCAGGTGCAGCCAGCGGCCCTGCAGCTCGGCGTACTGCCCGGCGATGGCCGCGACGAGGTCGCGGCGCTGCGAGTCGGAGCGGAACGACCAGCGCTGCGGCGCCAGCCGGTACCAGGCGTAGACCTCGTACCCGGTGCGGACCAGGTGCCCGTCGATGCTGCGCACCGCGATCGACGGGGTGTACGCGGGGATCGCCTGCTCACCGGGCAGGCGACGGCCCTTGGTGCTGCCACCGCCCGAACCGTTCCGCGCCGCGCGGACCTGCTCGGGCGGTTGCCACGCGCCAGAGTGAGCGTCCCGACCTTTACCTCGGCTACCGCCGCGACCGAACAACGACTACCTCCCGGCCCGGGCCGCACTGCGGCTCGGGCGCGCTCGTGGTGCTCCCTGGACGACGGCACCCGGCGCTGAGCCGTGGTGCCGGTACTGCCGTCTCCGACGGTGCTTCGGCAACGGGCGCTCCGCCCGTACCCGGACGCGACTGGCGCTGACGGCGCCACCCGTGCCCGTGGTCAGCTCCCTCGGCGTGTTGAGCTCGCGCCCGGCCATCGCGACCACGGTGCCGAGCGGCCGCTCGTGGCTGATCTTGGCCGTCAGCAGCCGGGTCACCACGATGGTCGCGATGAACGCCCACGCCGTCGAGAAGAACCCGAAGCTCCACCCGGCCCAGCGTTCGACGCCGAGCACCAGGAAGAACACCGGGATGCCGATGAGCCACGCGACGTAGCGGGCCCTCCAGGGAAAAGTCGCTTTCGGCGGGCCGAGCCAGACGGCGTCGACCCGGTAGACCTCGTCATCAGTCCTGATCCGCACGTGGACCCCGTCTCAGCCGGTGAACAGGCCGGCGATCCACTGGCCCACGTTGACGCCGGCGCCGCTGACCGCGAGCCCGATGATGGCGAGCGCGATGACCACGCCCGCCAGCCGGCGCATGACGCCGGCGTTGTCGCCCTTGCCGCCGCCGAGCCACAGGAGCAGGAGTGCGACGGCCAGCAGCACCAGGGGGATGACGTTGTCGAGCAGCCACTGGCGCACGTTTCCGGTGCCCAGCTCGCCGGCGGCCAGCGTGTCGAGGGTGGTCAAGGTCATCATCGCGTTACTCCCGGTGCGCGGTGGGGGCCGCGCGGTTCTGGCTCAGGCAGTGCTTCGAACAACATCATGGCGGCTACGAGGGGTAGCGGTCAAAGCGCGCTGAGTAGGTACCGGCTCGCTGCTCAACCGGGACGGCGCGCTTGTTACCCGAAATCTCCACGCCCACCATCATCGCGGCAAGGGTCCTCCGGTCAAAGCCCGGCCGCCCATCGTTTTCGTCGCAGTGCCGAACTCACTCTCTTGGCAGAGAATTGCTCACTTTGCGTACCCGGCTTGTGACCATCGCCGGGCCGGAAACAGTGTGACACGACCCGAACGGCGGCCTTGCGGGAGTCCACACTGTGACGCCCAGTGGACCGTTCGGCCGAGTACCCGATCTTCACGAACGCGAACGTCCGTCACTAGGTGTTCAAGACCTCACACAAGTTTCACTACATAGCGTGATCTTGCTCCATTCAGACGCGTACCCGCCTGACGCATCCGGCCGCAGTAGGCACGACGGCCGGACGCAGGACGAGCTTCACCGGCGGACGGGACTCGGAACTCCGGCGATCAGGCCGGCCGGCCTTCCCGGTCGAGCGTCACTCCGGGTGCCCACCGAAAGTCGGCGCAGCATCCTCAGGCGCGCCGCCGGGCGAACACTCCGTCCGGGAAGGCACCCGCCGCGACGGCCTGCCGCGTGAGGTCGCGGCACAGCGCTTCGAGCCGGGCCGTCTTCTCCGGGCCGAGGTGGTCCCACGGGCCGGTCGCGGCGGCCTCCGTGGCGACTTCGATCCGGTCGCGCAGCGCGACGCCCGCCTCGGTCAGCTCGCCTTCGGCGTCGAGGATGCCGCGGTCCGCCAGGCCGGCCTTCGCGGCGGCCCACTGCTCGTCGCTCCAGCCGCGGGTGAGCTTGGCCGCGTCGGTCGTGAAGCCGTGGCCGGTGGCGACGTGCGTGACGACGGCCTCGACGCCGCTGAGGCCGTTGAGCACGAGCGCGGCGACGTGGCCGTCACCGCGGTACTCGCGCACCAGTGTGAGGGCGTGCCAGAGGGCCAGGTGCGGCTGCTCGGGCCAGGGCAGCGCGGTGTGCGCGGCGTAGAGCGGGCGGCCTTCGGCGGTGCACCCGGCGGAGGCCTCACGGGCGAGTTCGGCGGCCTCGGCGACCTCTTCGCCCTTGAGGGTGTCGTCGCCGAGGAGCCGGGTGAGCACCTTGTCGACGCCGTCGAGGCGGGCTTCGAGGACCTGTTCGGGCGTGGCCAGCGTCCAGGCCCGCGGGATCACCCGCGCGACGACCTCGGGGTTGAAGTTGTAGAACGTGGCCGCGACGACCTCGGGGCCGACCGGGCCCATGGCGGCGGAGCGGCCGGCGAAGTAGGGCATCCGCCCCGGTCGCAGCCCGATCCCGGTGAGGGCGGCGTCGACTTCGGGGGCGAAGTAGGCCAGCGCGTGCAAGGAGTCGAAAGCCGACTTGAACTGCTTCTCGTTTCCCGCCATGCGGGCACCCTACCCCCGGGTAACCACTTGGCACGAGCCTCGAAGGTGCGGACGAGCTGGCATGTAAGCCGGATCCTGTTCCCCGGTCGCCTTGCGGCTCCGGGGCGGCGGCCATCCATCTCGGCCTGCCGTCGCCGGCAGGCTCCAGCGGCCTACCCGCAGACTCGGACGGGCCGTCCTCGAACGCCTGCGCAGGAGCTCGTGAGCTCCCTCTTGGCCTTGCTCCGGGTGGGGTTTACCTAGCCGTCCCGGTCGCCCGGGACGCTGGTGGTCTCTTACACCACCGTTTCACCCTTACCCCGGTCCACATGAAGCACGGACCGGGGCGGTCTGTTTTCTGTGGCACTTTCCCGCGAGTCACCCCGGGTTGCCGTTAGCAACCACCCAGCCCTGTGGAGTCCGGACTTTCCTCGAGCCGGGTCGCCCCGGCCCGCGACCGCCCTGCCAGCTCGTCCGCGCGGAGAAGCGTACCCGCGCGGCTCTCACCACCCCGCGACGGCACTGCGGTGGTCGTACGCGCCACCGTGACGCGGGCGGACGATCTCGGGCGCGGGACGGGGTTCGGCCCCGTGCGCCTGCTGCCGGGCGAGCTCGGCCGTCCAGTGCACGACGGCGGCGGGGCTGTCGAGGCCGATCAGCCCGACGAGCACGCCGTCCCGGACGAACCCGGTGATCGGGCGGGTGCCGGGGGCCGGGGACTCCAGCAGCACGGTGTCGGTGCCGAGCATCGGGCGGCCGGCGACCTGGATCCGGACGCCGTGCTGCTCGGACCAGTAGCGCGGCACCGGCGTGAAGGCCGGCGAGCCCTGCGGCCCGGCGAGCAGGTTCGCGGCGGCCGCGCGGCTCATCTCGACCGCGTTGAGCCAGTGCTGGTCGCGCTGCGGCACCGGGCCGAAGCGCAGGTTGGGCCAGCGGGCGACGTCCCCGGCGGCGACGATCGTGCTCGAGCCGACGACGTGGCACGTCGGCCCGCAGACGACGCCGTCGTCGAGCGGGAGCTTGGCGCCGCGCAGCCAGGACACCGCCGGGACGCTGCCGACGGCGACCACGACGGCGGCGACGTCGATGGCCCGGCCGTCGGCGAACTCGATGCCGACGCCGGCGGGCGCCGGACGCCAGCGCCGGATCGTCGTGCCGAGCTCGAGGCGGACGCCGCGGGCGGTGTGCAGCGCGGTGAGCCACTCGCCGATGTCGGGGCCGAGGACGTCAGCCAGCAGCGCGCGGGGCCGTCCGAACAGGACGACGTCGCGGCCCATCTCCCGGAGGCTGGACGCGACTTCGCAGCCGATGAGGCCGTCGCCGACGACGGCGACCGGGCCGGGGCTGGTGAGCAGGGCGCGCTGCAGCGCGATCGTGTCGGACAGGGTCCGGACGACGACGACCCGCGGGTGGCCGTGCGGCGCGCCCGGCAGGCGGCGGGGTTCGACGCCGGTGGCGATGACCAGCCCGTCGTAGCGGAGCTCCTCGTCGGCGAGGTGGACGACCTGGCGGTTCGGCGACAGGCCCGTGACGGCGGTGGCGAACCGCCACTCGGCGTCCACCTCCAGCGGGTCGGCCAGCAGCGTGTCGGCGCGGCTGACGGCGCCGGTGAGCAGGCTCTTGGACAGCGCCGGGCGGTGGTAGGCGATGTCGGGCTCGGCGCCGATGACGACGACCTCGCCGTCGAACCCGAGTTCGCGCACCCGCTCCGCGGCACGCAAGCCGGCGAGGCCGGCTCCGGCGATGACGATCCGTTCGGTCATCGGGTGGCTCCCAACAGGTGGATGGCTCGCATGGGACAGGCGCGTGCGGCGGCCCGGACGTGGGGTGTCAGCCGGGCCTCCGGCCGTTTCTCGTACTCCAGCTGCCCGTCGTGGCCGAGCCGGAAGACCTGGGGTGCCTCCGACTGGCAGACGCCGTAGGCGTGGCAGCGGTGGCTGTCGACGGTGATCCGCATGACGGCGTCGTCGTCCACGTCCACGTCGGAGGGCGTCGGCGCGATCAGCCCGGCGCGGACGAGCGCCGCCGCGGGCAGCACGCGCAGCATCGACAGCACGACCGGCGGGACGCTCGCGGTGATCCCCGCGAGCCAGACGATCGCGAGGTGCCCGCTGGAGACCGCGCCGAGCCAGGCGTGCACCGCGAGCAGGCCGATCGCCAGGTAGCCGAACTGGTGGAAGCGCAGCCACCGGCCCTCACGCGCGCCACGGCGCAGCCCGGCCGTCACCGAGACCGCGACGACCAGCTCGAAGCCGGCGATGCCGAGCGCGTGCCGCGTGGTGCCGTCGTAGAACGGCAGGAGCAGGTCGGCGAAGCCGAACGCGTCGTCGTCGAGGAAGAGGAACGTCAGCCCGTGCAGGGTGCCGGTGGCGAGGGTGAACGCGGCGAGCACGACGTGGCCGGAGCGCACGGCGTCCTGGCCGCTGAACCGGCGTACCCAGCCCGCGGCGGCCAGGACGCCCCAGCACAGGGTGAGGCACATGCAGAGGTAGGTGAGGCGGCCGGACAACGCGGCGGCCTCGGCGATCCCGGCGTCGTGCGGCGACGACGCGGTGTTCAGCGCGGCTGACAAGGACATGGAGCGGCTTACCTCCGGGGGCGCGGCGGGGTCGTGGCGGGAGATCCGAGGAGGCGGAGCAGGCCGAAGGTGCCCACGGTGGCGAGGGCGACGAGCACCGCGCCGAGCGCGAGGTCGCCGCCGCCGAGCGTGTCGTCCTCGGTGGCGGGGACGAGCAGGGACGTCGTCTCGGCGAGCCCGGTGCTCTCGAGCAGCGTCAGGTGCCCGAGCGTGGTGTCGACGGCGGTCTGGGCGAACGCGCGGACGTCGTCGTCGCGGGTGCCGGCGCGGACGTCGGAGGCGAGGGCGAAGAGGTCGCCGTACTCGGCGCGCAGGCGGTTGACGTAGGCGCGGTCGAACTCGTCGCCGGAGTCCGCGGCGATCTCGTCCGCCCACGCGCGCTCCTGGTCCGTCGGCTCGGCGGGCAGGGTCACGGCGACCCGGTCCGCAGCCGCGCGGAGGGCAACGTCGAGGCGGGCCTGGTCGTCGGCGATGAGGCCGGCGACGTCGCGCACCCGGCGGTTGCCGGCACGCTCGGCGGCCAGCGTGCTGGCCGGCCCGGCCCACAGCGAGTGCTGCTTGAGCCGGGTCATCAGGGTGCGGTCGGTCTGCTGCAGCTCCCCCGCGGCGGCCGGCAGCGCGGCGCCGAGCACCAGCGCGGCCGTGGCCGCGAACAGCGCCACGAATCGGAGCGGCATTCCGTGTCCCTTCGCGAAGAGGTCCTTACCGGGAGCTACGCGCAAAAGGCGTTGCGTGGTTCTCCTCGTCACCTTTTAGAGACTGTGACGTGCATCACAAGACAGTTTTTGAACCGGCCGCGAGCACTCGCCGTAGCGACCGGGATCCAATTAGACGGGGAAACTGATGCATATGGCCTATTAAGTGCTTGTGCGCTACGCTCTGCTGGCGCATAAGTCCGCCAGTCAGGTGAGGTTGCGAAGATTCATGGAAGCACTGGGCAGAACCACCGTGGCCGACCCAACGGAAGATCTGATCCCGTTGCTGTACAAGAACTTCCGCACGACCCTGTTCAGCCAGGTGTTGTCCCTCACCAACTACGACCGGCAGTGGACCGAGGATGTGGTGCAGGAGACCATGATCCGCGCCTGGCAGCACTCCGACACCCTCGAACGCGAGCCCGGAATGCTGCGAGGCTGGCTGCTCACGGTGGCCCGCCGGATCGTCATCGACGGCTGGCGAAATCGCCGGGTCCGCCCGCAGGAGGTCGCTCTGGAGATCCCGGACAACACCGAATCAGCCGACCGCGCCGACAGTTCGTTAGCTGCACTAACGATTTCACGGGCCATGTCGGAACTGGACGAGAAATATCGCTCGGTGATCACCGAGACATACCTCGCCGGAAACACCGTTCGCCAGGCGGCGACAATTCTCGGAATTCCGGAGGGAACCGTGAAATCGCGGTTGTACACGGCGATGCGGCAATTGCGGAAGGCGCTCGGGGAAGTGACGGTGCGATGAAGGAGGGGAACGAGCTGCACGAGGACGCCGCGGCCTACGGGCTCGGCGTCCTCGACGATCCGGGGGAGTTCGAGGCGCACCTGAGCGGCTGTGCCCGCTGCCGGGTCCGCGTCGCCGAGTTCCGCTCGGTGACCGGCGCGCTGGCGCAGGCGGTCCGGCTCGGCTACCTGCCGCCGGGCGACGGCACGGCCCCGCGCCGGAAGTCGTGCCTGTTCGGCGGGCGGCGGCCCGGCTCGGCGACCGGCACGCTGCTACTGGTGGCGCTGGCCATCGGCGTCACGGCGCTGTGCGCGCCGGGCCCGGCCTGCGGGAAGGACCGGTCCGCAACCGCTGCGTCCATGGTCTCCCCTGCTCAGGTCGTGGCCGGCACCGGCGCCCACCTGCGGGATCTCCCGAGGTCGGCCGGTTTCCAGTAGTCTGCCCGAACCCAACATGAAAGTCCTTACGGTGGATACCGAAGTAAATCCCGAGAACCCCGTCAGCGGGGCTTCGGTACCGAAGCGTCCCGCCCCGCGGCTCCCCGGCCGCGAGCCCGAGCTCAGCCGCCTGACCAGGCTTTTCCCGGTCGCCCTCGGCGGCACGGCGGCCAGCGCGGTGCTGGTCGGCGAGTTCGGCATGGGCAAGAGCGCCACGCTCCGCACCGCCGCGGCCCTGGCCGCGGACGCCGGCTTCGCCGTCGCGATCGCCACCGGGTCGCGGCTCGAGAGCCACCTGCCCGGCGGGCTGGCCCGGCAGCTGGCCGACGCGCTGGACGACCTCACCGCCGACCCGGCGTCACCCCGCCCGCGAACCGCGCACCCGGCCGAGCAGTGCGGACCGGCCGGCGAGAGCGAAGCCCTCGAGCGCTTCTTCCACCTCGTGCGCCGCGCGGCCGAGCAGGGCCCGCTGTTCCTCGGCATCGACAACGTGCACCTGTCCGACGCCTGGTCGATGCGCTGCCTCGCCTACATCCGGCACCGCATGCTCGACCTGCCGGTGTTGATCATACTCACCGCCCTCATCGGCCACCCGCCGCACCGCGAGGTGGCGATGCTGGAGATGGCGGGCTGCACCCCGGCCACGATCACCCTGAACGGCCTCGGCGACGCCGCCGCGGCGGAGATCCTGGGCCTCGCCCCCGGCGAGCTGGCGTCCACCTGCCGCGAGGCCACCGGCGGCAACCCGTACCTGCTGCACGCGCTGCGGCCGCGGCTGCTGCCCGGCGCGGACCCGCACGCGCTCGGCTCGTCACTGATCGGCCAGGTGCTCCACACCCGGATGCACGAGTTCCCGCACGCCCCGGCAATCCTGCAGGCCGCCGCCATCCTCGGCCAGGACGCGGGCTTCGACCTGCTGGCCCAGCTCGCCGGCATCGACGAGCTCGACGCGCTGCAGGCGATCGACACCATGGTCCGGCTGCACGTGCTCGACAACAGCAACCAGCCGTCGCTGTCCTACCCGTTCGTCCGCAACTCCGTGCTCAAGGACATGCCGCAGACGACCCGGGCGGTCAGCCACGCCCGGGCCGCGAAGCTGCTGGCGGAGACCGGCGCGCCGATCGAGCGCGTCGCCGCGCACCTGCTGGACGCCACCGCGGTCCGGATCCCCTGGGGCGTCGACGTGCTGCGCCTCGGCGCGCGCAACGCCCTGTTCGCCGGCGAGGCCGACCTGGCCGCGCGGTACCTGCGGCGGGCCCTCGACGAGCGGCTGAGCTCCGGGCGGCGGGTGGCCGTGCTGCTGCAGCTGGCGCACGCCGAGTTCCAGCTCGACCCGCCGGCCGCCGCCGTGCGGGTGCGCGAGGCCGTCGACAACATCGGCCGCCGGGAAACCGCCGCGTTCATCGCCACCGCGATGCTGCTGTCGCTCTGCGGCGGCCAGGACGCCCGGCTGGCGATCAGCGCGGCCGGCCAGATCGCGGCGCGGCTCGACGCCGGCGGCCCGGACGCCGTCTGGCCGCTGCTGTGCATGACCTACCTGGCCGAGGCCGGCAGCAGGCTCGGCCCGCCGCCGGAGTTCCGCGACTTCGAGGAGCAGTGGGCGCCGCTGACCGACCCGGCCGCGCGCCGGAGCCGCTCGGCACTGCTGGCGCTCGACGCGGTCCGCAGCGGCGAGTCGGCCCAGGACGCCGTCACGCACTTCGCCGACGCGCTGAGCCACGTCTCGGCCCCGGCCGAAGACGGCACGCCCCAGAGGCTGGGCGGCGGTGACGGCGACCTGTTCGAGCAGCACTACTTCTTCACGCTGGCGACCGCGGTGCTCGCGGACGAGCCGGTGCACGTCGACCGGCTGTGCCGGGTCCTCGACGTCGAGCGCGAGCCGTGGGACGTGCACATCCCGCAGGGCGCGCTGCCGACCCTGGCCCGCGGGATCGCGCTGCAGGCCAGCGGCGACCTGCAGCGGGCGAGCGTCCACTTCGAGTCGCTGCTGCGCCGGTTCGACGAGCGCGGCGCGACGACGACCTGCCCGGTCGGCGTGCTGTGCGCGGCGAAGCTCGTCGAATGCTGGGTCGACCTGGGCCGGTTCGAGGCGGCGACGTCGCTGCTGGACCGGATGGACTTCGTCGCCAGCCAGGGCCTGTTCACCCACACCTACCTGCTGTACGCGCGCGGCCGCCTGCGCGTCGCCACCGGCTACACCCGGTTCGGCTTCGAGGACCTGCTCAGCTGCGGACGACGGCTCGCGCACCACGGCATGCGGTTCCCCGGGTTCGTCCCGTGGCGCGCGCACGCGGCCCGCGCGGCCCTCGCCCTCGGCCAGGCCGACGACGCGGCCCGGCTGGCGGAAGAGGACATGTCCGCGTCGACCCGCTGGGGCGCGGCGCGGCCGCTCGGCACGGCCCTCACGACCTTGGGCCTCGTCCGCGAGGACGACGAATCCGAGCGGGCGCTGACCAAGGCGATCACCGCGCTGCGCTCGTCGCCGGCCCGGCTGCAGCTGGCGACGGCGCTGACCGAGCTGGGCGCGCTCCAGTCGCGGCACGGTCAGTCCGAAAAGGCCATCGAGACGCTGCGCGAAGCGGTCGAGCTGAGCGAACACTGCGGCGCGCGCCCGCTGGCCCGCCGCGCGGCGGAGGAGCTGCGGTCGTCGCGGCGCGCGCTGACGCCGGCCAAGGACAACGAGCACGGCCTCACGCGGCAGGAGAACCGCATCGCGGTGATGGCCGCGCAGGGGCTGACCAACCGCGAGATCGCGACGGCGCTGCACCTCACCCGCCGCACGGTCGAGCTGCACCTGTCCGGTGCGTACCGCAAGCTCGGCATCCCCGGCCGGGCGGAACTCGGTGGTGCGCTGGCGAAGTCCCAGCGCGTGGACACGCGTTGACCCCCTGCGACGTCGTTGCTCTACTCGGGCCATGGCTTCGCTCGAAGAACCCCTGAAATTCGCCTACTGGGTCCCGAACGTGAGCGGTGGGCTCGTCACGAGCGACATCGAGCAGCGCACCGACTGGGGCTACGAATACAACCGCGAACTGGCCGTGCTCGCCGAGGACAACGGGGTTCGAGTACGCCCTCTCCCAGGTCCGCTACACGGCCAGCTACGGCGCGTCCTACCAGCACGAGTCCACCGGGTTCAGCCTGGCGCTGCTGCTCGCGACGCAGCGGCTGAAGGTGATCGCGGCCGTGCACCCCGGCCTGTGGCACCCCGGTGTGCTGGCGAAGTTCATCGCCAGCGCCGACGTCATCTCCGGCGGCCGTGCCGCGGTGAACGTCGTCAGCGGCTGGTTCAAGGACGAGTTCACCGGGCTCGGCGAAGCCTGGCTGGAGCACGACGAGCGCTACCGGCGTTCGGAGGAGTTCATCCGCGTGCTGCGGGAGCTCTGGACGAACGACCACGCCGAGTTCCGCGGCGACTTCTACCGGATCCACGACTTCGACATCAAGCCGAAGCCGGTCGCCGCGCCGCACCCGGAGATCTTCCAGGGCGGCAACTCCACGGCGGCGCGCAAGCTCGCCGGGCGCGTCTCGGACTGGTACTTCAGCAACGGCAAGGACTTCGACGGCTTCAGCGAGCAGGTCGCCGAAGTGAACGGCTACGCGGCCGAGAACGACCACACCGTCCGATTCGGACTGAACGGCTTCCTCATCGCCCGGGAGACCGAGAGCGAGGCGAAGGCCGTGCTGCGCGAGATCGTCGAGAAGGCCAACAAGGACGCCGTCGAGGGCTTCCGCAACGCCGTCAAGCAGGCCGGGAAGTCCACTTCGGACAGCAAGGGCATGTGGGCGGACTCGGAGTTCGAGGACCTCGTGCAGTACAACGACGGCTTCCGCACCCGGCTGATCGGCACGCCGGAGCAGATCGCCGACCGCGCCATCGAGTACAAGCGGCGCGGGGCGAACCTGCTGCTGCTCGGCTTCCTGCACTACCTGGAGGACGTCGAGCACTTCGGGAAGCACGTGCTGCCGGTGATCCGGGAGAAGGAACGCGAGCTCGCCCGGGGTGCCGCGACCCCGGAACCCCTGGGCGTCTGAACGTCCCGAAGGAGGCTCCGGCTAGCGTGAGCCGGTGAACTTCTGGGCGGGTGCCGCGAGCCTCGTGCTCCTGATCGGGGTGCTGGTCTTCGCGATCGTCCGCCCGCGCGGCTGGCCGGAGGCCGTCGCCGCGGTGCCGGCGGCGGGGCTGGCGCTGCTGCTCGGGCTCGTGCGCCCGGCCGCGGCCGGGCACCGGGCCGTCGAGATCCTGCCGACGCTCGGCTTCCTGGCCGCGATCCTCCTGCTGTCCTTTTTGGCCAGTGTGGACGGCGTGTTCGACTGGCTCGGCAACCGCCTGGCCGAGGCCTGCCACGGCAAGCCGAAGCGGCTGCTGGTGCTGACGTTCGCCGCGGCGGCGGGCGTCACGGCCGTGCTCAGCCTGGACGCCACGGTCGTGCTGCTCACCCCGGTGGTGCTCGCGACGGCGTCGAGCCTGAAGATGCCCGCGCGGCCGCACGCCTACGCCTGCGTGCACCTGGCGAACTCGGCCTCGACGCTGCTGCCGGTGTCCAATTTGACCAATCTGCTGGCCTTCGCCGCGTCCGGGCTGACGTTCGCCGGGTTCACGGCGTTGATGGCGCTGCCGTGGCTGGTCACGATCGGCATCGAACTGCTCGTCTTCCTGCGGTTCTTCGCCACTGATCTCCGGCCGCAGGAGACGGCGGAGCCGCGGCAGCACCTGGAGACGCCGACGTTCGCGCTGGTCGTCCTGGCGGCCACGCTGGCCGGGTTCGGGCTGGGCCCGCTGGCCCACGTCGAGCCGGTCTGGATCGCCGCGGCCGCGGCCCTGGTCCTGGGCGTGCGGGCGCTGGTCCAGGGCAAGATCAAGCCGTGGCAGCTGGTCAGCGAGGCGGCGCCGCAGCTGTGCCTGTTCGTGCTGGGCCTGGCGGTCGTGGTCGAGGCGGTCTCGGAGCACCTGCTCGGCGGCCTGCTGCGTGACCTGCTCCCGACGTCGACGGGCCTGGTGGACCTCCTGCTGGCGGCCGGCGTGGCGGCCCTGCTGGCCAACCTGGTCAACAACCTCCCGGCGACGCTGATCCTGCTGTCGGTCCTGGGCACCCACCCGGCGCCGGGCGTGCTGCTGGCGGTGCTGCTGGGCGTCAACATCGGCCCGAACGCGAGCTACCTGGGCTCGCTGGCGACCCTGCTGTGGCGCCGAGCCCTCCCGCGGCACCCGTCGGCGCGCACGTTCCACACGCTGGGGGCGCTGACGACCCCGCTGTGCCTGGCCGCGGCGACGGTGGCCCTGTGGCTGGGCCTCACCGTCGCCAGCTGACCCGTCATTGGCGCGAGACGTCGCGCCAGTCCTGACGATCCAGGACATCCCGGTACTGCCTCAGGATGCGGTCGCGTTGGCCGGGGGTACAACCGTTCCGCTCGGGCGCCCGCGCCTCCAAGCAGCCGGCGATGATCTCGGCGGTGCGGTACCTGTCCGCTGCCGGGCTCTGCCGCGCGAGGTGTGCCGCGTGTGCGGTTAGCACAGCGGACGCCGGCGGATAGGTCTCCAGGCTCATGCCCATGCCTTCGCAATCGGCCATGGTCCTCAGCAGCAGACCGGTGTGGTCGACCAGGTCGTCGTCCGGGTCACCGGCGGCTTCGTGCAGGTGAGCCGCAGTGGCGACCTCTCCTGCGAAGTAGCCGTTGAGGAAGTCACCGTCACAAGCATGGCGAAGCAGCCAGGGACGGGAAACGGAGGTCACTCGCCGGCAGAGAGCTTGCACGACGTAGACCCGTCCCCAGCCGCCGACGCGCTGGGCCAGCCAGAGCAGGGCCTCCTCACCGCCGCTACGACGCCTGAGCGCGTCGGCGGCCAGCGACCCGAACCGGTCCGACAGCAACCCGATGGTCTGGATCAACGGGATGTCCTGCTCGACCGGGTCGGTGGCCAGCAGGGCCAGTCCGATCGTGGCCGAGCAGCGGTCGGTGCTGTGCCGCACCAGCCATCGGCCGGTGTGCCGAACTCGCTGCCGGTCCGCCCGCAGGGCGGCCGCGGCGATGTGCTCGTTGCGGTGGATCGGGACGTCGACGGCGTGGAACGCGTCGACGAGATCACTGGGCGGGGCGGCGGGGTCGCCGAAGTACCGGTCGAGGACACGTGCGGCTTCGGCACCTTGAAGGCGCCGATCCCGCACGGCCGGTGGACGGTGCCGCCGGTGGGGACCGTCGTCCGGATACGGCTCGCCGTCCCACGGCAAGGGCGCGTCGGGCGCCGCCTGGTGCAGCCGCAGAGCGTGCCGGAACAACGTGGTTCGCGGCGCGCTCACCGGCGGGCGGAGGGCTCGATTCTCTCGGTCATGACCACCATGATCACCGGCCGGAGCCCGTCCGGGCAAGCAGGTTACGGGCTAGTTGCCCGGCATCCGCAGGGTCTGTCCCGGCTTCATCGTGGCGCCGCAGTCGTCCAGCGGGCCGCCGAAGCGGTCCGCGGCCACGGCCGGGATCGTCACCTTCGCGTAGTCCTGCGCGGCCTTCAGCTTGGCCGGGTCGGTCACGGCGTCCTTGCGGACCCAGTCGCCGTTGCGCAGGCCTTCGATCGGCGACGAGTAGATCAGCACGTAGTCGCGGTCCAGGCGGGGGTCCAGCGCGATGCCGTTGCCCGCGGCCCACGGGCCCCACGAGTGGATGAACGTCGGCTTGACCGTGTCGAAGACGTAGTTGCGCAGGCCGGCCAGGTCGTTGTCGTGGACCAGGTCGGCGATCGGCTTGTTGACCAGGCCGGCCATGTCCACCAGCTCGAGCCGGCTGGTCATCGACGAGCCGCCGAGGTCCGGCAGCAGCAGCGACGCCTTCTGCAGGCCCAGGATGTCGGCGTAGGTGTTGAACCCGCGGCCGAAGCGGTCCGCGACCAGGCACGCCGTGATGTTCGGGTTCTTCGCGAACTTGTCCGCGGCCTGCGCGAAGCCGACGGCCGACGGGACGAACGCCCCCACCAGCACCACGACGATCCCGATCCGCAGCAGCGCCCGGCGGTGCTTGAGCAGCTCACCGGCCGAGAGCGTGCCGGCGATGACCGCCAGCGGCCAGATCGGGCTGGCGAACCGGTGCTGGTACATCCAGTCGGCGACCATCACGCCGTACGCGACGATCCCCAGCCCCAGCGGCACCAGGAGCGCAACCAGCGAACGCCGCCACGGCGCCTTGACCAGCGCGAACACGATCACGAGCAGCAGCAGGACCACACCGGCCCAGCCCGCGTACCCGGCCAGCTCGAAGGGCCGCTTCAGAGCGTCGAAGCCCGGCAGGCCCTGCTGCTTGGCGACCGACGGGTTGGCCAGCAGCCGCCCGAACTCGGAGTGCCGCCAGACGACGTACGCGCCGAACGGGACGGCGAACGCCGCCACCGACAGCAGCGCCAGCCGGAAGCTCTTCCAGAACAGGCCCGAGCGCAGCAGGAACAGCGCGGCCAGCGGGTACGCGCCCGCGTAGATCAGCCCTTCGGGCCGGGTCAGCGCGGCGAACGCGACCATGACGCCCGCCCAGAGCGCGACCTTCGGCGTCAGCAGCTTGTCGCGCTTGACCGCGACGAACAGCGTCACGCCCAGCGTGACCACGGCGAACGCGAACAGCGAGTTCTCCAGGCCGGACACGACCCAGATGACGAACGACGGGATCGTCGCCAGCGTCAGGCCGGCGACCAGGGTGACCAGCCACGCGAAGCGCGTGAAGATCTGCTTCGCGGCGATGTAGCACGCCGTCAGGATGCCGCCGGTGAACAGCAGGCCCAGCAGCTTCGGGAACAGCACGTAGTCGGGCAGGCCGAACAGCTGGCCGTGGTCGAAGAGGCCGACGAGCTTGCCGACGCCGAGCAGCACCATCCACGTCGGGTCGGAGAAGCCCTCGACCGGCGGGGCGCCCGGCTGCAGCACCGGGCCGAGGCCGTCGGCGAAGCTGCGGGCGTAGGAGAACGTGATGGCGGCGTCGTCGACGATCCAGTGGCCGTAGCGGGTGGCGTGCGCCGCGACGGCGGCCACCCCGGCGAGCACGGCCAGCACCGGCGCCAGCCGCGCACCCCAGCTCCGGCTGGTGGTGGCGGGCGCGGGGTCCTCGGGGACGTCGCTCTGGGAGGTCTCGCTGAGTGCGCTAGCCGTCATTTCCTCGTCACTGTTCCGCCCGCAGGCCTCTGCCGGTGGGATACGCACGAGCTGGCGCCCCATGAAGCGCGCCCGAGGCCGGACCCGCCACCGCGGCGTCGCGGTCGAGACACTGTAGCCAATACCCCATCGGGGGTCGGCCACGCGTCGCCGTTGAGCGTGATCCACCCCACATTTGTCCGGCCTCAGCTCAGGTGCGACGTGTCGTTCACCAGCCGGACCGACGCGTTGCCGTCCGGGTAGAACTCCACGATCGACAGCGACGCCAGGTCCAGGTGCAGCCGGAACAGCAGCGACGGCCCGGCGTCCAGGCCCATCCGCAGCAGCGTCTTGATCGGCGTCACGTGGCTGACCAGCACCAGCGTCCGGCCGCCGTGCTCGGCGATCAGCTCGTCGCGGGCCTTGCGGACGCGCCGGTGGACGACGTCGAAGCTCTCGCCGTCAGGCGGCGGGACCGAGCTGTCGCCCAGCCAGGAGCGGTGCAGTTCGGGGTCGCGGTCGGCCGCCTCGGCGAACGTCAGCCCCTCCCAGTCGCCGAAGTCGGTCTCGATGAGGCCGGGGTGGGTCTCGACGCGGCCGCCGAGCGCGTCGGCGACGGCCTGCGCGGTCTGCTTCGTGCGCGTCAGCGGCGAGGAGATGATCGGGACGGCCTCGCCGTCGACGATCAGACCGTCGGTCGTCGCCAAGCGCTTCGCCGCCGCGGCGGCCTGCGATCGGCCCAGCTCCGTCAGCGGAACGTCGCCGCGACCGGAGTAGCGGCGCAGCGCCGACATCTCCGTCTGGCCGTGGCGCAGCAGGAGCAGCCGGGTCGGCGTGCCGCGCGCGCCGGTCCAGGCCACCGTCGCGCGGTCGGGCTTCCGGGTCGGCAGCTTCGGCGCGGGCTTTCCCGCGGCAGGCTTGCCGGTGGCCGTGTCCATGGCCTCGTTGGCCAGCCGGTCCGCGTGGGAGTTCTCCGCGCGCGGGATCCACTGGTAGCTGACGCGCGAGAAGCCCGCGGCCAGCTGCTTGGCCTGCTCGGCGAGCGGCTGCATGTCCGGGTGCTTGATCTTCCAGCGCCCGGACATCTGCTCCACCACGAGCTTCGAGTCCATTCGTACGTCCACAATGGACGCTCCGAGCTCGGCCGCGGCGGCCAGCCCGGCGATCAGGCCGCGGTACTCGGCGACGTTGTTGGTGACGACGCCGAGGCCTTCCTTGCGCTCGGCCAGCACCTCGTCGGTCGCGGCGTCCTTGACGACCGCGCCGTACCCGGCGGGCCCGGGGTTGCCCCGGGAACCGCCGTCGGCCTCGATGACGACGTGCTCGGTCACAGGCCGGACTCCACGGTCCTGACCAGGATCGCGCCGCAGTTCTCGCACTGCACGACGTCGTCCTCGGGGCCGCCCTTGATCTCGTTGACGGTGTTGCGGTCCAGCTCCAGCTGGCAGGCACCGCACCGGCGGGCGCGCAGCAGCGCGGCGCCGATGCCCTTGTGCTCGCGGACGCGCTCGTACAGCTTGAGCAGCGGCTCCGGGAACCGCGGCAGCAGCTTCGCGCGGTCTTCCTCGCGGCGGGCGAGGGTGGTGTCGAGGTCCTTGAACGCTTCGTCGCGGCGGATGACCGCGGCCGCGACCTCGGCGTCGGCCTTGTCGACCTCGGCGCCGGTGCGCTGGGCGTCGAGCCCCAGTGCCTCGCGCTGCTCCATCAGCTCCAGCAGGTCGTCCTCCAGCGCGCTCTGCCGGCGCTGCAGCGTCTGCAGCTCGTGCTCGATGTCGGTCATCTGCTTGGAGTTCACGGAACCCGACGCCAGGAGCTTGCGGTCGCGGTCCTCGCGAGCGCGCACCGACTCGATCTCCTTCTCCTGGCGGGCGACCTCGCGGTCCAGGTCGGACGCGGCGGTCTCCACGGACACGAGGGCGTCGCGGCGGTCGCGGGCCGTCTTCTCGCCGGCGTCGATCTCGGCCAGTTCGGGCAGGGTGCGGCGGCGGTGCGCGGTGCGCGAGAGCTCGGCGTCCACCTTGGCGAGCTCGAGCAACTGGCGCTGCACGGCGGGTTCGGCCTTCACGGTGCTCCTCTTAATTCGATGTGCGCTCGGCGCGGACGTTCCACGGGTCGGTGCACCGCGTGGAGACGCAGATGTCGACGTTACCCGCAAACGCTCGCGCCACGACCGCCGAGGCTTGCCCGCACCAGGGCCATTCGCTGGCCCAGTGGGTCAGCCCGACCAGCGCGGGCGCCGTGCCCGGGCGGGCCAGGTGCTCACCCGCGGGGTGATGCCGCAGGTCGGCGGTGACGTAGGCGTCGACACCGGCTTCCGTGGCCCGCTCGAGGTAGGAGTCGCCGGCCCCGCCGGAGACGGCGACGGTGCGGATCGGGCGGTCGGCGTCACCCGCGCCGAGCACACCCGGGACGGTCGCGGGCAGGGCGTCGGCGACGCGCTGGACGAAGGCACCGAAGGGTTCCGGCTCCGGCAGCTCGCCGATCCGGCCAATCCCCGTGACGCCGTCCGGCTTCGGGTCGAGGGGCCCGGTGACGCGGAGGCCGATCGCCTCGGCGAGCGCGTCCGAGACGCCGGGGTCGGCGGAGTCGGCGTTGGTGTGCGCGCAGTAGAGCGCGATGCCCGCGCGGATCATCCGGTGCACCAACGCGCCCTTCGCCGTGTCGGCGGGGACGCCGTGCACACCGCGCAGCAGCAACGGGTGGTGCGCGACGATCAGCTGCGCACCGACCTCGACGGCTTCGTCGAGCGTTTCGGTGCCGGGGTCGACGCAGAAGAGCACGCGCGTCACGGACTCGGCCGGATCGCCGCAGACGAGACCGACGGCGTCCCACGACTCGGCGAGCGCCGGTGGGTACGCCTGCTCCAGCACGGTGATGACTTCGGAGAGGGCGGGCATCCGGGGATCTTCGCACGGAGCGTTTCCGGCCGTGAAACGTCGGCCCTGGCTCGTCACGGTGGTCCTCTTGGCCTCCGCGGCGGTGCTGGCCGCGCCGTGTGCGCGGCTCGCGGACCAGATCTACGACCATCGCGGCGCGGGCCCCGGGGCTCGGCCTCAACCAGGCGGACGCGGTGCGGTTCCGCGCCCAGGTCGAGGCGAGCAAGGTGGTCCAGCGCGGCGGTACGCCCGCCGGGCCGCGCTGGGCGACGCGGTCTCGGCGGACCTGCCTGTCGCGTGAGGGGCGCCCCGGCGGCGGGTCAACGCCGCCGCGGGCGCCGTACGGGGGTCAGTTGCAGTTGCCGCAGCAGCCGCAGCCCTGCCCGGTGCACTTCGAGCAACACCCGTGCATGATCGCTCTCCTTCCGGTTCGCGTCCTCGCGCGATCGACGCTAGGTGCCTGGTGAGGGCCGGTGGTACCGCCGAGCGGTGAGCAGACCAGGTGAACCCGCACCGCCGGTGGTTACGCTCGCCGCATGCTTCAGATCGTCGTTGTCTGCTCCGGCAACATCTGCCGCTCCCCCATGGCCGAGCTCGTCCTGCGGAAGGAGCTCGACGACGCCGGGCTCGACGGGGCCGTCCGGCTGTCCAGTGCCGGGACCGGCGGCTGGCACGAAGGGGAACCCGCCGACAAGCGCGCCCGGGCGACGCTCAAGGCCCACGGTTACCCCACCCAGCACGTCGCCTCCGAGGTGACCGAAGACGACCTCGAGGCCGATCTCCTCCTGGCCGCCGACCAGGGGCACGCCGAGTTCCTGCGGGCCCGCGTCGACGATCCGGCGAAGGTGCGGCTGCTGCGGTCGTTCGACCCGTCGGCTCCGGACGGCGCCGAGGTGCCGGACCCGTACTACGGCGGCGACGACGGTTTCGAGGACGTCCTCGGCATGATCGAACGCGCCGTGCCCGGTTTGCTGGATTGGGTGCGTTCGCACCCCTGACACGTCACATTCGGCGAGGTCGGCGGGCGGGCCGGACCGGGCACGGCCTACCGTGGAGGGGTGCGGTTGCGGTTCCTGCTCCGGCCCGGGTGGCTGGCTCTGACGGTGGTGGTCTTCGCCTTCGCCGTCTGCTGCTTCACGCTCCTTTCGCCGTGGCAGTTCGGCCGCAACACCGAGCGCGAGCAGCAGAACTCCTCGCTCGAGACGTCGTTCACGGCCGCGCCGGTGCCACTCTCGCAGCTGCTGCCGCCGGGCTCCGTGCCCGACCAGCACACCGAGTGGCACCTCGTGTCGATCACCGGCCGGTACCTCCCGGACAAGGAGGTCGTCGCGCGGCTGCGGACCGTGCAGGGTGAGGGCGCCTTCGAGGTGCTGACGCCGCTGCGGACGACCGACGGCACGGTCGTGCTGATCGACCGCGGGTTCGTCAAGCTCGACAGCAAGTCCGGCGTGCTGCCGTTCGCGACGGCGCCGGGCGGAACCGTGCAGCTCACCGCGCGGGTGCGCAGCGACGAGACCGACCCGAAGAACCGCGACGCGTTCGCCGACGCGTCGACCGGCGGGCGGCTGCAGAGCTACGTCGTCGACTCGCGGGTCGTAGCGCGGGCGGGCCGGATCGACATCCGGCCCGGGTACTTCCAGCTCGACACCGATCAGCCCGGCGTGCTGGGCGCGCTGCCGCTGCCGCAGACCGACTCGGGGCCGTTCTTCTCCTACGCGCTGCAGTGGATCGCGTTCGGCGCGATGGCGGTGCTCGGCTGGTTGTACTTCACCGTGCGCGAGCTGAAGCCGGGCGGCGCGCTGACCGAGTCGAAGCAGCCGGGCGAGCGGACGCGGCGGAAGTCCGTCTCGGAGATCCTGGCCGAGGACGAGGCCGAGTACGCCGAAAGTGGCCCTTCGAAGTAAGCCGGAAATGGACCTGTGGTGAGGCCACTTGTGGTCTTCATACTGGGTTCATGCTGATCCACCCCTGGGACGCCGCGAAGGACGACGCCGAGTGGCGGGACTGGCTGGCCGGCCACGACTTCGGCCAGCTCATCGCCGGCGGCACCGGCCGCGACCTGCCGATGGTCACGCCCGCGCACTTCGCCTACGACGGCGACCGCACGATCGTCACGCACCTGGCCCGCCCCAACCCGATCTGGCCGCTGCTGGAGGAGCACCCGCGCGCGCTGCTGACGGTGGTCGACGACTACACGTACATCCGCGCGGACTGGAACACGGCGCCCGGCGCGGATCCGGCCCGCGGCGTGCCGACGTCGTACTACGCGACGGTCCAGCTGGAGGGCGACGTCCGCCTGGTCGACGACCCGGCGGAGAAGGCAGCGCTGCTGGACAAGCAGTTGCGGCACTTCGAGACGGACGGCGCCCGTGCCGAGGTGAGCGCGACGGACGCCCCCGACCGGCGGCTGCTGCCAGGCATCCGCGGGATCGAGTTCACGATCACGGGCGTCCGCGCGAAGTTCAAGTTCGGCGGCAACCGGACGGAAGAGGAGCGGGAGCGCATCGGCACCCAGTTGGCAGAGCGCGACGGGCGGCTTGACGCGGAGGCCTTGGCCCAGCTGCGGCGCCGCGGCTGAGTCAGCGCGAGCGGCGCCAGAAACCCGCGACCACCGCGAGCAGCACCGACGTCACCCCGGCCAGCCAGCCGACCACACGGGACAGTTCCACCGCGCGTGTCACGTGGCCCGCGTCCGGGTTGCGGCCGACGCCCAGCACCGGCAGTTCCTCGACCCCGTGCGGGTACACCGTCCGGCCGCCGACGCGGATTTCCAGCGCTCCCGCGAACGCCGCCTCCACGCGGCCCGCGTTCGGGCTCGGGTGGGCGATCGTGTCGCGGCGCCACGCGCGCCACGCGCCGCCCGCCGAGCCGCCGACCACCGGGGCCGCCAGCACCGTCAGGCCCGCCGCGACGCGGGTCGGGACCAGGTGGACGAGCTCGTCGAGCCGGTCGATCGCCCAGTGACCGGGGCGGCCGCGGCGCGTGCGGCGCAGCAGGCTGACCGCCCGCGCGCCCAGCAAGCCCGGCACACCCGCCACCGCGCCCCACACCAGCGGCGCGACGACGGCGTCGGAAGTGTTCTCCGCCAACGTTTCCACCGACGCCCGCGACAGCGCGACCGGGCCCAGCCCATCGGCGACACGGGGGTCCAATTCGGACAGTGTCGAGCGCGCCGGCTCGAAGCGGCACTCCTCGAGGTCGCGCGCGAGCTCGGTGCCCTGCAGCGCCAGCCCGGCCGCGCCGAGCACGGCCCAGGTCGTCACGGCGGTCGCGGTCGCCTGCACCACCGGACGCCCCCGTCCGGCACGTTCGAGCAGCAGGCCACCCAGCACCGCGACCCCGGCAACGGCGGCTCCCGGAGCGGGCCCGAACCGGCGGAAAGCCGTCACCGGCGGACGCCGCCGCGGATCGCCGAGGGCGCCGTCGGCCGCCACGCCCAACACCAGTCCGATCGCGCGCGCCGCGCTCACCCGTGCCCCCCCGGCATAAGAAAAGTCCACTTCGGGGAGAGGCTACTCGCCCCTGCCAGGCCGTCGTGCGGCCTACTCCACCGGGGCCCGCGACCGCTCAGCCGCAGATCGAGCCGGGCCACGACGCCGACGCACACCAGCCCACTCCACCAGCGCAGCGGCCGCCCTGATCGACCCCGGTTCGCGTCCCTGGCCGGTCCAACGACGCCGGGCCAACGCCGACGCACCCCGACCTACCCCACCGGCGCTGCAACCGCCCTCGCCCAATCGACCCTGACTCACGCCCCGGGCTAGTCCACCGACGCCGACATATCCGGGCCCACTCCGCCAGCGCAGCGACCGCCCTCGCCCGACGACCCCAACTCGCGCCCGGGCCCATCCACCGACGCCAGGCCACGACGCCGACGCACCCCGGCCTACCCCACCGGCGCCGCAACGGCCCTCGCCCGACCGACCACAATTCGCATCCCGGGCCCATCCATCGGCGCCGGGCCACGAAGCCGACGCAAACTGGCCTACCCAACCAGCGCCGCGGCCGCCGTCGCCCAATCGACCCCAACTCGCATCCCGGGCCCATCCACCGACACCGGGCCACGGGCCGACCCACCCCGGCCTACCCCACCAGCGCCGCAACCGCCTTCACCCGCCCGGCCCGCGCCCCTGGCCAGTCCACCGACGCCAGGCCACGACGCCAACGCAACCCGGCCCGTCGCGGACCGCCTGACCGACCGGCTCGCGTCTTGGGCTACTCCACCAGGGCCGCGATCTCCTCCCGCGCCTGGATGACGATGTCCCGCATCGCGCGCTCAGCCCTATCCGCGTCGGCCGCTGCGACCGCGGCTGCCACCTCCAGGTGCAGGGCCACCGCCTCCGGCTGGGGCTCCGGGGGCATCAGCCCGTGGCCCGTGCGGCCGGTCAGTACCTCCGCGACGACCTCGGACAGCTGCGCGAACATCGGGTTGCCGGACGCGCTCAGCAGCAGGTCGTGGAACGCGATGTCGAACTCGAGGAACGTCGGGAGGTCGCGCGCTCGGGCCGTCCGCGCCAGGCGCTCGCCCAGGGCGCCGAGGCGGCCGCGCTCCTCCGGCGTCGCTCGCAGGGCGGCGTAGCGCGCCGCGCACGGCTCGATCGCCGAGCGCAGCTCGTTCAGGATGGCCAGGGCCGCCGGGCGGGCCGGGCCGTCGAGCTGCCAGCGGATGAGCTTCGGGTCGTAGTGGTTCCACTCCCCCGGCTCCCGCACCGTCACCCCGACGCGCCGCTTGCTGCTGGTCAGGCGCATCGTCTCGAGCACTCGGACCACTTCACGCGCTACCGTCCGCGAAGCGCCGAAACGCTCCTGCAGCTCTTCGGACCGCAACACCGTCCCCGGCGGCAGCGAACCGTTCGCGATCGCCGCGCCGAGCGCGTCCAGGACCTGGTCGTGCCTGTCGTTCCCCACTCAGCCAACCTAGCGAACTGACTCGATTAAGTAGCACTTAATCTTGAATAAGTAGTACTTTTGAGCTTCACAACGAAGTGGGAGGTGACGATGACCGTCATCGTGGTGATGGGCGTGTCGGGCTCCGGGAAGACGACGGTCGGCACGGAACTCGCGGACGCGCTGGGCGTCGAGTACGCCGAGGCGGACACGTTCCACCCGCAGGCCAACATCGACAAGATGACCGCGGGGATCGCGCTGACCGACGCGGACCGCGCCCCCTGGCTCGAGGCCATCGCCGGCTGGATCCGCGCGCACCAGGAGTCCGGCGGCGTCGTGACGTCGTCCGCGCTGAAACGCCGGTACCGCGACGTCCTGCGCACCGGCGGCAAGGTCTGGTTCGCCCACCTGCACGGCGATCGCGAGGTGCTCGCCGAGCGCATGAAGACGCGCAAGGGCCACTTCATGCCGGTCTCCCTGCTGGACTCGCAGCTCGCCGACCTGGAACCCCTCGAACCGGACGAGCCCGGCGCGATCTTCGACATCCGCGAAACCCCCGACGAAATCACCGAAGCTGCCCTGACCGCCGTCCGGGAGCGCGCATGAACTTCGTCCTCGCGGCCGCCTGGACCGGCCACGACACCCGCCTGATCGCCGCGACGGTCGTCGCCATCGCGGTGATCGTCGTGCTGATCACCAAGGTGAAGCTGCACCCGTTCCTGGCGCTGGTGCTGGGCTCGATCACGCTCGGCCTGACCGCCGGCATGCCCGTCGACAAGCTGCTCAAGAGCTTCTCGAGCGGCGTCGGCAGCACGGTCGCCTCGGTCGGCATCCTGATCGCGCTCGGCGCGATGCTCGGCAAGCTGCTCGCGGACTCGGGTGGCGCCGACCAGATCGTCGACACCGTGCTCGGCAAGGCGCGCGGGGCCGCCCTGCCGTGGGCGATGGCCCTGGTCGCGGCGCTGATCGGGCTGCCGATGTTCTTCGAGATCGGGCTCGTCATGCTGATCCCGGTGGTGCTGCTGGCGGCCAAGCGCACCGGGAAACCGTTGATGCTGCTGGGCATTCCCGCCGTCGCCGGGCTGTCGGTGCTGCACGGCCTGGTCCCGCCGCACCCCGGCCCGCTCGCCGCGGCGGGCGCGCTGAACGCGAACGTCGGGATCACGCTGGCGTTCGGGCTGCTGGTCGGCATCCCAACGCTGGTGATCGCGGGCCCGCTGTTCGGCAAGCTCGCCGCCCGGCTGGTCCCGGACGCCGCGCCGCCCGAGCGGCTGATCCCGGAGCGGGCGGACCCGGACAAGCCGCGGCCGAGTTTCGCGGCGACGCTCACGACGGTCCTGCTGCCGGTCGTCCTCATGCTCGCGAAGGCGCTGTCGGACATCTTGCTGGGCAAGGAAAACCAGGCGCGACGCGTGCTGGACTTCATCGGCGACCCGCTGATCGCGCTGCTCGCGGCGGTGCTGGTGGGCATGGTCCTGCTGGGCCGCCCGGCCGGGCTGGACCGCGCTCGGCTGTCCACTGTGGTCGGTGAGTCGCTGGGACCGATCGCGGGCATCATGCTGATCGTCGGCGCCGGCGGCGGCTTCAAGCAGACCCTGGTCGACGCCGGGGTCGGCGACGTCATCACGGGCCTGGCGAAGGACGCGAACCTGTCGCCGCTGCTGCTGGGCTGGCTGGTCGCGGTGGCGATCCGCCTGGCGACGGGCTCGGCGACGGTGGCCACGGTCTCGGCGGCGGGCATCGTCGCCCCGCTGGCCGCGACGATGGACCCGTCGCACAGCGCCCTGCTGGTCCTGGCGATCGGCGCCGGGTCGCTGTTCTTCTCGCACGTGAACGACGCCGGGTTCTGGCTGGTCAAGGAGTACTTCGGGCTGTCGGTCGGCCAGACGCTGAAGACCTGGTCGGTGATGGAGACGCTGATCTCGGTGGTGGCGATCGCGCTGATCCTGCCGCTCTCGCTGGTGGTGTAGCTCGCGCTTCGGAAGGCCGCCATCCCGCGCCGGGGTGGCGGCCTTCGGCGTTCGCGGGGGTTGGGCGCGAACGGCCCGTCGGCACCACCATCGGCACCAACGGGCCACTCGCGACGCCCGCGGCCGGGGCGCGAACGGACCACTCGCGCCGCGATCGACACGAGCGGACCGTTCGCGCCGCCCGCCGTCCTGCACCCCGCACCCCGCGCCCGATGGACCGACAGCGCCGCCAGGCCCACCGTTGACACGTGACCTTTTGGTCACCTATTCTTCCCGGGTGCCCGACGACGACCTGGTGTTCAAGGCGCTGGCGGATCCGACCCGCCGGTTCCTGCTCGACCTGCTCTTCGAACGCGACGGGCGCACGCTCACCGAACTCGAGACGCAGGTCGACATGAGCCGCTTCGGCGTCATGAAGCACCTGAAACTGCTGGAAGAGGCCGGATTGGTCGTCGCGCGCAAGGAAGGGCGGGAGAAGCTGCACTTCCTGAACCCCGTGCCGATCCGGCAGATCCACGACCGGTGGATCGACAAGTACACCGAGCGCCACGTGACCGCGCTGCTCGACCTCAAGAACGAACTGGAAGGCGACGAGCCATGACGAACACCGTGCAGGTCAACCGCATCTACATCAAGGCGACCCCGGAGCGGATCTGGGAAGCCATCACCAAACCCGAGTGGACGCAGAAGTACGGCTACACCGGCCTCGTCGACTTCGACCTGAAGCCGGGGGGAAAACACCGCACCCACCCGACGCAGGAGTACATCGACGGGGGCTACACCGGGGACCTGATCGACGGCGAGGTCCTCGAAGCCGACCCGCCGCGCAAGCTCGTCATCACCTGGAAGCTGCTGATGGACCCGGCCATGGCCGACGAGCCGTACACGACCGTCACCTACGACATCGAGGCGACGCAGACCGCCGGCACCCGGCTCACCGTCACCCACGACGTCACCGGCGCGCCGCTCACCGGGGCGATGGTCGGCGGGGAGCACGAGGACATCAACGCCGAACCCGGCGAGAGCGCGGGCGGGGGTTGGGCGTGGATCCTGTCGGACCTCAAGTCCCTGCTGGAGACCGGCGACGTCATCGTTTCGGCCTGAGAAGGTCCGGCGGGCCCGGCTCGCGCCGCTTCGGGCCGGGCCCGCCGGGGTCTACGCGCGCTGGGTCGCGGCCTTCAGCGCAGCCTTGGCGGACGCCGGGGCGTCCAGGGTGTCCAGCCCGAACAGGGCCGCCCCGACCACGGGGTTGACGTCGACGACGCGGACCACCGCGCGCGGGGCGACCTTCAGGCACCGCTTCTCGATCTCGGCGATCACGGCGGCACCGATGCCCGTCAGCACGCCGCCGCCGAGGACGATCTCCGGCGCTTCCTCGGTCAGGTCGAGGTTCCGCAGGATCACCGCCGCGAACACGCTGACCTCCTCGACGAACCGGGTGACGATGTCCGCCGCCACCTCGTCGCCGGTCGCCGCGACCTCGAACAGCAGCGGGCAGAGCCCGTGGATCGAGGCGGCGGGGATCTCTTCGAAGTGCAGCCCCTGGACGACGTCCAGCAGCGTCGGCCGGTCGAAGAAGCCGGCCACGGCCGCCTGCAGCGCGGTGCGCGGGCCGCGGCCGTCCTCGGCGCGCACCGCCCACCACAGGGCTTCCTCGCCGAGGCGGTAACCGCCGCCCCAGTCGCCGGAGATCTTGCCCAGCGCGGGAAAGCGGTGCACGCGGCCGTCCGGGCCGACGCCGGCGCCGTTGATCCCGGCGCCGCACACCACCGCCACGCCGACCCCCGCGCTGCCCGCCCGGAGCAGCGCGAGGGTGTCGTTGCCGACGGTCAGCGTGTCGCTCCAGCCGCGGGCCGCCAGCGCCGCGTGCAGCGCCTCCTCCTCACGCGGGAAGTCGAGCCCGGCGAGGTAGGCCGACGTGTGCACCGCGAACGGCTTCTCCCCGTAGTCCGGGAAAGCCTCCAGCACCAAGGCTTCCAGCGCCGCGACGCAGGCCGCGACGCCGACGTTCTGCGGCGAGGCTCCCGGCCCGCGCGACTTCCCGAGCACGACGCCCTCGTGCGACACCACGAGGACCTCGGTCTTGCTGTTCCCTCCGTCGATGGCGATGACAGCCGGCTTCATCCGCGCGCCCAGGGCAAGTACTCACGGTTGATCTGCACGAGGGAATCGGCGAGCGTGTCGGCCTTGGTGTACTGGCCGACCAGCGGGTGCGCGAGCAGCGCGTCGGCCACGCGGTCACGGCCGCCCTTGACCGCCGCCTCCAGCGCCAGGAACTCGTACGCCGTCGTCGCCGCGATGAGACCGGAGAACTGCGGTTCCACGGGCGACTGCGGGATCGGCGTCGCTCCGGCAGAGTCCACAGTGGACCGCGTTTCGATGACGGCGTCGTCCGGCAGGAACGGGAACGTGCCGTCGTTGCGGACGTTCACCACGTGCTCCTCGGCCGGCCCGCCCGCGGTCAGCGCGTGCACCAGCTGCACGGCGGCCTCGGAGTAGTACGCGCCGCCGCGCTTCTCCAGCGACTCCGGCTTCGTGTTCTGCTCCGGGTCGAGGTAGATCTTGAGCAGCTCCTCCTCGACGTCGCTGACGACCTCCGCCCGCGGCCGCTCGGTGCGCTGCTTGGCGACCTGCTCGTCGTGCGCGTAGAAGTACTTCAGGTAGTACGACGGCACGACGTTCATCCGCCGCAACCACTTCTCCGGCACACTGACCTCATTGGACAGATAACCCAGGTGCTGGTCCAGCAGTTCCGGCAGCCGGTCGACGCCGTCGACGAGCGCACCGCGCTCCCAGCTCAGGTGGTTGAGTCCGGTGTGGACGAGCTTGACGTCGTCGGCGCCGACCCCCAGCAGCTTCCCGAACTGCCGCTGCAGGTTGATCGCGACGTTGCACAACCCGACCGCGCGGTGGCCCTCGTTGAGCAGGGCGCGCGTGACGATGCCGACCGGGTTGGTGAAGTTGACGATCCACGTGTCGTCACCGGCGATCTTGCGGACGCGCTCGGCGATGTCGAGCACCACCGGCACCGTGCGCAGCGCCTTCGCGAGGCCGCCCGCGCCGGTCGTCTCCTGGCCGACGCAGCCGCATTCGTGCGGGAAGGTCTCGTCGGAGCGCCGCGCCCGCTGGCCGCCGACCCGCAGCTGGATCAGCACCGCCGACGCGCCGTCGACGCCCTCTTCGAGCGACTGCGTGGTCCGGACCCGTGCGGGGTGGCCGGCGTGGTCGAGCAGCCGCTGGCTGAACCCGCCGACGGCCTCGACGCGGTAGGCGTCCGGGTCCACCAGCACGATCTCGTCGACGTCCAAAGTGGACCGCCGACCGGCGATCCCGTCGATCAGCTCCGGCGTGTAGGTGGACCCGCCACCGACGACTGCCAGCTTCATCCCTTGACTCCCGTGAATGTGATGCCCTTGACGAACGACTTCTGCGCGAAGATGAACAGGATGATCACGGGCGCCATGATCAGCGCGGTCGCCGCCATCGTCATGTTCCACTCGACGTGGTGCATGCCGCGGAAGGACGCGATCGCCAGCGAAAGCGGCCAGTGGTCCTGGTTCTCGCCGGTGTAGAGCAGCGGCCCGAAGTAGTCGTTCCAGGTGAACAGGAAGCAGAACATCGCGGTGGCCGCGATTCCGGGCTTCGCCATCGGGATCAGCACCCGGTACATCGCCTGGAACTCGTTGCAGCCGTCGATCTTCGCCGCTTCGAGGTAGTCCTTCGGAATGGTGAGGAAGAACTGCCGGAGCAGGAAGATCGAGAACGCGTCGAAGAAGAAGTACGGCGTGATCAGCGGCACGAGCGTGCCGGTGAGGCCGAGCCGCACCCACAGGTCGTACAGCGGCACGACCGTGACCTGCGGCGGCAGCATCATCGCGGCCACCGTGAGCATGAAGAACAGGTTCTGCCCGCGCCACCGCAGTTTCGCCAGCGCGTACGCCGCCGGGATCGCCGAAAGCAGCGCGCCGATCGTCGCCAGCGCCGAATAGAGCAGGCTGTTGCCGAAGTACTCCAGCAGCGGCGCCTTCTTGAACACCGTCACGAAGTTCTCGAAGTGCCATTCGGTCGGCCACAGGCTCGCCGTCATCGCCTGGTCGTCCGCCATCACCGCGGTGAGGAAGACGAACAGCAGCGGCAGCATGAAGATCACGCCGAGCGCGATCCCGGTCGCGTGCAACGCGATCCAGGACAGGCGCTTGTCCCAGCTCCGCTTGAACCGCACCTTCGGGTCCACGCCCGCCGGCCTCTGCGGCGCTTCCGCCAACGCGGTCATGCGCCCTCCTCCTGGTGCTGGGACTTACGCAGCTGCCGCACCAAGATCCAGGTGAAGCCGGCCGAGACGATGAACAGCAGCACCGCCATCGCGGCCGCGTAACCCATGTTGAAGTAGCGGAAACCCTGGACGTACAGCCAGATCGGGTACGTCAGCGTCGAGTTCTCGGGTGCGCCGATGAGCTTCGAGTTGCCGGCGACGTCGGCGGTGCCCGCCGAGGCGGACGCCGCGACTATCGCCTGGGTGAAGAACTGCAGCGCGTAGATGATCGAGTTGACCACGCCGAACAGCAGCACCGGCGAAATCGACGGCAGCGTGACGTGCCAGAACTTGCGGACGGCGCCGGCGCCGTCGAGTTCGGCCGCTTCGTACTGCTCGGTCGGGACGTCGAGCAGGGCGGCCAGGATGATGATCATCAGCTCGCCGGAGCCCCACAGCGCGAGCAGCGTCAGCGCGGGCTTCGACATGGCCGGGCTGTTGAACCACAGGCCGCCGTCGATGCCGATGAGCCGCAGGAACCGGTTCACCGGGCCGAATTCGGGGTTGAACACGAAGACGAACGCGAGCGTCGCCGCCGCGGGCGGGGCCAGCGTCGGGAGGTAGCACAGCGTCCGGACCAGGCCGACACCCGACTTCAGCCGGGAGATCACCGACGCGATGCCGAGCGAGAACGCCACCCGGCAGACGGTCAGGACGACCACCAGCCACAGCGTGTTGTACGCGGCCGTGCCGACGAGCGGCTCGGTGGTGAACATCCGGACGTAGTTGTCGAACCCGATGAACTGCGGCGGGTTGATCAGGTCGTACTTGGTGAAGGAGTAGTAGACCGTGGCGATCAGCGGGTAACCGAAGAAGACCAGGAACCCGATGAGCGCCGGGAGCATGAAGAACAGAGCGGTCCGGCGGCGCTTGCCGGCCCGGCGGGCCCCCGCCCGCGCCTTTGAAGGCGCGGACGAGGTTCCGTCGGTTTTCGCGGCGAGGGTGGAGGTCATCCGCCCGCGCCCTTCTGCTTCAGTTCGTCGTCGATCTGCGCGTCCACCTTCTTCAGGCCTTCGGTCAGATCGGGGATCGAGCCGGCCTGCCACTTCTCGGCGAAGTCGTTGACCGCCTTGAGGTGCGCGTCACCGATCGGGGTGGTCTGGTTCGACACGAGCTTGCCGCTGTCGTACATGTCGAGGAACGTCTTGAACTGCGGCTGCAGGTCGAGGCGCGGCGACGTCAGCGAGGCCTTCGTGCTGGGCACGTTCTTCAGGCCGTTGGCCATGTCCACCAGGGTGTCGGTGTCCAATGTGGCCTGCTTGATCAGCTCCCACGCGGCGCCGGGGTTCTTGGCGCCCTTGGGGATCGCGATGATCGTGCCGGTGGTGAAGGCACTGCCGTACTTGTCGGCCATGGTGCTGAGCACCGGGGCGGGCGCGGTGGCGTAGTTCAGCGTCGGCGCCTGGTCCTTGATGAACGCGGTGCGGAACTCACCGTCGTAGATCATGGCCAGCTTGCCCTTCTGGAAGCCGTTGTCCGCGGAGTACTCGTCCCCGAGGCCGGCCTTGAACTTCTCGACCTTGTCGTGGCCGCCGAGGGCGTCGATCAGCTTCTGCTGGAACTCGAACATCGCCTTCCAGCCGGGGTTGCTGGCGAGGTCCGACTTGCCGTCCGGGCCGATGAACGGCGCACCGAAGTTCGGCGCCCAGTACTGGGCCTGGTTGCCGTAGAACGGCATCGACGGCAGGAAGCCGGCGACCTTGATCGAGCCGTCCGCGTTGTACTCGGTCAGCTTCTTGGCGTCTTCGAGCCACTCGTCGGTGGTCTTCGGCGGCGACGTGATGCCCTTCGCCGCGAACATGTCCTTGTTGTAGTAGAGCCCGTAGACGTCGGCGAGCATCGGCATCGCGCACCGCTTGCCCTGGTACTCGGTGTAGTTGCGGACCGCGTCGGGGATCTGGCTGAGGTCGATCTTGTCGCGCTCGATGTAGGGCTTCAGGTCCTGGAAGCTGCCGTTGGAGCACCAGGCGCCGAGGTTGTCGGTGTAGAACGAGATCGCGACGTCGGGCGGGTTGCCACCGCGGATCGACTGCGTGAGCTTGTCGTCGTCCTGGTTGCCCTCGTGCTTGATCTCGATGTTCGGGTACTTCGCCTTGAGCTTGTTCAGGCCCGCGGTGACCACGCCGTACTCGCGGTCGGTGAACTTGCTGTAGACGGTGATCGTGATCTTGTCGTCCTTGCCGGGCGCGGCGGCCGCGTCACCGCCGCCACTGGGCGCGGCGGCGCCGGAACAGGCGCTGGTCAGCAGGACGGACGCCGCGGCCACGGCGATTAACGCTGCGCCGCGACGGGTCCGGTTGGTAGGGCGCATGGCCCTCCTCCTCATCGGTTGGGCTACTCGGTTGGGGACGGGGCGGGACGGGTGTTCGGGACCGCCGCTTTACCGGGCGAGGGTCCGACCGCGGGTCGGCGCGACCCGAGGAGCGTGGGGGTGACGACGCCGAAGACGTCCTCACGGGTTTTGGCGAGCGCGGACTGCAGCGCGCCCGCGCGGACGGCGTTGCCCTGCACGGACGCGCAGCCGACCGGGGTGCGCGGCAGGACGAGGTCGTGCAGCCGGCCCTGGACGAGCCCGGCGAAGTTCTCGCCGCCCGCGCGGCTGGTGTCCCCGCAGAGCAGGACGAGCTGCGGGTCGGCGACCGCGACGAGGTTCGCGATGCCGCCGGCGACGCGCCTCGCGAGGTCGTCGAGGAAGGGGTGCTGTGCGCCTGCTTGCTCGACGGCGTCCCAGGCGGTGCCGGCTTGGATGCCGTAGGCGGCGGCGAGGCGGCAGATCGCGGGCGAGTCGACGAGGTTGCCGAACCGGGCGCCGGCCTCGGGCCAGACGTCGCCGGTGTCGACGGTCGCCGGGTCGGGCACGCGCATCCAGTCGATCTCGCCCCCGCCGCCGGTGGCGCCGCGCAGCAGCCGCCGTCCGATGACGACCGCGCCGCCGACGCCTTCGGACAGCCACACCATGACGAAGTCGTCGACGTCCTGCGCCTTCCCGGCGCTCATCTCCTCGACGGCGACGAGGTTGACGTCGTTCTCGATCAGGACGTCGACCCCGAGCTCGTCGCTGAGCTTCTGCGGGACGTCGAAGCCGAGCCAGCCGGGGATGTGCGGGGCGGAGGAGAGCAGGCCGGTGCGCGGGTCGAAGGCGCCCTGGGCGCCGATGACGACGTGGGCGAGCTCCTCGCGGGTGATCCCGGCGGCCTCGGCGACGTGGCTCAGGGCCTCACCGAAGGTCCCGACGACGTCGGCGCCCTCGTGGACGGGCAGCGCGACCTGGTGCTCGGCGAGGACCGTCCCGGCGACGTCGGCGACGACGAAGTCCGCGACGTGCGGGGTGAGATCGACGGCGGCGACGTAGGCGAGCCCGCCGTTGGCCGACCAGAGCTGGGCGCGCGGGCCGCGTCCGCCACCCCGTACGCCGGCCTTGACGACCAGGTTGTCCAGCTCGAGGCGGGTGATGAGCTGCGCGGTGGCGGGCTTGGACAGGCCGATGGCGAGCTCGAGCTCGGCGCGCGTCAGCGGGCCCTCCCGGAGGAGGACCTCGATGGCCGCGCGATCGTTGATCTCGCGCAGCATCCGCGGGCTACCGGCTCGCACTTGTCGTCGCTCCCGACTTAATTAGGATACTTTACAGACGGTTTCCGGGGACTGTAGTGAGCCGAGCCACAGCCGTCAACGGGCTCCGGAAACGGCCAGGTAACGCTTGAAGGCCTGCTGGGCCACGTGGCGGAAACACCGGTGAACGAGTTCCGCCGGGTGCAGTGGGCTTGGTCAGCGGATTTCCGGTTGCGCGAGCGGGGATGCTGATCCTGTGGACGTCTTCGCGCAGCGGGTGCGGACCACCTGGACCAAGCGGTCCCGGGGTGGCCCGGCGGCTTCCGTGCGCAATCGCGTGCCGGAGGCCTTCCCCTGGCCCGGCGAGGCCCCGCTCCACGAGGTGGATGTCGACGAGTCGACCGGTTTCGAGCCGCGCTTCAAGGTCCTCGACACGCTGGACGGCGTGACACTCCGGGAAGCCGGCGGTTCGCTGACGGTGCGGGTCGAGCTGGCGCGCATGAGCTGGCCGCGCCGGGAGTGGCGGCCGGAGCCGGTCCGCCTGTGGCCGGGCGAATGGCTGCGCTGGCAGATCAACTACCGCTTCGGCTCGCCGTGTGCGTGCGGTGACCAGTGGAGCTACCGGCTGGAGACGCTGAACTTGGCTTTCGGCGCCGTCCCCGACTTCGCCGGCGAGCCGGACCGCAGGGTGATCGAGCGAGGTGACCTGCGATGACGCCGCCCGAGGACGTGCTCGGGTACCCCGTCCCGATCGCGCGCTTCGTCGCGCGGACGGACCTTGCCGTCGTCGCGTTGCAGCACGTGGTCGCGTATCCGGACGGCTGCGCTCTGCATCTGCACCTGAACGTCCGGCGCGGGTCGCTGGACCGGTCCACCTGGGACGGCATCGGCGAAAGCCACGCCGGCGGGTTTCCCGGCCCGACCGGCGACGGCCTGCGGTTCCGGGTTGACCGCGGCACCCTGACCGAGCTTGGCGGCGGCGCGAGCTACGACGACCGCCGCTATCGGGGCGACCGGCAGCTCTGGCTGAGCCCGCTGCCGGCCGGTCCCGTCGAGTTCTCCGTCGAGTGGCGGAAGGCCGGTCTCGACCGCACCGCCACCACACTGGACGGCCGGGCCATCACCGAGGCGGCGAAGCAGGCCCAGCCGTACTGGCCGTGACTACTCCTCCGCGTCCGCCCAGGCCTTGAGCATCACGCGGGCGATGGAGGAGTTGCCCGGCAGGAGGATCTCCGATGCCCCGTCCGCGATCGGCGTCGGGGTCTGCGAGCTGTTCTCGAACGCCGCGCGCACCTCCGCGCGGGAGACCCACAGCGCTTCCTCGATCTCGCCGTCCGCCGGGACCAGCGGCAGCGTGCGGTCCGCCCGGGCCGTGAAGCCCAGCATGATCGAACGCGGGAACGGCCACGGCTGGCTGCCCAGGTACCGCACGTCCGACACCAGGGCGCCGACCTCTTCGCGGATCTCGCGGAGCACGCACGCCTCCAGCGACTCCCCCGCCTCGACGAACCCCGCCAGCACCGAATAGCGCCCCGCCGGCCAGATCGGCTGGCGGGCCAGCAGGACGTGGGAGCCGTTGGTCCCCTCCAGCGAGTGGACCAGGCAGATCACCGCCGGGTCGGTGCGCGGGTACTCCTCGCGGCCGTCGTTCGTGCACTTGCTCGCCCAGCCGAACTGGATCAGCTCGGTCGGGTGGCCGCAGCGGGTGCAGAACTTGGCCTGGCGACGCCAGTTGCGCAACGCCTGAGCCGTCGTGAAAAGGCCGGCTGACGTGTCGTCCAGCCGGTCGCCGTACCCGCGCAGCTCGACCCAGATCTCGCCGTCGACGCGCGGGACCTCTTCGACGAAGCCCCAGCTGCCGGCCATCTTGACCGTGTCGGTCTCGCCCGACGGGCCGCCCGGGAGCGACCAGTAGTCGGTGTCCTCCCACTCGCCGAGGAAGACCGCGTCTTCGGGCGGCGAAGCGCCGAAGTCGACGGCCTTGCGGAACGCCAGCACCGACGATCCCTCGACGACCGGGGTGCGCCCGGTGTCGTCCAGCAGGACGACCCGGGCGTCAGCCCACCGGCTCAGCAGTCGTGCGGGGTTGGTGCGCAAGCCTTCCTGACGGTCCACAGTGGACCGGGACAGGGTCGGCAGGGCATCCAGGGTGAACGGGACGGACATCAGGCGGGCTCGCCCACTTCGACGTCACCGAGCGCCAGCAGCTTGCGTTCCAGCACCGCGGCATCGCCGACGACCACGCCGGTGAACCGCTTGGGAGCGAAGTATTTCAGCGCCGCGTCGGCCACCTCTTCGGCGGTGACGGCGGCGACCCGCGCCGGGTGCTCGTTCAGCCACTCCAGGCTCAGCCCGGTCGAGGCCAGCGCCAGCACCTGCCCGGCCAGCCCGGCCTGCGACGACGTCGAGGTCAGCAGCGAGCCGATCGCGTACTGCCGAACCGACTCCAGCTCGTCGCCCGTCGGCGGGACCTGGCCGAGGCGGCCCAGCTCGTAGCGGGTCTCCAGCAGCGCCGGGGCGGTCGCGTCGGTCGCGGTGTCCGCGTCGACGTTGACCACCGCGGTGTCGTCGGTGAACTCGAAACCGGAGTGCGCGGAGTAGGTGTACCCCTTGTTCTCGCGGATGTTCTCGACCAGCCGTGACGAGAAGTACCCGCCGTAGGCCAGGTTCGCCAGCTGCAGCGCCGCGTAGCCCGGGTCGGTGCGCGGCACGGTCTGCGCGGACAGCCGGATCTGCGACTGCACGGCCCCGGCGCGCGGCACCAGCAGCACGCTCGGGCCGGTCAGGTCCGGCAACGCGGGCAGCCGGACGGCGGAGCGGTCCGACGCCCAGGCGCCGAGCACCTTCTCCAGCTCGCCGATGACCCCGCCCGGGTCGATGTCGCCGACCAGCACCAGCACCGAACCGCGGGCCTGCACGGACGCCTGGTGCAGCGCGCGGACCTGCTCCGGGGTGACCACCGCGACGTCTTCGGCGCGAGGCACCTCGCGCGTGGCCGGGTGGTCGCCGTAGCGGTGCTTCTGCAGCGCTTCGCGGGCGATCGTGCGCGGCTGCGTGCGGGAGACGGCGATCCGCTCGACCAGCCGCTCCTTCTCCCGGGCGATCTCCTCGTCGGCGTACGTCGCGCCGGTGAGGGCGTCGGCGAGCACGTCGAGGAACGTCGGCAGCTCGGCGGCGAGCGCGGAACCGGTCAGCACCAGGCGTTCCGGGTCGACGCCGACGCCGATGTCCCCGCCGATCAGCGCCAGCTCGGTGTCGATGTCGATGCGGTTGCGGCGCGCGGTGCCGGTGAGGATCGTCTCGGCGAGCACCTCGGCGGTCGCCGGGTGCAGCGCGTCGTCACCCGCGAACGGGATCCACAGCCGGGCCTCGACCATCGGCACGGTCGCCTTGCGGACGGCCAGCACCCGCAGTCCGTTCGACAGCGTGGTGTCCACATGGGACAGGTCGCCGGCGACGCGCTGCTCGCCCAGCGGGGGCAGCGGACGCGGCCCCTGCGCGGTGCGGCCGATCTCCTCGGCGCTGCGGTGCGTTGCAGAAGTCACTTCTCGTTGGTCCCTTCCGAAGCGGGCTTGACCACCAGGACGGCACGCGCGTCGGGACGCAGCGCCTTCGCCGCCGCCGAAACGGCTTCCGAGGTGACGGCGGACATCCGGTCCGCGAGCTGGTACACGAGCGACGCGTCGCCGTAGAGCAGTTCGAACGAGCCGAGCGCGAGGGTCCGGGAGACCAGGCGGTCGTGCTCGGAGTGCAGGCTCGCCGTCCAGCGGGCGGTGACCTTGCGCAGCTCCTCGTCGCTCGGCGGGCTGTCGGCGAGCTTCTGCAGCTCTTCGTCCAGCGCCGCGAGCACGCGCTCGCGCGTCACCTCGTGCGGGTGGATCAGGGTGATGGTGAACGTGTCCGGGTCGCGGGCCTCGAACGGGCCGAACAGCCCGGCGCCGGCGCCGATGTCGACGACCAGCGGCTCCTTGTGCACCAGCCGCTGCTGCAGCCGGGAGCCGTCGCCGTCGGTCAGCACGCCGGCGAGCACGAGGTAGGCGAGGTAACCGTCGACGTCGTTGATCGGGTCGGGCATCCGGTAGCCGACGGCGAGCGCGGGCAGCGGGGCGTGCGGGTCGACGTTCTCCCCGCGCAGCTCGGTGGTCGGCAGCGGCTCGGCGAACGACGGCCGCTGCGGCGCGGGCCGGTGCGGGACGTCGCCGAAGTGCTTCTCGATCAGGTCCTTGGCGTTGGCGATCTCGAAGTCGCCCGCCACGGTGAGCACGGCGTTGGCCGGCGAGTAGTAGGTGTCGAAGAACGCGGCGCAGTCTTCGACCGTGGCGCTCTCGAGGTCCTCGAAGCCGCCGTAACCGTTGTGCGCGTTGGGGAACGTCGAGTACAGCACCGGCGGCAGCGTGATCCACGGGAACCCGCCGTAAGGCCGGTTCAGCACGTTGAGCCGGATCTCCTCCTTGACGACGTCGATCTGGTTCGCCAGGTTCTCGGCGGTCAGCTTCGGCGCGCGCATCCGGTCGGCCTCGAGGAACAGCGCGCGCTCCAGCGCGGCGCTCGGCAGCACCTCGAAGTAGTCGGTGTAGTCCGGATGGGTGGACCCGTTGAAGGTGCCGCCGCTGGACTGGACGTGCCGGAAGTGGGCGAGTTTCTCCAGGCTCTCGGAGCCCTGGAACATCAGGTGCTCGAAGAGGTGCGCGAAACCGGTGCGTCCCTCCGGCTCGGAGCGGAAACCCACGTCGTAGTGCACGCTGACGCCGACCACCGGCGCGGTCGCGTCGGGTGCGAGGACCACGCGCAAACCGTTGTCTAGGGTGTATCGGACGAGCTCGGGATCGGCCATGGCCCCACCCTACGACGACTGGCCCATTCCCCGCGTCCCGCCTCGTGAGTGAGAAACGGTGTTCTAACCCTGTTTCCCACTCACGAGGCTTCGAAGGCGGCCACGGCGGGCCGCCGCGAACGCTCCGGCCAGGTTGATCGCGAAGGATCCGGCCTGGTCAGGGGTGATGTCGCCGTCGTGCCAGTAGACCGTCGGCGGGTGTTTGAGGCCGTCGAACGCGGCCACCCACGGCCCCAGTTCGCCCAGAGCGAGCGCGTACGGCAGGCCGCGTGAGAACACCAGTTCCCGTTGCGGCTTGCCGAGGTCCTCGGCCTTCACGGCAGCCAGTTCCGCGGCGACCCCGCGCAGCCGCCGGGCGACGTCGAGGCCGGCTCGCCGGCGCGCGGGCAGCGCCGCCGACACCACCGCGGCGGCCGCCCCGGCCAGCGCGAGGATGACGCCGAGCTGGGCGTACCCGGCGGTCAGCGCCAGCAGGACGGTCAGGAACACGCCGTAGAAGACGACCCGGATCCCGGCGCGGCGGAGCCGGGCGGGCCGCGGCGCGAGCCAGCCGCGGCGGACGGCGTCGGCGTGCAACTGTCCCGGTGCGATGTCGACGTGGTCGCGCCGCAGTTCGGCAAGGGTCACCGAATCCTCCGGCAGGACCGCCTCGAACACCGCCCGCTCGAAGGACGTCAGGTGCTCGTCGGGCGGGTTGCGGCGGGTCAGCCGGGAGCCGTCGCTGACCCAGAGGTAGTTGCGGACGGCCAGGTCGAGCACGGTCGCGGCCAGGTCCGCCGGCCCGGCGCGGCCGTGCAGCAGCACGCCGACGTGGCCCGGCAGCACCCCTTCCGGTGACGCGAACTCGCCGCTCGGCGAGACCAGCTCGGCCTTCGGCGGCTCCGGCGTCCCGGCGTCCCGGCGGCGCGCGAACAGCACGAACGCGGCCGCGGCCAGCAGCAGCGCGCCGAACCCCGCCCAGGCCCAGCCGACCGGGGCGGTGACGACGAACGCGCCCGCGAGCGTCTTGGACGGCACCAGCCGCGCGTTGGCCGGGACGGTGCCCGCGGGCAGCTCGACGGTGGCCGTCATCCGCTGGCCCGCGAGGAGGTTCTGCTGGCTGAACCGGGTCAGGCCGGCGTGGTCGATCTGCGCGGCACCGCACTGGAAGTCCGAATCGGCCGGTCCGGCGAGGCAGTCCACGGCCGTCGGGATCTTCGGCGCGGCGAAGGACGCGCGGAGGAACTTGAGGTCGGTGCTCCAGCCCCCGGCCAGCTCCCAGGTGACCCGGTCGCCGTCGACCGCACCGTCCACTGTGTACCGGACGATCGACGTGCCGGACGTCAGGTGGATGGTGAACGCGTCCTTGTCGACCGACGCCGTGCCGCTGCCTTCGAGCACGACGTCGCGGACGCCGTAGACGCGGTCGCGGTGGTGCGGCGCCGCGACCCGCAGCGCGACCCGGCGGTCCATCGTGACGCCGCCCGGCACGGACACCGCTTCGGCGACCGACAGCGAGCCGTCACGCTGCACCTTGAGCTGGATCTCGGCGCTCTGCGGCAGCGCGGGCAACGACGGCTGGTCCACCGGAGCCGCGGCCAACAGGAGCGTCAGCACCGCCGCCGCGAGCACGTCAGCGCGGTGACGTGGTGCGGCCGGACTCGGTGAGCAGCCCGTCGAGCGCGGTGAGGAACGACGGGAAGTGCGCGCCGAACCGGCGCAGGTCGCTGTCGGCCTCCATGCCGCCGTACCAGTAGAGCCCGGCCGTGCCGTCCGACGCCGGGTTGAGCGCGGCGAAGGTGCCCAGCCAGCGTTCGGTGTCGCCCAGCACCACCGCGTACGGCAGCGACCGGGAGAACACCATCTCGCGGTCGCCCGGCGGGATGTCCTCGGCCTTGGCGTGGTGCAGGTAGTGCAGCAGGCCGCGGACCTGGCCGACGAGCACCCGGCCGCGCGCGGTGCGCGAGGGCAGCAGCACGGCCGCGGCGGCGACGCCGAGCCCGGCCAGCGCGAGCGCGACACCGAGCAGCGCGTCCCCGACGGTGAACGTGAGGACCGCCGTGACGACCAGCCCGAGCGCGAAGATCCCGGCGCCGAGCCAGGTCAGGCGGCCGCGCGCGGTGTCCGGGCGGCGGGAGAACCAGCGCTTGGTGACGACGTCGGCGTACATCGCGTCGCTGATCCGGCGCAGGTCGAGGCCGCCGCGGGCGCGCAGCTGCGACACGAGCACGGCGTCGGTGCCCTCGGGGAGGAGCGTTTCGTAGACGGCGCGCTCGAAGTCGTGGAGGTGCTCGTCGGGCGGGTTGCGGCGGGCGAGCTGCCAGTCGGGCCCGGGTACCTCCGCGAGCCACAGGTAGTTGCGGACGGCCAGGTCGACCACCGTGGCGCTGATGTCGACGACGTCGACGGTCTCGTCGATGACCGTGCCGACCTGCCCGGGCAGCACGCCGTCCGGGGAGGCGAAGTAGACGCGTTCGCCGTCGCGCAGCAGCACCTCGACCGGGCCGGTGGCGGCGGTGAGCGCGCCCGCGTCCTGCCGGCGGCGGCGCACCACGAAGACCGCGGCGGCGATCAGGAGCACCAGGAGGACGGCGAAGACGACTCCGGTCAGCGGCGTCATGGCGAAGGCGTTGGCGAGCAGGCCGATGTCGGCGAACTTCGCGGTGGCCGGCGTGGTGCCGGCGGGCAGGCCGACCAGGAGGTCGACGCGGTCGCCCGGCGGGACGTCGTTCTGCTCCAGGCGCACGACGCCGGTGTGGTCGAGCTCGGCGAGGGTGCAGCGCTGGCTGGAGCCGATCGGGCCGGCAAAACAGTCCACAGGGGACAGATCGGGCGACGGTGCGATGAACGACGCGGTGAGCTTGGCGACCGGGCCGTCGAAGCCGCTCGCGGCCTGCCAGCGCGCCTGCTGCCGACCGGCCTGGTCGGCGACGACGCCGTCGACGAGGTAGGTGACGGTCGAGCTGCCGCCGGTGAAGGTGAGGATGAGCTGGTCGCCGGTGACCTGGCTGGTGGCGGCCCCCTCGGTCTTGACGTCGCGGACGGCGAAGACGCGGTCCTGGTCGTCACCGGCCGAAACCCGCAGCGGGACGCGGGAAACGAGCTGCTGCCCGCCGGGGACGGTGACCTTCTCGGTGACGGAGAGGGAGCCGTCACGCAGGAGCTTGAGCGCGACGTCGGCGCTGGTGCCGCCGGCGGGCGGCTGGCCCGGCACGATGCTGCCGAGCAGCTGCGGCTTCTTGACCTGCTCGCTCGGCTGGGCGGGCAGCGGCGGCCCGGCGGTGGGCCCGTCGGCGGCCGCGGCCGTGCCCGCGGTCAGCATCCCGGCCGCGGCGACCACAGCGGCGAGTTTCCTCAACACAGCACCACACCCTAGAGCACTGGATCTATGCTGACGGCCGGAACGGCGAGATCAGCGCAGGTACGCCGCTTCCGACGGGGATAGTCCACGGGGGGTTCCGCAAAGATGTCTCAGCCGCCGCAGGGTCCACACGACCCGCGACGTCCGATGCCGCCTCCGGGGGCTCGGCCGCCCCTCCCACCGCCGGGGGCGCGGCCGTTGCCACCGCCGGCGAACCGGCCGTTGCCACAGGGACAGCCGGGGCGGGGGCAGGGACCTGTCGGACCTCCGCCACGGAGGCCACAGCAAGCCGCCGGAGCGCCGCAGGGGCCTACCGGTCCGCTGCAGCAAAACCCGTACGCGCCGCGGAATCCGCAGGCTCCCGCCGGGCCGCCGCCGGGTTCGCGGGGGCCGCAGCAGCCCGGGCGTCCGCCGCAGAGCCCGCAAGGTCCGCAGGGCACCCAGGGGTTCCCCGCGCCGGGACCGCCGTCCGGGCCCTATCCCCAGCCCGGCTTCGGTGCCCAGTTCCGTCCGCCGCCCAGTGGGGCTCCGTTGCCGCCGCCCGTGACGGCTCCTGCGCCCGTTTTCGCTCCCGGTTATGCCGGGCCGCCGCCTGCCATGACCTTCGGGCCGCGGTTCGCGCCCGGGTACCGGCCCTACGTCGCCAAGAAGTCCAACACCGGCCTGATCGTGGCCGTGTCGATCATCGGGATCGTGGCCGTCGTGGGCGGGCTGATCGCGGCCGTCGCGCTGACCGGCGGGAACTCGCGCCACGTCGCCGACGCCGGCTACTCCAGCACCTACCCGACCGACACCGAGTCGGCCACGACCAGCGAGGAAACGACCGCAACGACGTCGTCCTCCGAAGAGACGACCACGCGCGAGACCACGTCCGGGCGCGAGACGCCGACGTCCCAGACGCCGTCCGGGCCCCACTCGGTCGCGAAGACCGGCGACAACCCGCTGTTCGCCAGCCCGGCCTTCGGCCTGCAGAACGTCCCGTGCTCGCTGAGCCGCTGGGCGACCGACCAGGCCAGCGTCACGCGGTTCTTCCAGTCCGGCATCACCTGCCTCGACGCGATGTGGTCGAAGGCGCTGGGCGGCGCCGACCTGCCGTTCGAGTCGCCGAACCTGGCCGTGCCGCGGTCGCTCTCGGAGTCGTCGACGCCGTGCGGCAGCGGCGGCACGACCACCGGCGTCACGCCGTTCTACTGCCCGTCGAACAACACGATCTACATGCCGATGGACCGCATCGAGATCGACGTCTGGGGCAACCACCCCGGCCCCTACCTGTCGATCCTCGCCCACGAATACGGCCACCACGTGCAGAACATGGCCGGTATCTCCGACGCCTACGGCGAGCAGCGCTACGACGCGGGCGCCGACTCGGCCGTCGGCCTCGAACTGTCACGCCGCATGGAGCTCGAGGCGCAGTGCTTCTCGGGGATGTTCCTGGGTTCGGCGTCGGTGTCGGGCGGCTCGGTCGACAAGAACATCTACAACGAGGCTTGGAACGCCCAGGACCGCGGCGACGACTACGCCCGCAACGGCAAGCGCGACCACGGCAGCGCCAAGCACAACATCTCCTGGTGGCAGCACGGCGCGACGACCAACCGCAGCCAGCAGTGCAACACGTGGACGGCGTCCGCGGGAGACGTCTCGTAACGCCCCAATGTGGCGTTGGGTGCATCTGACGCACCCAATGTGGCGTTCGGTGCGTCCAGCGCACCCAACGCCACATTGGGGCGCTCGGGGTCGGGCGGGGCAGGTCAGCTCGGCGGCGTGAACGGGTTTTCGACCGGCGGTACCGGTGTGCCGCGTGGCGGGGTCGGCTCGGCGGAGCCCGCGTATTCGGCCGGTTGCGCCGGGAACGGCTGCGAGGGTCCGGCATTCGGCTGCGACGGAAAGGGCTGCGACGGAACGGGCTGCGACGGCGCCTGCCCGGGGTAGGCCTGCGGCTGCGCCGGGAACGGCTGCGACGGCGCCTGCCCCGGGTAGGCCTGCGGAGGCGCCGCATACGCCTGCGCCGGGTAAGCCTGACCCGGGTAACCCTGCGCCGCAAACGCTTGCGCCTGCTGGGTCTGCGCCGTCGCGTAGGCCTGGAACGCGCGGGCGTGGTCGCGGTTCCGCCGTTCCGCCAGCACCGCGGCCAGGAACGCCCACGGCGGCACCCCGGGCGGCACCGCCGCCCCCAGCGCGTTGCCTACCTGCTGCGCGAGCCCCCAGCCGAGCGCGTGCGACGCCTCCGGGCGCAGCTCGTTGAAGCGCGCGAGGAACTGGCGGCTCGCCAGCGCGAGGTCGTCCGGCAGCCGGGTCAGGTCGAGGTGGGACGCCCAGCCCTCCAGGCCCGGCGGCATGCCGATCGCCGGGTAGCCGGCGCTTTCCGGGACGCGCTCGCGGACCACGAGCGTCCCGGCGAGGAAGTCGCCGACGCGGCGGCCGTCGGACGAGCACAGCGACACGATCACCGCGACCGCGCCGAACAGCCCGAGCGTCCAGAAGTCCACGACGAAACCGGCGAGCCCGCGGGTCAGCGCGTGGCGGAAGCGGATCGGGCCGCCGTCGACGCGCACCACGCGCAGCCCCAGCGCCATCTTGCCCAGCGACCGGCCCCGCGAGAGCGTCTCGAACAGCACCGGGTAGCCGACCATCACCAGCACCAGGAACACGAGGAAGAGGGTCAGCGCGAGCGAGCCGTCGTCCGGCGGGACGGTCAGCGTCAGCACGAAGAGCGCGCCGAGCAGGAGGGCGAACTGGACGACGACGTCGAGCGCCATCGCGAGGGCCCGGCTGGCGAGCTTGGCGACGCGCAGGTCCAGGACGACGGCTTCGCCGGTGACCAGCTCGGATTCCTCGTGCACGGGAACCAGCCTATCGACGGATAGGGTGGCCTGGTGGATCTGGACGTCTTCGTGGTGGCTCACTCGGCCGAGTGGCAGCGGCTCGGCGAGCTGACCCGCCGCGGCGGCAAGCTCACCGGCGCGGAAGCCGACGAGCTGGTGACGCTCTACCAGCGGACGGCGACGCACCTGTCGATCGTCCGGTCGGTCGCGCCCGACCCGGCGCTGATCGGCAGGCTGTCCGGGCTGGTCGCGCGCGGCCGCTCGGCGATCTCGGGGTCGCACAACCCGGCGTGGCGCGAGGTCGCGCTGTTCTTCACGCGCCGGTTCCCCGCCGCGGTCTACCTGTCGCGGCGGTGGTGGATCCCGGCGATGGTGGCCTCGATCGCGGTGATCGTGGTGATCGCCGTGTGGGTCTCGGGTGATCCGCACGTGCGCGCCTCGATCGCGACGCCGGACGAGCTGAACCAGCTGACCAAGCCGGGCGGCGACGCCGAGAGCTACTACTCGACCGGGCCGGCGACGACGTTCGCCGCGCGCGTCTGGACGAACAACGCCTGGGTGGCGGCGACCTGCCTGTTCCTCGGGATCGCGCTGGGCCTGCCGGTGATCGGCGCGCTCTGGATGAACGCGCTCAACGCGGGCCTGATCATCGGCGCGATGAGCGCGGCCGGCCGCGCCGACGTGATGATCGGCCTGCTGCTCCCGCACGGCCTCCTGGAGCTGACCGCGGTGTTCGTCGCGGCGGGCACCGGCCTGAAGCTCGGCTGGACGGTGATCGACCCCGGCCGCCGCTCGCGCACGGCCGCGCTGGCCGAGCAGGGCCGGTCGGTCGTCGTGATGGCGCTCGGGCTGGCGTGCGTGCTGCTGGTGACGGGCGTCATCGAGGCGTTCGTGACCCCGTCGGGCTGGCCGACGTGGGTGCGCGTCGGGATCGGCGTCCTGGCCGAGGTGCTGTTCCTGGTCTACGTCTTCACCCTCGGCCGCCGAGCGGCCCGCGAAGGCGAGGTCGGCGACCTCGAGGCGCGGGACATCGGCGACGCGCTGCCCGAATCAGCATAGGCACGAACCCTCGAAGGCGATGGACGATCCGTCGTCCAGGCTCGCGGTTCCGACGAACCGGGCCTCGAACTCACCCTGCTCGGTCAACGTCAGTTTCGGGCTCGACGCCGAGCCGTCGGCGCCCGTCTTCGCCGTCGCCATGTCGCTGCCGCCTTCGAAGACCAGGAGGTTCTTCGGGCGGGCGGCGCGGACGTAGAAGCTCACCGGGACGTCCGCCGCCGGCTGGCCGTTTTCGCCGATCACCCGGACGACGAACGGCGCGCCCGGATCCTTCGTCGCCAGGCGCTGGCCGTTGCCGGACAGGATGGCGAGCGTGCGGCCGCCCGCGGCCCAGGTGTTGGAAATCCCGTTCAGGGAACAGACTTCCTGGTACAGCCGGGCTCCCGCGACCGCGCCTTCCGCGGTGAGGCAGCGCGCGGTGGCGACGTTCGCGATCTCGACCAGCCCCGGCAGGCCGGCGACCCGCCGCCAGGCCTGGTGCTTGTCCTTGTCGTCACAGGCGGCGAGCTTCACCGCGACGCCGTCGACCGGGCTGGCCGCGGTCAGGCACTGTCCACTAGGGACACTCGTGAAGTGCTGGGACGTCTTGTCGTACTTCCATTTCGCGTTCGGGTCCTTGGCGTCGGCGAGAACGGGCTTGCCGTCGACGGCGGCGAGCGAGAGCGTGCCCCCGCCGTCGGCGAGGTAGACGGGCGCGCCGTCGTCGGCCGACGCGACCGCCGGAACCGACACCGAGACCAGGACCAGGCACCCCACGAAAAGCTTTCGCATCCTTCGGGCTTAACAGTCCGGCGGGCCCCGCACCACCGCAGCCACTCGCCCGAGGGACGCCGTGATCAGAACGCCGACACACGTGATTGAAGGGTCGACTCGCGTGATTGAGAGGTCGACACGGCGAAAGTCCCTGCGCGGCACCGTGTCGACTCTCCAGTCACGCGTGTCGACTCCGCAATCACGCGTGTCGACCCGGCAATCACAGGCAAGCGGTGTACCGGAACGGCGAACTCGCGTACGCAGGTGGACGACACGCGTACCTGGACGGACGACACGGCGATACTGGGACTCGCCCGGCGTGTCGTCCGTTGGCGTACGCGTGTCGTACGGCTGGGTACGCGTGTCGTCCCGCTGGGTACGGGACTAGAGCCGGCCGGCGGCTTTCAGGGCCAGGTAGCGGTCTGCCAAGGCCGGTGGCAGCTCCTCCGGGACCGCGTCGACGACGCTCACCCCGTGGCGCGCCAGGCGTTCCGTCATCCGGCTGCGCTCCGCCAGCGTGCGGGACGCCGCCGCCGCGTCGTACACCGCTTCCGCGTCGCCGCGGCCCGCGAGCATCTCCGCCACCCGGGGGTCCGCGACCGACGCGATCACCAGCTCGTGCCGCGACGTCAGCGAGCTCAGCACCGGGAACAAGCCCTCCTCCAGCGGTGCCGCGTCCAGGCCCGTCAGCAGCACGACCAGCGCGCGACGCCGGGTCCGCCGCAGCACCTCCGCGACCATGCCCCGCGCATCCGTCTCGATCAGGGACGGCTCCAGCGGTGCCATCGCGTTGACCAGCGACGTCAGCAACGCCGCCCCGGTCGAGCCCTGGACCGCCGCGCGCAAACGACGGTCGTAGGCCAGCAGGTCGACGCGGTCGCCCGCCCGGGTCGCCAGGGCGGCCAGCAGCAGCGCCGCGTCCATCGCCGCGTCCAGGCGCGGGGCGTTGCCGACCCGGCCCGCCGAGACGCGGCCCGTGTCGAGCACCAGCACCACGTGCCGGTCGCGTTCCGGGCGCCAGGTCCGGACCATCACGTCGGCCGCGCGGGCCGTCGCGCGCCAGTCGATCGAACGGACGTCGTCGCCGATGACGTACTCGCGCAGCGAGTCGAACTCCGTGCCCTGGCCGCGGATCAGCACGGCGTTGCGGCCGTCGAGCTGCTGCAGCCGCGCGAGCCGCGACGGCAGGTGCTTGCGGCTGTGGAACGGCGGCAGCACGCGGACCGTCCACGGCACCGCGTGCGAACCCTGCCGCGCCGCGAGCCCCAGCGGCCCCACCGAACGGACCGTCACCCGCGCCGCCGTCCGGTCACCGCGCCGCGAAGGACGCAACGCCGTCACCAAGGCCCGCCGCTCCCCCGCCGGGACGCGCACCGCGTGCCGGTCGGCCGCACCCGCCGACGGCGGCCACGCGTCGCGCAGCTGCCCGCGGACCGCGCGGCCGCCGGGGTTGGTCACCACCAGCGTCACTTCGCACGGCTCCCCGAGCCGCACCGACGTGTCGCCGGAGCGCGTGAACTCGAGCGGCCGGACGCTCCCGGCCAGCACCAGATCCACGACCACCAGCACGAGCAGCACCCCGCCGACGGCCAGCAGGCCGGCGCGCGACGGCAGGAGCAGCCCGACCACCAGCGCGCCGAACAGCGCCAGCAGCCCGAGCCTTCCGGTGACGGCCATGTCAGCGCGGCACGGGCACGGTGGCGAGCACCCGGTCCAGCACGCCGTCCGCGGTGACGCCTTCCAGCTCGGCCTCGGGCCGGACGTCCAGGCGGTGGCGCAGCGCGGGCCGGGCCAGCGCCTTGACGTCGTCCGGGGTCGCGTAGTCGCGCCCGGCGAGCCACGCCCAGGCCCGCGCAACGGCCAGCAGCGCCGTCGCCCCACGCGGGGAGACGCCGATGCGCACCGACGGCAGCTGCCGCGTCGCCCGGCAGAGGTCGACGACGTAGCCGATCACCTCGGGCCCGATCGTCACCTTCGCCACCGCTTCGCGCGCGACAGCGAGTTCTGCCGCTCCCGCCACCGGCTTGAGGCCCGCCGCCGCCAGGTTGCGCGGGTCGAAGCCCTGCGCGTGCCGCCAGAGGATGCCGATCTCGTCCTCGCGCGACGGCGTCGGCATGGTCAGCTTGAGCAGGAACCGGTCCAGCTGCGCCTCCGGCAGCGGGTAGGTGCCCTCGTACTCCACGGGGTTCTGGGTGGCGATCACGATGAACGGGTCGGGCAGCGGCCGCGACTTGCCGTCGAGCGAGACCTGCCGCTCCTCCATCGCCTCCAGCAGCGACGACTGCGTCTTCGGCGGCGTCCGGTTGATCTCGTCGGCGAGCAGCAGGTTCGTGAACACCGGGCCCTCACGGAAGGAGAACTCGCCGCTGTGCGCGTCGTAGACGATCGAACCGGTGACGTCGCCGGGCATCAGGTCCGGCGTGAACTGCACGCGCGTGGTCTCCAGGTCCAGCGCGGCCGCGAGCGCGCGCACCAGCAGCGTCTTCGCGACGCCGGGGACACCTTCGAGCAGCACGTGCCCCCGGCAGAGCAGGGCCAGGATCAGCCCGGTGACGGCGGCGTCGTTGCCGACGACGGCCTTCGCGACTTCCGCGCGCAGCGCGATCAGCGCGTCGCGGGCCCCGGTCGTGCCTTCGGTACCGCTGGTCAAGATCGCTCCACCTCTCGTTCCACCCTGTCCAGTTCGCCGGCCAGCCGCACCAGCGCGGGATCGCCGGTCACCGGCGGCCCGTACAGCACGGCCCCGACGTCGTTCGCGGGCCGGCCGACGCGCTCGCTCACCGACGTCACCAGCGCCGCCGCGTCGGCGTCGCGCGGCAGGCCCAGCGTGGTCCGCAACCGGGTCCGCGCCGCCTCCCGCAGTGTTTCGCCCGCGTGGTCGGCCGCCTTCGCGCGCCGGTACAGCCGGGCGCGGCCCTCGGCGGTTTCGGCCGCGCGGACGACGATCGGCAGCGGCTCGGTGACGACCGGGCCGAGCCGCCGGGCCCGCCACAGCGCCAGCAGCGCGACGGCGATGCCGACCTGCGCGGCGCCGAAGTACCAGCCGTCCGGGATCAGCTCGAAGATCGACTTCCGCGAGTCGTCCAGCGCCGGGTCGGACGCCGAGGGCAGGTACCAGACCAGCTTCGGGTGCTGCCCGAGCAGGTGCAGGCCCAGCGCCGCGTTGCCCTGCTCGGCGAGCTTGCCGTTGGTCAGCGGCGACGACGAGCCGAGCAGCGTCGTCGTGCCGCCGTCGTCGGCGAGTTGCAGCAGCGTGCCACCGCCGTCCTCGCCGGGGTAGCACGAGCGCGCGCCGGGGGCGGCGTACCCGATCCCGCCGAGCGTGACGTCGCCGGCCGCGACGGCGGCGGCGACCGTGCACTGCGGGCTCAGCGTGTCGACGGCGCTCTGGCCGACCGGCCGGACCAGCGGCAGGGAGTCCTTCAGCGTCGGGGCGCCGGGCGTCACGAGGACGACGTCCGCGGCCCGCCGCCGCAGCGCGTCGAAGCGCTTCGCCGGCACCAGGTCCGGCTGCGTGACGAGCAACGTCGAGTTCTCGCCGAGCGCGTCGTCCGCTTCGCCGATCGTGTGCACGGTCCGGACGTCGACGCCCTGGTCCGCCAGGAGTTTCGCGAGCGCGTGCGCGCCGCCGGGTTCGTAGGAGCCGGGTTCGAGCGCGCCGAACGTCTGGTCGCCGCGGCCGAGCAGGAGCAGCGCGGCGGCGGCGACCACCAGCGCGAGCAGGGCCAGCGGCAGGCGGGAGCCACGCCAGATCCGGCGCACGTCCGGCGAAACGGAGGTGGTCACGAGGCCGCCATCACCACCGGCCGTTCGCGGCGGCAGCGGTCGTCCAGCTCGGTCAGCGTGCGGTAGGCCGCTTCGGTGCCTTCACGGCCGCCGTAGTGGACGTCGTCGAACAGGCGCGCGCCCTGGCGCAGCTCGTTCGCGACGTTCGGCAGCAGCACCCCGGCCTCCGCGGCGGCCTCGTCGGCCGTCCGGCCCGAGCGGGCGTCCAGCAGGGCGCGTTCCTCCAGCGCCCGCACGAGCGCGCGGAAGGCGTCGCGGACGGCGTCGTCGTACCGTCCGGCGGCCGCGGCGGCCGCGGCGGACCGGCGGTAGTCGGCGGCGTTCTGCCGTTTCCCCTCGAAGACGAGCCGGTCGGCACGGGCCGCGCGGGCGATCTTGCCGGTGCGCAGGCGGATCACGACGACGAGCACGATCAGCACCACGAGGATCAGCAGCACGCCGAAGATCCCACCGGGGACCGCCGAGGACAGGCCGTTCAGCAGCTTGTCCAGCTGCTCGCCGACCCACTGGGCGGCTTCCTGCAGCACGCCCGGCTTGGCCTGCTGGTACTTCTGGTCGGTCAGCTCGTCCTGCGCGGCGCGCCGCGCGGTGTCCCGGTCGATGTCGACCGGGACGTCGGCGAGCAGCAGGGTCACCACGCCTGCGGCGGCGTCACCCCGGCGGCGCGGGCCAGCTCGATGTCCATGCCCTCGCGGCGCATCCGCTGGTCCAGGTAGACGATCACGGTGACCAGCGCGACGAACGGCGTCGCGATGGTGCCGGAGATGATCTGGCCGACCCCCTGCAGCAGCAGCTCGCCGGTACCGGGCACGACCGGCTGCGCCGACGGGTTCAGCACCTGGCTGAACACGCCGCTGCCGAGGCTGAACGGCACCTGGATGATGCTGTTGAACAGGTACTCGATGATCCCGGCCAGCAGCAGGATGCCGAACACCCGCCAGAACGAGCCCTTGACCAGCCGGACCGACCGGGAGAACGCCTGCTTGAACGTGCCGTGTTCCAGCACCAGCGCGGCGCTGGCCAGCGCCCAGAACACGTAGGCGGCCACGCCGGGGACGATGCAGAGCATCAAGCCGATGGTCGAGACGATCGAGTAGACGAGCCCGACGCCGAGCAGCGGCAGCAGCCGGGGCCGGACCTCGGCCCACGCGAGCGAGAACGTCACCTCACGGCCCAGCGCGGCGCGGCCCATCACGGCGGCCAGCAGGCCGTTCACGACGGTCAGCAGCAGCGTCGTGAGCAACGCCGTCGGCAGCGCGACGATCGCCAGGTCCCCGAAGGTGCCGAACAGGGCGTCACGCGCCTCCGCCTCGGTGGAGCCCGGGCCGATCCTGGCCAGGCCCTGCAGGTCGCTGTAGACGAGCCGCTGGATCAGGAACGAGAGCGCGGCCGAGATCACCGCCATCACGGCCCCGATGCCCAGGATGACCAGCGGGTACCGGCGGATCGCGGTGATCGAGCCGTCGAGGATGTCGCCGACGTTGAGCGGGCGCAGCGCGATCACGCCGGGTTTGCCCAGGCCGTGCGGGCCGAAGCCCCGCTGCTGCGGGTACGGCGCGTACTGCTGCTGCGGCGCGCCGTAGGACATCGGCGGCGGGGCCTGCGGCTGCCAGCCGGGAGGCGGGGCCTGAGCGCCACGGGGGTCCGGTGCCTGCCAGCCGGTCGGCGGCGTCGGCGGTGACTGATCGTGACTTTCCGGCGGCCTCACCTCACCCGATCCAGGGGTGGGAGCCTGGGGGATACCCCGGCTCGGTGTCGGCGTGTCGGCGCCCTCTTCGCCGGGCGCGCCACCGGTCTCTGTCATCGAAGCCCCTCGCCTGCGGTACCTGCTTGCGGACACTCTCTCAGAGCGGGTTGCACCCGGCCAGACCTGGGGTGACGTCCGCACACCGCGACAGTGCGCACACGGACGGGTGCGAGAGGCCCCGTTCCCCCGGTAGGCTGAACGCCGGGATCGGGTACCCCCGGTCCGTACCGAGACCCTTCGGGACTGCCTAGATGACGCAACCGCCCCACGGCCAGGTCCCGCCCCGCGGAACCGTCCAGCCGCCGCCGGTGCCGGATGCGCAACCGGCTCCCCCGTGGCTGGGTCATCCCCACACCGTCTCCGCGCCCCGGCGCCGCTCCCCCGCGGCGATCATCGGGGTGTGCCTCGGCGCCGTGGCCGTGCTGGTGCTCGGGCTGGTCGCGATCGTGGCGCTCAACCGCCAGGACACCCCGCTCGCGAACCCGAACTACCGCGACAACCCGTCGTCCCAGGACACCCCTTCGCAGCTGCCCGGGGGTGCGGGCGCCCCGGCGTCGGCGTCGCCCGGCCCGTCGACCGAGCTGTCGACGCCCAGCGCGACCGGCCCGCAGAAGATCCTCAAGCTGGCCGACCACCCGATCCTGCAGGACCCGAACGCCGGGCTGCAGAACCGCGTCTGCACGCTCCCGGCGTGGCAGAGCACGCAGGCGGGCGCCGAAGCGTTCTTCACGGCCGCCAGCAAGTGCCTGGACGCCGCGTGGGGCCCGTTCCTCACCGCCTACGGCCTGCCGTTCACCCCGCCGGCGCTGCACTTCCCGACCGGCGCGAGCTTCGAGACCGAGTGCGGCACCATCCAGGTCGGCATCGCGACCGCCGCGTACTACTGCGAGAACAACCTGTACGTGCCCTTCCGCGGCCTGCAGACCGACCAGTACGGCAACAACCCCGGCGTCTACCTGGCCCTGTTCGCCCACGAGTACGGCCACCACGTCCAGGAGGTCGCCGGGCTGATGGACGCGGCCTGGCAGAAGATCTACGAGGCCGGCCAGAACAGCCCGGCCGGGCTCGAGATGTCGCGGCGCAAGGAGCTGCAGGCCCAGTGCTTCTCGGGGATGTTCCTCGGCGCGCACGTCGACCAGGGCGGCACGATCAGCCGCGACATGTACAACAAGGCCTGGAACGACCAGGAGACCCGCGGCGACAACACCTCCCGCAGCCACGACCACGGCACCAACGCGCACTACGCGTCGTGGTGGCGGGCGGGCGCGACGAGCAACCGGATCGCCGACTGCAACACCTTCGCGGCGCCGTCGTCCGAAGTCAGCTGACCTTCGCCGGTTTGGCGGCCTTCGGTTTCGGCCGCGGCTTCGGCGGCAGACGCAGCCAGGTGTAGACGGAGATCCCGCCGGCGAAGCAGGCGAACACCAGCAGCGCGAGCCCGATCGGGCGCCGCGCGTCCGACGCGCCGGCCGACGTGTCCGCCACCCGGACGGTGACCGTGCCCGTCTCCGGCAGCTCGTCCGGGACGCCGACGTCGACGTGCTCGTTCTGGCCGTGACCGCAGCCGTTGAGGGTGCCTTCGTGGGTCTTCCCGCCGACGGTGAACCGCACGGTCTCCACGGGGTCCAGCCGGTCGCACGGCGCGGGCTTGGTGACCTCGGCCGACACCGGCACACCGGCGTCGTCGTTGCTGATCCCGAGCAGCCCGGGCCCGGCGAGCCAGGCCAGCACTACGACGAGCACGCCCGCCGCGGCCGGGATCGCCACCGTGGGCCACTTCAGGGCGAGGGGTCGCGGGGGCACCCGGTCATGGTTCCAGATCCGCCGGGCAAAACCCAGGCGCCCCGGGTCCGCCGCTCCCCGAACCGGACCTACCGCTCGATCTTCTCCGTCTGCGTGACCTTCTTGACGTACAGCAGCTTGTCGCCCGGCTCGATGGCGTCGGCTTGCGGCGCGTCGACGCGGTAGAGGACGCCGTCGCGGACCAGGCCGAGCACGAGGTCGGACAGGTGCCGCGGCGACCCGCCCTCCTCCGACGGCTCGACCGGCCGCTCGGCGATCGCCAGGCCGGACTCGGGCGTGAGCAGGTCCTCCATGATGTCCACGACCAGCGGCGTCGAGGTCGCCATGCCGAGCAGCCGCCCGGCCGTCTCGCTGGAGACGACGACCTGGTCCGCCCCGGACTGCTTGAGCAGGTGGACGTTCTCCGCCTCCCGCACCGACGCGACGATGTGCGCCTTGGGCGCCAGCTCGCGGGCGGTGAGCGTGACGAGCACCGCCGTGTCGTCCCGGTTCGGGGCGACGACCACCGCGCGCGCGTGCTGCACCGCGGCGACGCGCAGGACGTCGGAGCGGGTGGCCGAGCCGTGCACGGCGACGAGGCCGAGCGCGCTCGCGGCGTCGAGGGCCTGCTGGTCGGTGTCGACCACGACGATCTGGCCTGGCTCGACGCTCTCGTCGCCGAGCAGCGCGTTGACGGCGGACCGGCCCTTGGTGCCGAACCCGACGACGACCGTGTGGTCGCGCACCTTCGTCCTCCACTTCTGGATCTTGAACGCCTGCCGGGAGCGCTCGGTGAGCACTTCCAGGGTGGTCCCGACCAGGACGATGAGGAAGAGCACCCGCAGCGGGGTGATCACCAGCACGTTCACCAGCCGGGCGGACGACGTGGCCGGCGCGATGTCGCCGTAACCGGTGGTCGAGAGCGAGACGGTCGCGTAGTAGAGGCTGTCGAGCAGGGACAGGCCGTCGCCGTTCGCGTCGCGGTAGCCGTCGCGGTCGATGTAGACGAGGACCACCGTGGCCAGCAGGGCGAGTGTCGCGCCGATGATCCGCTTCGAGATGGCCCGCAGCGGGCTGACCGTCAGCTCGGGCATCCGCAGGACGCCGACGAGCTCGTGGTCGGGCCGGTCGGTGAGACTGCCGAGCGGCAGCCGCCTCAGAGCCTTCATGCACCGGCTCCCGCAGGCAGGTGTCGGACGTCACTCACGCCCGGAGGATAGCCGAACCGGGTCACCGGCCGCCGCGTGGAACGATGAGATCATGGCAACCTCGCAACGGCCCGCGCACGTCCTGGCAGGTGCGCTGGGCTTCATGGGCGTCCTCCACTTCGTGGCTCCGAAGCCGTTCGACGGCCTGATCCCGCGCTCGCTCCCGGGCTCACGGCGCGCCTGGACGTACGGCTCGGGCGTCGCCGAGCTGACGGTGGCGGCCGCCGTCGCCACCCCGCGCACCCGCCGCCTCGGCGGTCTGGCCGCGGCGCTGCTGTTCCTGGGCGTCTTCCCGGGCAACGTGAAAATGGCGGTCGACGCGTCCTCGGCCCCGCTGCCGCAGCGCCTGATCGCGTTCGGCCGGCTCCCGCTGCAGTGGCCGATGATCGCCTGGGCCCTGAAAGTCCGCGACGCGGCCTGATCCGTACCTTCGGGTACGCGAGCCGACCGTCCGGGTACGTGGATCACGCCTCGGGGAGGTCGCGGAGCAGGCGGCGGATGCCTTCGGCGTCCAGGAGGTCGGCCGGGCGGATCGTGTGGTTCGCGCGGACGTAGTGGAACGCAGCGCGGACCTGCTCCACCGGGACGTTCTTCAGCGCCGCCCAGGCCATCCGGTAGGCCGCGAGCTGGACCGACAGCACTTGACGGCGGGACTCCGGCGGGACCGAGCCCGTCTTCCAGTCCACCACTTCCCAATAACCGTCGGGATTCCAGAAGACGGCGTCCATCCGGCCGCGCAGGGTGATGCCCTCGACGTCCGCGGAGAACGTGATCTCGACGGCGTGCGGGACGCGCGAGGCCCACTCGCTCTTGTCGAACTGGGTCTGCAGCTCTTCGAGACCGGGGTCCGGGATCTCGGCGAAGTCGGCGGCGCCCGGGAGGTCGTCGATCTCGATGAGCTGGTCGCCGCCGAACCGGCGTTCCAGCCAGCTGTGGAACTCCGTGCCGCGGCGGGCGAAACTGTTGGGTGCCATCGGGAGCGGGCGCCGCAGGTCGGTCGCGAGCCGGTCGGCGTCGTCGGCCAGCGCGACCAGCTGGCTCACCGAAAGCCGTGACGGCAACGGAACCCGCTTGACCTGGTCGTCCTTGCGCGCCCACTCCTCGAGCAGGACGTCGGTGTCGGTGAGCCACCCGTCGGGATCGTCCTCTTCGGACGCTTCCTCGTCCGGAGCCGCGGAAAGCTCCTCGAAGACCAGCTCCACCCCACCCTGGACGCCGGTGCGGCGGTCGGCGAGCGGGTCGACCGGCCAGCGGGCCGTCCGCGAGTCCGACACCAGCGGGTTCTCGTCGTCGGACGTCGGTTCCGGCGCCCAGTCGGCCAGCTGCCCGACGCCCGTCTCGCGCAGGACGTCGGCGATCTCCGTCAGGAACTCGGACGGCCCCTTCGCCCGGCTGCTGCTTTCGTTCCACCAGTGCCCGGAGACGATCAGCGCGTGCTCCGACCGGGTCAGCGCGACGTAGCAGAGCCGCCGTTCCTCCGACTGCTCCCGCTCGACGAACCCCGCCTCGTGCAGCTCGAGTCCTTCTTGGACTTCCTTGCGGTCGTACCCGTCCGCGATGCGCAGCTCCGGCAGGTCCTGGGCGTCACCGCGCAGCTTGGCGGGCAGCGACGTCGCGGTCCGCAGCCACGACGACGACCGCCGTCGCCCGGGGAAGACGTCCTGCACCAGGTGCGGCACGGCGACGACCTCCCATTCGAGGCCCTTCGCGGAGTGCACGGTGAGCACCTGCACCCGGTCCGGCACCACCTCGACCTCGCCCGGGGTGAGCCCGTCTTCGGCGTGCGCCGCGGTGTTCAGGTAGTCCACAAAGGACAGCAGGGTCGCGGTGGGCGCCGTCTCGGCGTAGTCGGTGACGACCTCCGCGAACGCGTCCAGGTGCGCGCGCCCCGCGGATCCCGGTCGCGCCAACGACTCCACGTCCAGGAGCAGCGTGCGCTCGACGTCGGCGACCAGCTCCGGCAGCGACTGGTCCAGCCGCCGCCGCAACGCCGCCAGCTCCCAGCCGATCCGCCGGATCCGCCGGTAGCCCTCCTCGGAATACCGCTCCGGCGCGCCCGGTTCGTCGATCGCGTCGATCAGCCCGGCCTGCTCGACGCGCTCCACGACCAGCTCCGGGCCGTCGGGCTTCTCGGGGCTGGACAGCTCCCCCGCGCGCCGCCACAACGCGGCGACGTCGGCGGCCGCCAGGCGCCAGCGCGCGCCGGTCAGCAACCGCGCCGCCGCGCTCCCGGAGAGCGGGTCGGCGAGCACGCGCAACGTCGAGACGAGGTCCGCGACCTCGGGTTCGTCCAACAGCCCGCCCAGGCCGACGACCTCGACCGGCAGCCCACGGGCCCGCAGCTCCGCGGCGATCGGCGCCATGTCGGCACGGCGGCGCACCAGCACCGCCGCGGTCGGCGGCTTGCCGGTCTGCTCCTGCACGGCGTACCAGCGCCGGGCGAGCCCGTCGGCCACCCAGTCGCGCTCGGCGCGGATGTCCGGCAGCAGCGCGCACGCGATGTCCGCCGGCCCGGCGCCTTCCCGCGCCCGCAGCCGTTCGACGCCGAGGCCGCGCGCACGCAGCGGCTCGGCGATCGCGTTGGCGAGGTCGAGGATCTCCGGCGGGTTGCGGAAACTCGTCAGCAGCCCGAAATCACGGGCGGGCACGAGCCTTTCGCCGTCGTGGCGCGGGAAGTCCGTGGTGAACCGCGGCAGGTTGGCCGCGCTGGCGCCGCGCCAGCCGTAGATCGCCTGCGCCGGGTCACCGACCGCGGTGACCGGCATCGGCGGGTTCTCGACGCCGCCGAACAGCGCCCGCAGCAGCACGCGCTGGGCGTGCCCCGTGTCCTGGTACTCGTCGAGCAGCACCGCGCCGAAGCGCTCCCGCTCGCCGCGCACGACCGACGGGTACCCGCTCGCCAGCTGCGCGGCCAGCGACATCTGGTCGGCGAAGTCCAGCGCGCCCTCGTTGCGCTTGCGCCGGTGGTAGGCCTCGACGAGCGGCAGCAGCGCGAGCCGGAAGTGCTGCGCCGCCATGATTTCGGTCAGTTTCTGCGGCAGCGCGGCCCGCTGTCCCTTGGCGCGCGGCGCGTTCTCGATGACCCGGCACATCCACGACGTGTACTCGGCCAGTTCCTCCGTGGACACCAGGTGTTCGCCGAGTTCCCCGGCGAGAGCCAGCACGTCCGCCGTCACGGTCGGCGGGACGCGGTCGGTGTCCAGCTCGTTGTCCCATGTGGACACGACGCGGTGGGCGAGCTGCCACGACGACGTCTCCGACAGCAGCCGGACGCCGGGCTGCACCGGCAACCGGAGACCGTGCTCGGAAAGAAGGCGCCCGGCGTAGGCGTGGTAGGTGAGGACGGTCGGCTCCCCGGCGACCACAGTGGACCGAAGACCGCCGGACGGGTCGAGCCGGTCGAGCAGCCCGGACCCGGCGAGCCGCCGCAGCCGCGCGCGGACGCGTTCGCCGAGCTGGCGCGCGGCCTTGCGGGTGAAGGTGAGGCCGAGGACGCGGTCCGGGCTGACGATCCCGTTGGCGACGAGCCAGACCACGCGCGCGGCCATGGTCTCGGTCTTCCCGGCACCGGCACCCGCCACCACGAGCGACGGCTCCACAGGCGCAGCGATCACCGTGGCCTGCTCGGGAGTGGGCCGGTGCAGGCCAAGGGCGTCGGCAAGCTCAGCAGGCTCGACAGGATTGGCAATGACAAGCGGACTCACGCAGGCACCTCACGAACCGGCGCGGCACTTTCACGTGAAAGTGCCACTCTGCGCGACAAAGCGGCACTTTCACGTGAAAGTGCCGGTGCGGTGGTCGAGGCGGTCACGGGCCCGGCACCTGCCGGCCTTCGGGGCGCAGCGGGCAGCAGCCCCGCGCCGGGCAGCGGTCGCAGTCCACGTTCTCCTGCGCCTGGTAGTCCGGCCCAGCCGCCGATGCCGCCGCACCGCGGACCAGGTCCAGCCACTGTTTGCCGCCCGTCTCGTCCATCGGTGGCTGGGACCGCTCCGTCGAGCCGGTCTTGTTGTTCGCCTTGGCCACGTACACCAGCCGCGCCCCGCCGGGCGCGTTGCGGCCTTCGATCGCGCCCAGCAGCACCGCCAGCTGGTACGCCGCCAGCTGCGGGTGCGCCTCGGCGTCGGCCCCGGACACCGGGACCTTGCCGGTCTTGATGTCGACGATCACCGGCCGTCCCTCGGAGTCCAGCTCGACCCGGTCGACCCGGCCGCGCAGCAGCACCCGGACCTCGTCCTCGCCGCCGGCCGGCAGCTCGACCTCGATGTCCTGCTCGACCCCGGCTTCCTTCAGCTCCGCCCGGCTGCGCTCCAGCCAGGTCACGAAGTTCTGCAGCATCCCCTCGACCCGGCGGCGTTCCCGCTTCGAGAACCACGGCGCCCCGGCGTCGACGCGCACCCACGCGTCGTCCAGCGCGGCCTGCAGCTCGGCGTCGGTGCTCCCGGACGCGACGGCCTGCGCGAGCCCGTGCACCAGCGTCCCGGTGACGGCGGCCAGCTGCGCCGGGTCGCTGCCGCCGTGACGCTCGATCATCCACCGCAGCGGGCACTTCGTCAGGATTTCCACTGTGGACGGTGAGATCCGGATCAGGTCACCCGGCGGGTGCACCGGTTCGTCGGTGGACGCGGGAAGCAGGCCGTACCACGTCGACGGGTGCGCGCCGGGCACCTTGGCGTCGGCCAGGCGCGCGAGCTGCTTGGCCGCCCGGCGGCGGCGCGCGGGGTCGGCCTTGTCGTCGCAGACGACCTCGCGCAGCTCCCCCACCAGCTCGGCGAGCACCAGCGACCGGCCGGGCGGCTTCATCCGGGAGTCGAGGCCACCGTCGTCGGCGCCGTTCTCCTCCAGGTCGTCGAGGAAGCGGGACGGCTGCTCGTCCTCCCCCAGCACCGCGGTGACCAGCAACGTCTGCTTCGCACGGCTCATCGCGAGATAGAACAGCCGCCGTTCCTCGGCGAGGATCGGCGCCGTCGCGGAGACGGCGTCATCGTCCACACCGGACATCAGGTCCTTGAGCCGTTCCACGCCCAGCACGGATCCGCGCAGCCGCAGGTCCGGCCACGCGCCTTCCTGGACCCCGGCGACGGCGACGACCGTCCACTCGCGACCGGCGGCGGAGTGCGCGGTGAGCAGCGAGACGCCGTCGGCCGGGACGGCGGCCGGAGCGAGCGTGTCCCCCGCGATCTGCTGCGCCCCCAGGTAATCCGCGAAGGACGCGACGCTGGATCGCGGCAGGCGGTCCACATACCGGCCGGCCGCGTCGAACAGCGCGACGACGGCGTCGAGGTCGCGGTCGGCCTGCGCACCCAGCGAACCGCCGCGCTCGGTCTGCTTCAGCAGCTTCTCCTGGAGGCCGCTTTCGTTCCACAGCTCCCACAGCACCTGCTCGACGCCGTCCCCGCGGGCGACGGCCTGGTGCGTGACGCGCAGCAGGCCACCGACCCGCCGTACCGGCTCGGCCTCGGCGTCGGCCAGCCCGACGAGGATGTCCCCGCCGCGCAACGCTTCCACGAGCAGGTCGTCACTCGACCGCTGCCCGCCGCCGGCCAGCTCAAGCCGTCGCAGACCGCGGCGCAACCGGCGCAGCGCCAGCGGATCCGCGCCGCCGAGGGACGACGAGAGCAGCATCTCAGCGAGGTCGATGTCGAGCAGGTCCGGCGAAGGCGCCAGCTTCAGCACGGCCAGCAGCGGCCGAACGGCCGGTTGCCGCGCCAGCGGCAGTTCCTCGGTGGCCGACCCGATCGGGACGCCCGCCGCGCGCAAAGCGCGTTGCAGCACCAGGAAGGTCCGCGCCGGCGACCGGACGAGCACGGCGATCTCCGACCAGGGAACGCCGTCGACGAGGTGCGCGCGGCGGAGCTGGTCGGCGATCCAGCTGGCCTCGGCGGCGGGCGTCGGCATCACGCGCACGCGGACGTTGCCGCCGGTGGCGCCCGTGGGCGCGACGATCTTGCGGTGCTGCGAAAGCCCGGGCAGCGTCGCGCCGATCTTCGCGACCGCCACCCGCACCGCCGGGGCCAGCCGGTGGGACGTCGTGAGCGTGATCGTGCGGCTGCCGTCCGGGTCGGCGTCGGCGAACAGGCTCGCGTCGGCGCCGCGGAAGGAATAGACGTTCTGGTCGGGGTCGCCGGCCACGACGAACTCGGCCGCGGTGTGCCCGATCATCCGGACCAGGCTGGTCTGCAGCGGGTCGAGGTGGTGGGCGTCGTCGACGAACAGGTGCCGCACGCGCGTGCGCTCCCGTTCGCGCAGCTCGTCGTCGTCCTCCAGCGCGAGCAGTGCGGAGGTGACCAGCTCGGCGGCGTCGAGCGCGGGCGCGCTCGCCACGCCCAGCGCGTTGCCTCCCGCCCCCTGCAGCTGCGTGACCTCCTCGTACTGCGCCCAGAAGTGCCCGGCGGCGACCCACTCCTCGCGGCCGCGGCGGCGGCCCAGCTCGGCGAGGTCCGCCGGCCCGAGGCCGCGCTCGGCCGCGCGCATCAGCAGGTCGCGCAGCTCCTCGGCGAAGCCGGGCACCATCAGCGCCGGGCGCAGCTGCTCCGGCCACTCCTCGGCGCCTTCGTCGAGGTCACCGGCGAGCAGCTCGCGGACGACGACGTCCTGTTCGGCCCCGGCGAGCAGCCGCGGCGGCGGGAGCTCCTCGCCCATCGCTTCGAGCCGCAGCAGCGAATACGCGTACGAGTGGACGGTCCGGACGAGCGGCTCGCGGACGGTCCGGGGCAGCGGCCGCGCCAGGTCGGGGTCGGCGGTGAGGCTGCGGGTGATGTCGGCACGCAGCGCGTCCGCGGCCTTGCGGGACGTGGTCAGCACCAGCACGCTCTCCGGGTCGGCACCCTCGGCGATCCGGCGGGTCGCGGCCGACGCCAGCAGCGTCGTCTTCCCGGTGCCGGGACCGCCGAGCACACGCAGGAAACCGGCGGGTGCGGAGAGTACCCGGCGAGCGCCGGAATCCCAGGTGAACGTGGGTGTGTCGAGGATCGGCGTGCGCACCAGCCGCGCGTTCGCCGGTCCTGTTCGCCTCCCGTTCACCCCGCGATGGAACCACGTCCGGAGTAACGGGTGCGGCACCGGCACACCCAATCGACGGGCGCGTTCGGTAAAGGTCACCGCCTGTGCGACGGGCGGCATCGGAAAGTGTCGTACCCGTGCGGCAGAGTGGGGGCATGGACGACGTTCTGCACGAGCGGGTGCGGGAGATCATCGAGTCGGTGCCGGCCGGCACGGTCGCGACGTACGGCGACATCGCGGCGCTCTCCGGCGCGCCCTCGCCGCGGATGGTCGGCGCGATCCTCGCCGAGGACGGGCACGACCTGCCGTGGCACCGGATCCTGCGCGCGAACGGGACACCCGCGCCGCACCTGGTCCACGACCAGCTGGAGCGGCTGCGCGCGGAGGGCGTGCTGGCCGACGGCGAGCGCGTCAACCTGCGGAAGTACCGCTGGAAACCGGAAGGTGAGGAGGATCCCGGGCCGGAAGGGCTGTTCTGATTCTCGTCGATTAGGTTAGCCTCGCCTAATGACGACGCAGGTGGAGCGACCGGCACTGACCTACCACCGGGCCCGCGTGACGGTGGTCCGGCCGGTCACGCCGCACATGGTGCGCGTGACGTTCACCGCGGCGACCTTCGCCGACGTGCCCGCCGGGGCGCCGGACCAGTACGTCAAGATCTTCTTCCCGCGGCCCGGCCAGGAGACGCCGGTACTGCCGGAGACCGGGTCCGACGTGCTGTCGTGGTACCGCACGTACCTGGCGATGCCGGACGACGTCCGCCCGCCGATGCGCACGTACACCGTGCGCGCGCACCGGCCGCGCTTCGCGGAGGTCGACGTCGACTTCGTGCTGCACGGCGACACCGGCCCGGCTTCGACGTGGGCCGCCCGGGTCGCACCGGGCGACCGCGTGGCCCTCCTCGGGCCGCACGGCCTCTACGACGTCCCGGACGGCACCGGCTGGCAGCTGCTGGCCGGCGACGAAACGGCGTTGCCCGCCATCGGCGCGATCATCGAGCAACTCCCAGCGGGCGCGCGGCTTTCGGCGTACATCGAGGTCTCGGCGCGCGAAGAGCGTCAGACGTTCGAGACGCGCGGAGTGGTCGAAGTCCACTGGCTGCTTCGCGGCGCGCGCCCGCACGGAGAGGCGCTGCTGGAGGCGGTCCGCGCGGCGAACTTCCCGGGCGGGACACCGTACGCGTGGGTGTCGGGCGAAGCGGGCGTGGTCAAGCAGGTGCGGCGTCACCTCGTGCGCGAGCGGGACGTCGACAAGCAGCGGATCTGCTTCACGGGCTATTGGCGGCTCGGAATGAGCGAGGAAGCGGCGAGCCGGGAGTCCCTGCGCGCGGCGGAAGCGGGCGAGGTCCCCGAGGACTGACCGCAAGTGCAACCCTGGGGTTGCATCACACTCCGGCATGTGCAACTCTGGGATTGCACATGAGCCGAAGGAGTGCACCGATGATCAGTGACAGCATCGAACGCGAGATCGTGATCGCCGCCCAGCCGGCCAAGGTCTGGCCGCTGGTGGCCGAGCCCGGCTTCTGGGCGACCGACGACGAAACCATCCAGGGCACCATGGCCGAGGAGGGCCAGACCCTGGTCGTCACGCACTCGGAACACGGCGAGTTCCCGCTGCGCGTGGAGAAGGTCGACCCGCCGAACTACCTCAGCTACCGCTGGGTCAGCGCGTTCCCGGGCGAAGAGCTGCGCGAGGACAACTCGACGCTCGTGGAGTTCTGGCTGACGCCCGAGGGCGACGGCACCCGCCTGCGCGTCGTCGAGAGCGGCTTCGCCGGCCTGCCGACGTCCGACGACAACCGCCGCAACGTGATCAAGGACCACACCGCCGGCTGGGAGCAGTGCTTCACCGCCCTCGCCGCGCGCGCCGAGTGATGGATCACGACGTCGTCGACGGCGTCCTGGCCGCACTGGCCGATCCGACCCGTCGTCAGCTGCTGGACCTGCTCGCCTCCCACGGCCAGGCCACCGCGACGACCCTCGCCGGCGGCCTCCCCGTGTCGCGCCAGGCGATCGTCAAGCACCTCACCGTCCTCGACTCGGCCGGGCTGGTCGGCAGCGTGAAGATCGGCCGCGAAGTCCGCTACGCCGTGCGTTCCGAAGCCCTCGACACGACGGCCCGCTGGATGGCCTCGCTCGCGGCCGACTGGGACCGCCGCCTCGCCCGGATCAAGCGCCTCGCGGAGGCCGCCGAGCAGGACTGAACCCCCGTTTGGAGAACCCGATGTCCGTTGTTGCGCTACCCCCTGCCCATTTCACGCCGAGACAGCGCGCGGTACTGGCCGTGCTGCTCGGCGCCGGCTTCCTCCTGTCGATCGACTTCTCGATCCTGAACGTCGCGTTGCCGCAGGTCGGCGCCGGTGTCGGGCTCGACCTGACGTCGTTGCCGTGGGTCAGCACGGCGTTTGTCCTGCCCGCGGCCGGCTTCACGCTGGTGTGCGGCCGCCTCGCGGACCTGTTCGGGCGACGCCGGATGTTCCGGTCCGGCATGGCCCTGCTGGCCGCCGCGTCGCTGCTGGGCGGCGTCGCCACGACCCCGGAACTGCTGCTGACGGCCCGGGCGTTGCAGGGCTTCGCCACCGCGATGACGCTGCCCGCGGCCCTGTCCCTGCTGACCACGACGTTCGCCGAAGGCCGGGCGCGCGACCGCGTCCTCGGCCTCAACGGCGCCCTGCTCTCCGGCGGCTTCACCGTCGGCGCCCTGGTCGGCGGCGCCCTCGTCGGCCTGCTGAGCTGGCGCGCGGCGTTCTTCATGAACGTCCCGGTGGCCGTCGCCATCCTGGTCGCGACGCCGTTCCTCGTCACCGAATCGACGGTCCCCGGCCGCGCGCGCCCGGACCTGCCCGGGGCGCTGACGGTCAGCGGTGGCCTGCTGGCGCTCGTCTACGCCGTCATCGACAAGAGCGTGCTCGCGGCGGTGGCCGGCATCGTGCTGCTGACGGCGTTCTGGCTGATCGAACGCCGCTCGCCCGCGCCGCTGGTGCCGCCGCGGATCCTGGCCCGCCGCACCGTGAAGTGGGGCAACTTCGCCGGTCTCGTGCTGTTCGCGATGGAACCCGCGGTGATCTTCCTGACGACCCTCTACCTGCAGCGGATCCTGGGGCTTTCGCCGTGGGCGACCGGCCTGGTCTTCGGCGTGCCGGGACTGGCTTCCGTCGCCGCGGGCGTGCTCGCCGGGCGGGTCATCGGCCGTTTCGGCAGCCGCGTCCTGCTGGCCGCCGGGCTGACCGTCCAGGCACTGGCGACGCTGCCGCTGCTGTTCCTCGGACCCGGCCGGGGCGCGCTGCTGATCCTGCTGCCGGCCCTGTTCGTCGGGTTCTTCGGGCACGTCGCCGCGATCGTGGCGTACACCGTGACCGCGACGTCCGGGCTGCCCGACGAGGAGCAGGGCCTGGCCACCGGGCTGACGTCGATGACCCAGCAGGTCGGCATCACCGTCGGCATCCCGGTCCTGAGCGCCGTCGCCGCGACGCAGGCCGTCGAACTCACCGGAATCCACCTCGCGCTGGGCGTGGCCGTCGCCATCACGCTGGCCGGCGTCGTTCTGCTCACCACCAAACTGAAGGAGTCGTGATGGACATCGTCGACCGCGCAACGTTCCAGGCCGAGCTGGATGTCTTGCGCACCAGGGAAAAGGCCCACACGCACGAAGGCGACGCGATCGCCGCGGCCCGCCGCCGCTTGCCGGTGGTCGAGGTGGACGCCGGCCTCGAGCTACTCGGCCCGGACGGGCCGGTCACCCTGCTCGACGCGTTCGAAGGACGGCGTCAGCTCATCGCCTACTACTTCATGTGGAACCCCGGGCGTCCCGCGCAGGAGCAGTGCGAGGGCTGCACGTTCTACACCAACCAGGTCGCCGAGCTGGCCAACCTGCACTCGCGCGACATCACGTTCGCGGTCTTCTCCCAGGGCCGCAACGTCTCGACCCCACCGGCCGACGCGCAGACGTCCTACGACGAAGCCTTGCGCTACCGCGACTTCATGGACTGGCGGATGCCCTGGTACTCGGCGCAGCCGTCGCTCGACACGCTGCTCGTGGGGCGCGAGACCGGCCTGTTCCACCTGGTCTGCTACCTGCGTGACGGCGACAGCGTCTTCGAGACGTACTGGACGAAACGCCGTGGGGTGGAGGCGATGGACACCAGTTATGCGCTGATGGACCTGACGATCTACGGCCGCCAAGAGGAGTGGGAAGACTCGCCGGACGGCTGGCCGATTGCGCCCGCTTCGGCGAACCGACACCCCGCCACACCCAGGGGGGCGTGCCCTGCTCCAGTCTATCGGCCCACCCCTCCTCGGATGGGTGACGCGGCAAATCTGTGGATGGCCGGACGTGATGTGGACAACTCGAGCCGGAAGCCGCCCAGTCGCTTGACAGCTACACCTTGAGGGTCGTGACCAGCAGTTTCACCAGCGCTCCCAAGCGTTGTCGGTCCGGTTGCCGCGTGCGCACCCCGGCTTCTTCGAGGGGCGCCGCCGTCACCGGGCCGACGCACGCGCACACCACCGGGCCGCGCAACGCCGTCAGCAGCTCGTCGTAACGGCCGTGGTCGCGGGCCAGCGTCAGGAAGTTCGCCGCGGCGGGGGCGCTGGTGAACGCGAGCGCGTCCAGGTCACCGGCGATCGCCGCGTCGATCAGGCCGTGCACCGGGGTCACGTCCGGCGGCGAGTACCAGCGGTACGGCTGCACCGCGACCAGCCGCGCGCCCGCCCGTTCCAGCGTCGACGTGTGCTCCGGCAACGGCGTCCCGTGCAGCTGGACGGCTACGCGCTCGCCCTCGATGCCCGCTTCGGCGAGGGCACCGAACAACTCGGCGTTGGACTCCGAAGCGGCCGAAAAGGACTCCTGCAGTCCGGCACCGCGAAGGGCACCCACGGCCTTCGGGCCGCGCGCGTAGATCCGGGACTCCCCCAGCGCCGTCAGCAGGCGGTCGCGCAGGCCCCAGCCGTCGGCCGCGGCCAGCCAGCCGCGGAAGCCCGCGCCGGTCGTGATCGCCGTGAAGCCGACGGGCGAGGTCAGCAGCTCCTCGGTGCCCGCGCGCAGCTCGGGGTCGGCGTCCAGGGGAATGATCGTGATCGTCGGGGCGTGGCGGACGTCGGCGCCGTAGCGTTCGAGCGCGGCGATGAAGTCGTCGGCCCGCCGTTCGGCCGTGACGCCGATCGCGACCCCGCTCAGCTCACCCATAGATCGCGCCCATCCCCTCGATCGCCTCCGCCAGCTGCGCCCGCAGGTCCGCGGGCTCGAGGACCTCCAGGTGCGGCCCGAAGCGCAGCAGCTCGCCGATGGCCGGCTCGCCCGGCTCCACCGGCAGCTCCATGGTGAGCCAGCCGTCCGCGTCCGGCTCGTTCGGGCAGTCGCGCAGCGCCCGGGCCCCGACGGAACCCGCGTAGAACGGTACGAGAGCCTGCGCCCGCGGCGACAGCCGCACCACGGCCACGCGCGGGTACATCCGGCGTTCGAACTGCTCGGACCACTCCTGCCAGTAGGTCGCGAGGTCGAACCCGGCGGGCCGCTCGAACTCCTCGCCGAGGTCGGTCAGCTCCTGGATCCGCGAGATCCGGTACGTCCGGTCGGTGCCGTCGCAGCGCCCGGCGAGGTACCAGTTGCCGGCCTTGAGGATCAGGCCCAGCGGCTCGACGTCCCGTTCGACGATCCGCTGGCCCCAGCGTTCGTAGCGGATCCGGATCCGGTGCGACGACCACACCGCGTCGGCGACCGCGGACAGCGTCGGCAGGCTTTCGATGCCCCGGTGCCAGCCCGGGACGTCCAGGTAGAAGCGCTCGGCGACGCGTCCGGCGCGGTCGCGCAGCTCCTGCGGCAGCGCGGCGTACAGCTTGAGCTGGGCGGCCGCGAGCACGGTGCCGAGGCCCAGCTCGGCCGCGGCCACCGGCAGCCCGGCCAGCGACAGCGACTGCGCCTCCTCCTCGGTCATCCCGGTGAGCCGCGTGCGGTAGCCGTCGACCAGGCGATAGCCGCCGGTCCGGCCGCGGTCGGCGTACACCGGGACGCCGGACGCCGAGAGCGCGTCGATGTCCCGGTAGACCGTGCGGACCGAGACCTCCAGCTCCTCGGCCAGCTCCTCCGCCGTCATCCGGCCGCGGTTCTGCAGCAGCAGGAGGACGGACAGGAGACGGCTGGCGCGCATGAATCTCAGTATGACCGAAATACCTGACACAAGCTGACAGGTATCCCTGACAGAGTGGCTCTCATGAACGCATTCACCATGAAGAACTGGGAAGAGAACGTCGTCAGCGGCACCGAGGGCGGACCGCGGGTGGCCTACGCGCACGCGTCGATGGCGTACGAGGGTGTCATCGAGGGTGAATCGGTCTGCGACCTGCTGCTCTACTACGCGGGCGAGGGCTACGACAGCGGCACGACGACGTCGCCGAGCCTCGAGCGCTTCGACGGCAAGGTCGACGGTCGTGAAGGGACGTTCATCGTGCGGCACGAGTTCACGTTCGACGCCCAGGGCATCGCCTCGACGTTCACCGTGGTCCCCGGCTCGGGCACCGGCGCGCTGGCCGGGCTCACCGGATCCGGCACTGTCGGTGGCGCGATGGGCGAGGAGAAAATGGGGTACACCTTCGAGTACACGATCTAGGAGTCGCAGGTGGACCGTCGTCAGGTACTCGCCTACCGCATCGCCGAGCACGGGCTGCACCGGTCCACGCGCGACGTGGCCGATCTCGCCGTCGTCCGGGCCGGGCTGCAGGACAGCATGCGCGACACGGCGCTACTGGCCGCGGTGGCCCGGGCGTCCTCGGTGTCCCCGGAGTCCCTTGTGGACGACGAGCGCCTGGTGCTGGCCTGGACGTTGCGCGGCGCGCCGCACTACCACCGGCGTTCCGACCTGGCCGAGGTGACCCGCGCCCTGATCCCGCTGGACGACGCGGACGCGCTGGCCCGGATGCTGTGGCAGCGCAAGGAACTGGCGGCGACGGGCCTGGCGGCGGCCGAAGTGGTCTTCACCGCGGCGACCGCCCTGCGGAAGGTCGTCACGTCGGAGATGACCAAGGGCGCGGTCTCGACGGCGGTGACGAAGCTCGTCCCGCCGGAATTCTCCCGCTGGTGCCGCGGCTGCAACGCGACGCACATCCACGAGCAGCTGATGCGCATCGCCGCGCCCTTGGGTGGTATCCGCCTGGTCGCGGGCGCGACCCCGGCCACGCTGGCCCCCCTCGAAGGCCGCGGCCGCATGCGCACGAAGCCGGACGCCCCGGCGGCGACGTCGGTGGTCGAGTCGTACCTGCGCCTGAACGGCCCGGCGTCCCCGGGCGACGCGGCGGAGTTCGTCGGAACTGCGCGGGCGGTGGTGGACCGGACCTGGCCCGCGGACCTGGCGGAAGTTCGCGTGGACGGCAAGGTCCGCTACCTGCCCGCCGCGTGCCTGCCTTCCCTGGAGAACCCACCGGAGCCCGACGTGGTGCGGCTGCTGCCGCCATGGGACCCGTTCATCCAGGCGCGCGACAAGGCCCTGCTGGTCCCGGACCCGGCGCGGCGCAAGGAGGTCTGGAAGATGCTGGGCAACCCGGGCGTCCTCCTGGCGGAAGGCGACATAGCGGGCACGTGGCGCACCAAGGCGAGCGGCACGAAGCTGGTGTTCACCCTGACACCGTTCGGCCCACTTCGCCCGGCTTCCCGCGAGGCGGCCGAGGCGGAAGCAGCACTGGTGGCGAAGGCGCGGGGCTTCGCGAAACACGACGTCACCTGGTCCGTGTCGTGAGTGTTTAGGAGGGTTCTAACCCTCCTAAACACTCACGACCCTCAGGCGTCCACCGCCAGGCGGTAGCCGCGCTTCACCACCGTCTGGACCACCCGGCCGCCGCCCAGCGAGGTTCGCAGGCGGCCGATCGCCGTCTCCACCGCGTGCTCCTCCCCTCCACCAGGCAGGGCCGCGATCAGCTCGCGCCGGGAAATTACCCGGCCTGGGGAGGCCGCCAGAGCGCGCAGCAGGGCCATCGGCGCGGGGGCGACCTCGCACCACTCGCCGTCCACGATGGCGGCCTCGCCGCGGAGTTCCAGGCAGCGACCGCCCGCCTGTAGCCGTGGGGAACGTGCCACCAGCGTCTCGGCGAGTGTCCGGGCCAGAGCGCCGATCCGCGCCCGGTGCGGCTGGACCGTCGGGACGCCCAGCGCCGCCAGTGGGCCCGCCGTGATCGGGCCGACGCACGCCACCACCACCGGGGCCGAAAGCGCCGAGATCAAACCGGGAAGGCGGCCCGTGCGGCGGGCCAGCGCGAGCAAGGACGCCACCGCGGGCGCGCTCGTGAACGGCAGTGCGTGGATCGAGCCCTCCAGCACCCCGTCCAGCAGGCGGTCCACCGGGCCCGGGTCGACCGGGCCGACCCAGCGGTACACCGAGATCTCGATGACCTCCGCCCCGGCCGCACGCAGCGTGTCGACGAAGTACGGCAGCGGCTCGCCGTGCAGCTGGACCGCGATGCGCATCCCGTCGACCCCGGTCGCCAGCAGATGCTGCAGCAGCTCGGCGTTGCTCTCCGACGCCGGCGAGTAGTCCTCCGAAAGCCCGGCCGCGCGGATCGCCCCCGTCACCTTCGGGCCGCGCGCCAGCAGCGAAGACGTCGACAGCCGCGAAACCAGCGCCTCCCCCAGCCCCCAGCCCTCGGCCGCCTCCAGCCAGCCGCGGAAGCCGATGCCGGTCGTCGCGACCACCGCGTCGATCGGCGAATCCAGCAGCCGGGACGTCGCCGCGTGCAGCTCGGTGTCGTCGGTCAGCGGCACGATCCGGATCGCCGGGCCGTACCGGACGCCCGCCCCCTTGCGCACCAGCAGCGCGCCCAGCTCGTCGGCCCGGCGCGCCGCGGTGATGCCGATGACGAAACCGGCCAGCGGGAGCACTTCCGTCACGGCGACTCCACTTCGACCACGCCCTCTCGCACGCGCACCTCGTACACCGGAACCGAGACACCCTCGGCGTCCAGACACTGTCCACTGTGGAGCGCAAACCGTTCCTTGTAGACCGGCGACGCGACCACCGCGACACCAACGGCGTCCCCGACGATCCCGCGCGAAAGCACCGCCGCGCCGCTGCACGGGTCCCAATTGGACAGTGCGTACCACCGCTCACCCGGTAGCCGGAAGATCGCCACCTGGACGCCGTCGAGCAGGGCCGCGACGCCCGAGTACTCCGGCACCGCGTCCACGCCGCACACCGCCGTCCACGTCCGTTCGAGAGACGTCGTCATCGCCGCACCTCCGGTACTCCCAGCATCACGGGCACCTTCTGCTCCCGCTCGGACCGGAACGAGATCGCCGGGTCCGGGGTGCCCGGCGCGTTGACGAACGACGTGAACCGGGCCAGCTTCTCCGGGTCCTCCAGCACACCACGCCACTCGTCGGCGTAGTTGTCGACGTGCTTGGCCATCGCCGTGTCGAGGTCCTCGCAGATGCCGAGCGAGTCGTCGACGATCACCGCGCGCAGGTGGTCGAGGCCGCCGTCCAGCTCCTCGATCCACGGCGCCGTCCGCTGCAGCCGGTCGGCGGTGCGCACGTAGAACATCAGGAACCGGTCGATGGTCCGGATCAACGTCACAGTGTCCACATCGGACACCAGCAGTTCGGCGTGCCGTGGCGTGGTGCCGCCGTTGCCGCCGACGTAGAGGTTCCAGCCGTTGTCCGTGGCGATGATCCCGAAGTCCTTGCTCCGCGCCTCGGCGCACTCGCGGGCGCACCCGGACACCGCCGACTTCAGCTTGTGCGGCGACCGCAGCCCGCGGTACCGCAGCTCCAGCTCGATCGCCAGCCCGACGCTGTCCTGCACGCCGTAGCGGCACCACGTCGACCCGACGCACGACTTGACCGTCCGCAGCGCCTTGCCGTACGCGTGCCCGGACTCGAAGCCGGCGTCCACGAGACGACGCCAGATCAGCGGCAGCTGGTCCACCGTGGCGCCGAACAGGTCGATCCGCTGCCCGCCGGTGATCTTGGTGTACAGCCCGAACTCCTGCGCCACCTGGCCGATCACGATCAGCTTCTCGGGCGTGATCTCGCCGCCGGGGATCCGCGGGACGACCGAGTACGTGCCGTTGCGCTGGAGGTTCGCCAGGTACCGGTCGTTGGTGTCCTGCAACGTCATCTGCTCACCACCGAGCACGTGCCCGGTGCCCAGCGTGGCGAGGATCGACGCGACCGCGGGCTTGCACACCGCGCAGCCGGTGCCCGTGCCGTAGCGGGCAATAACCTCGCTGAACGTCGAGATCCGCGTGGCCCGGACGATCTCGAACAGCTCCGTCCGCGACTGTCCGAAGTGCTCGCACAGCGCCTTCGACTGCTCGACGCCTTCCGCGGTCAGCAGCCGGCCGAGCAGTGGGACGCAGGAGCCGCACGACGTCCCGGCGCGGGTGCACGCCTTGAGCTTGCCGACGGTGTCGCAACCGTCCTCGTGGATCGCCCGTGTGATCGCGCCCTTGGAAACCGCGTTGCACGAACAGATCTGCGCCGCGTCGGGCAGCGCGTCGACGCCGACCGCCGTGCCACCACCCGCCGGAGCGAGGATCGCCGAAGGCTCGGCGGGAAGCGGACGTCCGACGAGCGCCCGCAGCGTGTTGTATTCCGCCGCGTCGCCGACCAGGACGCCGCCGAGCAACGTCTTCCCGTCGTCGGTGACCACGAGCTTCTTGTAAGTCCCGGCGACCGCGTCGTTGACGGCGACCTCGAGCGCACCCTCGGTGGCCGCGTGCGCGTCGCCGAAGGAGGCGACGTCGACGCCCATCAGCTTCAGCTTCGTGGACGTGTCGGGCTCGGGGAACGTCCCGGCGCCGCCGGTCAGCTGGGCCGCGACGATCTCGGCCATCGCGTACCCGGGCGCCACGATGCCGTAGACGCGCCCCTCGACCGCGGCGCACTCACCGATCGCGTACACCGATGGATCGCTGGTGCGACAGGAGGAATCGACGAGAACCCCGCCACGCGGACCGACGTCCAAACCGGACTGCCGCGCGAGGTCGTCCCGCGGCCGGACCCCGGCGGAGAACACGACCAGGTCGACGTCCAGCTCGGTGCCGTTGCCCAGCCGGGCCACCAACCGTGAACCGTCGGCCTCGATCGCGTCGGTCGACGTTCCCGTGTGGACGGTCACGTCCAGATCGGAGATGAGCCGCCACAGCAGCGACCCGCCACCCTCGTCGACCTGAAGCGGCATCAGCCGCGGCGCCATCTCGACAACGTGCGGCGAGAGTCCCATGTCCCGCAACGCCTTAGCCGCTTCCAAGCCGAGCAGGCCACCGCCGATGACAACGGCCGCCCGCCGTCCCCGGCCGGGCCGCTGGGCCGCCGCGCGGATCGCGTCGAGGTCCTCGATGGTCCGGTAGACGAAACAGCCGGGCAGGTCGTGCCCAGGCACCGGTGGCACGAACGGCCGCGACCCGGTGGCCAGGACCAGCGCGTCGTACGAGACCGTGGAACCGGAGCCGGTGGTGACCGTGCGAGCAGCTCGGTCGACCGACGCGACCAGCTCGCCGAGGCGAAGGTCCACAAGGGAGTCGCCCGCGTAGTCCGAGCCGGGAAGCGCCAGTGACGCCGGATCCCAGCCGTCCACATAGGACGTCAGGGCCACCCGGTCGTACGCCGGGCGCGGCTCCTCGGCGAGGACGACGATCCGCCAGCTGCCGGAGCGGTCGGCGGTCCGCACCGCCTCCACGAGCCGGTGCGCGACCATGCCGTGTCCGGCGACGACCAGGGTGGGCATCTCAGACCTCCGCTCCCGCGAGCGCCAGACCGCGCTCACTCGGCTGTTCGGCGGGCTTGCGCAGGTAAACCGCCCAGGTGAGGGCGAAGCACAGCCCGTAGAAGACCAGGAACCCGATGAACGCGGGCACGCCGCTCTTCGTGTCGGCGAACGACTGCCGGAAGGCCAGGTTGATGAACAGCCCGCCCTCCGCGCCGATCGCGCCGGCCAGGCCGATCAGCGCACCGGACAGCCGTCGCGCCTTGAGGAGTTCGGCCGCCTCTTCGGCACCGTTCGCGATCGCCGTGCGGGCCTTCGCGCGGAAGATCGCCGGGATCATCTTGTACGTCGAGCCGTTGCCGACACCGGTGAGGACAAAGAGGACGATGAACGCGACCGTGAAGAGCGTCAGGGACTTCGACGTCGAGGCGAGGATCAGCACCACCGTGGCCAGCGCCATCCCGACGAACGTCGCGAAGGTGACCTTGCCGCCGCCGATCCGGTCGGACAGCCAGCCACCGGCCGGCCGCGCGAGCGAACCGAGCAGCGGGCCGAGGAACGTCACCGCGGCCGCCTGCAGCGGCGTCCGGCCGAACTGGTTCTGCAGCACCAGCCCGAACGCGAAGCTGTACCCGATGAACGAGCCGAACGTGCCGACGTACAGGAACGACATCACCCAGGTGTGCGGGTCCTTGACGACCTGGCCCATCGCCTTGGTGTCGCCGCGGACGGTCGCGAGGTTGTCCATGTAAAGGTACGCGCACACGGCGGCGATCACGATCAGCGGGACGTAGACGCACAGCACGATCCGCGGCGCGGTTGCCCCCGCCGTGCCGATCACGAGCAGCCCGACGAGCTGGATCGCCGCGACGCCGAGGTTGCCGCCGCCCGCGTTGAGGCCGAGCGCCCAGCCCTTGTGCTTCTCCGGGTAGAACGTGTTGATGTTCGTCATCGACGACGCGAAGTTGCCGCCGCCGACCCCGCCGAGCGCCGCGACCAGCAGGAACGTGCCGAGTGACGTGCCGGGGTGCAGCACCACCGCGGCCAGGATCGTCGGGATCAGCAACAGAAGGGCGCTGACGACCGTCCAATTGCGACCGCCGAACTTGGCCACGGCGAACGTGTACGGCAGCCGCATCAGGCCGCCGATCAACGTCGGCGTCGAAACGAGCAGGAACTTGTCGGCGGCGTCGAAGCCGTAGTCCTTGCCCATGAACAGGACGATGACCGACCACAGTGTCCAGACGGAGAACCCGATGTGCTCGGCCAGCACGGAGAACCACAGGTTGCGGCGGGCGACCTTCTTGCCGGTCTCCTCCCAGAACGTCTCGTCTTCCGGTTCCCAGTGTTCGATCCAGTGCTTCCCCTGATGGGCCATCGAAGTCTCCTCGTTCGAAATCGGTGAGGTCATTGAGCGGCGAGCCAGTTCGCGACGGCCCCGACGGTGTCGGTGCACCCGCCGCAGCCCGTGGTGGCCCGCGTGGCCCGCGCCAGTGCGGGGGTATCGGTGGCGCCGGCCTTCCAGGCGTCGATCAGCCGGGCCTTGGTGACGGTGTTGCAGCGGCAGATCACCGACGTCGCCGGGAGATCGGCCGGACTGGCCGCCGCCGCGGCACCGCTGGGCAGCGCCCGGCCGAGCAGCACCGCGAGCCGGTCGTCCGGCAACGGCGTCCCGCGGTCGTGGAACTGCGTGATCGACGCGGCCGCGTCGGGCAGGCCGAGCAGGATCGCCCCGGTGACGCGGTTTTCGCGGACGACGAGCTTGCCGTACCGCCCGCCGGCCGGGTCGGTGAACGTCAGCACCTCGGCGTCGTCGTCGATGGCCTCGACGTGGGTCTCGCCCAGCGCGGCGAGGTCGATGCCACGCGCCTTGAGCCGGGTGACGGCCGTCGTGCCGCGGTAGCGCGCGGCGGCGTTCGTGCCGGTCAGGACGTCGGCGAGCACCTCGGCCTGTTCCCACGCGGGCTGGATCAGCCCGGCCGGAGCGCCGGGGTGGCGGGCGCAGTCGCCGAGCGCGTGGATCCGGCCATCGCTGGTCCGCAGCGCGTCGTCCACCAGGATCCCGCGGTCGACGGCCAGCCCGGCGTCCTCGGCGAGGCTCGTCTCGGCGCGGACCCCGGCGGCGACCACCACGAGATCGGCCGGGACGAAGCTGCCGTCGTCGAGCTTGAGGCCGTCACCGGGCAGGTAGCGGGCGGCGGTGGCGCCGAACCGGAAGGTGACGCCCATCGCGGTCAGCTGCCGGGCCAGCACGTGCCCGGCGGCCGGGTCGAGCTGACGTTCCATGACGTGGCGGTGCGGGTGCACGACCGTCACCTGGTTGCCACGCCCGGCCAGGCCGCGGGCGGCTTCGAGGCCGAGCAGGCCGCCACCGAGGACCGCGACCGGCGCGCCGAAACGAGCGGCGTCGAGGATCTTGGCGCAGTCGTCGAGCGTCCTGAAGGTGACGATACCGGGCCCGAAGCCTTCCACCGGCGGGATCCACGGGTTGGCGCCGGTGGCGAGCACCAGGGCGTCGTAGTCCACTGTGGATCCGTCGCCGAGCTCGACACGGCGCTTCCCGCGGTCGATCCGCACGGCTTCCGTGCCGAGGCGGAGGTCGACGTTCACCCGCGCGGCCCACTCGTCGTCGTGCAGCCGGACGCTCTCCGGGCTCATCCCGCCGGCGACGACGGCCGAGAGCAGCACCCGGTTGTAGGCCGCGTGCTTCTCGGCGCCGAGCACGGTCAGCCGGACGCGCTCGGCGGCCGGGTCACGGCGGCGGATCTCGTCGGCCAGCCGGGCCCCGGCCATGCCGTACCCGACGATGACGACGTCACGAGCACTCATGCCGCACCGTCCACAGCGGACAGGGCGACCGCGCACACCTTGAACTCGGGCATCCGGCTGACCGGGTCGAGCGCGGGGTTGGTGAACAGGTTGGCGCGCTGCGCGCCCGGGAAGTGGAACGGCACGAAGACGAGGTCGGGCCGCAACGACTGGGCGAACCGCACCAGCGCCGTCATCTCGCCGCGACGGGACCGGATCCGCGCCTGGTCACCCTCTTCGAGCCCGGCGCGTTTCGCGGTGTCCGGGTGGATCTCGACGAACGCCTCGGGTACGACGTCGTTCAGCTCGCCGATCAGCCGCGTCTGCGCGCCCGACTGGTAGTGCTGCAGCACGCGGCCGGTGGTGGCCTGCAGCGGGAACTCGTCGTCCGGCAGCTCCGCCGGTCCGGTGTGCTCGACGGGCACGAACCGCGCGCGGCCGTCCGGGTGGGCGAAGCCGTCGAGGAACATCCGCGGGGTGCCGGGGTGGTCGCCGGACGGCACCGGCCAGTGCAGAGCCTCCCCCGCGCACAGCCGGTCGTAGCTCACGCCGGAGTAGTCGGCGATGCCGCCCTTGGACGCGATCCGCAGCTCCTCGAACACCGTCTCGGGGTCGGCCGGGAAACGCTCGTGGCCGAGCCTCACGGCGAGTCCGTTGAGGACGTCCAGATCGGACTTCACGCCCGGCGGCGGGTCGATCGCTTTGCGCCGCAGCAGGATCCGGCCTTCGAGGTTGGTGAGCGTGCCGTCCTCCTCGGCCCACTGCGTGACCGGGAGGACGACGTCGGCCAGCGCCGCCGTCTCCGACAGGACGAAGTCCGCGACCACCAGGAGATCCAAAGCGGACAGTCGATCTTGGACCCGCTGGGAGCGCGGCGCCGAGACGACCACGTTGCTGCCGAACACCATCAACGCCTTCGGCCCGCCCTCCTGGCCGAGGGCTTCGAGCAGTTCGGTGGCGCTTCGACCGGGTCCGGGCAGTGAATCCGGGTCGACACCCCAGACCCCCGCGACGTACTCGCGGGCGGCCGGGTCGTCGAGCTTGCGGTAACCGGGCAGCTGGTCGGCCTTCTGGCCGTGCTCACGGCCGCCCTGGCCGTTGCCCTGGCCGGTGAGGCAGCCGTAGCCGGAGCCCGGGCGGCCGGGCAGGCCCAGGGAGAGCGCGAGGTTGATCCAGCCGCCGACGGTCGCGGTGCCGGTGGCGTGCTGCTCGGTGCCGCGGGCGGTGAGGACGTAGGCGTTGCGCGCGTTGGCGAGCTTCGCGGCGGCCAGGCGCATGTCGGCGGCCGAGACGCCGGTGACGCGCTCGGCGCGTTCCGGCCACCAGGACGCGGCGATCCGCCACATCGCCGCGAAGCCGGTGGTGCGCTCGTCCACATAGGACTGGTTCAGGTGCCCGTCGGCGACCACGGCGTGCAGGATCCCGAGCGCCAGTGCGAGATCGGTGCCGGGCGCGGGGGCGAGGTGCAGGCTCGCCAGCTCGGCGGTCGCCGTCCGGCGCGGGTCGACGACGATCAGGTCGGCCCCGCGCAGGTGCTGGGTGAACGGCGGCATCGTCTCCGCCGGGTTGGCTCCGGCGAGCAGCACGACGTCGGCGTCGGCCAGATCCGTTACGGGGAAGGGCATCCCGCGGTCGGCGCCGAAGGCCCTGGTGCCCGCGGCGGCGGCCGAGGACATGCAGAACCGGCCGTTGTAGTCGATCTGCGAGGTGCCGAGCGCGACGCGGGCGAACTTGCCGAGCAGGTAGGCCTTTTCGTTGGTCAGCCCGCCGCCGCCGAAGATCGCGACCGCGTCGGGGCCGTGTGCGGCCTGGAGTTCCGTTAGCTTGCGCGCGACGAAGTCGAGGGCGAAGTCCCAGCTGACCGGCTCAAGGAGGCCGTTGAAGCGGATCATCGGGGTGGTCAGCCGCTTCGGCGACGTCAGCAGCGCGCCGGACGTCCAGCCCTTCTGGCACAGGCCGCCGGCGTTGACCGGGAAGTCCCGCGGCGTGACGCGGACGCCGTCGAGGTGCATGCCGCACTGCAGGGCGCAGTACGGGCAGTGCGTGTCGACCTGCGGCACGGGTACCTCCGGCGTCGTTCGGATGACCCGACGCTAAGGAGGCCGTGTTACTCGGAATCGACCGAATGTTTCCGGCAGTTGACATTGCGGCACGACTCACGCGCCCCCGGCGGTGAGGTGCGTGACCGCCGCCACTCCCGGCGTGCGGTGTTCAGCGCACGCCCCAGCCGTCCTGTTCGTGGAACCGGCGCTCGAACCACCACGGCGACCGGCTGAGCGGATCGGGCGGCGTGCGGCACACGAACCGGCGGTCCGCCCGGGAGAGCACCGCTCTCACCAGCGCGCGCTCCCGGCGTGGCAGCTCGTCGAGCAGCCGAGCCAGGTCGGCTCGCGCGCCCACCGGGTCGCACCCGGGACAGGGGCACACGGCCGATACCGACAGCACGTCCGGCGAGCGGGTGCCGCGATCCCAGGCGAGCAGTAGTCCAGCGATGCGCCCTGGGCCGAACCCGGCGTCCACCTCGGCGAACGCGAGGTCACGCGCGGCGCGGCGGGAAAGGTGTGGAACACGAACCGGCGGCGTGGCCGCCTCGATGCGATGAGCCCGGCGCAGGCTCGAAGGCCGGCTACGCGGCATGGCCCTTTCGAAGAGCGATCATGCGTCCCAGGTTAGAGCACGCCGCTGACCTCGCGGGCCGCCACGCGAAGGCCGTCCAGTGCGGCGCGCGTCGACCTCGGGTTCAGGGCGTTCGACGCCAGCCGGAACAGGACCGCGCGCAGCAGCAGCTGGGGCCACTCCGGCAGGTGCGCCCAGCGTTCGAGCAGCTCGCGGGTCGCACCGCCCCAGGCCAGGGCGTCGACCGCGACGATCGCCGCGCCGTACTCACCCGGGCGGTAGTACGGGACGAAGTCGACCAGGCCCGGCGTCGCGTCGCCGTCGAACAGCAGGCCGGCCAGCAGCTCGCCGTGCGCGACCTGGGACGGCAGCTTGATCGGCCGGCGCGCGCCGGCCAGGACCTCGAACCAGCGGCCGCCCTTCGTCTCGTCGAGCGGGACCTCGAGCTCCTCCCAGGCGATCCGGTCGGCGACGGCGTCGACGTCCTTGCGCCCGGCGATGAAGTCCGGCCGGGGCAGCCCGACGGTGGCCCGGTGCAGCTTCACCGCGGCCAGCACCGCCGCGTCTCCGCGGTGCTCGGCCGTGCCGGCCACGAACCGCGACGCCGTCCAGCCGCCGACGATCCAGCGGCCGTCGGTCGACCGCACCGGCTTCGCGACCCGCAGGCCCGGCTCGTCGACGTAGTCGAGGGCGCGGGCGGTCCACAGGGTCCTGGCCTTGTCGGTGACCTGCTTGAGCACGAGGTCGCCGCAGCGCCACGCCGCCGAGTCCGGCATCGGCTCGCCGCTGTCGGCGAGCCCGCCGAAGGCCGAGCAGACGTGGCCGGGAGGGCGTTCGAGGGTTGAGCGCACGAGAACCGACGGTACCCGGCCGGGTGCTCCACGAACGAGAAGACGCGCTGGTCACACAGTGTTTTACGACTCGGACGAAATGCCGTGAGGGGCACCCTCATGGCGCTAAAGGCCACCAGGGTGCCCCTCACGGGACAACGACTGTCAGTAGGTCGGCAGGCTCGGGTCGATCTGCTTGGCCCAGGCCAGCACGCCGCCGCCGAGGTGCGTCGCGTCCTTGAAGCCGGCCGCGTGCAGGGCCGCGAGGGCCTCCGCCGAGCGGGCACCCGACTTGCAGTGCAGGACGATCGGCTTGTCCTGCGGCAGCTCCGCCAGCGCCTCGCCCGAGAGGATGCGGTCCTTCGGGATCAGCGTCGCGCCCTTGATGTTGACGATCTCGTACTCGTGCGGCTCGCGGACGTCGATCAGCGCGAAGTTCTCGCCGCTGTCGAACTTGGCCTTGAGCTCCGCCGGCGTGATGGTGCTGCCGGACGCGGCCTGAGCAGCCTCGTCGGAGACCACTCCGCAGAACGCCTCGTAGTCGATCAGCTCGGTGATCTTCGGAGTCTCCGGGTCCTTGCGGATCTTGACCTCGCGGTACTTCATCTCCAGCGCGTCGTAGCTGATGAGACGCCCGAGTAGCGTCTCGCCGATGCCGGTGATGAGCTTGATCGCCTCGGTCACCATGATCGAGCCGATGGACGCGCACAGCACGCCCAGCACGCCACCCTCGGCGCAGGAGGGGACCATGCCCGGGGGCGGCGGCTCCGGGTAGAGGTCGCGGTAGTTGAGGCCCTTGCCGTTCGGCGCGTCCTCCCAGAAGACGCTGACCTGGCCTTCGAACCGGAAGATCGAGCCCCAGACGTAGGGCTTGCCCAGCAGCACCGCGGCGTCGTTGACCAGGTAGCGCGTGGCGAAGTTGTCCGTGCCGTCGACGATGAGGTCGTACTGCTCGAAGATCTCCAGCGCGTTCGAGGAGTCCAGCCGGTCGGTGTGCAGGTGCACCTTGACCAGCGGGTTGATCTCGGCGATCGACTCCTGCGCGGACGCGGCCTTGAGCTTGCCGACGTCGGACTGGCCGTGGATGACCTGGCGCTGCAGGTTCGACTCGTCGACGACGTCGAAGTCGACGATGCCGAGCGTGCCGACGCCGGCCGCGGCCAGGTACAGCAGCGCGGGGCTGCCGAGGCCGCCGGCGCCGATGACCAGGACCTTCGCGTTCTTCAGCCGCTTCTGCCCGTTCACCCCGACGTCCGGGATGATCAGGTGACGGCTGTACCGGGCCACCTCTTCCTTGGTGAGCTCGGCAGCCGGCTCGACGAGCGGCGGCAGTGCTGACATCGGGTCCTCCATCTCGCGCGGATCGCGTCCATCCCAGTATGACCAACGCGCGCAGGCAAACGGACCTTCCCGAGGTCCAGATGCTGGGACTAGGACTTCGGTGAGGGGTTCGGCCAGGAGTTGGGCACGCAGACGCGGCCGTCCTTGGCCACCTTGCCCTTGTCGCCGCCGGGGATGTCGTTGAGCATCGAGACGTAGTCGTCGGCGACGCCGAAGGACTGCTGCATCATCACCGGCGCGGCCTGGCCGTTGCCGGGGCAGCCGACGTGCTGGTTGCCCAGTGCGTGCCCGACCTCGTGGTTGATGGCGTACTGCCGGTACCCGGTCATGTCGGCGCCGAACGCCTTCGCGCCCCGCACCCAGCGGGCCAGGTTGATCAGCACCCGGCCCATGCTCTTGCGGTAGCAGGACGCCTCGAAGGTGATCTGGAAGCCGCAGGCGTCCGCGCGGTGCGTGGTCTCCGGCGTGGTGAGGCTCACCTTGAACGTCGGGTTGGGGAAGTTGGCGTCGACGCGCTGCAGCGCGATCTTGCCGTCCCACGTCCAGCTCTTGGGATCGGACAGGGTGCCCTGCACGGCCGTGGCGAACGCGTCGTCGCCGGCGTAGCTCGCCGGGTCGATGCCGTCCTCGACGTCCACGGTGTAGGTGTAGAGCTTCCCGTTGCCCACCTTCGGGCCGTTGCCCGGCACGGTGTGCCACGTGCCGGCGCCGGCCTGGGTGAACGGGCTGCCGTTCGGCAGGTCGGCGGTCGGCACCTGGAGGTCGACCGGCGTGGCCGGGTTCTCGGGGATGCCCTGGCCGTCGTCGCCGTCGATGGAACCGCCGGAGGTGTCCCCGCCCGCCGACTCGACGCTGGGCCCGGAGCCCTGCTCGGCGATCGGCTCGGCCGGGCTGTTCGCGGTGTTGACCACGACGAGCACGGTCAGCACGACGAGGATCGGCAGCGCGTAGACGCGCCAGCCGTAGGTCCCGGTGAGCTTGGCGAAGGTGGTCTTCGGGGGCTCTTCGGCCTTCTTGGTCTCCTGGGCTTCCTTGTGCGGCTTCCAGGAGGCGCTCAGCGGCTCGGCGGAGGTCCGGCGCCCGCCCGGGCGGTAGCGGTCCTCGCTGACGCGCTGGGCCGGCGCCTTCGACGGGCGGTACTGCCCGGTGCGCGGGGAGTCTTCGGGATCGGGGGCGCCTTGCGCGGGCCGGCGGGCCGACGCGCGGTGGGGAGCCCGCCGATCTTCGCCTCGCTCGTCCTGCTTCACCCGGTCCACCGCACCAGGGTGCCACAGCGCCGGAGCGGCACCCTCGGCGACTGGCGGATCACGAACGATCAGTTGTCGCCCGATCGGGCTACCAATTCCCGGCTTCGACGTGCTCCCACATGCCGAGGACGGCCTTCGCGACGGCGATCGGCCGCTCCATCTGCGCCACGTGGCCGGTGCGCGGGAGCACGAGCAGCCGGGCCCGCGGGATCGCGCGTGCGGTGCGCATGGCGCGCCGCACGGAGATGACCCGGTCCTCGCGGCCCCAGACGACCAGCGTCGGCGCCTTGACCAACGGCGCCAGCGACCACAGCGACGCCTTCCCGACCGCCGACCACGCCCGGAAGATGCCGAAGGTGCTGCGCGCCATCGCGGGCGCGGCCCAGGCGAAGCCCGCGCGGGCGCCGTGTTCCTCGGTCAGCTCGTCGAGCCGGCTCTCCGGGAACTTCGACGGGTCCGCGAAGCACAGCTTGATGACCTGGGCGGCGCGTTCCCGCGGGCCCATCGCGGCGAGCTGGGCGCGCACCCGCGCGCCGACCAGCGGCAGGTAGGCCAGCGCCATCCGCGGGTCCGACAGCCGCCGCGGGTCGGGGCGGCGGTCGGGCATCGCGGGCGAGATGAGCGTCAGCGTCTTGACGAGCTCCGGGTGCCGCGCGGCCAGGATCAGCGCGATGGCACCGCCCATGGAGTTGCCGAGCAGGTGGACCGGCGCGCCGACCTCCCGGACGTGCCGCGCGACGACGTCGGCGTGCGCTTCCAGGCTGAAGTCGAACCCGGCTTCGGGCTCGGACCAGCCGAAGCCGGGCAGGTCCGGCGCGGTGCCGCCGGCGACCGGCGCGAGCAGCGCGGCCAGGTCGGTCCAGTTCGTCGACGAGCCGCCGAGGCCGTGCAGGTAGACCGCCGGAACGCCGTCCGGGCCCGGGGTGCGGCGGACCTGGAGCCGGGCGGTGCCGACCTCTTCGAAGGTCGCCGGCCACGGCGGCAGCACCGGCTCGATCGACGGCAAAGCCCTGGTCGAGAGGGGCACGTGGGTCACCGGCGGGCGGGCCGGGCCGACGTCGCCGGGGCGGTGGGCGGAGGTCTTCACGGCTCCAGGATGCCCGACACTTGGCACAGCGGGCGTACCGGCGAGTAATCTTCAGGGCGACTTCACGCGGTGGCGACCCCGCCCGTCGAAGGGGCTGAAGACGGGAGGAAGAGCATGACGGAGATGACGCGGTTGCAGCAACGAGGGGTGCGCTTGCCCCGGACGGAGCGCCGGGCCCAGCTCCTCGCCGCGGCGCAGCGGGTCTTCGCCGAGAACGGCTACCACGCCGCCGCCATGGACGAGATCGCCGAGGTCGCGGGCGTCAGCAAGCCGGTGCTCTACCAGCACTTCCCCGGCAAGCTCGACCTGTACATCGCGCTGCTCGAGAGCCACGTCGACGAGCTGGTCAAGCGCGTGCAGAACGCGCTGGACTCGACGACGGAGAACAAGCAGCGCGTCCCGGCCACGGTCGGCGCGTTCTTCGACTTCGTCAGCAACGACGCGGGCGCGTTCCGCATGGTGTTCGAGTCCGACCTGCGCGGCGAGCCGGCGGTCCAGGAAGCGGTGGACCGCGCGACCTCGGCGAGCGTGGACGCGATCACGGACACGATCACGGCGGACGCCGGCCTCGACGAGGACAAGGCGCGGCTCCTGGCGGTCGGGCTGGTCGGGATGAGCCAGGTCAGCGCCCGGTTCTGGCTGCAGCACCACCAGTCGATGAGCCGCGAGGAAGCAGTGGCCCTGACGGCGAACCTGGCCTGGCGCGGCATCGGCGGCGGCTTCCCGCTGAAAGACTCGTAACGCCCGCTGCCAAAGGCGGCACTTTCACGTGAAAGTGCCGCCTTTGGCAGTGACTGTCAGTTCGTGACGGCCGTGCGGACCAGGGCCGAGATGCGGCGCGCCACCTCGTAGGGGCGTTCCTGCGGCAGCATGTGGCCGGCGCCCGGGTAGCGGACGAACTCCGCGTGCGGCAGCTCGTCCGCGATCACCTTCGCGTGCGCCAGCGGGCAGAGCCGGTCCTTCTCCCCCGCCAGCACCACCGACGGGACGTCGCAGAGCGCGCCCAGGCCGCCGATGCCGCGGTGCGACGCGATGGCGTCCAGGAACAGCCCGGCGCTCGCCGGGTGCGCGCACAGCAGCTGCTCGACGACGCTGTCCACCTGGGCGCGGCCCGGCCGGTCGCCGAAGACCAGGCGGCGCGACCCGGATCGGACCATGCCCGGGCGCAGGCGCAGCGTGTCCGACCGCAGGCCCGCCAGCAGGCGGGCCAGCCGCGGCTCGAAGCGCGTGACGCCCCGGCCGACCAGGCCCGGGAACCCGAGCGTCAGCCGGTCCATGTCGCCCGACGACGTCGCGACGAACGCCGCCCCCGCGAGCCGCTCCCTGACGAGCGCGGGGTGCCGTTCGGCGAGCACCATCAGCGTCATTCCGCCCATCGAGTGACCGGCGAGCACGAGCGGCCCGTTCGGGACGCGGTCGGCGATCAGCTCGGCCAGGTCGTCCGCGAGACGGGCGATCGACGCCGAGCCGGGACGCGCGTGCGCCGAGCCGCCGTGGCCGCGCAGGTCGTAACGCAGCACCCGTACGCCGGGATCCAGGTGTGGCAGCACGAAGTCCCACGTCCGGTGGTCCTGCGTCCAGCCGTGCACCAGCACCAGCGTCACGGCGGAGTCGGCGGGCCCGGACAGCTCGACGTGCAGCGCGGCGCCGTCGCTCGCGACGAACCGGTGCGCGAGCGACGGGTCGCGCAGCCGCGACGCGGTGGTCACCGGCCCGCCGGGAGCAGGAAGGACTTGCGCCAGAAGAACTTCCCGGGCAGGCCGACCAGACCCGACTCCTCGAGGAACGGCATGATCTTCTCCCCGGCCCAGGCGATCGTGCCCTGCCAGTGCGGGTTGTTCAGGGCCGCTTCGACGCCGTCACGCGGCCGGATGCCGACCACCTTGTAGACGTTCGGGTTGATGAACGCCCGCGTCACGAAGTACGAGATGAGCGCGATGATGAACTGCTGGTAGGCGATCTCGGCCTTGGACAGCTTCGCCATGCCGCGCGTGACCTCTTCGCGGGCGAAGGTGACGTGCCGCGCCTCCTCCAGCACGTGGATCCGGTTGACCATCCGGACCAGCGGCTGGACGCCGTCGTCGTTCATCTGCTCGCGCTGCAGCCGGTCGAGCACCTCCTCGGCGACCAGGATCGCGCCGTAGCGCGCCGGGCCGTAGGAGATCGTCGGCATCAGTTTCGCGAGGCGTCGCAGCCACGGCACCGGGCCGTAGGCGGGGCAGCCGATCCGCGACGCCATCCGCGCGAACATCGTCGAGTGCCGGCATTCGTCGGCGATCTCGGTGAGCGCGAACTGCGCGTGCGCGGACGTCGGGTCCTGCTCGTAGACCTCCTTGAGCAGCATCTGCATCAGGAGGATTTCGAACCACAGCCCGGTGGTCGCGACGCTGGCGACCTCGTGTTTCCCGAGCTCGATGCGCTGCTCGGGCGTCAGCTTGTCCCAGAGCGGGGTGCCGTAGAGCGACGAACGCTCGTCGAGGATGAACCGCTTGCCCTCGACCAGCGGCGCGGTCCAGTCGATGTCGACGTCGGGGTCGTAGAACTTGTTCGCCGACGACTTGAGCAGCCGCTCCGCGGTCTTTTCGCGATCCGGTTCCTTCAGCGTCCGCGTCATTGCCGACCACCCCTTCCGAAACATGTAACTTGCGGTAACAGTTACCTTTGGTAGCATCCCTCTCGTGATCGAACGTGTCAAGCGCTCCGGCAAGCAGTCCAAGCCCTCGTCGCGCGACGGCGAAGCGACCGGCGACGCCCGCCGCGACCGCTGGCGCAAGCACCGGATCGCGCGGCGCAAGGAGTTCGTCGAGGCCGCCCTGCGCGCGCTCGACACGCACGGCCCGGACCTCGGCATGGAGGACGTCGCCGCCGAGGCGGGTGTCACGAAACCCGTGCTGTACCGGCACTTCGACGACAAGGCCGACCTCTACGTCGCCCTCGGCCAGCGCGGCACGGAGATCCTCTTCGAGCGGCTGATCCCGGCGATCAACGCCGAGCTCGCGCCGGTGCCGCGGATCCGGATGGCGCTCGACGCGTTCTTCACCGTGATCGAGGAGCACCCGAACCTCTACCGGCTGCTGGCGCACGGCCGGCCGGAGAAGCCGGTCAGCTCGGACGTCGTGGCCGAGGACAAGGAACTGATCGCGACGGCGCTGACCGCGCTGCTCGGCGACTACATGCGGATGTTCAACATGGACTCCGGCGCGGCCGAGCCGTGGGCGCACGGCATCGTCGGCATGGTCCAGAACACCGGCGAGTGGTGGCTGGACCGCCGGTCGATGGGCCGCGACGCCGTCGTCGAGTACCTGACGCAGATCATCTGGGCGGCCATCGACGGGCTGACCCGCCAGAACGGCGTGGTCATCGACCCGAACCTGCCGCTCGAGGCGAACAAGGTGGTCCAGCTGGGCCGCACGGACCCCGTGGAGGAAACGTCATGAGCGACCACGACGAAGACGGCTACAGCGGCGAAGCGACCCTGGTGGTCGACGGCGTCTCGCTGACGGCCCAGGTGGAGCTGCGCGGCTACTTCCAGCCGATCGACGGCTTCTACCGCTGGTACGGCCGGGTGGCGGTGCACGACGAGCTGGCGCGCCTGGCCGGCGGCAAGAAGAAGGCGGTTTCGATCCAGGCGGGCCCGCACACCGCGACGGGCGAACTGTCGGACCCGGACCCGTGGGGCCGCTACCGCATCACGGGCACGAGCACCCCGCCGTTCCACGTGCCGACCACGCTGGAAGAACTCAACGCCTGAAGGTCCGTGAAGGCCACTTTCCGGGACTCTACGTCCCTCAAGGTGGCCTTCACGTCTTTCGCTGCCGCCCGCGACGGCGCTCGCCCCGGAGAAGGCGCCGTCGCGGGCGGAGCGGCAGGAACCGGCTCGGCCACCCGCGCGGTGGCCGTGCCGGGATTGGCTCAGTTCGCGACGCGCGGGGCCGGCAGGTCGCGGCCCGGCAGCCAGCCGTTGGCGATGTCCGTGGCGCGCCAGCCACGCACGCTCAGGCGGACGGCCGCGACCGGGGCGTCCAGGAACGGCGCGGCCTCCGGGACCTTCGCGACCAGCTGCTCGCGCACCCGCGTGTCCTGCTCGCCCGCCACGATCTCCGCCAGCGCCTGCGCCTGGAGGAACGGCTGCATCGGCGAGCCGGTCGACACGACCAGCGAGACCACCGGGTTCTCCTGGATCGCCGCGAGCGTCCGGCCGCGCCGCTCCAGCACGAGGTTCAGCGTGAACGGGTCGCTCTCGGCGAAGTACACGCCGCCGACCCAGGACCCGTCGCTGCCCGAGGTGGCGAGGAACAGCGACTTGTGCGTCGACAGGGTGTTCCGCACGAGATCCGCCACGGCGGTCGCCGTGGGTTCGACAGTGGTCATCTACCGCTCCGAGAGAGTGCCCGTCCGGGCCCCGCGGCGCCGGATCGCCAGCCGAAGCTAGAGGGCGAAACCCCGACACACCAACAAGAACTCACCGATCCGGTGAACCTGGGGCAGGACCGTTCCGGCCACGGCTGGAGCCGCGTCATCGCCCGTTCGAGCGGGGCCGCGCCCGATCCGGCGACGGCAGGCCACCGACGCGATGAGCGCGACCGCCGAGAAGGCCACGAAACGGGTGAGGGGCGACCACGTCCGGGCGCCGTCCCGAAGACCCGGTCAGGCGGACGGCCGGTCCGCTCCGGGGAGCGAGACCGGCCGTGGCCTGGTGTCAACGGCTCCGAATCGAGCCGTCAGTGTGCTGTCAGTCGCCGACGCCGAAGCCGACCTTGCGGACGTCCGACGGCGCGATCTCGACGTAGGCGATGCGGTCGGAGGGCACGATGTACTTCCGGCCCTTCTCGTCGCTGAGGCGGAAGAGCCCGTCACCGGCCGTCAGGGCCTCGGCGACCAGCTTCTCCACCTCTTCGGGAGACTGGCCACTGGACACCACCAGCTCGCGCGGGGTGTCCTTGATGCCGATCTTGACCTCCACGTGGGACCTCCGCTGGAAATTCGTAAGGGATGTGCTCGGCAAGGCTAACCGAACCGGGTCGTTGCGGTGCCGCATGTCCGCGCCCGGCCACTTCGTCGTGTCTCGGTACTCCATCGGGATCAGCCCAGGCCGAGCGCCTGCATGCGCTTCGTGTGCCCCTGTTGCAACCGCCGGAACAGTGCCGCAATTCCGGAGAGGTCGCCCGATCCGCCGATGATGAGCTCGGCCAGGCCGTCGCGCTCGGCGACGACGTACTGGGCCTGCGTGAGGGCTTCGCCGAGCAGGCGGCGCCCCCACAGCGCGAGCTTGTCGCGGGTCTTGGGGTCGACTTCGATCCCGGCAGCCACCTCGCGCTCGGCGAAGGCGGAGTGCCCGGTGTCGGCCAGCACGGTGAGCACCAGGTCCTTGGTCTCGGGGTCCAGCCAGCTGGCCATCTCCCGGTAGAGGTCGGCGGCGAGCCCGTCGCCGACGTAGGCCTTGACCAGCGACTCCAGCCACGACTTCGGCGGGGTGGAGGCGTGCCAGTCGTCGATGTGCTTCGGGAACGGCGCCATCGCGTCCTCGATCGCGACGCCGTGCGCGGCCAGGTGCGCGGACAACAGGCCGTAGTGACCGATCTCGGCGGCCGCCATGGCCGCCAGCGCGGCCCGCCCGGCCAGCGTGGGGGCGCTGCGCGCGTCCTCCGCCAGCCGGTCGAACGCGGACAGCTCGAGGTAGGCGATCACACCCAGAAGGTCGACGACGCCTTCGGTGATCTCTTTCGGGTCGGTCACGGCAGCAGGGTATCGCCGAAGCACCCGGGCGTGTCGGGACGAGACCGATCCCACTGCCTCCGGCGTGCCGGGTACTGTTGAAAAACTGCTGACCAGGTACACTGCCTTTGATTAGAGCTTCCGTACGCCATACCGGCGGTCGGGAAACAGGCTGGCCAGGAGGCTGGCCGACGTACTGCAATGTGCGTGCACGCCTCTTCCGGCATTCCCGGGACGGACCGGTTCCGCGCTTCACATCAGCGCTGGGAACCAGGGTTTACTCCCGGTCGAGTGTCGAAACGGGACTCAGGGTTGTGCGCGCTGGTCACGAGAGAGGCGATCACCCTGACCGCAGAAAACCCCACAACCGAACAGAACTCCCCCGCCGTCGCGCTGGAACACAGCGAGACCGGCCCGGCCGCGCTCGACACGTCGCACCCGCTGCAGGCGGGCGTCGAGGTCGAGCCCGAGGCCCCGACCTTCGCGTCGTTCGGCGTCAAGCCGGAGATCATCAAGGCCCTCGCCGAGGTCGGCATCGAGCGGACCTTCGCGATCCAGGAACTCACCCTGCCGCTGGCGATGGCCGGCGACGACCTCATCGGCCAGGCCCGCACCGGCATGGGCAAGACGCTGGGCTTCGGCGTCCCGCTGCTGCACCGCGTCGAGGTGCCGGGCGACGGCACCCCGCAGGTGCTCGTCGTGGTCCCGACCCGCGAGCTGTGCATCCAGGTCGCCAACGACCTCAAGGGCGCCGGCAAGCACCTCGGCATCCGCACCCTGGCCATCTACGGCGGCCGCCCCTACGAGCCGCAGATCGAGGCGCTCCGCAAGGGCATCGACGTCGTGATCGGCACCCCGGGCCGCCTCCTCGACCTCGCGGAGCAGCAGCACCTGGTGCTCGGCAAGGTTCGCGGCCTGGTGCTCGACGAGGCCGACGAGATGCTCGACCTGGGCTTCCTGCCCGACATCGAGCGCATCCTGCGGATGGTGCCGGACGAGCGCCAGACGATGCTGTTCTCGGCCACCATGCCGGGGCCGATCATCACGCTGGCCCGCACGTTCCTCAACCAGCCGACGCACATCCGCGCCGAGGAGAACGACGCGAGCGCGATCCACGAGCGCACCACGCAGTTCGTCTACCGGGCGCACTCGATGGACAAGCCCGAGGTCATCGCCCGCATCCTCCAGGCGTCCGACCGCGGCCTCACGATGATCTTCAGCCGCACCAAGCGCACCGCGCAGAAGGTGGCCGACGACCTGGTCGAGCGCGGGTTCGCCGCGGCGGCCGTGCACGGTGACCTGGGCCAGGGCGCCCGCGAGCAGGCCCTGCGCGCGTTCCGCTCCGGCAAGGTCGACGTGCTGGTCGCGACCGACGTCGCCGCCCGCGGCATCGACATCGACGACGTCACGCACGTGATCAACTACCAGTGCCCGGACGACGAGAAGACCTACGTCCACCGCATCGGCCGCACCGGCCGCGCGGGCCGCACCGGTGTCGCCGTCACGCTCGTCGACTGGGACGAGATGCCGCGCTGGAAGCTCATCTCGGACACCCTGGGCCTCGACAAGCCGGAGCCGGTGGAGACGTACTCGTCTTCGAAGCACCTGTACGAGGACCTGGGCATCCCGGAGGGCACCACCGGGCGGCTGCCGCTGGCCAAGCGCACCCGCGCGGGCCTGGGCGCCGAGGTCGAAGAGGACCTGGGCGGCAAGCGCCGTGGCCGTGGCGCCCAGGGCCGTGGCAACACCGCGGCCGGTGGCCCCGAGTCGCCGTCGTCCGAGGAAGCGCCGCGCAAGCGCAACCGCACCCCGCGCAAGCGGACCCGCGGCGGCTCGCGTGCGGCCGAGGCGATCGAAGCCGCCGACAACGCGGCCGCCCCGTCCGAAGACGGCGCTGCCGAAGGCCGCACCCGGACCCGCCGCCGCACCCGCGGCACGGCTCCGGAGACGGCCGGCCCGGTGGAGAAGGAGTCCGGCGAGAACGCCGAACGCCCGGCTCGGCGGCGCCGCCGTCGCCGCCCGGCCGCGACTTCTGATACACCTGCGTCGGCAGACTGAGGCTTTAGCGCGGGGAGCGGGTAAGTGAGCGACGAGGACAAGGCTGCTTCTCCCTTGCCCGAAGAAGAGCCTTCGGAAGCCGCTTACGGCTCCGAAGACGTCCTTGACGACGTCGAACCCGCTCCGCCCGAGCCGCGGGTCAAGGCACGCCGTTCGCCTTGGAACCGCGGCCGGGACCGCGTGCTCGCCGCGGTGATCGCGGTGCTGGTCGTCGCGGTCGCGCTGGTCATCGGCACGACCAGCGACAGCGCGGCGACCGACCGGACCGAGGCGGACCCGCCGCCGCCGCTGCCCGCGGCGCCGAACGCGGTGCCCGGCTCGCTGGCCGAGATCTGGAGCGCCCGCAGCGGCGCGACGCCGGTCCCGGTGTCCAGCGGCGATTCCGTCGTCACGGCGGACGGCGGCGAGGTCGCCTCGCGCGATCCGCTGACCGGGCAGATCCGCTGGCACTACACGCGTGATCTGCCGTTGTGCACCATGAACGAGACGTGGGGGCGGGTCAACGCCGTCTACCACAAGACGGAGAACTGCAGCGAGGTCACGCAGCTCGACCCGGGCACCGGCCGGATCACCGCCCAGCGCAACGGCAACGCCGAGCTGGGCACCCAGCTGGTCAGCGACGGCTCGCACGTGACCACCACCGGCAAGAAGCTGCTCGACACCTGGCGCGACGACCTGGTGCAGAGCGCCGAGTACGGCCAGGTCCCGGCGCTGGTCAACGCGGGCAAGCAGCCGCGCACCGGCTGCACGTACGGCACGGTCGCGGCGGCGTCGGGCAAGGTCGGCGTCATCGAGCGCTGCCCGGGCGACCCGGCGGACCGCCTGACCGTCTACAAGGCGGCGCCGGAGAAGGACGACGAGCCCCAGGTGGCGTTCAGCTCCGTGCTGGCCGGCAAGCGGGCGCGCGTGATCGCGATGTCGGGCGACCTGACGGCGGTGGTCCTGCCGGACCAGAAGCTCCTGGTGGTCTTCAACGGCGACGGTTCCCAGCGCACGGCCTACCCCCTGGACGTCCCGGCGGCCGACCTCGCCGCCGACCCCCCGAGCGGCACCGAAGCGACCACCCAGACCGCGGCGGGCGTGTACTGGTTCAGCGGCTCGAAGGTGGTGGCCATGTCCCGCGACGACCTCTCGCCGCGCTGGACCCTGAGCAGCGCAATGGGCCCGGGCGTGACGTTCGCGAGCCAGCTGGTGGTCCCCATCAAGGGCGGCCTGGCGGTACTGAACGAAAACGACGGCTCCACGATCCGCACGGTGGGCGTGGACCGCCGCGGCTACACGGGCCCGGTCCGGCTGGGCACAGCCGGCCCAGTCCTGCTGGAAGAACGCGGCACCACCCTAACCGCCCTGAAGTAACCCAGCCCCCAAGTCGACTCCATCACACGTGTCGACCCTTCAATCACGCGAGTCGACTCCCCCATCACGAGTCGACTCCCCAATCACGCGAGTTGGCTCTCCAATCACACGTGTCGACCCGCCAACCACGCGAGTCGACTCCCCCATCACACGAGTCGCCCTCCCGGTCCCACGAGTTGGCTCCCCAGCCACTCGTGTCGACCCGCCAAACACACGTGTCGACTGCCCAATCACACGAGATGCCCCTTCAGACACGCGAGATGCCCTCTGGATCACGCGTGATGCCTCTCCAATCACGTGAGATGCCCGCCTGATCACATGGGTTTCGCGTGTTCAGGCACGGAACTCGCTTGATCCAGGTCGTGACCGGCGTGATTGGGGCCGGAACTCGCGGGTTCCGGGGCTGATCGCGCAAGATCCGGAGCCGATCAGGCGAGTTTTGGGGCCGGTCACGCGAGGTCCGGCTGGTCACGCCAGTTCCGGAGCTAATCACGCGAGATCCGAAGCTGGTCACGCCAGTTCCGGCCGGTCACGCGAATTTCGGGGCCGGTCACGCCAGTTCTGGACCTGGTCACACGAGTTTCACGGCCGGTCACGCAAGATCCGAGCTGGTCACGCCATTTCCGGCGCTAGTCACGCGAGATCCGAGGCTGGTCACGCGAGTTGCGGCCTGATCACGCGAGAACCGGGGCTGGTCACGCGAGATTCAGTGCCGGTCACGCCAGTTCCGGCGCTGGTCACACCCTTGCGGGCGTGAACACGCGAGATCTGGGACTGATCACGCGAGTTGGGGGGCGAGATCCTGGCTGATAAGCGAGATCCGCAGCCGGTCATGCGAGTTTCGGGGCTGGTCACGCAGGCTGCGGGCGGGTTCGTCAGGTGAGCCAGAAGAGGGTCAGCGCGGAGACCACGAACAGGACCACCGCGATCCCCGCGCCAGCGGCGGGGAGGCCGTTGCGGCGGTCGGCGACTCGCTGGGCCAGCAGTGCCAGTGCCGCGGCGATCGGGTGGCCGATCAGCAGTACCGGGCCGGGGCCGGGGGCGTCCGTGTACAGGCAGACTCCCGCTACCACCAGCACTCCGATGGCCAGGACCGTGAGGCCCGCGGCCAGTGAGCCGGTGAAGCCGCGCCACCAGCGGCCGCCCTGTTTGGCCGGTTTGCCTGCCGCTTGCTCGACGGTTTCCGGCGAAGCAGCTTCATCCGAGCTGGCTGTGGCAGCTTTCTCGTCGGCGCCGGCGCCTCGCTCGTCCGCGCCAGGCTCGGGGACGGGCGCCGCGCCAGCTGCGCTGGGCTCCGCCTCCGGTGCCGCCTCCGCTGCGACCGGCTGAGGCGCCGTTGGGTCGGTGTTCGGCCTTGGGGTCGGCAGTGGGACCGTTGCCAGTTCCTCGGTTTCCGGTGCGGCCACTTTCTCTCCTGTTCAGGGCGCGAGCAGGTCCCACGGCTGCGCCTGCGGGGCTGCTTCCTGGCCCACCGCGCAGCTCGGCCTGAAGTCGCACCAAGCGCAGCGCCGGTCTGGGCGGGCCGGGAACACCACGTTCTCGTCGCCGCCCGCGTCCAGGGTATCCGTGGCCAGCCTCAGGTCACCGGCGGTCTCTTCGGCGCGTTGCAGGTGCCGTTGCAGGCTCTCCGGGGTGTGCTCGGCCGCGGCGATCGTGCCGGTCGGGAGGTGGTGCAGCTCGACCGTGGTGCACGGCGTGCGCAGCGTGCGCGACGACGCCACCGCGTACAGCGCCAGCGCCTGCGACGCCCGCGCCTCGAACTCGTCCGGCGGGCGGCGGCCCGTTTTGTAGTCGACGATCACCAGCTCGCCGTCACGCTGGTCGATGCGGTCCGTACGGCCTTCGATGATCATCGACGGACGCTCCCCCGGCGTCGCGCTGACCGGCGCCGACACCCAGCGCTCGAGCCCGACCGGGTCGTGGGTGACGTCGTTGTCCTCGACGTACTCCGCCACCCAGCCCTTCGCCCGCGCCCGGTAGCGCGCGGCCTGCTCGGCGTCCTCGAAACCGGCGTCCTTCCAGTGCTCGGCGACGAGCGCGACGGCCCGCTGCGGCACCCGCTTGGCCGCCGGCAGGTCGAACAGCGCCCGCAACGCGTTGTGCACCACCGCGCCGAGCGTGCTGTGCGCCCACGGCCCGGTGCGCTGCGGGGTCGGCCGCGTCAGGTACGACAAGCGGTACCGGCGCGGGCAGTCGTCGAAGGTGGCCAGCCGCGCCGGCGACACCTTCGTCAGCCGCACCGGTTGCGCGACACCGAAATCGAAGCCCATCTGCTCCTTCACGGTTCCCCACGCTACGCACCACCACCGACACTTTCCGCGCGGGGCGGGCCGCCCCGCGCGGAAAGCACCGCTACTTCACGACGAGCACCGTGTGGGTGCCGCCGCTCACCTGCAGAGTCGTGCTCCGCACGGGATGCCCGTCCAGCAGCACGACACGACCGGCCGGCACCACCAGCGAGCCGGACGTCCCTCGCGGCGCCGTCACCGTCAGCGAGAACACCGGACCGACCTGGGTCCACGACGCCGACAGCGCGCCCTTCGGCGTCGGCACCGCGCCGCGCGCCCAGGCGACGTTGCCCGGCTTCGGCGCCACCTGCCACGTCGCGAAGCCGGGTGACGTCGGCGAGACGCCCAGCAGCTCGTTCGTCAGCGCCGGCACGACGCCGGTCGACCAGCCGTGCGCCGCCGACGTGTAGCCCTGCTCGTAGTGCGAACCGCCGTCGCCGATGCCCTCCCAGTCCGTGATGCCCGGGTCGTGGCTGGTCATCCAGCCGTACATCCGCTTGATCTGGTCGATCGCGGACGCCGCCTGGCCCGTCTGGAACCGCGCCACCAGCTCCGGGTACGACGTGAACGCGTAGACGCGCTTGGTGCCGTCCGAGACCAGGGTGTCGTTGTCCATGAACGGGTTCCCGTACGGCAGGGCCCCGGCGGCCAGCCGCGCCAACGAAGACGAAGACTGCGCCGGCGACGCGATCCCGGCGACGATCGCCTGGCTGTTGCCGTCCTGGCCGTGCCGCACCGCGCCCGTCGCCGAGTCGAGGTACGCCCCCGCCGCCGGGTCCCACAGGTACTGGTTCACCGCCGCCGCGACGCCGGACGCCCGCGAGAGCCAGCGATCCGCGTCAGCGGCGTGCCCGGTCGCCCGAGCGAGCCCGGCTGCGCCTTGAAGCGCGCGGACGTACAACGCGTTGTAGTACGTCACTTCGCCGGTCCGCGGGAGGAACGCGTAGTCGCCGTAGCCGCCGGTCCCGTTGAGGCCCTTCGAGAGCAACCCGTGCGCGTCGGTGACCGACGGGTACCACGCGTCGAGCGTCTTGACGAGGTTCGCGTAGTACGAAGACGCGTACCCGGTGTCGCCCGTGTAGAGCACGTAGTCCCAGCTCGCGGTCACCCACCAGAGCGGGTAGTCGAACAGCGGGAGCGTGTAGTCGTTGATCGACGCGGGCGGGATCCAGCCGTCCGCGCGCTGGTGGTCGGCCAGGTCGGCGAGCACGTTGCGGGCCGCCGTGCCGTCCTGGTGCGTCAGGTACTGGGTCAGCCCGGAGATCGCGACGTCGCCGACGTACGGGTCCCGGTCGCGCTTCGCGCCGTCGTGCAGCACGACCTTCCCGTCGAGCGACGGCGAAAACGCGCCACGAGGGTCCACATCGGACTCGCGGAACGTGTCCATGCCCAGCTCGTTGGTGTAGGAAGCGTTGTACCAGTAGCGGTTCAGGGCGTCGTCGGACGACTCGAACCAGCCCTTGTAGGTGCTCGGCGTGCCGAGGAACGGCGTGAAGTCGAGCGAGACGCCGGTGATCCGCACCTCGCCGGACGCCTGGGTCAGCGGCGCGTCCGACGCGAGCGCGTCGAGGCTGATCCGCAGGTAGCGGAAGCCGCGCAGGCCGTCCGCGCACACCTGCGTGCCGCTCTGGCAGCCCTTCGTGTCCCGCCAGACGGTCGGCTGCACCGGCACGGCGATCTGGTCGCTGCCCGGGCCGCCGGAGAAGTCCGACCGCGAGAAGTCGGAGCGTTCTCCCAGGTACTGCTGGGTTTCCGAGGTCGACACGCGGATTCCGGGGTGGTTCGCCGACGCGCCGGCGAAGGAGATCTTCGGGTACCCCGAGACGACCTTGCCGAAGTCGAGCACCGCGACCGGCGTCGGCGGGTCGGCGACCAGGCCCGGCCACACCTCGGTGACCCGGCTGAACTCGCCCGACGGCGTCGCCTGGTCCTTCGTCACGGTGATCCGGACCTGCGTGGTCGTCACCGCGCGGTCGAACGCCACCGTGCGCTGCACGTCGGTGTTGCCGGTGACGGTGGCCGCGGTGCGCCACGCGCCGCCGTCCAGCACCTCGACCGTGTAGTCCTGCGGCACACCGTCCACACTGGACAGCACGGTGACGCCGGGGAGCGCGACGGGCGCGCCCGAGGTGATGGTCAGGACGTCCGGGTAGGCGCCGATCGTGTCGTCGTTCCAGAACGTGTCGGTGTTGCCGTCGACGGCGTTGCCGGGGTCGTACGTGCGCGGCTGGCCGTTGCCGCCGTTGTTCGGGGCGTGGAACGACGACGCGGCCGCGGTCGTCCCGCCCGGCCAGGCCGGCTTCGGCGGCGGCGCCTGTCGCTTGAGCGTCGTGACGCCGCGGCCGAGCAGGCCGTTCGGGTTGGTGACGTCGCCGGTGGTCGACAGCACGCGCACCGGACGGACGTCCCGGCTCGCGGGTGCGACGACGTACTTCTGCCAGCTCGGCGCGGCCACGGCGGTCGCCGCGGGCACCGCCGCCACGCCGCTCGCCACCAGCACCGTGACCGGCAGGACTGCTCTGAGCCACTTCATCGAGGCCTCCGCAAGGCGCTTGAATCGTTTCAACCGCTGAGTTGAGATTCAGGCTGCGGGAGGCGCGCCAACGATGTCAACGCACCGGCCGGATCCTGTCCGGCAGGACAACCCGAGTGGCGGGGGTCAGCTGCCGCCGGCGATGAAGCCGCGCACGGAGTTCGCGACGAGCTCGACGGCGATCGCCGCGAGCAGCAGGCCGGCCACCTTGGCCAGCAGCGTGATGCCGCTTTCCTTGATCAGCCGGATGACGACGCCGGAGTAGCGCATGCAGATGTAGATCACGAAGTGCGTCGTGACGATGGCCAGGGCCAGGGCGATGTACGCGCCGACGTGGCCGTCGGCCTGCCGGACGAACACGATGGTCGCGGCGATCGCGCCCGGCCCGGCCAGCAGCGGCGTGCCGAGCGGCACGAGCGCGACGTTGACGTCTTCGGTGGCCGCCTCCTGCTCGTGGCCCCCGCCGGTCAGCAGCTGCAGCGCGATGAGCAGGAGCAGCAGGCCGCCCGCGCCCTGCAGGGCCGGGATGCCGATGCCGAGGTAGGCCAGGATCGCCTGGCCGGCGACGGCGAAGAGGCTGATCACGAGCAGTGACACCAGGACGGCCTGCCGGGCGGCGCGGGCGCGCGTCGCGAGCGGCTTGCGGCCGACCAGGCTCAGGAACACCGGCACCGTGCCGGGCGGGTCCATGATGACGATCAGGGTGATCGTCGCGCTCATGAAGAGCTTGGCGTCGAAGAAGTCGGCGATCGCCATTTCAGCCCTTCACGACCTGGAAACCGGTCGCGCGCGCCATCAGCTCGTCCAGCTGCCCCGGGTCGGTGGTGCACTCGCCGAGGGCGATGGTCTTGTTCGTGCCGTGGTAGTCGCTCGAGCCGGTGACCAGCAGGCCGAGCTCGCCGGCGAGCGCGCGGGTGCGGGCGCGGGTGGCCGGGTCGTGGTTCGGGTGGTCGGCCTCGACGCCGGTGAGCCCGTGCGCGGCCAGCCCGGCGAGGGTGTCCTCGCTGATCGTGGCGCCGCGGCTGAAGGCGAAGGGGTGCGCGATGACCGTGACGCCGCCGGCCGCGGCGATCATGTCGATCGCCTCTTCGACCGGGGTGTCGCGGCGGGCGACGTAGTACCCGCGGCGGGGGTTCAGGTAGTCGGCGAAGGCCTCGTCGACGGACTTGACCAGCCCGGCCCGGACCAGCGCCTGGGCCAGGTGCGGGCGCCCGGGCGGCGAGTCCTCGGGCAGCAGGCCGAAGATCTCGTCGGCGTCGATCGGCAGGCCGTCGGCCGCCATCCGCTCGGCCATCTTGCGCAGCCGCGTCCGGCGTTCGATCCGCAGGCGGGTCTGCTCGGCGACGACGGCCTCGGAGGTCGGGTCGAAGAGGTAGGCCAGCAGGTGGACGCTGATCTGGCGGCCGGTCTCGGGGTTGATCGAGACGGTGGACAGCTCGGCGCCGGGCACCAGCGTCAGGCCGGGCGGGATGGCCGCGGTGGCCGGGGCCCAGCCCGCGGTGGTGTCGTGGTCGGTGATCGCGACGACGTCGAGCCCGGCTCTCGCGGCCGCGGCGACGAGCCCGGCCGGCGAGTCGGTGCCGTCGGAAGCGGTGGAATGGGCGTGCAGGTCGATGCGCATCGTGACCATTGTCGACGATGCGCTACGTCACACGTGCGCCGGGATGAGTCAGCCGACCGGCTTCTTGCCCCGGGCGGCCCGCTGGGCCTTGATCATCGAGAAGCGCTCGGCCTGCTTCTGCTTGTCGCCGAAGACCAGCTCGGAGATCGTGTCGTAGAACTCCTCCGGCCGCGGCAGGAAGTCGATCTTGTTGAGCGCCTGGATCTGACCGGCGGACTCGACCACCATCGTGCCGTAGCCCATCATGCGGCCGGTCGCCGTGCGCACGTAGCTGAGGTCGGTGACCTTGCTGATCGGCATCATCAGCACCTTGGTCGTGAACACCCCGGTGGTCATGACGAACCGCTTGTCCGTGACCACCAGCCGCTCGACCCACCACTCCATCACCACGTAGGCGAACCGCAGCACGACGAGCAGCGCGACGTACCAGAGGATGTTCTGGCCGATGTACAGCGCAGGTGGCAGCAGGTAGGACACCAGGACGCAGATGGCGAGCAGAGCCGCCGCCTCGAAGGTGTCCCACAGCAGCACCGCCCAGTGGCGGCGGATCCGGATGACCCGCCGCTCGGTGTCGAGGAGGTACTCGTCGGGGTCGCGTGGCGCGAACATGGTTCGAGGGTAGCCCCCTGTCAGCCCTTGAACACGTTACTGACGAAGGTGATCACCGATTCGGCCGAGCTGCGCAGGAAGTCGACGATGTTGCCGACAAGGCCCGCGGCCTGACCGGGCTGGGCAATGACGAAGAACAGCACCAACGCGATACCGGCGAGGCCCGCAATCTTCTTCACGTTCACCGCGATCAAATCCCGTCTCTTACGGTGACACCGGACAAGAGGTAAATCCTGACTTTTTACGTTGTACCGCACTGAAGGGGCGCGAGGGAGGAAAGTCCCGCGCTTGGGTCAGTACGCGGTCCAGAGTGTACCGCACGGCTACTCTCCGTGTACAGGACATCGGTTTTCAAGTCGGTCACGTCTACCCTTCGGGATATGGAGGGCTCCATCGACACCACGGTCCGCTGCGTCGGCGGGATCGCGTACGACGACCAGGGCCGATTACTGCTCATCCGGCGGGCCAATGACCCCGGTTCGGGGCAATGGTCGCTGCCGGGCGGACGAGTCGAACCCGGCGAATCGGACGAAACGGCCGTGATCCGCGAGATGCGGGAGGAAACGGGTCTCGACGTGATTCCGGGCACAGTGATCGGCACCGTGACCCGCGGCCGCTACGAAATCCACGACTACGCCTGCCGCGTCACGGGCGGCGTGCTCACCGCGGGTGACGACGCCACGGACGCCCGCTGGTCCGATGCGGCAGACCTTTCGGACATGGACGCGACCGGCCGGCTCGTTGATCTCCTGTACGTGACGCTGCGCGATTGGAACGCCCTGCCGCGGGCCTGAGCCCGCGGCATCGGGGTGGTTTCGGGGACTGCTAGACCGGCAGCCAGGTCATCCGCTGCCCGTGGGGCGCCGTGCGGGCCAGTGCGTGCGCCTCCGGCTTCCCGTCGTCCCAGCGGACCACGCCCAGCGTGGCCAAACCGTCACCGACCAGGTCGCCTCGGCCGGGCAGCACACCCTCGAGCGCCGCGCCGTAGAACTCCTCCGAGACCCACCACACCGGCCGCGAGGCCGCCAGGGCCGCCAGCGCGTCGACGAACGCCGCGCGCTTGTCGGCCCCGAAGTAGGCCAGGACGTGGCTCGTCAGCACGACCAGGGGCGTCTCTGACGGCAGCGTCGCGGCCGCCGCGGCCAGGTCGTCCACACCGTCCCCGGTGATCAGCGGGGGCCGGTGCTTGGCCTGCTCGGCCGCCGCCGTGCGCAGCAGCCGGATGCGGTCCGGCTGGTCGGCCCAGACGCACGCCTCCAGCCAGGCCAGCTCGTCCTCGTCCGAGACGTCGACCGGGGCCCGGTCCAGCCCGGCGCGCGCGACCACCGCGAGCTTCTTCGGCAGCTTGGGCGCCACCGCGCCCGGGGCCAGGTCGAGCGCGCAGTGCAGGCCGACCGCGGCCTTGGCCGGGCCCGCCGTCAGCTGCTCGCCGCCGTCGCACTGGTAGCGGTAGCCGAAGCGGTCCAGGCCCAGCAGCAGGCCGGCGCTGCAGCCGACCTCCAGCAGCGAGACCTTCCCGCCCGCCTCCTTCGCCGCCCGGGCGACGGCCGGGTACAGCAGCGCGGCGCGGCGGACCTCGTTCGTCTGGGTGTAGCGCGACGCGATCAGCGCGCGGGCCTTGTCCGCCCGTTCCAGCAGGAACGACCGGAACAGCGGCCAGGTTTCCGAGTCGACGCCGTCGAACCCGCCCAGGGACGGGTAGTACCGCGACAGCGGGTGGATCGGGTCGGCCTGGACGAGCCGGTGCGCGGTCGCCATCAGCAGCGTCGCGCGCGCCTCACCGTCGCGGGCGGCGCTCAGCAGCCCCGCGACGTCGTCGTCCTCGGCCGCCTGCGTCGCGAGGTGGTCGTACAGCGGCGAAACCCCGCGCGCCTCGACTTCCGCGAACGTGCGCAATACGCCCTTGATCCGGTCCAAGTCCATCAGCGCGTCCCGATCACTCGTGCGGGGTCGGCCGGCCCGGCTGTTCCCCGCCCCGAGTCTCCCCGTAGGAGCGCTTCGGGACCATCACCTTCCGCCGGAAGGTGCACACGATCAGGCCGTCCTGCTTGTACCCGCGGGTCTCGACGTACACGACACCGCGGTCGTCCTTCGACTTCGACGGCGTCTTGTCCAGCACCTCGGTCTCGCCGTAGATGGTGTCGCCGTGGAAAGTGGGCTTGACGTGCTTGAGGGACTCGACCTCGAGGTTCGCGATGGCCTTGCCCGAGACGTCCGGCACGGACATGCCCAGCAGCAGCGAGTAGACGTAGTTGCCGACGACGACGTTCTTGCCGAAGTCGGTCGTCTCTTCGGCGTAGTGCGCGTCGAGGTGCAGCGGGTGGTGGTTCATGGTGATCAGGCAGAACAGGTGGTCGTCGTACTCGGTGACCGTTTTGCCCGGCCAGTGCTTGTAGACCGCACCGACCTCGAACTCCTCGTAGTACCGCCCGAACTGCACTCGTCTCTCCTGTTCCGCGTAACACCGCGTGAGCCTGGTACGACACGCATTCGTAGTGAGGAGTACCCTCAACCATTGGTTGTCGCTCGTCAACGCGAGCCCTGCCACTCTGTACCCGGCCGAAGGAGGTGAGGAACTCGATGAGTAGTGGCGATAGTCCGCTCCCTAGTAGTCCCAGCGTTCCCACCTCACCCGCCGGCCGGCTCATCTCTCGGTAGGCCCCTTCCCGGGAACGCTGGTGTCGCCGGGCGGACGCGTTCCGCCCCTGGTCAGTCGTCTCGCACGACCACGCACGACGCCCAGGAGATCCCATGCCTGCCATTCCCTCGCTCGGCGGCCTTCGTGGCCGCGGCAACAGCCGGGCCAAGGCCGTCCCCGTCCGGCCGATCCCGGTGCCGCTGTCCGCCTACGTCGTGGACTGCGCGGTGTACGTCGGCGGCAAGCGCCTGCCCGGCCGCTGGACGCACATCGAGGCGATCAAGGAGGTCCGCAAGCGCCACGAGGGGTTCGTCTGGATCGGGCTCCACGAGCCCGACGCGAACCAGATCCAGGGCATCGCGGAGACGTTCGGGCTGCACGAGCTGGCCGTGGAAGACGCGCTCGAAGCGCACCAGCGGCCGAAGCTGGAGCGCTACGACGACACGCTCTTCCTGGTGGTCAAGACCGTCCGGTACGTCGAGCACGAGTCGCCGACCACGGCGAACGAGATCGTCGAGACCGGCGAGCTGATGGTGTTCCTCGGCCGCGACTTCGTGATCACCGTCCGGCACGGCAACCACTCCGGACTGGCCCGGCTGCGCCGCGAGCTGGACGACGACCCGGAGCGGCTGCAGCTCGGCCCGGCCGCGGTCGTGCACGCCATCTCCGACCACGTCGTCGACCACTACCTCGACGTCACGGGCCGGATCGAGAACGACATCGACGTGATGGAGGCGCAGGTCTTCGCGCCGCGGTCGCAGGTCAGCGCCGAGCAGATCTACCTGATGAAGCGGGAGGTCCTGGAGCTGCGCCGCGCGGTGATGCCGCTCGCGACGCCGGTCCAGCGGCTGGCCGAGGGCTACACGCGGCTGGTGCCCGACGAGGTCCGCTCCTACTTCCGCGACGTCGCCGACCACCTCACGACCGTGTCGGAGCGGGTGGCGGCGTTCGACGAGCTGCTGTCCACCCTGGTCGACGCGACCGTCGCGAAGATCTCGCTGCAGCAGAACACCGACATGCGCAAGATCACGTCGTGGGCGGCGATCATCACGGTGCCGACGATGATCGCCGGGATCTACGGCATGAACTTCGACTACCTGCCCGAACTGCACTGGAAGTTCGGGTACCCGCTGGTGATCACCGTGATCCTGGCGATCTGCCTGTTGCTGTACCGAATATTCCGGAAGAACGGCTGGCTCTAGGTCCCCTTTTTCCCCACCGCCGGAATCGGAGAATTCGTGATGCCTCGCATGCTGTCCAACCTCAAGGCCTGGGCCCTCGCCCTCAGCCTGCTGTGGATCTTCGTCATCACTTTCGTCATCGTCGCCGACCCCGGGTTCGCGCACGGCATGAAGTGAGGCCCGGGCGTCGTACCCTGGGTCCGTGACGAAAGCGCTGGTGGTCGCCGACGAGGTGGACGAGCGGTTGTGGACCGACGCGGTCCGCACCCGCCCCGTCGACCTCGTCATCGGCGCCGGCGACCTCCCCTACGACTACCTGGCGTTCCTCGCCAGCGCCCTGGACGCGCCGTGCGTGTTCGTGCCCGGCAACCACGACCCGGACCTGAGCGGCTACACCCGCTACGGCGGACTGTCCATGAAGGACGGTTTCCCGACGGTCTGGCCGGGCCCGGCGGGCGGCGTCAACGCCGACGGCCGGGTGGTCGACGTCGCCGGGATCCGGTTCGCCGGGCTCGGCGGCTCGATCCGCTACAACGACGGGCCGAACCAGTGGACGCAGGCCCAGCAGGGACGCCGGGCCCGCGCGCTGGAGCGGCGCGCCCGCCGTCGGCACCGCCGCGACGGCCGTGACGTCGACATCCTGCTGACGCACTCACCGCCGCTGGACCTCGGCGACCGCGAAGACCCGCCGCACCGCGGGTTCTCCTGCCTGCACCGGACGATCGAGCGCCTGCGCCCGAAGTGGCTGCTGCACGGGCACATCCACCCCCACGGCGAGCCGGTGCCCGACCGGGTCGTCGGGGCCACGCGGATCCGCAACGTGGTGGGCCACCGGATCATGGAGTTATCGTGAAAGAGACGGGATTCCCGCGCGCGGACGCCGAAAACGACTTCCTGCGCGCCCGGCGTCAGCAGGTGCTTTCGCGCCTTTCGACGTGGCTGCGCCGCGAGCCCGACGACGTCAACATCATGCTGCCGTTCCACGAGGTGGTGGAGGCGCTCGGCTACCAGGGCGAGAGCCGGATCGGCCTGCGGGTGATCAAGCTGGACTCGATCGCCGGCACGGTCGACCGCAGCCGCGACTTCGACCGCCGCTTCCGCCCGACGTCCGGCCGCGTCCGCGAACGCTGGGAACGGCTGGCCCTGGCCGCACGCCGCGGCGAGGACATCCCGCCGATCGAGGTCTACCGCGTCGGCGAGCTGCACTTCATCATCGACGGCCACCACCGGGTCTCGGTCGCCCACGCGCAGGGACTGTCCACAATAGAGGCATCGGTGACGGTGGTCCGCACCAAACTCGACCCGAGCGGCATCCGCCACCGCGGCGACCTGATCGTCAAGGACTACCGCAGGCTGTTCCTGGAGCGCGTCCCCCTGACCGGCCACGCCCGCGCGTCGGTGATCGTCACGGACCCGTGGGACTACGCGAAACTGGGCGAGCACGTGGAAGCGTGGGGCTTCCGGCTGATGCAGGACGAGGGCAAGTTCTGCGACCGCGTGAGCATCGCCCACCGCTGGTTCGAGGAGGAGTTCGTCCCGGTGGTGGGAATGCTGCGGCAGGCGGGGATGGTCGGTGATCGGACGGACGCCGAGGCGTACATGTGGGTGGCGGCGGAGCGGTACCGCCTGATCCGGACCCATCGGTGGGACGACGAAGTGATCGAGCAGCTGCGGAGCCAGCGGAGCTAGGAGGGGGCAGGGTGTTCGGCCGGAAGAAGAAGCCCAGCGGTGTGAACGACCTCAACGACCTGATGGCGCGGCTCAGGCCGGACCTGAGCCGGGAATCGCTCGGCGTCGGGCCCGGCTTCCCGGGCGTCGCCCCGAACCCGCTCCTGAGCGGTGACGCGCGGAAGCGCAATGCGGAATTGCGCACGGGGGCGCTTGCGCTCGGTGTTCTCGTCGACTGGCGGGAGGTCAACAGCAATCCACGCGTGGTCCTGATGTTCGACGTGGAGACCGTCGGCGGCCTCTCGTTCCGCGGTATCGCCGACGAAGACCTCACGATCACCGAGCTCACTCGACTCGCTCCGGGAAAGACGTTTCCGGTGCGCTACCGGCCGACTGTCATGGACCACTACGTCTCCCTCGCCCGGGATGCGGACCCCGCCCGTGTGCAGCAGATCTCTGACGAGATCGCGAGCCGCAAGCGGACCTGACCCGAAGGGCCCTGGCGGCTCAGCCCATCGGGAAGGTGCGCCCCATCCAGACCTCTGCCTCCGAGCTGGTCTGGTACTCCGGCTGGTAACTCCCCGACGCGACCACCACCCCCAGCCCGTACAGCAGCTCCGCCTGGGTCTGGGAGACCACGCCGTACGCGCCGACCTTCACGCCCATCTCCTCTGCGCGTTCCACCAGCTGGCGGACGTTGCGGCGGGCCCACGCCGGGGCGTCGTCCGCGGCCAGGACGTCGACTATCGGGCCGCGCAGCATCACCGCCGGGGCCGGGATCTCGTGGGCCGGGATCAGTTCCAGCTCCGGGAGGCCCGTGATGTTCAGGACGAACAGCACCCCGAGGCGGGCCAGGTGGCCCAGGGAGTCGATCAGGTCGCCGCGGTCGTCGATCAGGGATTCCGCGTCCGCGCACAGCATCAGGTGCTTGGGCTCGAGACCCGCGCGGTCCAGCTCCGCGCGGACCATGGCGACCAGGTCGGCGTCGATCGCCATGCGGCGGGGCAGGGTCAGGCACACCATGGGTGCGCCGTCGCCGAACCTGGACTGCCAGCTCGCCTTCGTCTCCAGCGCCCTCCTCAGCAGGTGCTTGCCGAGCGGCACCGTCATCCCGGTCGTCTCCGCCAGCGCGTAGAACTCCTCCGCCCGCAGCCGGCCGCGGGTCGGGTGGTTCCACAGCAGGGCCGCGTTGAGCGACGTCACGATCTGGGCGTCCGGCAGCACCACGTGCGGCTGGTAGACGACGGTGATCTGCCCCAGCTCCAGCGCGCCGGCGATGGCCGCGGCGAGGCGGTAGCGGTCGCGGTCGCCGCGGCCCGACTGCGGGTCGAACACCACCCACTGCGCCTTGCCGAGCTCCTTCGCGCGGTGCAGCGACACTTCCGCGGAACGGATCAGCTCGCCGTGCTCGGCTCCCGGCACCTCCGCGACGACGATGCCCGCGCTGGCGCTCACGCCGACCCCGACCCCCTGGGCGTAGACGGGTTTCGCCAGTTCGCCGATGGTCTGCTCGACCAGCTTCACCACCGCCGACGGCTCGAGCTCGCCGCGCAGCGCCACGGCGAACCCGTCGCCGAAGAGCCGGGCCACGAAACCCTTGGCGGGGGCGAAAACCGCGCGCAGCGTGCCCGCGACGCCGCGCAGCACCTTGTCGGCGACCTCGGTGCCGAGGCCGTCGTTGACGACCTTGAAACCGTCGATGTCCAGGAACACCAACCCGATCCGCCCCTGGTCGCGGTCGGCGAGCATCCCCTCGAGCCGGGAGCGGAAGTGCGCGCTGTTGGGCAGGCCGGTCAGCGGGTCGTGCAGGCTCTGGTGCTGGATGGTCTCCTGCAGCCGCCGCAGTTCGTGCGTGTCCTCGAACATCAGGATCGGGTACCGGGAACGCTCGCCCGGCAACGTCGTCGCCGTCAGCCGGACGAGCCGGGAGGCGTCGGGCCGGGAGCGGATCGCGAGCCGGTCCAGCACGCGGTCACCGGCCTCGAGGGCCGCGGCCAGTGCCGACCGGTCCCGCGCGGTCGCCCCCAGCTCCTCGGCGCGCGTGCCGAGGAGCTCGTCTTCGTCGCCGATCCGCGCCAGCTTCAGGAAAGCCGGGTTGGCCGCCCCGATCATTCCCTTGGGGTCTACGAGAACCACGCCGGACGGGCACTTTTCGTAGAAGGTGGCGAATCGGGCTTCGCCGCCGCGCGAGGCCAGTACCTCCCGCGCGAATTCGACGGCCATCGACTCCCGGTCGGCGGCTCCGGCCTCCGCTACCGCGGCGGCCAGCCGCCGGGCGGCGTCCACGAGATCCGGCGCCACCTCTGGCTCCCGCAAGGTCCACCCCTTAACACTCGATCGGGTTTTCCACCGCACCACGCGAACACTTCGGTGTCTACCACCCGATCGGGTACCTCGGTCCAAAGTGGATCTTCAGCCGAGACCCGGCGTGAGCGCCAGCCCCCTGACCTGCGCGGCGTTCAGCGCCGGTTCCGGCCGCTGCACCGGAACCCGCACACCCCGCTGCACCAGCACGCCGCTGTTGTTCGCCGAGAACTCGATGTTCGTCCCCGCGACGAGCAGCGACGCGCGGTACGTCAGCACGCCGTTCGCGCTTTCGGTCACCTTCCGCAGGCCGCCTTCCTTCAGCTGCTCGACTTCGCAGCTCACCTGGTCCGGGACGGCGGTACCGCAGCGCGCCATCCCGAAACCGCCGTCGCCGAGCAGCGCCGTGAAGTAGACCGAACCCGAACCACGCTCGTCGGTGACCCGGACGCCCATGTGGAACAGGGCTTCCCGCGGCGCGTCCCCCACCGCGTCGGCGACCAGGTGGAACGGGTCCGCCGGCGGGGTTTCCCCCGGGATCGTCAGCCGTTCCACCTTCGCGCCCGACGGCAGCATCGAGCGCACCGCGTTGCCGACGACGCAGCTCAGCCGGTCGACGATCTGCTCCCGCGTCTCCCCCGCCGACGCCGACGGGCAGGCGGGTCCGGCGATCTCTCCCTGACGGGGCAACGCGATCACGGCCGCGCCGAGCGCCAGCAGCACCACCAGCACGCCCGCGGACGCCGCCAGCAGCCGGGTGCGCCGGGAGCGGCGGCCCTTCGCCAGGATCGTGTCCCCGTCGAGGCCGATCGGGGGTTCGCCTTCGGTCACGTACGCCGTGAGCGCGGACCGGACGTCGAGGTCCTCCATCACCACTCCTCCGTCGTCGTCGGCGCGGGGAGGGCGGCACGCAGCGCCTCGACTCCGCGGGCGGTCTGGCTCTTCACGGTGCCTTCGGCGACGCCGAGCAGCGCCGCGACCTCGGCCACCGGCAGGTCTTCGAGGAACCGCAGCACGACCATCGCGCGCTGTCTCGGCGTCAGCCCGGTCAGGGCGCGCTCGAGGTCGACGCGGTCGTGGCTGTCGTGGTCCGGGGACGACGCCCGATCGGGTGGATCGGACGTCACGTGCTCACGGACGGCTTTCTTGCGCCCGGCGAGGAACGCGTTCAGCAGGATGCGACGCGCGTAGGCGTCGACGGTGTCCGGCCGGACCCGGCGCCACCGCCGGTACAGCTGGACGAACATGGCTTGCACGAGGTCTTCGGCGCCGTGCCAGTCCCCGCAGAGCGCGAACGCCACCCGCCGGAACCGCTGCACCCGCGCCCCGAAGTACTCGCTGAAGTCGAGGTCTCTCGAAGCCCCCATCCGGCCCTCCTTCGCACATTCTCACCCTTACTAGTGCGCGGAGGGCCGGATCGGTTCAAGCGGGCTTTACATGTGGACGACGCCCGGTGCCGCCTCACCCTTCGGAGCGCCCGAGCGCAGCAGCAGGCCGCTGAGCACCGCGCCGACCGCGAAGATGACGCCGGCCCACGTGAAGGCCGTCGTGTAGCTCTCGATCGAGGCTTCGGCCACCAGCTGCGGCGACGGCACCTTGTTCGCGAGGTACGACGTCGCCGCGTTGCCGGCCAGCGTCGACAGCAGCGCCGTGCCGATCGAGCCACCGACCTGCTGCATCGTGTTGACCGCCGCCGAGGCGACCCCGGCGTCGTGCGCCTCGACGCCGAACGTCGCGACGCTCATCGCCGGCGCCATCGCCAGTCCGATGCCGAAGCCCATCACCAGCAGCGGGCCGAGGACACCGGAGGCGTAGGTGCTGTCCAGGCCGATGTTGCTCAGCCAGAACAGGCCGACCGCGGCGATCGCCATGCCCGTGGGCACCAGCGGCCGCGGGCCGAAGCGCGGCAGCAGCACGGCCGTCGCCGTCGTGGCGGCCAGCATCAGCGTCGCCACCATCGGCAGGAAGCCGACACCGCTCTGGATCGGCGTGAACTTCAGGTTCTGCTGCACGTAGAACGTCAGGAACAGGAAGATCGCGAACATGCCGATGGCCAGCAGGAACATCGCCAGGTACGAGCCGCCGCGGTTGCGGTCGAGCAGCACGCGCAGCGGCAGCAGCGGGTGCGAGACGCGCTGCTGCAGCCACACGAAGACGCCCAGCAGCACCACACCGGCCGCGAGGAAGCCCCACACCGAGGCCGACGACCAGGAGTCCGACTCGGCGTTCGCGAAGCCGTAGACCAGGGCGAAGAGACCGGCGGACGCGGTGATCGTGCCCGGCAGGTCGAGCTTCGGGCGCGGGCCGGCGTCACGCTGGTTGCGCAGCAGGATCGAGCTGCCGACGAACGCGACGACGGCGAAGATGATGTTGACGAACATGCACCAGCGCCAGTCGAGGTACTCGGTCAGCACGCCGCCGAGCAGCAGCCCGACCGCCGCGCCGCCACCGCCGATGGCCCCGAACACGCCGAACGCGCGGCCGCGTTCCTTCGGGTCGGTGAACGTCGTGGTCAGCAGCGAAAGCGCGGCCGGCGCGAGCAGCGCGCCGAACACACCCTGTGCCGCACGCGCGATCAGCAGCATCTCGATGTTGCTCGCCGCTCCCCCGAGCGCGGACACCGCGGCGAAGCCGGCCAGGCCGGCGAGGAGCGTGTTCTTGCGGCCGAAGAGGTCCGCGAGCCGCCCGCCGAGCAGCAGCAGGCTGCCGAACGCGAGCGCGTACGCGGTGACGACCCACTGCCGCGCGTCGTTGGAAAAGCCCAGGTCGAGCTGGGCCGAGGGCAGCGCGATGTTCACGACGGTCGCGTCGAGGACGACCATCAGCTGCGCCAGGCCGATCATCACCAGGATCAGCCACCGTCTGGCGTGGTGGGGGTTCTCGGCGGCGCGCGCGTCCCCCGACGGCGCGACGACGAGCGTGGACTCGGTCATGGGTGTCCTCACTGAAAGTGATCAGGAAGCTATGTGGAGTAGGTATCTCCCCTTACGTGGCCCAAGGTACACAAGAACCGGAGAAGGTGCCTCTACTTGATTGGTAGGATGGGACGCATGACACGGGACGCGAGTCCCGCCGCACCGGCGCGGCCGCTGCGGCGTGACGCCGAATTGAACCGCCGCCGCATCCTCCAGGCCGCCCGCGAGGTGTTCGGCCGGCGCGGCCTCGAAGCCACCCTGGACGACATCGCGCACCACGCCGGTCTCGGCGTCGGCACGGTCTACCGGCGCTTCCCCAGCAAGGAACACCTGGTCGAGGCGATGTTCGCCGAGCGCATGGAGGAAATCGGCGACCTCGCCGCGGAGGCGCTGCTGGCCGAAGACCCGTGGCAGGCGTTCGTCGACTTCACGTGGAAGGCGGCCGAACTGCATTCGACGGACCGCGGCCTGCGCGAGATCATGCTGTCGAACAAGTTCGGCCACGAGCACGTCGCGGACGCGAAAGCACGCATGGTGCCGTTGATCACACAGCTCGTCGAGCGGGCCAAGGCGGCGGGCGGCCTGCGGGCCGACTTCGCCCCCACGGACCTCCCGCTGCTGCACATGATGGTCGGCTCGGTCGTCGAGTTCACGTGCGCGGTGGACCCCACCCTGTGGCGGCGCTGCCTGGGAATGCTGCTCGACGGCCTCCGCGCCGAGCCCGGCAAGGCCACGGAGCTGCCGCACCCGCCGCTGGACGAGCGGGAGATCGACGAAGCGATGTGCTCCTGGCGGCCCTGAGAAAGCCGGATAGCGCACCAAAAAGCCAGGCGGGCGTCGAAATCCCCGCCTGGCTCGGCTTTCCCGCGTCCGTCACTCGGACGGGACGACCGCCCACAGGATGAGGTAGGCCACGAACTGCGGGCCGGGCAGCAGGCACGACAGCACGGCCAGCAGCCGTACCGTGCCGGTCTTCATGCCCCACCTCTGCGCGAGGGCCGCGCAGACGCCGCCGATCATGCGACCGTGGTGCGGGCGGCTCAGCCGTCGGGTGACCGGTGCGCTCATCGTCTTTCCCTTTCCTCGAACTTCCTGTTGTTCCCACTTCACCATCGGAGTACCCGCTTCCGCATCACTCGCGCGGACCACAAACTCCCTTAGGGGACGGCGAAGGCGAAAGTTGTTCGGAGACCGGCTAAACCGCCGCCGGTGCGCCGGAAGATCCGGCGACCTGCGCGTTTGTCGCGCGGCTTGCGGAAAATAGTGAGAGATGTCCCCGTCAGGGCTGGTTTTTCGCGCCGATGTGGTGATACTTGCACCCCGTGTACCCGCGCCTGAAGTCCTTGGTCGTCGCGATGCTCTGCGCCCTGCTCACGGCGGGCTGCGCGGGCACCGAGGCGGCGCCCGCCCCCGCCGACCAGTCCGGGCCCTCGCCGCTGACGGCGTCCGCCGCGCTCGGCGACTACGCCACCGTCGACTACTGCAGCCTGCTCGACGCGGCCGCGGTCGCCCCCGGCGCGACCGCCGTCCCGACGTTCGAGAACTGCCAGGCCGTCCTCGGACCGCGCACAGTCCTCGTCGGGCCGCTGGCGTCCGACGACGACCCGAACATCAAGCCGTACGACTACCTCGGGCCGATGCCCGACGGGGTCGCGGTGCAGCAGTCGACGTTCGACGACCAGAGCGCCTGCCGCCGCGCGATCACGTTCGCCGACGGCACCCGGCTCGAGCTGTCGGTGACCGACAGCGACGCCGGCGACCCGGCGTCGCGGTGCAAGACCGCGGACGCGGCGGTCGGCTCGGCGCTGGCCACGATCACGGCGGGCAAGGTCGGGCGGCTGAGCTTCCCGGAGCGGTCGTGGGGCGGCATCGCGCCGTGCGCGCTGCTCGACACCCACGACGTCGACGCCGCGGCGGGCGCCGACTCCCGGCCCACGGCCGGCCTGACCGGGCACGCCTGCATCCGCGGCAACGTGGGCCTCAAGCTGACGGTGGAGACGGCGTCCCCGGCCGGCCCGGCCGAGACGCTCGGCGGCCGCGAGGCCCGGGTCCGGACCGAGGGCGCGTTCTGCCTGGTCGACACCACCCAGCCCGCGCCGGGCCTGCCCGGACGGCGCGAACTGGCGGAGATCAGCGTGGTGGAGACGGCGGGCACGGCCGGCGACGGCACGTGCGCCCTGGCCCGCTCGGCCGCGACGTCGATCCTGCCGCGGCTGCCGAAGGCCTGAAAGCCGTGAAGGCCTCCTTGAGAGACATGGAGTCCCTCAAGGAGGCCTTCACAGACCTGCCTAGTCCTCGTAGGTGAGGTTCTTGCCGTTGGACGGGTCGAACAGCTTGACCTTGTCCGCGTCGAACCAGACCTCGAGGTCGGAGTTCTCCTTCGCCGCCGACTCCGCCGAGAGGCGGGCCACGATCTGGGACTCCGAACCCGGGACGTCGGCCGAGCCGCTGTCCGCCGCCAGTTCCGCGAGCTCCGCGGACGTGGCGGTCTCGCCTTCGACGGTGAAGTGGGCGAACTTCTCCGAGCCCATCGACTCGAGGACGTCGATGTGCGCGGTGAAGGTGCCGCCGCCCGTCTTCTGGCCGGCTTCGACCAGCGCCGCGTCCTCGAAGTGCTCCGGCCGGATGCCGACGAGCACCTCGCGGGGCGCGTCCGCCTTCTCCACCAGGCGGCGGATCCGGTCGGTGAGCGGCGTGACGCCCAGCGGCGTGCGCAGCTCGTTGTTCTCCAGCGTGGCCGGCACGAAGTTCATCGACGGGGAGCCGATGAACCCCGCTACGAACAGGTTCGCCGGGTTGTCGTAGAGGAACTGCGGTGCGCCGATCTGCTGCACGTAACCGCCGCGCAGCACCACGACCCGGTCGCCGAGGGTCATGGCCTCGGTCTGGTCGTGCGTGACGTAGAGCGTCGTCGTGCCGAGCTGCTTCTGGATCTTCGACACCGACGTCCGCATCTGGCCGCGGAGCTTGGCGTCCAGGTTGGACAGTGGCTCGTCCATCAGGAACGCCTTGGGGTTGCGGACGATCGCCCGGCCCATCGCGACGCGCTGGCGCTGGCCACCGGAGAGGTTGGCCGGCTTGCGGTCCAGGTGCGCGTTCAGGTCGAGGATCGTCGCCGCTTCCTCCACCTTCGCCCGCACGGTCTTGTCGTCCACCTTGGCCAGCCGCAGCGGGAAGGCCATGTTCTCGCGGACGCTCATGTGCGGGTACAGCGCGTAGGACTGGAACACCATCGCGATGTCCCGGTCCTTCGGGGCCTTCTCGTTGACGCGCTTGCCGTCGATGCGCAGCTCACCGGCGGAGATGTCCTCCAGCCCCGCCACCATGTTCAGCGTGGTGGACTTCCCGCAGCCCGACGGGCCGACCAGGATGATGAACTCGCCGTCGGCGATGGTGATGTCCACTTCGGACACCGCGAGCGCGCCGTCGGGGTACTTCTTCGACACCTTGTCGAGGACGATTTCTGCCATGACTACCCCTTCACCGCACCGGAGGTCAGCCCCGCCACGATGCGACGCTGGAAGAACAACACGAACACAATGATCGGGATGGTGATGACGACCGCGGCCGCGCTCACCTGCCCGGTCGGGTCCTCGAACTGCGAGGACCCGGTGAAGAACGACAGCGCCGCCGGCACCGTGCGCGACGCCGTGGTCGACGTCAGTGAGATGGCGAACAGGAAGTCGTTCCAGCAGAAGATGAACACCAGGATCGCGGTGGTGAACACACCCGGCGCGGCCAGCGGCGCGATCACCTTCCGGAACGCCTGGGCCGGCGTCGCGCCGTCCATCTTCGCCGCCTTTTCCAGCTCCCACGGGATTTCCCGGAAGAACGCCGACAGCGTGTAGATCGACAGCGGCAGCGCGAACGTGATGTAGGGCAGGATCAGCCCCGGCCACGTGTCGAACAGCGCCAGGTTCCGCTCGATGTTGAACAGCGGCGTCACCAGCGACACCTGCGGGAACATCGCGATCAGCAGCGAGAGCCCGACCAGCAGCTGCTTGCCGGGGAACTCGAGCCGGGCGATGGCGTAGGCGGCCATCGTGCCCAGCACCACGGCGATCACCGTGGAGATGATCGCGATGCCGATCGAGTTGACCAGTGCCAGCAGGAACTCCGACGTCTGGAAGATGTCCGCGTAGTTCTGCCAGGTCCACGACTGCGGGATGAAGTACCCGTCGGTCAGCGTGTCCTTGGTCTTGAACGAGAGCGAAACCACCCAGAGCACCGGCACCAGCGCGAACACCAGCACGAGGATGTCGACGAGGCCCCAGCGAACTTTGCGGCCCGTCGTGACGGTTCCCATCACCATCAGCGCTTACCCCCCGTGTCCGAACCCGGTGCGGCCGTGCCGAACACCTTGATGAAGATGAACGCGATGATCGCCACCGTGATGAAGATCAGCACGGCCATCGTCGACCCGATCCCGAGGTTGAGGCCCTTGACCAGGTTGTCGTAGGTCTGCATGGACACCGAGCCGGTGTCCTGCGCGCCGCCGGTGAGGACGTAGATGTTGTCGAAGATCCGGAACGCGTCGAGCGTGCGGAACAGCAGCGCCACCAGGATCGCCGGCTTCATCACCGGCAGCATCACCTTGGTGAACCGCTGCCAGCCGTTCGCGCCGTCCATCGCGGCCGCCTTGAGCAGGTCGTCCGGCACGAGCGCCAGGCCGGCCATCAGCAGCAGCGCCATGAACGGCGTGGTCTTCCACACCTCGGCGCCGATGATGATGAACAGCGACGGCCACTGCTCGGTGAGCGGCGCGCCGTCCGAGGCGAGCCAGTTCGCCAGGTAGCCGGTCTTCGGCGTCCACGCGTAGTACCACGAGAACGCCGCGACGACCGTGACGATGCCGTACGGGATCAGCGCGACCGTCCGGACGAGACCGCGCCCGACGAGCGTCCGGTGCATGACCAGTGCCAGCGCCATGCCGAGGACGAACTCGATCGCCACGGACACGACGGTCAGGAACATGGTCGTCCCGAACGCCGTCCACCAGTACGAATTGGACAGCACGGCGCCGTAGTTGTCGAAGCCGACGAACTGCTGCTGCGCCGGGAACCGCAGGTCGTACCGCTGCAGCGACAGCCAGATCGAGTAGACGATCGGGTAGCCGGTCACGAGGATCATCACGACGAACGCGGGCGCGCACAGCCAGAGCCCGAGCTTCCGCTCGGCCTTCTTGCCCTCGGAGAGAGCGGGTTTGCCCTTCTTGTGGGACGTCGCCCCTTCGGCGACGGTGGCCCCGGCGGTGTCGGCCGGGGTCGAGTCCTGAACGGTCACGGGATCACTCCCTTCGACTGGAGCGCGTCGCTGAGCTGCTCACGCAGCTTGTCCGCGGTGGCCTTCGGGTCGATTTCGGCCGGCGGCGAAAGGATCTTCGACATCACGGTCGACATGTTCTGGTAGGCCGGGGTCAGGGGCCGCACCGCGGCTTCCTTCAGCGCGTCCAGGATGGAGTCGCGCATCGGGTACTTGGTCGCCATGTTCGGGTTGTCGTCGCCCGCCGGCTTGGACGGGTCGAGCGGCGTGTCGTTGTGGTACACCGATTCGATGGTCGGCGGCACGCCGTCGTTGATCGCCGAGAACTTCTGGTTCTCGGGACTGCGCAGGCACAGCGCGGCTTCGTACGCCTCGGGCTTGTGCTGTGACAGCGAACTGACAGCGAGGTCGTACCCGCCGATCGTGGTCTTGGCCGGGGTGCCGGCGACCGCCTGCGGGTAGACCGCCCACTTGAAGTGCGAGACGTCCGACGCCTTGTCCTTCGCGTAGGAGGCGTAGACGAACGGCCAGTTCAGCTCGAACGCGGCGTCACCGCGCTGGAACGTCTGGCGGACGTCGTCCTCCTTCGAGTTGGTCAGCGACGCGTCGGTGATCCCCGAATCGGTGATCTGCTTGAGCAGGGCGAGCGCTTTCACGGCGCCGTCGTCCATCACCACGGACTTGCCGTCGTCGGACAGGATGTGCCCGCCCATCGACTCGACCAGGGTGTTGTAGAAGACGACGAGGCCCTCGTACTGCGCGCCGGTGAAGACGATGCTGTACGGCTTGCCCTGCGCCTTCAGGTCCTTCGACTTCTGGATCATCTCGTCCCACGTCTTGGGCGGGGTCGGGGTGATCCGGTCGTCGTACCAGAGCAGCTGGATGTTCGTGTTCTTCGGGGCCGCGTAGAGCTTCCCGTTGTAGGTCGCGGTGTCCAGCGGTCCCTGCAGGACGCCTTCGGAGGCCGCGGCCTTGTTCTGGTCCTTCCATTCTTCGACCCAGCCGGCTTCGGCGAACTCCGAAACCCAGGTCACGTCGAGCCCCAGGACGTCCATCGCGGTGTCGCCCGCCGCCAGCCGCCGCGCCATCTGCAGGCGCTGGTCGTCCGAGCCGCGCTGGAGTTTGTTGTAGACGATCTCGTAGCGGCCGTTCGCCGCCTTGTTGCAGTTGTCCACGACCTTCTGGAAGCTGTCCTCAGGTGCGTAGTACACGTTGATCTTCAGACCACCGCCCGAGCCGCAGCCGGCCACGAGACCGGTCAGCAGTGCCCCTGCCCCCAGCAGGGCGGCGGTACGGCCGGGCGATCGCCCCCGTTTGCCCGCGCCGATCCTCTTCCCCATCAGGCCTCCTCACCCGCGTGCACGCCGGTTACCGCGGTACCCGGTGGGCACCGCGACGCGATGAGGCGAACCGCGCCAGCACCCCGACGTGCTAGTGCTCGGGCCGCCACGCTGGTTGGGCGGGGCCGCCCGACTGGTGTCGGACAACTTATGCCGGGCGATCACACCCCGCAAGCAGTATCGGTAACGATTCAGGCCACTGCATGCCGAACTGTGATTATCCCCTGATATTGACGGGAAAACTCACGACGGCGGTTTCAGCGCCAGCTTCGCCAGCAGTTCCCGGCCCTGTTCGGCCGAGCGCGGCTGGCACAGGACGTCGTACCGGCCGGCGACGAGCTGGCTCGCCGACGAGAAGTCCCGCCGTCCACGGGACATGCTGTGGCCGATGGCGGCGAACATCAACCCCGACAGCACCCCCAGCACGATCCCGGTGAGCACCTGCAGCACGAAAGCCTGGTTGGCGAACAGGCTGAGCAGCAGCCCGGCGAACGAGCCGAACCAGGCACCGGACACCGCGCCGACGGCCAGGACGCGCCCCCACGTCAGCCTCCCGATCACGCGCTCGACGAGCATCAGGTCGACGCCGACGATCGTCACGTCGCTGACCGTGAACTCGCTGCCCGCGAGGAATTCGACGGCCTGCTTCGCTTCGCGGTAGGTCGCGTAGGACCCGATCGGCCAGCCGGTGGGCGGCGTCGGCAACCGCGGCAGGTTGCCGGGAGCCCGGCCCCCGCCAAAGGGACTACTCACCATCATCACCTGCGCCCTCGTGGGTCCTGGGCGTCCATCTTGTCAAGAACGCCCGGACCGTGCGAGCCGCTTACCCCGAAAGGCCGGACGCCGAATTGTCGCTGTATCGACAATTCGGCACCGGACCTCAGGAGCGGGACTTGTACTCGCGCAGCAGGCCGCGGCTGATGATCGTCTTCTGGATCTCGCTCGTGCCCTCGCCGATCAGCAGGAACGGCGCCTCGCGCATCAGGCGCTCGATCTCGTACTCCTTGGAGTAGCCGTAACCGCCGTGGATCCGGAACGAGTCCTGCGTGACCTCGGCGCAGTACTCCGACGCGATCAGCTTGGCCATGCCGGCCTCGACGTCGTTGCGCTCGCCCGAGTCCTTCAGCCGGGCCGCGTTCACCATCATCAGGTGGGCCGCCTCGACCTTGGTCGCCATCTCGGCCAGCTTGAACGCCACGGCCTGGTGCTCGGCGATCGCCTTGCCGAACGTCTTGCGCTGCTGGGCGTACTCCACCGCCAGCTCGAACGCCCGGATCGCGATGCCGCACGCCCGCGCCGCGACGTTCACGCGGCCGACCTCGACACCGTCCATCATGTACGAGAAGCCCTTGCCCGGCGCCTCGCCGAGGACCATGTCCGCGCCGATCTCGTAGCCGTCGAACACCGCCTCGGTGGTGTCGACGCCCTTGTAGCCCATCTTGTCGATCTTGCCGGGGATGGTCAGGCCCGGCGCCACCTCGCCGAAGCCCTCGGGCTTCTCGACGAGGAACGTCGTCAGGTTCTGGTGGGGCTTCTCGGCGCCTTCGTCGGTCTTGACGAGCAGGGCGATCAGGTTCGACGAGCCGCCGTTCGTCAGCCACATCTTCGAGCCGTCGATGACGTACCCGTCGCCGGTCTTCTTCGCGCGCGTCTTGATCGCGGCGACGTCGGAGCCGAGGTCCGGTTCGGACATCGAGAAGGACCCGCGGACCTCGCCGGTCGCCATCCGCGGCAGGAAGTGCCGCTTCTGCGCCTCGGTGCCGTGGCGGGCGATCATGTGCGCCACGATGAAGTGCGTGTTGATCACGCCGGACACGCTCATCCAGCCCCGCGCGATCTCCTCGACGACCAGCGCGTAGGTCAGCAGCGACTCGCCGAGCCCGCCGTACTCCTCCGGGATGGTGATCCCGAACAGGCCCATCTCCTTCATGCCCTCGACGATGTCGGCCGGGTAGGTGTCGGCGTGCTCGAGCTCCTGCGCGTGCGGGATGACCTCCTTGTCCACGAACGAGCGGACGGTCGCGAGGATCTCCGACTGCACGTCGGACAGGCCGGCGGTCTGGGCGAGACGGGCCATCACGGCTCCCTTTCCGGATACGACGCCGCTCCCGGCGCTGGGTTACCGGTGAGTATGACCCGAAACGGGCGACCCTGCTATGAGGGCGCTCACGCCCGCGGGGTTCTGCACCGTAAAGTGCGTCGAAAGGGGAGGAACCATGACTTATCCGCAGGACCCGAACGACCCGTACGGCCGGCAGCAGCCCCAGTCCGGTGGCTTCCAGCAGCCGCAGTCCGGTGGCTACCAGCAGCCGGGTTACGGCCAGCAGTACCCCGGCAGCTACCCGCAGCCCGGCTACGGCCAGCAGTACCCCGGCATGGGGATGCCGAAGGAGGGCCCCGGGCTCGCCATCGGCGGGCTGATCTGCTCGATCGCCGGCCTCTTCCTGTGCTTCCTGATCAGCGTCGCGGGCATCATCATGGGCCACATCGCCTACAACAAGGCGAAGGCCGGCCAGGCGGAGGGCCAGGGCGTCGCGATGGCGGCGTTCATCGTCGGCTACGTCGCGATCGCGCTCAACATCCTCATCGTCATCTTCTTCTTCGGCGTCGGCGTCACCGGCGGGTTCCTCCACCGTTAGGTTTGAGGTCCTGCACGCACCGAGGGGGCTCTTGATGACCGACCCGTCCGGCGACAAGGACAAGCCGTCCACGTCGTACGACCCGCCGTCGACCACCGAGCTGTCGTCGTACGACCCGGCGTCCTACGAGCCGCCCGCGACCGCGGACCCGACCTTCGACAGCCCGGTCCCGGACAGCACGGCCGCCGACACGACCGTCGCCGACACGACGACGGCGCCGGATTCGGCACCGGCGGCTTCGGCGGACCCGGGGCTCCCGCCCGGCGCGTACGAGACGCCCGCGGCGCACATCCCGGGCACGCCGTACGCGGCCCCGGGCTACCCGCAGCCGTCCTACCCCCAGCCCTACGTGCAGCAGCCGTACCCGCCGGCCTACGGCGCGCCGTACGCCCCGCCCGCGCCCTACGCCCGGCCGCCGTACGGGCCGCCGCCGCGCACGCAGGACAACGCGCTGGCCATCGGCGCCCTGGTCTGCTCGATCCTCGGCTTCTGCTCCGGCATCACGGCGATCGCCGGGCTGGTGATGGGCCACATCGCGCTGAGCCGCACCAACCGCGGCGAAGGCGGCGGCCGCGGCATCGCCACGGGCGCCGTCATCGTCGGCTACGTCGTCATCGCGCTGTGGATCGGCTTCTTCACGACCTTCGTCATCCTGGGCGTGAACGGCCAGTTCGACAGCTAGTCCGCCGTCGGCAGGGCCGCGTCGCCGGGGGTGCGCGGCGACGGCGTCCCGTGCCCGTTCGCCTCCGGCTTCGCTTCCACCGCTTCGGGTTCCGGCGCCGGAGCCACGGGCGCCGCCGGGGCCGCTGGGGCCGCCGCCGGCTTCGGCGTGTGCGCGTCGAGGAAGCGCAGCAGCTCCACCGGGAACGGCAGGATCAGCGTCGAGTTCTTCTCGGACGACACCTGGACCACCGTCTCCAGCAGGCGCAGCTGCATCGCCGACGGCGTGTCGGCCATCGTCGCCGCGGCCTGCGCGAGCTTGTGCGACGCCTGCAGCTCACCGTCGGCGGAGATGACGCGCGCCCGGCGCTCCCGCTCCGCCTCGGCCTGCCGGGACATCGAGCGCTTCATCGCCTCGGGCAGCGCGACGTCCTTGATCTCGACCTTGTCGATGTGGATGCCCCAGTCCAGCGCCGGGCTGTCGATCATCAGCTCGAGGCCCTCGTTGAGGTGCTCGCGGTTCGAAAGCAGGTCGTCGAGCTCGCTCTTGCCGATGATCGAGCGCAGGGACGTCTGCGCGACCTGGCCGACCGCGGCCCGGTAGTCCTGCACGTTCACCGCGGCGACGACGGGGTCGATCACCTTGAAGTAGACGACCGCGTCGACCCGGACCGTGACGTTGTCGCGGGTGATGCCGTCCTGTGCGGGCACCGGCATGGTCACGATCTGCATGTTGACCTTCTGCATCCGGTCCACGAACGGGACCAGCAGCTTCAGGCCGGGCTCCTGCACCCGGGACCGCACCCGGCCGAACCGGAAGATGAGCCCGCGTTCGTACTGCTTGACGACGCGCACGCCGGCCGCGAGCCAGGCTCCGCCCACGAGGACGACGGCGCTGACGATCTCCACCACCATGGCTGCTCCCGGGGTTGGGTTTTCCCCTGAAAACCCAGCGTACGCCCGTCGGCACCAGGGCGAAACGCGCTGGACGCGGCGGCCAGACTGGGGTGGTGAACGATCTCCGCGTGCCCCCGGTCTTCGCCGCCCGGGCGCCCCGCGTGCTCGGCCCCGGGGCGCTCCCCTGGCTCGCCGCCCTGCCGGCCCTCGCCGCCGGGTACGCCCGGAAGTGGGGGCTGACGTTCGAAGGCGAGGCGATGCACGGTTACGTCGGTGTGGTGCAGCCCGCGCGCCTGCCCGACGGCACGCCGGTGGTGCTGAAACTCGGCTGGCGCGACGAAGAGTCCGCCGACGAGCCGCTCGCACTGTCCACATGGGCCGGTCGGGGTGCCGTGCTGCTGCTGGATTCCGCGCCCGGGGACGGCGTTCTGCTGCTGGAGCGGCTCGACGCCGGGCGCACCCTCGACGACCTCCCGCTGCCCGAGGCGATCCCGGTCCTGGGGGAGCTGGCGCGGCGCCTCGCCGTGCCCGCGCCGCCGGAGCTGTCCCGAAGTGTGCGCGAGGAGGCGTCGAGGCTGGTCGAGGAACTCCCGCGGCGCTGGGCCGAGCTGGGTGAGCCGTTCGACCGGCGGCTCGTCGACGACGCCGTCGCCCTCTGCCGCGAACTCGGGCCGTCCTCGGGCGCCCTGCTGGTGAACGAGGACCTGCACTTCCAGAACGTGCTCGCCGGGCGGCGCGAGCCGTGGCTGGTCATCGACCCCAAGCCGCTGGCCGGTGACCTCGAGTACGGCGTGATCCCGTTGTTCTGGAACCGCTTCACCGAGTCCACACTGGACGAACGACTGGCGCTGATCGTCGCTTCACAGGAACTGGACGCCGAGAAGGCGCGGGCCTGGACGCTGGTGCGGGCCGTGCAGAACTGGATCTGGATGGCCGAGGAGTTCGCCGAGACCGGCGAAGACAGCGACGACCCGGCGTTCATCACAGTGCCGGAAATCGCCCAGTGGGCAGCCAGCCGATAGGGTCGGCGGCATGGCGGCGGTCAACAGGGTTTTCGCAGCTCAGCTGTCGGGTTTGCCGGTCTTCGGCCCGGACGGCGAGTCCATCGGCCGGGTCCGCGACCTCGTCGCCGGGCTGCGCCTCGACACGCAGCCGCCGCGGATCCTCGGCGTGGTCGTCGAGCTGACCACCCGGCGGCGGGTGTTCGTGCCGATGCTGCGGGTCACCGCGATCGAGCCGAGCGCCGTCACGCTGGCCACCGGCTCGGTCAACATGCGCCAGTTCAACCAGCGGCCCAACGAGGTCCTGGTGCTCGGCCAGCTGCTCGACGCGCACGCGACGCTGGCCGGCTCGGACACCCGCGTCACCGTCGTCGACGCCGGGATGGAGCCGACCCGCACCCGCGACTGGGTGCTGGCGAAGCTCGCCATCCGGGAGCGGCGGATCGGGCTGGGCCGCCGCCGCTCGGCGATGCAGGTGCTGGCGTGGTCGGAGGTGGCCGGGCTCAGCCTGACCGACATCACCGGCCAGCAGCAGGGCGCCGGGCAGCTGCTCATGCTGTTCGACACCATGCGCTCGGTCGACGTCGCCGCGACGATCCGCGACCTGCCGCTCAAGCGCCGGCACGAAGTCGCCGACGCGATGGACGACGAGCGCCTCGCCGACGTCCTCGAAGAGCTGCCCGACGACGACCAGAAGGAGCTGCTGTCCTACCTCGCCGAGGAGCGCGCGGCCGACATCCTCGAGGCGATGAGCCCGGACGACGCCGCCGACCTGCTGGCCGAGCTGGCCCCGGCCGAGCAGAGCCGGCTGCTGGAGCTGATGGAGCCGGAGGAGTCCGCGCCGGTCAGGCGGCTGCTGGCCTACTCGTCCGACACCGCGGGCGGCCTGATGACCCCCGAGCCGGTGGTCCTCACCCCCGACACCACGATCGCCGAGGCGCTGGCGCACATCCGCAACGCCGAGCTGCCGCCGGCGCTGGCCAGCATGGTGTTCGTCTGCCGCCCGCCGACCGCGACGCCGACCGGGCGCTTCGTCGGCGTCGTCCACTTCCAGCGGCTGCTGCGAGAACCGCCGGCCGAGCTGGTGGCCAGCGCCGTCGACACCGGGCTGGCGGCGCTGCGGCCGAACGCGACCCTGCCTGAGGTCACGCGCTACTTCGCGGCCTACAACCTGACCTGCGGACCGGTCGTCGACACCGAGGACCACCTGATCGGCGCGGTGACCGTGGACGACGTGCTCGACCACCTGCTGCCCGAGGACTGGCGCGAGACCGGGCTGCACGACACGACCGGCGAGACCGGCGAACAACTGGAGGCCGAGCGTGCCTGAACTGACGTCCGGACGGCGGCTGGACCAGCCCCGCAGCCAGAACCGGTTCAAGCTGAACATCGACCCGGACACCTTCGGCAGGCTGACCGAGCGCGTCGCCCGGTTCCTCGGCACCGGCAAGTACCTGTTCTGGCAGACGCTGCTGGTGATCGTCTGGATCGCGATGAACCTCACCGCCGTGTCGCTGCAGTGGGACCCGTACCCGTTCATCCTGCTCAACCTGGCCTTTTCGACGCAGGCGGCGTACGCGGCGCCGCTGATCCTGCTCGCGCAGAACCGGCAGGACGACCGCGACCGCGTCTCGCTGGAGGAGGACCGGAACCGGGCCCTGCAGACGAAGGCCGACACGGAGTACCTGGCCCGGGAGCTGGCGGCGCTGCGGCTGGCGGTCGGCGAGGTGGCGACCCGGGACTACCTGCGCAGCGAGCTGGACCGGCTGCGGGAGGACCTGTCGGTGAAGCCACGCAAGGCCAAGGCCGACCGCACTCCTACCGGCTCGTAACATGGACGGGGTGACCAGCACTCAGCAGCTCCCCAGCGTCGACGACGTCCGCAGCGCGCTGAAGAGCGTGCAAGATCCCGAGATCCACAAACCCATCACGGACCTGGGGATGGTGAAGGACGTCGTCGTCGGCGACGACGGCGTGGTCACCGTCGGGATCTACCTGACCGTGGCCGGCTGCCCGCTGAAGGCGACGCTGACCAACGACACTAAGGAAGCCGTTTCGAAGCTCCCCGGCGTCGCCGACGTCCGGGTCGAGCTCGACGTGATGAACGACGAGCAGCGCACCGAGCTGCGGAAGTCGCTGCGCGGCGAGGCCAGCGAGCCGGTCATCCCGTTCGCGCAGCCGGGCTCGATGACGCGGGTGTACTGCGTCGCGTCCGGCAAGGGCGGCGTCGGCAAGTCGTCGGTCACGGTGAACCTGGCCGCGGCGATGGCCCAGCGCGGGCTCTCGGTCGGCGTCGTCGACGCGGACATCTACGGCCACTCGATCCCCCGCATGCTGGGCACCCGCGAGAAGCCGACCAAGGTCGACACGATGATCATGCCGCCGCAGGCGCACGGCGTGAAGGTGATCTCGATCGGCATGTTCACCCCGGGCAACACCCCGGTGGTGTGGCGCGGCCCGATGCTGCACCGCGCGCTGCAGCAGTTCCTGGCGGACGTGTTCTGGGGCGACCTGGACATCCTGCTGCTGGACCTGCCGCCGGGCACCGGCGACATCGCGATCTCGGTGGCCCAGCTGATCCCGAACGCGGAGATCCTGGTGGTCACGACGCCCCAGCAGGCGGCGGCCGAGGTGGCCGAGCGCGCGGGCGCGATCGCGCTGCAGACGCGCCAGCGCGTCGCGGGCGTCATCGAGAACATGTCGTGGCTGGAACAGGCCGACGGCTCCCGCCTGGAGATCTTCGGCGCGGGCGGCGGCCAGTCGGTGGCGGACTCGCTGACGAAGTCGATCGGCTCGGACGTCCCGCTGCTGGGCCAGGTCCCGCTGGACCCGCGCCTGCGCGAGCAGGGCGACTCGGGCACTCCGCTGGTGCTGTCGGACCCGGAAGCGCCCGCGTCGCAGGTGTTGAAGGAAGCGGCGAAGAAGCTGACGGTCCGGGCGCGCGGGCTGGCCGGGATGATGCTGAACGTGACGCCTGCGGGGCGCTGAAGCTGCCTCTTGATCGAACGTCGAAGGCCACCCCCGCGGGGTGGCCTTTGGTGTCTCGGTCGATCGGCGAGCTTGACCGGTTCCCGTTTGGATGGACATCCCGCGGCGTGGCCTTCAGTGCCTCGGTCGATCGGCGGACTTCACCGGTTCCCGTTTCGAAGGGCATCCCGCGGCGTGGCCTTCAGTGCCTCGGTCGATCGGCGAGCTTCACCGGTTCCGGTTTCGAGGGCCGCTTCCCGCGGGGCGGCCTTCGGTGTCTCGATCGGCGGGCTTCACCGGTTCCGGTTCGAAGGACATCCCGCGAGGTGGCCTTCGGTGCCTCGGTCAATCGGCGGACTTCACCGGTTCCCGTTTCGAAGGACATCCCGCGGCGTGGCCTTCGATGCCTCGGTCAATCGGCGAGCTTCACCGGTTCCCGTTTCGAAGGACATCCCGCAGGGTGACCTTCGGTACCTCGGTCGATCGGCGAGCTTCTACGGTTCCGGTTTCGAGGGCCACTTCCCGCGGGGCGCCTTCGTTGTCTCGATCGACCGGCGGGCTTCGCCGGTTCCCGTCTCGAAGGACATCCCGCAGGGTGACCTTCGGTATCTCGGTCAATCGGCGGACTTCACCGGTTCCGATTTCGAAGGCCACGTCCCGTCGCGGGGCGCGGCCTTCGGTGTGCTCGGGGTTGGGGCGCCGCCCCCCGGTTTCCACGCTACCGGGCGGCACCGACGGTTTCGGGCGCGCTCAAGCGGGTGCGGTGCGGTTGTCCACAGGCCGGTCGGGTTACGTGGCGTCCGGGTCGATCGGGGGGCGCTCGCCGGGCTTCAGGGGCTCCGGCTGGGCCGGGGCCGGGGTGTAGCCGTTCGAGCCGTTCGTGGTCCCGTTGGTCCCGCCGTTGGTGATGCCCTTGAGGCCGAGCGGGTCGCTGTCACCGTCGAAGAGGTGCTGCGTCACCACGCGCTTCGGGTCGAAGTTGCGCAGCCCGCGCAGGTCCTCCAGCGGCTTGCGGAGCTGGTCGAACTCGGGGCCCATCTCCTCGCGGAGCTGCTCCTTGGCGCCGGTCGCGAAGTCACGGACCTTCTTCACGCTCTTCGCGAGCCACGACGCCGCCTCGGGCAGCCGCTCCGGGCCGAGGATGAAAAGACCGGCGATGATGAGGACGAGGATCTCCCCCCATCCGACACTGTCGAACACCCGTCAACCTCCGCTCGGAACCTACCCGCCCAGGGTACTCGTGGTCGGCCGCGCTCCGGCAGGCCGAACGTCCGAACTCAGTCGGAAGCCAGGGTTACGTCGACGACGAAGCTCGCGCCGTCGCGCGCCAGCGACACCGGGACCACCTCGCCGACGTCGTGCGCGCGCACCGCGACCGTCAGTTCCGCGGAGTCGCGGACCAGGCGGTTGCCGATCTTCGTGATCACGTCGCCCTCCTTGATGCCCGCGTTCGCCGCCGGGCCGCCGGGCGCGACGTTCTTGACCTGCGCGCCCATCGTGGACGAGCCGGCGACCGTCGAGGAGGCGTTGATGCCGATGTCGGCGTGCTGGACCTTGCCGTCCTTGATCAGCGCCTTCGCGATCTTGATCGCGTAGTCGCTCGGGATGGCGAAGCCGATGCCGATGCTGCCGCCGTCGGCGCTGGACGAGCGGATCGACGAGTTGATGCCGACGAGCGCGCCGGTGGAGTCGACCAGCGCGCCGCCCGAGTTGCCGTGGTTGATCGCGGCGTCGGTCTGGATGGCCTCGTAGGTGACCGGCGCGGCGCCGTTGTCCCCACCGGCGGTGATCGGCCGGTTCAGCGCGCTGACGATGCCGGCGGTCACCGAGTTCTGCAGCGCCAGCGGCGAGCCGATCGCCATCACGGTGTCGCCGACCTGCAGGTCCGAGGACTTGCCGATCTGCAGCACGGTCGGGTTGGTGACGTTGACCTTCACCACGGCGAGGTCGGTCTTCGGGTCGGTGCCGACGAGCTTGGCGTCGGTGCGGGTGCCGTCGATGAAGATCGCGGTGATCTTGACGCTGGGGTCCGCCGCGGCGGAGCTGATCACGTGGTCGTTGGTGAGGATGTACCCCTGCGGGTCGATCATCACGCCGGAGCCCTGTTCGCCGGACTCGGCGCCGGGCTTGAACACCTCGAGCGAGACGACGGCCGGCGAGACGCGCTTGGCGATCTCGGCGACCGAACCGGCCGGGCGCTCCTTGGCGGCCTCGGCTTCGGAGATCGTCGCGGACCCGGTCAGCTCGGTGCCGGTGTCGGCGGCCCACCAGCCGACCAGGCCACCGGCGGCGCCGATGAGCAGCGCCACGACGCCGAGCATGACCAGCGCCTTCGGCTTGACGCGGCGGCCGAACAGCACCTCGGGCAGGCTGAGCAGCGCCCCGGGCGGGCGCCGGGCGGGCTTTTCCTCGTCTTCGGCGGGCATCGCGGGCCCGGCGAGCACGGCCCCGGCCCCCGGATCACGCCACGGGTCACCCGACCCGGTCCACAACGGCGGTTCGCTTTGAGGCGCGTCCCCGACGGCCTCCTTCGGCCGTTCCAGCAGCACACCCTCGGCCCCGGGCGGCCGGCTGAAGGCCTCGGCGAGCGACTCGGGCGCGGGCGGCGTGAGCTTGACACCGTTGGCCTTGTTGGGTGCGTAGAGCTTGTCGAACGCCCCGTCGACGCCCTGCGGCCGGCCGAACACCGCGGCCTGCCCCGGATCGACGGCCGGCCGCGCGAGCGGCCGCGGACCCAGCCGGTCGGCATCCTGCGCGCCGGGCTGCTCGGGATTCACGTTCGGCTCGGTCATCATTCCCCGGTGCTGAAGATCAGGTGGCTGGGCGTGACGATACCCAAGCCCAGTGCTCCGAGTCTGCCGGTACGACGGTGAAGTGGCTGTTTCTTGGCCGGCCACTCGCGCACGGCGCGGTCCGCGGATGCACTGAAGGCCACCACGAACTCGTGGTGACCTTCAGGGTGTCAAGCGGGTCAGTGGATGCCGGCCGGTACCGCGACCGTCGGGCTCGACGGTGTCGACGTCACCGATGGCGCCGGGCGGGGTGCCTGCTGGGGCACCGCCATCTGGGCCGGGAGCAGGTTGCCGTTCGGCGGGACCCGGCCGCCGGTGTCCGGGGTGCCGTCGCCGCTGTCCGCGGTGGTTCCGACCAGTGCGAGCGCGCTCAGCACCAGCCCGGAGACGACCACGCCCGCGCCCTGCGCCGCGCGGCGCTTGAAGCGGCCGCCGCCCAGGACGTTCGGGGACTGGCCGAGCGGGGCCGACGAGCCGAGCGGGGCCACGCCGCCCAGGACGCCATGGTCGCGCAGGCCGGCGACCCGGTCGGGACGCTGGACCGCGACGAGCTGGCCGTCCGCGGTGATCGCCAGGTTGTCGGGGCTGCTGGGCAGTTCCGTGTGCTCCGGGATGGACCGGAGGCTCGCCAGGAACCCGGCCGACATCGACGGCGCGCCCGCGCCGCGGATGGCGGCGACGGCCTGCCGCTGCGCCTGGACGTCGCCGGCGCAGGAAGCGCAGCGCGTGATGTGCGACGCCGCGCGATCACGCGCGCCGTGGGAGAGCTCGCCGTCCACGAACGCCACCACGGCGTCCGGCAGCAGGTGCGACTCGGGGAGTGCCCAGCCTCGCGGTGCGGTCATACCGACACCTTCGCAGACTCCGGGGCGTGACTGCGCCGGCGCTCCAGCGAAGCGCGCAGCGCCTGACGGCCGCGGTGGATCCGGCTGCGCACGGTGCCCAGCTTCACACCCAGTGTTGCGCCGATCTCCTCGTACGAAAGGCCCTCGACGTCGCACAGCACGACGGCGGCGCGGAACTCCGGCGGCAGCTCGTCGAGCGCGGCCTGCAGGTCCGGGTCCAGGTGGGTGTCGGAGAAGACCTGCTCGGGGCTCGGGTCGTCGCCCACGATGCGGTCGGTGTCCTCGGGCAGGCCTTCCATCCGCACGCGGGAGCGGCGGCGGGCCATGTCGAGGAAGAGGTTGGTGGTGATGCGGTGCAGCCAGCCCTCGAACGTGCCGGGCTTGTAGGACGCCAGCGACCGGAAGACCCGGATGAAGGTCTCCTGGGTGAGGTCCTCGGCGTCGTGCGTGTTGCCGGTGAGGCGGTAGGCGAGCCGGTAGACCCGGTCGCTGTGCTCGCGGACGACCTCGTCCCAGGACGGTGGCGTCCAGGCCGCCTCGTCCAGGGACACGGGCTCAGCCGCGTCGGCGTCGTTATCGGCAACGGCGTTCTGCATCGTGGGAGCAGGCACCTCCATCTGCGTTTCTCCTGTCTGCTCCACCCAACGCGGGTCGGCGGCACGGTGTTCCCGTGCGTCTGGATTCGAGTCTGTCGGGGTTCCTTATGGTTCTAGTGAGACTGGACTGAGAACAGGCTGAGAAGTTCTTCCCGGGTGCTTACCAGGGAGCCTGCGAGGATTTATCGACAACCAGCGCTAACCTCCGTGCGTGAACACGCCCACCCCTGCGGCCGCACCGGTCGACTCCGGGTTCGTCGACGGGTACCTGCCCGACGACGAGGTGCTGTCTTCGGCGCGGGCACGGGCCGAGGACCTGGGCTGCATCCCGCTCAGCGCGGGCGCCGGCGCGACCCTCCGGTTCCTGGCCGCCACGCTGCGGGCGAAGGCCGTCGTCGAGGTCGGCACGGGCGCCGGGGTCAGCGGGCTGAGCCTGCTGCGCGGGATGGCCCCCGACGGCATCCTGACCTCGATCGACCTCGAACCGGAGTACCAGCGCGCCGCACGCGCGACGTTCCGCGAGGCCGGCTTCGCCCCGGGCCGGACCCGGCTGATCGTCGGGCGGGCGCTGGACGTGCTGCAGCGGCTGACGCCGGGTGGCTACGACCTGGTCTTCGTCGACTCGGCGCACATCGAGTACCCGGGCTGCTACGAGCTGGGCGTCTCGCTGCTGCGCCGCGGCGGGATCATCGCGTTCCACAACGTCCTGGCCGGCGGCCGCGTGATCGACCCGTCCCGCCGCGACCCGGAGACCCTGGCCCTGCGCGAGGTCGCGCGCGCGTTCCGCGAGGACGAACGCCTGGTCCCGGCCCTGCTCCCGGTGGGCGGCGGGCTCCTGGTGGCCGCGGCGATCTGAGCACCTGTCCACAAGCCGGCCCGCCTGTGGACAACTCGCTGGTCACGGCTGGTTTGCCGGTGGCCGCCGGTAGACTGGAACGGGGACGCCCCCCCCCCCCCCCCCCCGGGTGGGGTGGGGGTGTGTGGTTACCCCAGGAGCGGCTCAGCTCCGGACCAGCTCGCGCCGCTCGGCTCGGACCCGGGTGCCGGCGCCCACCGCGGCCGCCGCCAGCAGGAGCCAGACCGCCACCAGGGCGATCAGCCAGCCCCAGCCCGTGTGGCCGTAGACGTACGCGCCGGCTGCGCCGCCGACGCTGCTGCCCAGGTAGTACGTCGCCGTGTACATGCCACCGACCTGGCCTCGGGCGTCCTCGGGGGCGTCGGCGGCCGCCCAGCCGTTGGCGACCGCGTGCGCGGCGAAGAACGCGCAGGTCAGCACCAGGAACCCGGCGATGACCAGCGGCAGCGAGTCCGGCAGGGTGAGCGCCGCACCGGCGGCCATCAGCAGCAGGGAGCCGATCACCGCGCGACGACGGCCGACGCGCGCCACCAGCCGTCCGGCCGCCGCCGAGGAGACCGAGCCGGTCGCGTAGGCCAGGAACACCAGCGACGCGATCGCCGGCGACAGGTTCAGCGGGTCGCCGGTCAGCCGGAACCCGGCCGCGTTGTAGAGCGCGACGAACGAGCCCATCGCGAGCAGCGCCACGGCGTACTGCGCCAGCAGCACCCGGCGGCTCACCGCCGTCAGCAGGCCCGCCGCGACCGCCTTGAGCTGCACCTTCCCGCGCGCCGTGCCGGGCGGCAGCGTCACGACGGTGATCGCGGCGCACACCGCGCCGATGCCCGCGACGACGTAGAGCGCGCCGCGCCAGCCGAGCGGCCCGGCGGAGAAGCCGGCCGACAGCCGCCCGAGCATGCCGCCGACGGTGTTGCCCGCGATCATCGCGCCGACGGCGGCGGCGACGCCCGCGCGGCCGAGCCGTTCGGCCAGGTAGGCGGCGGCGACCCCGGGGAAGCCGGCGATCGCGACGCCCTGCAGGGCGCGCAGCACCAGCAGCGCCGGGTACGTCGGCATCAGCGGCAGGAGCAGCCCGAACACGACCGACGCGACCACCGACGTCACGATCACCGGCCGCCGCCCGACCACCTCGGACAGCGCGGCGATCGGCAGGACCGCGATCGCGAGCGCGCCGGTCGCGACGCTCACCGCGAGCGCCGCGCCGCCGGGATCGAGGTGGTACTGCGCGGCGAGCTGCGGCAGCACCGGCTGCGGGGCGTAGAGCAGGGCGAAGGAGGAGATCCCGGCCGCGGCGACGGCGGTCTTGACTCGGCGGGTGGTGGTCACCATCCGAAAGTAAGCAGCGCTAACCAATACGTCTAATACCGCCATGGACCATAATCCATCCGATGACGCATGACTCGCTGTCCGCGCAGCTCGCGCCGCACCTGCGGCTGCTCGTCGCGCTGCGGACTACGGGGAACGTCACACGCGCGGCCGAGCTGCTGGGCGTCCCGCAGCCGACGGTGAGCCGCCGGATCGCGGCGCTGGCCGACGCGCTGGGCGCACCCCTGACCGTCCCCGACGGCCGGGGCATCCGGCTCACCCGCGCGGCGGAGCTGCTGGCCGAGGCAGCCGAACGGGCCCTGGCGGCGGTCGACACCGGCGTCCGGCTGGCGCGCGAGGAGGTGGCGCCGGAGTCGGGGCACGTCGTGCTGGGGTTCCTGCACCTGCTCGGACGGTCGCTGGTGCCGTCGCTGCTGCGCGGCTACCGGGCGCGGTATCCGAAGGTGCGGTTCACGCTGGTCCAGGGCTCGCGGCAGGACATGCTCGACCGGCTGGCGGGCGGCGAGCTGGACCTGGCACTGCTGGCGCCGCTGCCTTCAGACGCGCCTTCGCTGGTCTCGGCGGGGCTGGCCGAGGAGGAGATCCTGCTGTCGGTCCCGACGGGCCACCGCCTCGCCGGGCGGCGGCAGGTGCGGATGACCGAGCTGGCCGAGGAGGAGTTCGTGCTGCTGGAGCCGGGCTACGGCGTCCGCACGCTGACGGACGAGCTGTGCGCGGCGGCCGGCTTCACGCCCCGCATCGCGTTCGAGGGCCAGGAGTCCGACACGGTCCGCGGCCTGGTCGCGGCGGGACTCGGCGTAGCGCTGCTGCCACGGTTCGGCCCGGGCACGCCGGCCGGGGTGGCGGAGGTCCCGCTGGACCCACCGGCGTCCCGGACGATCGGCTTGGTCTGGCGCGCGGGCGAGCCTGCGACCCCGGCGGTGACGGCCTTCCGGGACCACGTGCTGGCTACGGCGCACCAAAGCCGTGAGCTGTCGGCGGCCCTCCAGCATCCCGAATAATCGACGAGCGAACTGCTACTCCGGCAGTGACACCAGGGTCACGTGCTGGCGACAGCGCACCAAAAGCCGTCGGCGGCGGGGCGCAAGTGAGCAGGCCGCCGCGGGAAACTCCCCCGCCCTTCCCTGGGGGGCGTCCCCGAGTCCAGTCTATCGGCGACCACCGACGAAACCCGCCGGAAGCCGCCGCGCGCGACGAGTTGTCCACAACTCGCGCCGCCTGTGGACAAGGCGCCGCCTGTAGGCAAGGCCCGCCGCGAAACAGCCCAGCCCAGGCATGTCCGCCACCGCGTCGCGACACGGCCCGACCCAGCTCGACCAGAGCGCGTCAGGCTTCCGAAGCGCGGCTCAGCCGAGTGAAGCCGCCAGCTCCACCATCGTCCGGGCCGCGAAGCCCGTCGCGCCCGGGACCACCTCGTCGTAGTTCTTCTCGGACCTGGCCGGGCCCGCGATGTCCAGGTGGGCCCACGGGAGGCCCTCGGTGAACTCGCGCAGGAACAGCGCCGCCGTGATGCTGCCTGGGCCGGCCGGGGTCTGGCGGACGTCGCCGAATTCGCCGCGGACGTTCTCCGCGTAGTCCTCCACCAGCGGCATGCGCCACCACGCCTCGCCCACCCGCGCGCCCGCCGCGACGACCGACGACGCCAGCGCGTCGTCCGAGGCGAAGAAGCCGCCCGTGCGCAGGCCGAGGGACACCTTCATCGCGCCGGTCAGCGTCGCCGCGTCGACGATCAGGTCCGGGCCGTACTTCTTGATGCCGTACGCCAGCGCGTCGGCCAGGACCATACGGCCCTCGGCGTCGGTGTTGCCGACCTCGGTCGTGCGGCCGCCGTAGTGGCGGACGATGTCGCCGGGCCGGTACGCCGAACCGGACACGTGATTCTCCGCCGCCGGCACCAGCGCGGTCACCCGCACCGGCAGCCCGAGCGCGGCGATCGCGCGGGTCGCGGCGATCACCGCGGCGCCGCCCGCCATGTCGGTGCGCATCAGGTGCATGCCGTCGGCCGGCTTGATCGACAGGCCGCCCGTGTCGAACGTGATGCCCTTGCCCACCAGCAGCAGGTGCTTCGAAGCGCCCGACGGCTTGTACGTCATCTCGATCAACCGCGGCGGCCGCGACGAACCGCCGCCGACGGCCAGCACCCCGCCGAAGCCCTGCTCCGCCAGCCACTTCTCGTCCCGGACCGCCACCTCGACGCCGGGGCCGGCCACCTTCGCCGCGGTCTCCGCGAGCCACGCCGGGGACTTGACGTTCGACGGCGTGTTCGCGAGGTCGCGGGTCAGCGCCGTCGCGGCGGCCAGTGCGCTCGCACGCGCGACGGCCTCGGTGAAGTCCGCCACGGCGCGGTCGTGCGTCACCAGCCGCAGCGTCCGCACGGACGGCTTCGGGTCCTCAATGGACACCTTGAAGCGGTAGCCGCCCAGCAGCAGCCCCAGTGCCAGCTCCGTGACGTGCTCCCCGGATGCCTCCTCGGGCAGCACGAGCTGCGCCGCGCGAAACGCCTTCCCGCCGTTCTCGACGTCCTCGGCCAGGCCGGCGTTCACCGCGCGGACCAGAGCCGCGCCCGTCTTCCGGTACTGCCTCGGCTCGCCGTCGCCGAGCCCCGCGACCCAGCGGGGACCGTCGCCGGTGACCGTCTGCACGTCGCCCGCCTTGCCGGTGATCCGGACACCGCCGATCTCCAACGGCTCGGCTTCGACGTCCTCGGCCGGCGCGGTGACCAGCCGGACCGTCGGGGTCCCGCGGCGCAGGTCGCCCGCGACCTCGATGTCGAGCAGGTTCGTCGGAACGGGGGGTAGCGGATTACGCACAGTGAGCAACCTTCGGGCGCAGAGGAACCGCGACCCCGGCCTCCGAAGGGAGACCGGGGTGCGACGGAAGGACGGTTTTCGGGGGCCGGCTCAGCCAGTGACCTCCTGCAACGCGGCGCCGAGGTCTTTCGCTTCCTCCGCGGAGAGTTCGACGACGAGTCGCCCGCCACCCTCGAGCGGTACGCGCATCACGAGGCCCCGCCCCTCCTTAGTCACTTCGAGGGGACCATCTCCGGTCCGGGGCTTCATGGCCGCCATAGCGTGCTCCCTCCGTCTCAACCGGCGCGCCCGGGTCGCGCTCGCGTGAAAGCCAGCCGGGTCTTACCGTCCATTGTCCCCTATCAGCGGCTCGGCGCATCAGCGGACCGATCTTTTGCCGCCGTATCGGTGCTGGTATGCGGCCCGCGAGGGGTGTGAGACTCTCGGACGACCGATGTTTCAGCGCAAGGAGAAGACGTGACCACATCCGACGTCCTGCTGACCGCCGACGCCGACGGGGTGCGCACCCTCACCCTCAACCGGCCGCAGGCGTACAACTCGCTGACCGTCGAGCTGAAGGAAGCACTGCTCGCGGCCCTGCGCGGGGCAGCGGACGACGAGAGCGTCCGTGCCGTCGTGCTGACCGGTTCCGGCAAGGCGTTCTGCGCCGGCCAGGATTTGAAGGAGCACGTGGGACTGCTGCAAGCGGGTGACCCGGCCCCGCTACACACGGTGAAGGAGCACTACAACCCGATCGTCCAGGCGATCGTGGCCATGGAGAAGCCGGTCATCGCGGCCGTCAACGGCACCGCGGCCGGGGCCGGCGCGGCCTTCGCCTACGCCAGCGACCTGCGGATCGCCGCCGAGTCGTCGTCGTTCCTGATGGCCTTCGCCAACGTCGGGCTGGGCCCGGACTCGGGTGCGTCGTGGACGCTGCAGCGGCTGGTCGGCTACGGCCGCGCCGCCGAGCTGATGCTGCTGGCCCGCACCGTCGACTCGGCGGAGGCGCAGCGGCTGGGCCTGGTCGCCGAGGTCGTGCCGGACGAGGAGCTGGCGGGGCGCGCCCAGAAGGTCGCGGCGAAGCTCGCGGCCGGGCCGACCGTGGCGTACGCGAAGATCAAGAGCGTGCTCAACCTGGCCGCGCAGTCGACGTTCGAGGAGGCGCTGGCCGCCGAGGACGCCGCCCAGGCCGCGCTCGGCGCGACCGCCGACCACAGCGAGGCCGTCGAGGCCTTCGTCGGCAAGCGCAAGCCGAACTTCCAGGGCAAGTAGGCAGTCGTGAGTGAGTAACAGTGTTCTAACACTGTTACTCACTCACGAGGCGCGGAAGCAGCCTTTGACGTGGTCGTCGACCATGCCGGTGGCCTGCATCAGCGCGTAGCACGTCGTCGGGCCGAGGAACGCGAAGCCGCGCTTCTTCAGCTCCTTCGCCATCGCCTTCGACTCGTCGGTGATGGCCGGGACGTCCGCCATCGTCCGAGGCCGCTGGTGCGACGCGGGCGCGAACGACCACAGCAGGTCGTCCAGCGGGACGTCGAGCGCCGCGATCGCCTGGGCGTTGTTGATGGCGGCCAGGATCTTCGCCCGGTTCCGCACGATCCCGGCGTCCTGCATCAGCCGCTCGATGTCGGCGTCGCCGAACTTCGCCACCTTCGCGGGCTTGAACTGCTTGAACGCCTTCCGGAAGTTCTCGCGCTTGCGCAGGATCGTGATCCACGAGAGTCCCGATTGGAACGACTCGAGGCACAGCCGCTCGTACAGCGCGTCCTGCCCGTGGAGCGGCGTGCCCCACTCTTCGTCGTGGTAGGCCACGTAGTCCGGGGTCGAATTGCCCCAGCTGCACCGCGCGACGCCGTCGGTGCCGATCAGCTCAGTCATCCCCGCCCACCGAATAGTCCTCCGCGAACCGCGCGAACCGCCGCAGCGACTGGCGCACCCCCAGCGCGAACGCCGGCCGCACGACCGGCCAGCCGAGCCGGCCCAGCGGCCCGAACGGCAGCCGCAGGTGCTCGGCCCAGACGAACGTCGAGCGCGTCGCGTCCTTCGGGATCACCTGGAACACCCCGGTGCCCTGGACGACGCCGCCGACGTGCCGGACCGCGCACCGCACCGGCGGCTCCCAGCTGGTGATCTCCATCCTGTCCGTGAAGCCGATCCCGGCGAGCCCGGTGAACGCCGAGATCCGCGAGCCGACACTGCGGCCGTTGCCTTCGGTCACCTCGACGTCGGTGCCGAGCATCCACTCGCCCTGGCGCGTCCAGTCCGTGAGCGCGAGCCAGGTCGTCCCGGCCGGCGCGCGCACGTCGACGGACAGCACCAGGTCCGTCACTGGGCGGCCTCGGGCGAGCTCTCCCGCTCGTGCTCGCGCTGCTCCAGCTCGGCCACCCGGGTGCGCAGTTCGTCGATTTCGACGCCGAGGCGGCGCAGCACCCAGTCCACTTCGGACATCTTGTAACCGCGCAGCACCAGCTGGAAGCGCACGTCCTCCAGGTCGTCGCCGGTGATGTCCTCGGCGGGCAGGCGCGTGGGCGAGCTGCCCGGCGGCAGCGGGGCGAGCTCCTCACCCCGGCCGAACACGACCGCGGCCAGGAGGAACACCACGGCGGCCACCAGCAGCATGACTACGAGGTAGATCAGCGCGGTCGTCACGCGACGATCGTGGCATACCCGCCCCACGACCGTCTCGCGAGCACGACGAGCCGCAGCGAAAGGAGCACCCAGGCGATCATCAACACCGCACACGGGACGCTCAGGAACAGCCGGGAGACGTCGACGAAGCCGGTCGAGCCGATCAGCAGGCCGACCGACGCGAGGTTGATCCCGACGGCCAGCGCGATCAGGATCCCGCTGAACCGGGCCAGCCGGACGGCGTCCATGCGGCGGCTGAGCCAGCGGGCGCCGAGCAGCGCGAGCAGGCCGATGACCGGCACGACGAACACCGCGCCGTGGGTCGTGTGCGCGACGACCCGGTACCACTCCGGCGTCGACGTCGGCAGCTGCGTCCAGGCGCCGTAGGTGAGGATCCGGGCGTAGTCCCAGGACGCCTGCATCAGCGGCACGCCGATGACGAGCTTCCACAGCGTCCGGACGCCGCTGAGCATGCCGAGCTCGGCCTGGTAGTCGCGGGCGACGACGGCCGCGGGCCCGAAGTCGGCGACGGCACGGCGTTCGGCGTCTTCGTCGCTCCAGCCGCCGGCGCGGTAGGCGTCGGCGGCGTCGTGGAGGCCGTCACGCGCCTCGTCCAGCAGATCGGCCTTGAACTTGCCGCAGCCGTGCAGCCGCCGGTCGAGATCGCCCAGGTACTCGTCGATCATGCGCCCAGCACTCCCCCGATGACCGTGGTGAACTCCCGCCACTCGGTGCGTTCGGCGGCCAGGGCCTGCTCGCCGGAGCGGGTGAGGTGGTAGGTGCGCCGCTTGCGCCCGGACACGACGTCCCACTCGCTGGTCAGCCAGCCGGCCCGCTCGAGCCGGCGCAGCGCCGGGTAGACCGTGCCGGTGGGCAGGTCGAGCGCGCCGTCGCTGCGCAGCTGCAGCGCCTCGATGATCGCGTAGCCGTGCAGTTTCCGGCCGTCGAGCACGGCCAGCAGCAGCGCGTCGAGGTGCCCGCGCAGGGTGTCCGCCTTCATGAGTACGCAGTCTACACGTCGACTGGCTACATGTAGACAGGCTATGTGTAGCCTGTCTACATGAACGCTCTCCCGGTCGCGAGACTCCAGTTCGCGACGACGACTTCGTTCCACTTCCTGTTCGTGCTGCTCACCCTGGGGTTGGTCACGCTGGTGGCCGTGATGCAGACGCGCTCGGCCCTCGGCGGAAAGCCCGAGCTGGAGCGGATGACCCGCTTCTGGGGCCGCCTGTACGTGATCAACTACGCGCTGGGGATCGTCACCGGCATCGTGATGGAGTTCCAGTTCGGGCTGACCTGGACCGGTCTTTCCGCGTTCGCCGGGGACGTCTTCGGCGCGCCGCTGGCCATCGAGACGCTCGTCGCGTTCTTCCTCGAGTCGACGTTCCTCGGCCTGTGGATCTTCGGCTTCGGACGCATGAACAAGTGGCTGCACCTGGCGCTGATCTGGCTGGTCACGCTGACCGCGTACGCGTCGGCGCTGTTCATCATGCTGGCCAACTCGTTCCTGCAGAACCCGGTCGGCAGCCACCTCGAAGGCGGCACGCTGCACCTCGACGACTTCGGCGCGCTCTTCACGAACCCGGCACTGGTCGCGTCGCTGCCGCACGTCGTCAGCGCCGCGATCCTGACCGGCGGCTTCTTCGTGGTCGGCGTCAGCGCGTACCACTTCCTCAAGCGCACCACCGAGATCGAGTTCTTCCGCCGCTCGATGCGGATCGGCGTCGTCGCGGCGCTGCTCGGCGCGATCCTCGTGGTCAACCAGGGCTTCGCGCAGTTCGGCGAGCTGGCGATGTACCAGCCGGACAAGCTGAAGGACGGCGGTGTCGGGCTGCCGCTGGGCATGATGATCGGCCTCGGGTTCGTCATGTTGCTGTGCGCGCTGCTCGGCTGCGTGCTGCTGGTCCGGAACTGGGTCACCAAGGCCCGGTTCCTGCACTACCTGATGGTCGCGGCGATCCCGTTGCCGTTCGCGGCCGCGATCCTCGGCTGGCTGGTGCGGGAGATCGGCCGCCAGCCGTGGCTGGTCTGGGGGAAGCTGCGCACCGCCGACGCGATCGCGGACGTCCCGGCCGGCCAGATCCTGTTCTCGTTCATCGCTTTCTCACTGCTGTTCGCCGCGCTCGGCGTGGCCGACTGGGTGTTGCTGGCGCGGGTCGCCAAGCGCGGCCCGGAACCGGCCGAACGCGACGTCGCCGAACTGCCCGTCCTGAGCGGAGTCTGACCGATGGTGACCTTCTGGTGGGGTGTGCTGGGCCTGCTGACCTGCGGCTACTTCGCGCTGGCGGGCTACGACTACGGCGTCGGGATGCTGCTGCCCGCGTTCGACGCCGACGAGCGGCGACGGCGGCAGACGCTCGGCGCGCTCGGGCCGTTCTTCCTGGCCAACGAGGTGTGGCTGGTGGCCGCGGTGGGCGTGCTGTTCGGCGCGTTCCCGCACCTGGAGGGCAGGGTGTTCGCCGGGGCGTACGTCCTGGTCGTGACGCTGCTGCTCGGCCTGGTCACGTTCACCGCGTCGATGCAGCTGCGCAGCCGCCGCCCCGGCGCGCCGCGCGGTGCCTGGACCGCGGGCATCGTCGGCGGCGCGCTGGTGACGGCGGTGTCGTGGGGCCTGTTCCTCGGCAACCTGGTGACCGGGCTGCCGCTGACCGCCGGCGGCTCGCCGTCCGGTGCCGTGCTCGCGCTGTTCAACCCGTACGCCGTGGTGTGGGGTCTCGGGTTCGTCGCGCTGTTCTGCTTGCAGGGCGCGGTGTTCCTGGCCGTGCGGGCGCCGGCCGCGCTGACCGGGCGCGCGGTGCGGCTGGCGCGCGCGTTCCTCCCGCCGGCCGTGGGCTTCCTCGTCGTCGCCACCGGGTGGGGCCTTTTCGCCCTGCACGGGGTGACGGCTCTGGGTGCCGGGGTGGTCGTGCTGGCCTTCCTCGCGCTGGGTTCGGTGTGGCTGGGTCTCGCGCTCAAGCGTCACCGGGTGGCGCTGCTCGCGTCGATGGTGCTTTCGGCGTGTCCCGCGCTGCTGATCGGCACGCTGCGGTTCCCGGCGATCCTCGTGGCGGACTCGGGTTACGCGCTCACGACGGATCAGGCGGCGACGTCGTCCGGCACGTTCGCGGTGCTGACGTGGTTCGCGCCGCCCGCCGTCGTGCTGCTGCTCGTGGTGCAGTGGCTGACCTGGCGCGCGCACCGCGCCCCCGTCGACCAGCGTTCGCTGCTGCACTTCTAGGGGGACGTCGTGCCTGCTCTGCCCGGACTCCGGCGGTACCTGGTGCTGCTGACGTTGCTCGGCGTGCTTTCGGCGTTCGCCGTCCTGATCCAGGCCGAAGGTCTCGCCACGCTGCTCACCGGCGGCGGTCTATCTTTCTTCTTGATCCTGGCGATCGCCTGCCGGGTAATGCTTTCCCTGTCTGTCGATGTCCTCAGTGGACGGTTTGCCTCATCGGTGAAGGCGGGCCTGCGGCGCCGGTTGCTCGGCTCGTCGTCCGAGTGGGCCGGTGTCGTCGCGACGCAGGTGACCCGCGGGGTCGACGCGGCCGACAGCTACCTGACGGGCTACCTGCCGACGCTCGTCGTGTCGGTGGTGGTGCCGGTCGCGGTGATCGTCCGCCTGTTCACGACGGATCTGGTGTCGGCGCTGGTCGTGACCGCGACGCTGCCGCTGATCCCGGTGTTCGCGATCCTCGTCGGGAAGCACACGGCGGCGCGCACGCAGTGGGACCTGCTCAAGAAGCTGGGCGGGCACTTCCTCGACGTCGTCCGCGGGCTCGAAACGCTGAAGGTGTTCGGGCGGGCGTCGGCGCAGGTGTCGACGGTCCGTTCGATGGCTTCCGCGCATGCGGACGCGACGATGAAGACGTTGCGGGTGGCGTTCCTGTCGGCGCTGGTGCTGGAGCTGGTGGCGACGATGTCGGTGGCGCTGGTGGCGGTCCCGATCGGTTTCCGGCTCCTGTCGGGCGGCTTGGACGCGCGGACGGCGCTGCTGATTCTGGTGCTGGCCCCGGAGGCGTACCTGCCGCTGCGGGCGGCGGGCGCGAAGTTCCACGCGGCGGCGGAAGGGTTGACGGCGTTGCGGGAAGCGCTTGCGGTTCCGGTGGTTTCTGTTCGCTCGGGGACTGCTGTCCGGCGCCGGGGTGCGCCTTCGCTGGTCTTCGAGCGGGTGTCGGTCTCTTTCGGCGACGTCGTCGCCCTGTCCGATGTGGACTTGTCGGTGCCCGCCGGTTCGCGGCTGGCGCTGGTCGGGCCGAGCGGGTCCGGGAAGAGCACGCTGCTGGCGGTGCTGCTGGGCTTCGTGACGCCGACGTCGGGCCGGGTCCTGGCCGACGGGGTGGACGTCCGTGCGCTGGATCCCGCCGACTGGCTGGCGGACATCGCGTGGGTCCCGCAGCGGCCGACGTTGTTCCGGGGCTCGCTGGCTTCGAACATCGGGCTGGGTCTCCCTTCGGCGGACGTCTTCGGCGCGGCCCGGGCGGCGGCTCTGGACCAAGTGGCGGCGGGCTTGCCCGACGGCTACGCGTCCCGGGTGGGCGAACTGGGCGAGGGATTGTCGGCGGGCCAGCGCCAGCGGGTGGGCCTGGCCCGGGCGCTGGCCCGGACATCGGCGGGCCTGGTCCTGCTGGACGAGCCGACGGCCCGCCTGGACACCCGCACGGAGGAGGCAGTGCTGTCCGGCACCCGCCGGCTACTGCCGAACCGCACGGCGCTACTGGTGGCCCACCGCCCGGCGATGGTCGCGCTGGCTTCGCGGGTGGTGGAGCTGCGTTCCGGACGGGTCTGCTCGGGGGTGGCGGCGTGAGGGTGTCAAGTTCGGTATCCACAGGTTTGCAGTTGTCCACAGATTGCCGCGCGCCCCGTTTTCGCAGGCCGGGGGCGGTAGGCTGGGTTCGGGGACGCCCCCCGGGAAGGGCGGGGGCTGTCTTGGGGCTGTGGGTGGTGTCCACAAAGGATGCTCGTCGGCTCGTCCGGGCCGCTCTGCTCGGCGCTGGGGCCGAACTTGCCGGTCTTGCGCTCATGGCCACCGCCGCCTGGCTGCTTCTCCGCGCCGCTGAGCGGCCGCCGCTTGGGGCTCTCACCGTGGCGATCGTTGCCGTGCGGACTCTTGCTCTTCTGCGCGGTGGGCTGCGGTACGCCGAACGGCTTGCCGGGCATGAAGTCGTCCTGCGGTGGCTCGGTTCGCTGCGTACCCGCGTCTACCAGGCCCTTGCGCCCGGGGCGCGGTACTCCGGTGGGGATCTCGTCACGCGGCTTGTGTCCGATGTGGACGCTTTGCAGGACGCTGTCCTCCGGTGGCTTCTCCCCGCGGCCGTTGCCGGGATCGTCGGGCTTACCGCCGTCGGGGTGGTTGCGACGGCGTCTGCGCCTGCCGCCGGAGCGCTGGCCGCGGGGCTGTTCCTCGCCGGGGTGGTGCTGCCGTGGTTGGCCATCCGGAGCAGCGAAAACCAAGCCGCCGAAAACGCCCCGAAACGGGCGGAACTCGCCGAACGCGCCGTCGAACTCGTCACCGGGCACAGGGAACTTGTCGCGGCGGGCGCGCGCGACGAGAAACGAGCCGCCGCGGATGAAGTCGTCGAGCAGCTTAGGGAACCGGCTGTGAAGACCGCCCTGCTCAAAGCCGCCGGGATTCTCGTGCAGCTCGTCACCACCATCGCCGTGAGCCTGCTCTGCGGCGCCGACGCCTCCGTCCCCTGGACCGCCGCCCTCACCCTCGGTGCCATGACGACCTTCGAAAGCGTCCTTCCGCTGATCACGGCCGCTCGCCGGGTGCCCGAGATCCGCGCGTCGGCCGCCCGTGTCAAGGCCGTACTCACCACGCCGCCGGAAACCCCCGGCACTCGCACCGCGCAGCACGCGCACTTCAGGCTGGAGAAAGCCGGCCTCCGCCACCCGGGACGCGCTCCCGCCCTGCGCGACGTCGATCTTGACCTCGCGCCCGGCAAGCGCGTCGGGATTCTCGGCCCCAGCGGCGCCGGGAAGACCACGTTGCTGCGCCTGCTCCTCGGCCTGGAGACCCCGACGTCCGGCCGTGTCACCCTCGACGGCCATCCGCTCGCCGAGTACGCCGATCTGTCGAAAACCGTCTCCGGCGCGCTCGCCGACGCGCACGTCTTCCACACGACCGTCCGCGAGAACCTGCTGCTCGCGAAGCCGGACGCGACCCAGGAAGAACTGGAAGCGGCCTGCGCAACCTCCGGCTTCGACCTGGACCTCGACCGTGACACCGGGCCGGACGGCGACGCGCTCTCCGGCGGGCAGCGGCAACGGCTGGTCCTGGCCCGCGCCGTCCTGGCCGCGCCGAAAGTCCTGGTCCTCGACGAGCCCGTCGAAGGCCTCGACCCTGCCCACGGCGACGCGATCCTGAAGCGCGTCCTCGAGAAGGTCCAGGGCAGCGTCGTCCTCGTGACGCACCGTCCTGAGCACCTCGAGGGCTTCGACGAGGTCGTCACCCTCGAGGACGGGCGAGCACTTCCCGCATCGGGGGCCGGTCGGCGACCAGGACGTCCGTGACGTCCGGCAGCCACTCCTCGTCGACCTGCACGAACTGCGTCAGCGGGGCGTCCGCGGCGGGGACGCCGCACCGCGCGAGGGCGGTGCCGAGGATCTGCCGCGACATCACGCCCAGCTGCGGCAGCGAGCGGTTGCGGTGCTTGCGGACGCCGAGGTTGACCTGCGCGAGCCCGTCGAGGCCGTAGCGCGCCTCGGCGTCGAGCAGCAGCCCGATCTCGACGCCGTAGCCGGCCGCGAACGGCACCGCTTCGAGGAACTCGCGGGTGCCCGCGTACTCACCGCCGAGGGGCTGGATCAGGCCGCCGAGCGCCGGGCGCAGCGCCGAGAGGACCGGACGCGCGAGCAGCTCGGTGACGCGGCCGCCGCCGCTGCTCTCCAGCCGCAGCGGACGGCGGTAGAAGCCCTTGACCAGGTGCACGCCCGGCGCCGTCAGCAGCGGGCCGAGCAGGGACGGCACGAACGCCGGGTCCGGGTCGACGAGGTCGGAGTCGAGGAACACGACGACGTCACCGCTGGTCGCGGCCAGGGACCGCCACAGCACCTCGCCCTTCCCGGGCACCGGCGGCAGGTCGGGCAGCACGTCCTCGCGGCGGACGACCCGCGCGCCGGCGGCCTCGGCCGTTTGAACGGTCGCGTCCGTGGAACCCGAATCCACCACGACCAGCTCGTCGACGACACCGCCGAGCAGCGGCCGGACCGACGCGACGACGTCACCCACGGTCCGCTCTTCGTCCAGTGCCGGTAGCACGACGGAAACCGTCCGGTCACCCTTCGCGTTCAGGATGTCCCCGGGTGTCCAACCGGGGTCCTGCCACGTACGCCGCTCGAACCAACTCACGAGTAACGATCGTGCCATGCTGGAGTCACCGCATCCGAGGAGGAGGACCACTTGATCGCCCTGCTTGTCCGCTTCGTGCTGGGCCCGCTGGCCCGGGCGCTGTACCGGCCCGAGGTGCGCGGCGTGGAGAACGTGCCCGCCACGGGCCCGGTGCTCCTGGCGGCCAACCACCGGGCCGCGCTCGACACCGGCGTGATCACGTTCGCGACGCCGCGGCAGGTCAAGTTCCTCGGCAAGGCCGAGTACTTCGTCGGCAAGACCCTGAAGGGCCGGCTGATGGCCGGGTTCCTCGGCGGGCTGGGCTACATCCCGGTCGAGCGCGGCAACGCCCAGGCGGGGCTCGCCGCGCTCGAGGCGGCGCGCAAGGTCCTCGACGCGGGCGGCGTCTTCGCGATCTACCCCGAGGGCACGCGCTCGCTGGACGGCCGGCTGCACCGCGGCCACACGGGCGTCGGAGCGCTGGCCCTGGCGACGGGCGCGAAGGTGGTGCCGGTCGCGCTGACCGGCACCGAAAACCTCCAGCCCGAGGGCGCGCGCATCCCCCGCCTGGCCAAGATCAGCATCACGTTCGGCAAGCCGCTCGACTTTTCCCGCTACGAAGGCCAGGACTACGCGCCGGCGATCCGCCGCTCGGTCACCGACGAGGTGATGTACGCGATCCTGGAGCTGTCGGGGCAGGAGTACGTGGACACGTACCACAAGCGGCCCAGCGAGGGCGTCGCCTGAGCCGGCGAGCCCTCCCTACGGAACCAGCCAGCTGAGCGAACTGGTGAGCTTGGCGAAGTTGTACTTCGGCGCCAGCGGACCCCGCCAGCCGCTCTTGATGAGCAGGTAGCGGCCGTGGATGTCGTCGTACTCGATGTTCTCGTAGAGACCCCACAGGCTGCCTGTGTTGTTGTAGGCGTACTGGAACTTGTCGTTGAACACGTAGCCGTTGATCGCCTTGGTCAGGTCCGGCGATCCCTGCTGGAAGCGGGCCCAGTGCCCGGTAGCGTCGGCGTTCTCCCAGGCGCAGAACCACCCCGCCGGGCAGTCTTCCCAAGAACTGACGGTCGAGATTCCGGTGGTCGCGGCCGAGGCGGGCGCCACGGTCATGGCCATCGCAGCCACCGGCACCGTGACGACGGCCAGCACCCACCGGCCGATCCGGCTCGATCGCGTGGTCGACTCGAACATGGTCGTACCTCCCCCTCGGCGAACCCGTTCGGCTGAGCGGGCTGTCGGCCGACCCACGCGCGACGCCACCCTGTGGTTTAGCCCCTACCAGGGCACCGGGCCTTCGTCGTCGACGAAGGTGCCCGTCGGGCCGTCCTTCGGGATCGTCGCCATCCGGACCGCCGACTCGGCGCCCTGGGCCGGCGTCCGCGGGCCCGAGTGGTGGTTCAGGTCGGTCGCGCAGTGACCGGGGCAGACGGCGTTGACCAGGATCCCCTCCGGTCGCAGGTCCCTGGCGTACTGGAGCGTCAACGACGTCAAGGCGGTCTTCGACGGCGTGTACCCCGCCGAGATCGGCAGCTCGCCGGCCGGGTCGGCGTTGCGGGCCAGCGACGCGCCGGCGCTGGAGACGTTGACGATGCGCGGCGCCGCGGATCGGCGCAGCAGCGGCAGCAGGGCGTTCGTGACCGTGACGACGCCGAAGAGGTTCGTCTCGAAGATCGCGCGGAGGACGTCGAGGTCGGCGGTGCTGGGGCGCTGGCTCGCCAGGTCGGAACCCGGGGGCATGGCAACGGCCGCGTTGTTGACCAGGACGTCGAGCCGGCCGTGGCGGGCGTCGATCGTGGACGCGGCCGAGGCGACCGAAGCCGGGTCGGTCACGTCGAGCACCACCGACGAACCGCCGATCTCCGCTGCCGCCTTCTCACCGGCCGAAGCGCTGCGGGCGCCGATGACGACCGTGTGGCCGAGCGCGGCGAGCCGGCCCGCGATCTCGCGGCCGATGCCCTTGTTCGCGCCGGTGACCAGAGTGATTTCGTTCATGACACCAGCACACCAGCGCCCGGCCGCTTCGAGCCAACACCGAAGCCGCATCGGCCGATACCCTGCAGGTATGCAGCAACCGGAAACGCGGGAGCTCGCCTACTTCGTGGCCGTCGCCGAGGAACGGCACTTCGGCCGCGCGGCCCAGCGGCTCGGCATGGCGCAACCGCCGTTGTCGCGCGCCATCCAGCAGCTCGAACGGCGGCTGGGCGTGGTGCTGCTGGAACGCACCAGCCGCGGGGTGAACCTGACCGCCGCCGGCGCGGTTTTCCTTGCGGAGAGCCGCAAAGCGCTCGACGCCGTCGCCGCCGCGGTGCGCCGGGCGCAGCGGGCGGGCGAAGACGTCCCGAAGCTGCTCGTGGCGACAAAACCCGACGGTGACGCCGGCCTGCTCGAACGGATCCTGCCCCGGTACCGGCAGGACCCGGACGCCATCGAGGTCGAGGTGGTCGTCTGCGGGATCGGCGAGCAGACGCCGATGCTGCGCGACGGGCGCGTCGACCTCGCGTTCGTGCACCCGGCGCACGACGACCTCGCCGGGTTCGACACCGAGGTGCTGCTGACCCAGGACCAGGTGGCGGTCCTGCACCGCGGCCACCGCCTGGCCGGGCGCAGCGCCCTGGTGCTCGCCGACCTCGACGGCGAGCCACTCCCCCGCTGGCCGGGGACGGACAAGAAGACGAGCGGCCCCGAGGTGCGGGACTCCGGGCAGCTGATGCAGCTGATCGCCGTGGGTCAGGCGGTCGCCGTGCTCCCGGCGTCGGTTCAGCGCCACGCCTGGGCGGACGTCGTGTGCGTGCCGGTGCTCGACGCGCCCCGGACGTCGGTGCTGCTCGCCTGGCCCGACCGGACGCGGTCGCGGGCCGTGGCGGCGTTCGTCCGGGCGAGCACCGACGCGGTCACATCCCCGGCGGTCCCGCGGCCCACTTCGGCGGGGCCGGCGGCTCGTACGTCTCGAACCGGTCCAGCAGCGCCGCCGGGTCGGAGTCCGTCAGCAGAAGCCGCCGGTAGTCCGCCTTGACGAAGCCCTCCGTCACCATGTGGTCGGCGAAGGTCAGCAGCGGGCCGTAGTAGCCGTCGACGTCGACCAGGCCGATCGGCTTGCCGTGCAGGCCGAGCTGGGCCCACGTCCAGACCTCGAACAGCTCCTCGAGCGTGCCGGCGCCGCCGGGCAGGGCCAGGAAGCCGTCCGACAGGGCCGCCATCTTGGCCTTGCGCTCGTGCATGTCCTTGACGACGTGCAGTTCGCTCAGTCCGGCGTGCGAGATCTCGACGGACGAGAGCGCCTCCGGGATCACGCCGATCACCTCGCCGCCCGCGGCCAGCGCCGCGTCGGCGACGACGCCCATGGTGCCGACGCTCGCGCCGCCGTAGACCAGCCCGATGCCGCGCTGGGCCAGCAGCTTCCCGAGCTCGGCCGCCTGCTCGGCGTAGCGCGGCGAGAAGCCCATCGACGAGCCGCAGAAGACACAGATCCGCCGCATCAGTGCGTGTCCTCCCATGCCTGGTAGGAGTCCTGCACCACGCGGACGGCGTCGTCGATGTCGTCGGTGACGTGCAGCAGGTCCAGGTCGTGCGGGCTGACCTTGCCCTCGGCCTGCACGGTCTTGGCGATCCAGTCGTAGAGCCCGCCCCAGTACTCGCTGCCGAACAGCACCACCGGGAACTTCGTGACCTTCTTCGTCTGCACCAGCGTCAGCGCCTCGAACAGCTCGTCGAGCGTGCCGAAGCCGCCGGGCAGGCAGATGAAGGCCTGGGAATACTTGATGAACATCGTCTTGCGGGCGAAGAAGTAGCGGAAGTTGACGCCGAGATCGACCCACGGGTTCAGGCCCTGCTCGAACGGCAGCTCGATGCCGAGCCCGACGGAGAAGCCGCCGGCCTCGGCCGCGCCGCGGTTGACGGCCTCCATCGCGCCCGGGCCGCCACCGGTCATCACGGCGAACCCGGCGTTGGCCAGAGCCGCGCCGATCTTGCGGCCGAGCTCGTACTCCGGGTGGTCGCGCTTGGTGCGGGCCGAGCCGAACACCGTGACCGCGCGCGGGACCTCGGCGAGCGCGCCGAACCCTTCGACGAACTCGGCCTGGATCCGCAGCACCCGCCACGGGTCGGTGTGCACCCAGTCGCTGGGCCCGCGCGAGTCGAGCAGCCGCTGGTCGGTCGTGCTGCCCTGGTCACGACGGTCGCCACGCAGGACCACGGGGCCCTTCTGGCGCTCGACCGGACGCTCGGGGTACTGGCCGTCGGGGAATTCAGACTGTTCGCTCACTCAGCCATGCTACGACCTGCCCGCCAGCGAGAATGCGAGCAGCGCCGTGGAGGTGAAGTCGATGGCCGGCTCGTTACTGGGCCATGAACTCAGGTCGTCGGCGTAACGGGATCCCTGTCCGTCGAAGGATTCATACGGACGGGTGCATTCCTTCGCGCCGGCGGGGAACGGCAGATCGGCGAAGTTGTCGGCGCCGTTGGGTCCATTCACGACCGCGCCGTAGAGCACTTTCGAAGGTCCGGCGAGGTTCGCGGCCTGGTGGTGCGGGCACTGCGGGAACGTGCTGCCGACGCCGACCACGAGCGACACGCCCCAGGCGTTGGCCCCGAGGGTGAAGTCCCGTTGCCGCGCGCCGAACGCGGCGTAACGGGTGTCGCCGGTGACGCGCTGGTAGAGCCGGGCGGTCGCGGCGAAGCCGAAGCTCTTGCTGGCGGCATCGAAGTCGGTGACGTCGACGGCCGTCCCGAATGGACTCTTCTTCGCGCTTTCCACCCCGGCGTCGAGCTGGCGGCGCAGGTCCGCGGCCAGTTCCCGGACGCCGAGCGCGGCGCCGGGGACACCGGCGCGCAGCAGCCCGGCGAGGTCGGCGTGGGCGAGCGCGCTGGTGTCGTAGAGGTTCAGCGTGCTCTTGTCGTCACTGGCGATGTAGGTCTTCGCCCACTTCGCGGCGTCGCGGGCCCAGCCGTTCGCGCGCGGGTCGTTCAGCTTGCGGGCCGCGAGCGCGAGCTGCGTCGCGCCGAGTTCGAGGTCGTCTTCCCAGGACGACTCGGGGTAGTAGGCGTGCGGGAACGCCGTCACCAGCTCACCGACGTCCGACGTCTTGGCCTGCGCGAACACCGCCGCGGCCTCGCTCAGGTAGTGGCGGGCCAGGCGCGGGTCGCGGTGGGCCTGGACCTGCGCGCCGAGGGCGAACGCGGCGGCGACGCGGCCGGCGAGGTTGGGGCTGAGCGGGGCGCCGGCGGGCGCGGCGGGGAACACCGGGCGGTACTTGACGAAGTAGGCGGGGTCGCCGGGCCCGACGTCGAGGGCGTCGTCGTCCTGCGGGTTGCGCCAGACGTCGTGGTCGCCGAGGAAGCCGAACTCCTCGCTGCCGGTGCCGATGCCGACCTGGGCGTAGAGGGTCCTGGTCCGGCCGTCCCACATCTTGTCGAGCCAGTCGAGGCCGAAGCGGACTTCCTTCGCCAGCACCGGGTCGGGGTCGTCGCGGAGCACGACACCCAGCTCGGCCAGGGAGTACGCCGTGTTGGAGGTGAACTTCACGAAGTCGCCTGCGTCGACCCAGCCGCCCTCGACGTCGACCTGGCCGCCGAGCGGCTTCAGCGGTTCGACGATTTCGTCGCCACCCTCGCCGGCGAACTTCGGCTCGGCGTGGACGGTGCCGCGGTGGTCGGCCAGGTGCGAGGGCTTGCGGTCGAGACGTCCGGGGACGACGTCGTGGCCGTCGCGCTGGGCCTGGAAGAAAGCGGTGGTGGCGCTGACGAGCGGGCGGAACAGGCGGCGCGCGGTGTCGATCCGGAACGGCGGTGACGTCGCGCCCGCGGCCTTGACCCGGTACGTGCCCGGCCGATCCACAGTGGACAGATCGAGGTCGAACACCTTGGTGTACTTCGCGTTCCACGCACCGAGGCTGGCGCCGGTGCGACCCTGGCGGACCGTGCGGCCGTGGTCGTCGACGACTTCGAACGTTCCCTGCGTGCCGCCGAGCAGGTACGCGTGCTTCGCCTCGCCGAGGGCGTACCCGACCTGGTCGACGCGCACTTCCGCCGGGGTCGCGGCCTCGGCCGGAGTGGCGGCGAGAGGAGCGGCGAGGGCGACCGCCGTCACCAGGGGCAGCAGGCGCATGTCCGACCTCCGCTTTGTTAGGAAAGTTTCCTATCTAGACGCTAGCCCGACGCGGCGCCGAGCGTCAATATGTCCGTTTCCGCGTTCGCGGTGGCGATGACCTACCGTGGGACGATGACCAGCGCCCCCGCCGAACCGCTCGGCACGCGGATCCGGCGGCTGCGCGCCGATCGCGGCTGGACGCAGCGCGAGCTGGCCGAGCCCGGGTACGACCGGGGCTTCCTGGCGAAGGTCGAGACCGGCAGCCGGCCGCCGTCGGAGGAGATGCTGGCCTACCTGGCCGACCGGCTCGGCCTGACCGTCGACGAGCTGCGGTTCGGACGTCCCCCGGGCGTCGCCGCGCAGCTGCGTGACGCGCTGGACGAGGGCTACCGCGACCTGGAGCAGGGCCGGGTCGCCGCCGCGTCGGAGCGGTTCGCGTCCGTGGCAAAGCAGGCCGAGGGGTACCACCTCGACGACGTCGAGTGCTACGCACGGTTCTGCCAGGCCGAGGTGAAGTGGCAGCTCTTCGACGTCGAGGGCGCGCAGGCGGCGCTGGAGCACGCCGAGGAGCTGGCGGACGCGGCGGCGCCGTGGCTGCGGGCGATGATCGTGCACCGCTGGTCGGGCTGCCGGTACCTGAAGGGCGACGCGGGGGCGGCGCTGGCCCGCGTCGAAGAGGCGCTCGGTGTCCTGGAAGGCGACCCGGACGCCGAGTTGTGCCTGCTCAGCGCGTTGATCCACCCGCTGATGGAGATGGGCGGCCTGCACCGGGCCCAGCGGGCGGCGCTCGCCGGGCGGCGGCTGATCCGGTCGGCCACGCGGCCGGACTTCGTGGCGCGGTTCCACCGGCAGGCGTCCCAGGTGTGGCAGGCGATCGGCGAGAGCGAGCGGGCGGAGCAGGACCTGATCGAGGCGTCGCGGCTGTTCGCGTCGGTCGGTTTCGACCGCGACGCGGCCCGCTGCCGCTGGGCCCGCGGCTACCTGCTGCGCCGCCTGGGCCGGCTGGCAGAGGCGCGCGCGGAGCTGACGGAGGCCCGCGACCAGCTCGCGGCGATCGGCTCGGAGGAGGGCGTCGCGGGCGCGACGATCGAGCTGGCCGAGGTCCGCCTGCGCCAGGGCGCCGCTTCGGAAGCGGCTTCGCTGGTCAACTCGGTGCTCCCGCTGCTCACGCAGGACGTCGAAACCCTCGGCGAGGCGACGGGCCTGCTGGGCCAGATCGCCCAGGCCCAAAACGACCCCGTTTCCGCCACACGCCTCCTCCGCGAGGCCCTGGAAATCCAGACCCGAGCGTCGCTGCACGGCGCGGCGGTTTCGACGTCCCTCCGGCTCGGAGACGTCCTACGACAACGTGGTCATCTCGACGAAGCCATCGCGGCCTACCGCCGTGGTCTGGACTCCGCCGAAGTCACCGACCCCTGATCCCCCGGCAGCCGTGTCGACCCTCCAATCACGCGTGATGCCCCTTCAATCACGCGAGATGCCTCCCCAATCACGCGAGATGCCCGCCTGATCACACGCGATGCCTCCCCGATCACGCGAGATGCCGCTCGAGCACGCGACTTCCGCCTCTGATCACGCGAGTTGCGGCTCCCGTCACGCGAGTCCCGCGCTCGATCACGCGAGTTACGACTCCGGTCACGCCCCTCCCCCGGGGCCGGTCGACCGGCTTGGCGTGATCAGGCACGTATCCCGCGTGATCGGAGCCGCAACTCGCGTGCCCAGGGACGGAACTCGCGTGATCGGAGGGGTATCTCGCGTGATTGAGCGGGCATCTCGCGTGATTGAAGGGGCATCACCCGTGATCGGGGAGGCATCACGCGTGATCTGGAGGTCGACACGCGTGATTGCGGGGTCGACACGCGTGATTGGGCGTCGACACGCGTGATTGGGGGGTCGATACGGCGGGTGGTGTGGACCAGTCGGGGTGGCGGTCCGGGATTCGGGGCCGGCGGGCCAAGTTCCTACGAAAGTTAGTGAATTGGTTCAGACCAGTTGGCAACATCGCTGCCGCCTGGGGGTTTGCGCGGAACCGGGTGATCTTCGGGGTGGGGCGCTGGGCCGTTCGGCCCATTGACCCGCAGGCCGCCGGAACCTTTACTCGGATGCGTCCGGCGCCATAACACCAGTTATTCCGGCGGACACATCGCGACCCGGCCGGGCGCACGGTCTCCCCGAGTCCCACCGGAAAGGTTCCCCATGAGATCCCCACGAGGGCTGGCGGCGATCGCCGGCCTGACCCTGACCTTCGCGCTGCCGGCGATCCCGGCCGCCGCGGCCCCAGCCACCGTCCAGAGCCCCGAGGCGCTCGCCGCCGTCGCCGCCGACCAGGCCGCGCTCAACGGCGTCGACCAGCTCGCCAAGGGGCCCGCCGAAGCGTTCGTCCGCACCGGCGTCACCCCCGGTGGTGGCGGCCTCTTCTACGCCTCCTACCAGCGCACTTACCACGGCCTGCCGGTCGTCGGGGGTGACGCGGTCGTCGTCGCCGACGGGGCCGGGCGCGTCCGCGGCACCGACGCCGCCCGGACCGCACCGATCACCGTCCGGACGCAAGCCGCGCTGAGCAGTGACAAGGCCGCCGGCATCGCCAGGACCAAGGTGTCCACGGTGGACAGGACGACCACCCCGAAGCTGGTCGTCCTCGCCGGGGACGCGCCGAAGCTGGCGTACGAGGTCGTCGTCAGCGGGCACAACAACACGACCCCCACCAACCTGCACGTCTTCGTCGACGCCGCCACCGGCGCCGTCCTCGACACCCGCGACGACGTCCGCACCCTCGCCGAGCCGGGCAAGAGCGCAAAAACAACCACCGCCGCCGTCGCGGGCACCGGCAACTCCTACTACGCCGGCCAGGTCTCCATCGACACCAGCGGCTCCGGCAGCTCCTACTCGATGACCGACCCGGGCCGCCGCGGCATCGCCTGCGGCCGCGAGGGCGGCGCCATCTTCACGAAGAGCACGAACACCTGGGGCAACGGCTCCGGCACCGACCTCGAAACCGGCTGCGTCGACACGCTCTACAGCGTCCAGTCCGAGTGGAAGATGCTGGGCGACTGGCTCGGCCGCAACGGCATCGACGGCGCCGGCGGCGGCTTCCGCGCGAGCGTCGGCCTCAACGACGTCAACGCCTACTGGGACGGCTCCTCGACACACTTCGGCCACTCCCAGGACAACCAGCGCCAGGCCACGCCGATGGACGTCGTGGGCCACGAGTTCGGCCACGCGATCTTCCAGACCACGCCGGGCGGCGCGGGCTCGGGCAACGAGAACGGCGGCATGAACGAGTCCACCGGTGACATCTTCGGCGCGCTCACCGAGGCCTACGCCAACAACCCGAAGGACACGCCGGACTTCACCGTCGGCGAGGGCGTGAACCTCGTCGGTCAGGGCCCGATCCGCTACATGTACAACCCGTCGCTGGTCGGCGACCCGAACTGCTACTCGTCGTCGATCCCCAGCACCGAGGTGCACGCCGCCGCGGGCCCGCAGAACCACTGGTTCTACCTGCTGTCCCAGGGCAGCAACGCATCCCCGGCCAGCCCGACGTGCAACGGCTCCACCGTCACCGGCATCGGCATCCAGAAGGCCGGCAAGATCTTCTACAACGCGCTGTTGAAGAAGACGTCCTCCTGGAACCACAAGGCCGCCCGCAAGGCCACGCTCGAAGCCGTGATCGCGCTCTACCCGGGCAGCTGCACCGAGTTCAACGCCACCAAGGCCGCCTGGGACGCCGTGAGTGTCACGGCCGCCAGCGGAGAGCCGACCTGCAACGGCACCCCGCCGGCCGGCAACGACTACTCGCTGACGCTCTCCCCGACGTCCGCGTCCGTCCAACCCGGACAGTCCGCGACGACCACGGTGACCACCCGGGTCACCGCGGGCAGCGCGCAGACCGTGCAGCTGCTCGCCACCGGGCTCCCGGACGGCGCCAAGGCGACGTTCAGCCCGGCGAGCGTCCAGTCCGGCGGGACCGCGACGCTGACCATCACCACGGCGGCGACCACGCCGAACGGCACCAGCCAGGTGACGGTCACCGGTGACGGCACCGACGCCGACCACACCGCGCAGTTCTCCCTCACGGTCGGCACCGGCACCCCGCCGTCCGGCTGCGGCGGCCTCGCCGAGTGGGACTCCGCGAAGGCGTACGTGCCCAACGACGTCGTGAGCCACAACAGTCACAAGTGGACGTCCACGTGGTACTCGACCGGTGCCGAGCCGGGCGCGCCCGGCTCGTGGGCGGTCTGGGCCGACGCCGGCGCCTGCTGATACCCGTCGCGCGGTGGCGGGTGACTCCCCCGCCACCGCGCGGCTTCCGGTCGTACCCTGTATCAGTGGAAAGGCAGACTGCGTGAGCGTGAGCGGCGAGACCGTCGGCGAGCGCCTGCGTGAACTGCGCACGGAGCGCGGCCTCACCCAGCGCGAACTCGCCGGACCGCAGTACTCCGCGGCGTACGTCTCGTCGGTCGAGACGGGCGCGCGGACACCGTCGGGTGACGCGCTGCGGTTCTTCGCGCAGCAGCTCGGGATCGAGCCCGACGAGCTCCTCGGCGGCAGCTCACCCCGCGAGCTGATCGAGCTCGACATCGAGCTGATCGAGACGGCGGAACGGTTCCTGCTCGGCGACGCCCGGCGCGCGACCCCGCGGATGCAGCGGATACGGCGTCGCGCCGAACGCCTCGAACGGCCCCGGCAGGCGGGCATCGCGCTGTTGTGGCTGGCCGGCTACTCGACCGGCGAGACGCGCACGAGGTACGTCGCGGAGGCCGAAACCGCTTTGGCGGGCGAACCGCCGCCGATGCGGGCGATGGTGGTGCCGCTGCGCGCGGCCGTGCTCAGCGGCTGGGGCGAGGCGCAGTATTCCTTGCACCTGCTGGAAACCTGTCACGCGGAACTGCTGCGCGACGGTTATCCGCAGCCGTCGATGCTGCTGACGCTGCGGGCGTGCCTGGCCGAGCGGCACCTGCGTCAGGGCGACCTGGAACGGGCCGCCGAGTACGCCGACGCGGCGCTGCGGCTCACCCGCGGCGGGCCGTCGGTGCTGGCCGAGCTGACCCGCAGCCACGTCGAGGTGTGCCGCAGCCACCTGGCGGCCGACCGGTTCGCCGACGCGGCCGCGTCCGTCGCCGCGGCCTACGACCTGATGCAGGAGCGGGCGCTGCACCCGGCGATGGCGCACTGCCTGCTGGCCAGGGCGCGCGTCCGCGGCCGCCGGGGTGACGTCGAGGGCGCGCTGGCCGACCTCGGCGCGGCGCGCGAGACGGCGTGGCCGGACGACGTCCCGGCGATCACGGTCGAGCTGGCCGGGGAGTACCTGGCGGCGGGCCGGCTGGAGACGGCGGCCGCCCTGCTCGACCAGATCCGCCCGGCCGTCGTGGCCGGCACGGCGCTGGCCGCGGAGCTGCGGTTGCAGCTGGGTTCCCTGGCCCGCGCCCGCGGCGACGCACGACGCGCGGCCGAGGACCTGCGAGCCGCGGTCGAGCTGGCCACCGGGCTCGGCGCGCGCGGGGTGCTGGTGCGCGCGCTGCGTCCGCTGAGCGAACTCCTCGGCGAGACCGGACGCCAGGAAGAGGCAGCGGACGTGCTGCGCAACGGCCTGATCGCCCTCGGCGCGGAAGCCGAGTGAGCACGATTCCTGAGCAGTACTAACGATTCTCGGTGATCGAGACCGTCCGGCGTTCGGATGGTGTCGGGGACAATCCCTACGAAAGTCGTTCCGGTGCGGAACGCCCGATGAATCCCCAGCACGGGCGGGGTTTGTACGAATTGACCGCCAAATCCGGAACGCGCCGTTGGTCCGTTCGGCGCATTGACGCCCCGATGCGCTGATCCTTTACTCGGATGCGTCCGGACGCATACCTGCAGTTAGCACCCCGGACACGTTCCCTTTCCCCGCACCGCACCCCATCGTCCTGCCTTCGTGGAAGGAAGACCTCGATGACCCATCGTGGGTTCAGAACGGGCTTGGCGGCCGCCGCCGGGCTCGCCATGACGCTCGCCCTGCCGGTGACCCCGGCGAACGCGGCGCAGCCAGCACAACCCGCCGCTCCCGAAGCGGCCGCCGCCCGCGCCGCCGACCAGGCCGCCGCCAGCGGGCTCGACGCCCTCAAGCGCGGGCCGGCCGAGGCGTTCCAGCGGGTCGGCCTGACCGCCGGGGGCGGTGGCCTCTTCTACGGCGCCTACCAGCGGACCTACCAGGGCCTGCGGGTCGTGGGCGGGGACGCGGTGGTCGTCGCCGACGGGGCCGGCCGGGTCCGCGGCACCAGCGCCGCCGAGACCGCGCCGATCGCCGTCGGGACGCAGGCCGCGCTCGACGCCGCCAAGGCCGCCACCACCGCGCGCGCCCAACTGCCCACTGTGGACAGTGTGAGCACGCCGGAGAAGGTCGTGCTGGCCGGGGCGACGCCGAAGCTGGCCTACGAGGTCGTCGTCGCCGGGCGCACCGCGTCCGCGCCGAGCAACCTGCACGTCTTCGTCGACGCCGCCACCGGCGCGATCCTCGACAAGCGGGACGACGTCAAGACGTTCGCTTCGGGCGTCAAAGGCCAGGCGCAGCCCAGCACGGTGAACGTCGCCGGCACGGGCAACAGCTACTACGTCGGCAACGTCTCGATCGACACCACGCAGTCCGGCAGCACCTACACGATGCGCGACCCGGGCCGCACCGGCATCAGCTGCGGCCGCGAGGGCGGTTCCGTCTACAGCGGCCCCGACAACGCGTGGGGCAACGGCACCGGCACCGACCTCGAGACCGGCTGCGTCGACGTGCTCTACAGCGTCCAGACCGAGTGGAAGATGCTGTCGGAGTGGCTGGGCCGCAACGGCATCAACGGCAGCGGCACCGGCTACCCGGCGTCCGTCGGGCTCGCCGACGTCAACGCCTACTGGAACGGCTCCTCGACGCACTTCGGGCACTCGCAGGACAACCAGCGCCAGGCCACCTCGATGGACGTCGTCGGCCACGAGTTCGGTCACGGCGTCTTCCAGTTCACCCCGGGCGGTGCCGGTTCCGGCAACGAGAACGGCGGGATGAACGAGTCGACCGGTGACATCTTCGGCGCGCTGACCGAGGCGTACGCCAACAACCCGAAGGACGTCCCGGACTACCAGGTCGGCGAGGGTGTCAACCTGGTCGGCCAGGGCCCGATCCGCTACATGTACCAGCCGTCGCTGGTCGGCGACCCGAACTGCTACTCGTCGTCGATCCCGAGCACCGAGGTGCACGCGGCGGCCGGCCCGCAGAACCACTGGTTCTACCTGCTCGCCGAGGGTTCCGCGCCCGGTGGCGGCAAGCCGAACAGCCCGACCTGCAACAGCTCGTCGGTCACCGGCATCGGCATCCAGAAGGCCGGCAAGATCTTCTACAACGGCCTGCTGAAGAAGACCTCGTCGTGGAACCACAAGGCCGCCCGCAAGGCGACCCTCGAAGCCGCGATCGCGCTGTACCCGGGCAGCTGCACCGAGTTCAACGCCACCAAGGCCGCCTGGGACGCCGTTTCGGTGACCGCCGCGTCCGGTGAGCCGGCCTCGTGCACCGGCGGTGGGCCGGACTTCTCCGTCGCGCTGAACCCGGCTTCGGGTTCCGTGCAGCCGGGCGGCTCGGCCACCACGACCGTCAGCACCGCGCTCACCTCCGGCTCGGCGCAGTCGATCACGCTGTCCGCTTCGGGCCTCCCGGCCGGCGCGACGGCGACGTTCAGCCCGGCCACCGTCCAGTCGGGCGGCTCGTCGACGCTGACCATCGCGACGACGTCGTCGACCCCGACCGGCACCTTCCCGGTCACCATCACCGCGGACGGGGCCAGCACCGACCACACGGCGTCGTTCTCGCTCACCGTCGGGACCACCGGGTCGTGCGCGCCGGTGACCAACGGGACCCGGCTGAACATCCCGGACTACCCGGGTGCCGCGGTCAGCAGCACCAACACCGTGGCCGGCTGCGCGCGCAACGCGTCGTCGACCACCAAGGTCGAGGTGCACATCACCCACACCTACAGCGGTGACCTGGTGCTCGACCTCATCGCGCCGGACGGCTCGTCCTACCGGCTGAAGAACTCCAGCTCCTCTTCGACGCCGAACATCAACACGACCTACACCGTCAACGCCTCTTCGGAGGCCGGGAACGGTGCGTGGAAGCTCCAGATCCGCGACGTCGGCCCGGCCGACACCGGTTACCTGTCCTCCTGGACGTTGACCGTCTGATCCCTCCCCAGGGCGGCACTTTCTCGTGAAAGTGCCGCCCTGGGGCGTTCTCCCAACCCCCACAGAAGGAATTCACCGCCATGAAGTGGAAGACGAAGCTCGGCGCCGGGGTCACCGCCCTGGCCGCCGTGTTAGGGGTCGTGACAGCGCCTGCGGCCACAGCTGCGCCGGTCACGACGCTCGCCGCGCCGGACATCTCGCTGGCCAACATCAAGACCCACCTCAACCAGCTGCAGACCATCGCCAACAACAACGGCGGCACGCGCTCGGCGCGCGGCGGCGGTTACGCGGCGTCGGTGTCCTATGTGGAGAACCTGCTGAAGAACGCGGGCTTCACCACGACCCGGCAGACCTGCACCAGCTGCCTCGGGCAGTCGCAGAACCTGATCGCGGAGTGGCCGCAGGGTGACGCGAGCCAGGTCATCATGCTCGGCGCGCACCTCGACAGCGTCAGCGCCGGGCCCGGCATCAACGACAACGGCTCCGGCAGCGCGTCGATCCTCGAGACCGCGCTGACGCTGGCCCGCACCAACCCGGCGATGGCCAAGCGCGTCCGCTTCGCCTGGTGGGCCGACGAGGAGTCCGGCCTGGTCGGCTCGAAGTACTACGTCAACAACCTGCCCAGCGCCGAGCGCACGAAGATCAAGACCTACCTCAACTTCGACATGATCGGCTCCAAGAACTGGGGCTACTTCGTCTACGACGACGTCGCTTCGGTCAAGGCGATCTTCGACGAGTACTTCTCCTCGATCGGCATCCAGACCGAGGGTGACAGCGAGGGTGACGGCCGGTCCGACCACGCGTCGTTCAAGAGTGCGGGCATCCCGGTCGGCGGCCTGGCCACCGGCGCCGGCGACATCAAGAGCTCGGCGCAGGCCCAGAAGTGGGGCGGCACCGCGGGTGCGGCGTTCGACAACTGCTACCACCGCGCCTGCGACACGACGGCGAACATCCCGGACACCCCGCTGGAGAAGAACTCCGACGCCATCGGGTACGCGCTGTGGAAGCTGGCCGTCGCCACGACCCAGGGCAACGACTTCTCGGTGAGCGTGAACCCGGCGGCCGGGACCGTCCAACCCGGACAGTCGCTGCAGGTCGCGGTGAGCACCGCGACGACGTCCGGCTCGGCCCAGTCGATCACGCTGTCGGCGTCCGGCCTGCCCGCGGGCGCGACGGCGTCGTTCAGCCCGGCCACGGTGCAGTCGGGCGGTTCCTCGACGCTGACCATCACGACGTCGTCGAGCACCCCGACCGGCACGTTCCCGGTCACCGTGACCGCGGACGGCGCCAGCGCCGACCACACGGCGGCGTTCTCACTGGGGGTCGGCAGCACGTCGTCGTGCGCGCCGGTGACCAACGGGACCCGGCTGAACATCCCGGACTACCCGGGTGCCGCGGTGAGCAGCACCGCGACCGTCGGCGGCTGCGCGCGCAACGCGTCCGGCACCACCAAGGTCGAGGTGCACATCACCCACACCTACCGCGGTGACCTGGTCATCGACCTGATCGCGCCCGACGGGTCGTCCTACCGGCTGAAGAGCTCCAGCAGCGACTCGACGGCGAACCTCGACACCACCTACACCGTGAACGCCTCGTCCGAGGCCGCGAACGGCGCGTGGAAGCTGCAGCTGCGTGACGTCGGCCCGGCCGACACCGGTTACCTGTCCTCCTGGACGCTGACCGTCTGACCCACGACCGGGGCGCTCCGCACCGGAGCGCCCCGGTTGTCTAGACCACCCGTTCGTAGGTAGTCAGCGCTTTCCCGGTGTCCCTATCGTGGACGAACACGCCGCGTTCGCTTCAACGAAGATGGGAGCCGGTATGTCCGGTCGGAGAACCCGCTTTTTCGGAACCCTTCTGGCGGCGGCGCTGGCTGTCCCGCTGCTCGTGTCGGCCCCCGCGCAGGGGGCGGTGCAGGCCGACACGTGCGCGGTGAAGTCCCGGCCCGCCGGCAAGGTCCTGCAGGGCTACTGGGAGAACTGGGACGGCGCCGCGAACGGCGTCCACCCCGGACTGGGCTGGGTGCCCATCACCGACAGCCGCATCGCGCAGCACGGGTACAACGTCATCAACGCCGCCTTCCCGGTGATCCGCTCCGACGGCACGGTGCTTTGGGAGAACGGGATGGACGCCGGGGTCAAGGTGTCCACGCCCGCCGAGATGTGCGCGGCGAAGGCCGCGGGCTCGACGCTCCTGATGTCGATCGGCGGCGCGGCCGCCGGGATCGACCTCTCGTCGTCCGCCGTGGCGGACAAGTTCGTCGCCACGATCGTGCCGATCCTGAAGGCGTACAACTTCGACGGCATTGACATCGACATCGAGACCGGCCTCACCGGCAGCGGGAACATCAAGACGCTCTCGGCGTCACAGTCGAACCTGATCCGGATCATCGACGGCGTGCTCGCGAAGATGCCGTCGAACTTCGGGCTGACGATGGCGCCGGAAACCGCTTACGTGACCGGCGGCAGCATCACGTACGGCTCGATCTGGGGCGCGTACCTGCCGATCGTCAAGAAGTACGCGGACAACGGCCGGCTGTGGTGGCTGAACATGCAGTACTACAACGGCTCGATGTACGGCTGCTCCGGCGACTCGTACCAGGCCGGGACGGTGCAGGGCTTCACCGCGCAGACGAACTGCCTCAACCAGGGCCTGGTCGTCCAGGGCACGACGATCAAGGTGCCTTACGACAAGCAGGTCCCGGGCCTGCCCGCCCAGCCGGGCGCGGGCGGCGGCTACATGTCGACGAGCCTGGTTTCCCAGGCGTGGCGCGCGATCCCGTCACTCAAGGGCTTGATGACGTGGTCCCTGAACTGGGACGGCTCGAAGTCCTGGACGTTCGGCAACAACGTCAAGTCCCTGCAGGGCCGCTGATCCAAGGTCCGTGAAGGCCACATCGAGGGACGTAGAGTCCCTCAATGTGGCCTTCACGGACTTACGACGTGCCTTCGGGGATGGGGTCGTTGTACTCGCCCGAGGGGCCGGCGTAGGAGCGGCCGTCCGGGAACGGCCACGGGTTCGGGACGCAGCCGTGCAGGCCGAGCGTCTGCTGCTCCATCACCGGCGCCGGCTTTCCGGCGCCGGGGCAGAGCTCGTGGCCGTGGCCCAGCCGGTGCCCGGTCTCGTGCGTGACCATGTACTGGCGGTACAGCGCGAGCGGCGCGCCGTAGTTCGGGACGGCGTTGGCCCAGCGGGCGACGTTGAGCACGACGTTGCTGCCGTTGCGGCACGAGGTGTAGCTGTCCGGCGTGCCGCCGCAGAGCTTGTCGCGGCTCGCCGGGGTGGCCAGGTAGATCGTGAAGTCGGCGCTGTCGTCCGGGCCGACCTGCTGCAGCCGCCACTCGCCGCCGCCGGTCCAGCCGCGCGGGTCGCCGAGGATGGTCCGGATGTCCTTGGCGAACTCGGCGGGCCCGACGCCGTCGATGTCGGTCTCCAGCGCGATCCGGTACCGCATGAGCCGGCCCTGGGTGCCGGCCACCTGGTCGCTGCCCGGGGTGAACATCCACTGCCCCGAGCCGGTCTGCGGGAAGGTGATCAGGACGGTCTGCGCCTGAGTCGGCGGCTGCTGCGCCTGCACCGGCTGTTCAGCGGGCGGCGGCGGCACGGACGTCGCGTCCCCGATGGCCACGACCACGGGCCCGGCCGCGGGCGCGGCGACGGGCTGGCCTTCACAGGCGGTCACGGCGCCGACGACCGCCAGGGCGAGCACGGCGCCGACCGCGGCCCGTCTCGCGGCGGTTTTCGGCATGGTTCCTCCCCAACAGGCGGCTTCACCAGTGGATACGGCTCGCGGACGGGAAAGGTTGCAAGCCCGCGCGACTCTAGGGCTTCACCGCAGTTCAGGGCCTTCCGGTGTGACGCCCGACACTCAGCCCAGGAACTTGCGCAGCACGTCCGTCACCTGGCGGATCTCCGCCGTGCGGACGTTCTCCTGCTGGGTGTGCGCCAGGGTCGGGTTGCCCGGGCCGAAGTTGACCGCCGGCATGCCCAAGGCCGCGAAGCGCGCGACGTCCGTCCAGCCCAGCTTCGCCGCCGCCCGGCCGCCCGCCGCGGCCACCAGTTCCGCCGCCGCCGGGGCCGAGAGGCCCGGCAGGGCGCCCGGGGAAAGGTCCACAACGGACAGTTCGTAGCCGTCGAAGACCTCGCGCAGGTGCTGTTCCGCCGCCGCCGGGTCGCGGTCCGGGGCGAAGCGGTGGTTCACCGTCAGCACCGCCGCATCCGGGACGACGTTGCCGGCCACCCCGCCGCTGACCGACGTCGCCTGCAGGCCCTCGCGGTAGGTCAGGCCGTCGATGTCGACGATCCGCGGCTCGTACTCCGCCAGCCGCCGCAGCGGGTCGGCCAGCGCGTGGATCGCGTTCTCGCCCATCCAGGCCCGCGCGGTGTGCGCGCGCTTGCCGGCGAACCGCAGCTCGACGCGCATGGTGCCCTGGCAGCCGGCCTCGATGTCGCCGTTCGACGGCTCGCCGACGATCGCCAGGTCACCGGCCAGCCACTCCGGCAGCTCGCGCTCGATCCGGCCGAGGCCGTTCTTGACCGCTTCGACCTCTTCGTTGTCGTAGAAGACGAACGTGATGTCGTGCTTCGGCTCCGGCAGGGTCGCGGCGAGGTGCAGGAACACCGCGTCGCCGCTCTTCATGTCGACCGTGCCGAGGCCGTACAGGATCTCGTCGTCACCCGTGCCCTCACGCCGTGACGGCCGGTTGCCGTTCTCCGGCACCGTGTCCAGGTGCCCGGCGAGCACGACCCGCGACCCGCGGCCGAGGTGGGTCCGCGCCAGGACGGCGTCCCCGTTGCGGACGACCTCGAGGTGCGGCGCCTGCTTCTCCAGCGCCTCCTGGACCAGCGTCGCGAGCTCGGCTTCGCTGCCCGAGACGCTGAAGACGTCCACCAGGGCGGCGGTGAGGTCGACGGGGTCGGCGTGCAGGTCGAGGCTCATGACCGGCACGCTACCGGCAGGGCTACCGTGGGTGCGTGGTTAGGTTCCCGGTCGCCGTGGGCGGCGCGTTGCTGGTCCTGCTCCTGTCCGGCTGCGGCACCGAGGCCGGACCGACGCCCAAGCAGGGCGGCGAACCCGGGCCGGACGCGCTCCCGACGAAGCTCGACGCGCTGACCGCCGACCAGTGCTTCGCGAGCCCGCAGCGGCAGCTGCCGAAGGGCTGCGAGAAGTACGTCACCGAACTCGGCAGCATCCCCGGTTCGGCCCGCAAGCGCGCGGGCGACAAGGACCCGCAGCTGGTCACCGAGGCGGCCGGGCTCGAACGGGCCATCGGGGCGTTCCGCGGCGCGGGCTGCACCACGGTCGCGGACCCGGGCGGGGCCTGCACGCAGGCGCTCGTCGACATCGCCGCGGCCCTCGGCGGGCTGAAGAAGCAGGTCGACGCCCGGCCCACGGCGGGTTGACCCAGGTCACTCCACTACGGTTGGGGCCGTGAGCGAGCAGACCCCGAACCCCGAAACGACCGGCGCCACCGGCGTCGGGCTGGCCACCGTCGCTACCGACGGGACGGTCCTCGACACCTGGTTCCCGCAGCCCAAGCTGACCGGCGGCGGCACCGCCGGCACCGAGCGGCTCAGCGCGGAAGAGGCCACCGAGCTGCTCGGCGAGGCCGCCGCGGGCCTGCTGGGCCCGGACACCGACCGCGGGGTCGAGGTCGTCGCCGTCCGCACGACGATCGGCAAGCTGGCCGACGCGCCCGTGGACACCCACGACGTCTACCTGCGGCTGCACCTGCTCTCGCACCGGCTGGTCCGCCCGCACGGCCAGAACCTCGACGGCCTGTTCGGCCTGCTGGCGAACGTCGTGTGGACCAACCACGGCCCGTGCCCGGTCGAGGGCTTCGAGGCGACCCGGCTGCGGCTGCGGGCGCGCGGCGCGGTCACCGTCTACAGCGTCGACAAGTTCCCGCGGATGGTCGACTACGTCATGCCCGCCGGCGTCCGGATCGGCGACGCGGACCGCGTCCGCCTCGGCGCCCACCTGGCGAGCGGCACGACCGTGATGCACGAGGGCTTCGTGAACTTCAACGCCGGCACGCTCGGCGCGTCCATGGTCGAGGGCCGGATCTCGGCCGGCGTGGTGGTCGGCGACGGCTCCGACGTCGGCGGCGGCGCGTCGATCATGGGGACGCTCTCGGGCGGCGGCAAGGAGACGATCTCGCTGGGCGAGCGCTGCCTGATCGGCGCGAACGGCGGCGTCGGCATCTCGCTGGGTGACGACACGGTCGTCGAGGCCGGGCTCTACGTCACGGCGGGCACCAAGGTCGTCGTGGAGGGCAAGGTCGTCAAGGCCCGCGAGCTCAACGGCATCTCGGGCGCGGTCTTCCGCCGCAACTCGGGCACCGGCGCGGTCGAGGTCGTGGCGCGGGCGGGCTCCGGCGTCGAGCTGAACGCGATGCTGCACGCCAACTGAGACCGTCGCAGCTCGGTTTGTTCACCTACCATTCATGTGGTGACCACCGAATCGTTGCCCCTGACCCCGGCCGAGCTCGGGCTGCCGGACGCGCCGATCGAGGCTGGGCCGGCCGATCCGGCGGGCCACCACGTGCGGGCCAAGCTCGACCGGGAGATCCGGGCGCTGCTCGCGCACGAGCCGGGCACGCGCTCCGGGGCCGACCCCGAGGACCTGCACCAGATGCGCGTCGCCCTGCGGCGGATGCGCAGCGTGCTGAAGCTCTCGGGTGAGCTGGTCGGCGACGGCGCCGAGCCGGTGCGGGCCGAGCTGGGCTGGCTCGGCCAGTCACTCGGCGAGGTGCGCGACCACGACGTCCTCATCGGGCACCTGCGCGAGGTCATCGCCGATTTCGAGGTCCGCGACCAGCCCGCCGGCCGGCAGCTGGTGTCCCGGTTCGTCTCCGAGCGCGCGACGGCGAAGCGGCGGCTGACCCGGGCCCTGTCCAGCGCCCGGTACTCGACACTGCTGCGCGAGGTCAGCCTGCTGACGCGCGCGGCGCCGTCCACTGTGGACGTTCCGCAGCGCGACCTGATCGCCGCGCTGGCCAAGCCGCACCGCAAGCTCACCAAGGCCGTGCGCGCCCTGCCCGCCGACCCGCCGGACGACGACCTGCACGCCCTGCGCATCCACGGCAAGAAGCTGCGGTACGCCGCCGAGCTGGCCCAGACGTCGGCGAAGAAGAAGCAGGCCGCGCGGATCAAGCAGCTGCTGAAGGCCACGAAGGACTTCCAGACGGTGCTGGGCGACCACCAGGACGCGGTGCTGGCGGCCGAGCGGATGCGCACGGTCCTGGACACGGGCGACAGCGCGGTCGGCTTCGTCGCAGGCCGCATCGCCGAGCGCGAGCTGACCCGCCGGGCCGAGGCGCGAGCAACGTGGCGAGCCTCCTGGGAAGCCGTCGACGCTGCTGCCCAGGCCCTGCACGCCTGAGCCGGGTCACGCCTACCAGCGCGACTCACGACCGAGCCGCGTGACCGCCGCTATCGCGATCCGCCCCCGAACGGACTTCCCACCCGCCCGGCACCGAGGTCGGCCGCACCGCCGAGCGCGAGCCGACCCGCTGGGCCGAGACGGGGCAAGCATCCTGCGAAGCCGTCGACACCACGGCCCTGCACTCCTGGTCCGCGTCACGCCTTACAGCGCGACTCACGACCGAGCCGCGTGACCGCCACCTGCCCTACCGCGATCCGCCCCAGAACGGGCCTCCCCCACACGCCCCGCGCCAAGACCGGTCGTCGCACCGCCGAGCGCGGACCGGCCCGCCGAACCAACCCCCAGGCGACGTGGTGAGCCTCCTGGGAAGCCGTCGACGCCGCTGCCAAGGCCCTGCACGCCTGAGCCGCGTCACGTCTCACTGAAAGGCGACCAGTGCGACTCGCGACCGAGCCGCGTGGCTGCCGCCCGCCCGTCGCGATCTGCTCCCGAACGGACCTCACCCGCCCCCGCCGAGGCTCTGCACGCCTGACCCGCCGCTTTCGCCGGGAAAGATGCGGCTTCAGGGCCCCGGTACGCATCTTTCCTAGGGAAAGTGACGTCTCCGGGCCGGACGAGCGGTGGAAAAGGGGCGCTTTCGTCAGGAGATCGACCAGACGTAGTTGTCCGGGCGGATCAGCACCTTGCGGCCGCCATCGGCGTCGTATGCCGCGTACGCGTGGCCGCCCTCGTCGACCAGGTCCGGGCCCGTTGCCGTGCTACCCGCGGGCAGGATGCGATAGCCCTCGGAGGGGCCGTCGCCGAAGACCAGTTCCGTTGCGTGCGGGCCCCGGAACAGCTCGAACAGGCGGACGCGCTTGCCGTTGGCGTCGGTCAGTGGGGCGTCCGGGGCGCGGTCGCCCGGCTGCAGCGCGCCCGTGCCGGCCGGGGAGAGCGGGCCGCCGCGGTAGGTGATGTCCAGCTGCTGGGTGTCCTCGCCGCGCTTGTGGGCGTCCTCGTCGCCGTCCTTGTACTTCTGCAGCAGGCCCGTCGAGACTCCCAGGACCCGGGCCGCGACCGTCCGGCGCTCCTCTTCGTAGCTGTCGAGCAGCTCCGGCGAGCCGTCGGCGAGCTTCCAGCCCAGGTTGTAGCCGTCCTGGACGCCGGTGTTGAGGCCCTGGCCGCCGGTCGGGGGGTGGACGTGCGCCGCGTCGCCGGCCAGGAACACCCGGCCCTCGCGAAACCGGGCGGCCAGGCGGACGTTCGGCCGCCAGACCGTCGACCACGCCAGGTCGGACAGCTTGACCGTGCCGCCCGTCAGCTCGTCGAGCCGGGCCTGGACCGCGGGCAGCGCCGTCTCCACCTCCACATCACCGTCGCCGAGCGGCGAGCCGAACTGGAAGTGCGGGGTGCCCGGCAGCGGGCTGAACATCATGCCGCTCATCGGGTTCTCCGGCGCCGCGAACCAGTGGCCGTAGCCGCGGTCGAGGCCCTCGGCCTGGACGTCGCCGAGCAGCATCCGGATCGATTCGTCGGTGGTGCCCTCGAACGCGATCCCCAGCGCCTTCCGCACGAAGCTCTTACCGCCGTCGGCGCCGACCAGGTAGGCCGCGCGCACGGTCTCCCCCGTGCTCAGCGTGGCCGTGACGCCGTCGTCGTCCTGCTCGAAGCCCGTCAGCGCCGTGGCCAGCTCGACGCGCACGCCGAACTCGGCCAGCCGGTCACGCAGGATGCCCTCGGTCTGCGACTGGCCGAGGAACCAGCCGGTCGGGTACGGCTTCGACGGCGTCGGCTCGACCGGGTCGAACATCATGCGCTCGCCGACCACCTCGCCGCCGAGGTGGATCTGCATCGGCACCGGCGCGGCCCCGGCGGCCAGCACCGAGTCGAGCACCCCGAGGTCCTCGAAGACCTCCAGCGTGCGCGGCTGGATGCCGTCTCCGCGCGAGCCCACGAAGTACGTCTCGGCCTTGTCGATGATCCGGACGGCGACGTCGCGCCGCGCCAGTTCGATGCCCAGTGTCAGCCCGGTCGGGCCCGCCCCCGCGATCAGCACCGTGGTGTCCATGTCGTCCTCCCAGTGAATAACAATTCAGTGAATCTGGATTCAGAATGACACTGCTAGCGTCCTGCGTCAAGGGAGGTGCCGGGTGAACCGCAAGGAGAAGGCCGCCGAGACCGAGGTCGCGCTGAAGGCCGCCGCTCGGCGCGTGTTCGCGCGGAAGGGCTACCTGAACACCAAGATCACGGACATCACGGCGGAGGCCGGGCGCGCCGCGGGGTCGTTCTACAACCACTTCGCGAGCAAGGAAGAGCTGCTCGAGGCGCTCCTGGCCGACCTGGGCGCCGAGGGTGACGAGAACGCGGCCGGCGAGGACCACCTGTCGGACTTCAGCGACCCGGCGGCCGTGCGCTGGCACGTCACGCAGTACTGGGAGTTCTACAAGAAGCACGCGGCGACGATGCGCGCGCTGAACCAGGCGGCGATGGTGAACGACGACTTCGCCCGGACGCTGGCCGGCTTCGGCGCGTCCCAGGCGGCCGACATCGCCGGGCACCTCGACCGGGTCACCGCGGCCGGGATGCGGCTGCCGGCGAGCACGGACCTGTCGATCGTGATGATGTACCAGCTCGTCGACAACTTCGCGCAGATGTGGCTGCTCGACCCGGAACCGGCGCACTGGACGCCGCCGACCGACGAAGAGGCGGTCGAGGCGCTCACCCGATTCGTCTACCGGGGTTTCACCGGCCGCGACTACTAGGCGCTCAGCCGCTCCACGGCCGCGTCGATGCGCTCGTCCGTCGCCGTCAGCGCGATGCGGACGTGCTTGCCGCCCGTGGGGCCGTAGAACGTGCCCGGCGCGACCAGGATGCCGCGGTCGGCGAGCCACGCCACGGTCTGGTGGGCGTCCTCGTCACGGGTGGACCAGAGGTACAGGCCGGCTTCGGAGTGGTCGATGCGGAACCCGTTGTCCTCCAGCGCCTTCCGCAGCGCGAGCCGGCGGCGGGCGTACCGCTCGCGCTGGGCCCCGAGCGCCTCGTCGTCGGTCAGGGCGGCGACCATGGCCTCCTGGACCGGGCGCGGCACGATCATGCCCGCGTGCTTGCGGATCTCCAGCAGCTGCGCGATCAGGCGCGGGTCACCGGTCAGGAACCCGGCGCGGTAGCTGGCCAGGTTTGCCGACTTCGACAGCGAGTGCACCGCGATCAGGCCTTCGGTGCTGCCGCCGGAGACGTCCGGGTGCAGCACCGACAGCGGGTCGGTCTCCCAGCCGAGCGCCAGGTAGCACTCGTCGGAGACCACGACGACGTCGCGCTCGCGCGCCCACTCGACGACCTTGCGCAGGTGCTCGACGGGCAGCACCTTGCCCGTCGGGTTGGACGGCGAGTTGATCCAGATCATCGCCGGCTTCTGCGGGCCCAGGGCCGTCAAGCCGTCGGACCGCAGGATCGACGCGCCCGCGAGCAGCACCCCGACCTCGTAGGTCGGGTAGGCCAGCTCCGGGATGACGACGACGTCACCCTCGCCGAAACCGAGCAGCCGCGGCAGCCAGGCGACGGCCTCCTTGGACCCGATCGTCGGCAGCACGGCGTCCGGCTCGATGCCGGTGACCCCGTGCCGACGGCCGAGCGCGGCGATGGCGGCCGCGCGCAGGGCCGGGATGCCGTGGGTCGTCGGGTACCCGGGGATCTCCGAGACCGACGCCAGCGCGTCGCGGATGCCCGCCGGGACCGGGTCGACGGGCGTGCCGATGGAGAGGTCGACCACCCCGCCGGGATGCGCCTGGGCCGTGGCCTTGACCTCGGCGAGCGAATCCCAGGGGAAGTCGGGCAGCGCGACGCGGCTCATTCGCCCTGTGGGGGCAGTGCCTTGATGAAGCCCGGGTCGTGGGCCGTCTTGCCGACCTTCGACGCCCCGCCGGGCGAGCCCAGCTCGTCGAAGAAGTCGACGTTGGCCTTGGTGTAGTCCGACCAGGTGTCCGGGACGTCGTCCTCGTAATAGATGGCTTCGACCGGGCAGACCGGTTCACAGGCGCCGCAGTCGACGCACTCGTCCGGGTGGATGTACAGCATCCGCTCGCCCTCGTAGATGCAGTCCACGGGGCACTCGTCGATACACGCCTTGTCGAGCACGTCGACGCAGGGCTCGGCGATCACGTAGGTCACTGCGCACTCCTGCTTTTCTCTGCCAACAGCCAGTCGCCGCCGACATTACGCGGCACGGGCACCGGTCGGGATGGTGAGGCAACCCTTAGCCATACTCGGGGTATGGCGGAGATCAACGGTCGCGGCGTCGCTTGGGCGGCACGGCGCGGGCATCGCCGGTGATCACGAACTTGGGCTTGGCCGGTACGCCCTCTTCGTCCGGCTTCGCCCCGACAGCGCGGTTGAAGCCTTCGGAGATGTCGTCGACCAGCTCTTCCTTGTGCCGTTCGTCCTTGCGCTGGACGCCCATCGCACCGGCCTCCTTCGGAAATCGGTTCGCCGCCTCAGGGACAATCTAGCCGTGAACGCTGCCGAAATGCTCGAGATCCGCTGCAGCCGGGCTTGGCCGCCGCTGGCCGAGGAGCCGCTGGGCGACTGGGTCCTGCGCTGGGCGGACGGCTTCACCGGCCGCGCGAACAGCGCGCTCGCGGTCGGGGACGCCGGGAGACCGGTCCCCGGGGCGCTGCGGGCGGTGTGTGACTTCGCCCACGATCGGGGGATCCAGCCGATGGTGCAGGTGCTGCGCGACAGCCCGAACGAGCGCGCGATCGTCGCCGAGGGCTGGGTCCAGGCGACCCGCCACCGCCGTGGGCACGAGGTCGTCGTGCTCACCGCCTCGCTGGCCGCCGCGCCCGCCGTCGACGGCGTCACGGTGCACGACGAGCCGCCGGACGGCTGGTGGGAGCTCACGCTCGGTCCCGGCGAGGACACCGAGGCCGCGCGGCTCGTGCTGACCGGCGGGAAGGTCGGCTACGGGGTCGCGACGCTCGAGGGCGCCACCGCCGGCGTCGTCCGCGGGGCGCTGGTCGACGGCTGGCTGCACGTCGGGCGGCTCGAGGTCGCCCCGGCCTTCCGGCGCCGCGGGCTGGCGTCGGCGCTGATGGCCGCCCTCGGCACGTGGGGCGTGGAACAGGGAGCCGGCCGCGCGGTGTTGCAGGTCGCGGAGGCCAACTCGGGCGCGCTCGCGCTCTACACGGGGCTCGGGTACGCCCCGCACCACCGATACCGGTACTGGGTGCCCGAACCCGGTACGCGCTTCGGGGGAGAGGAGGATTCGACGTCGTGAAGATCGTGGTGATGGTCGGCGGAGTGGGCGGAGCCCGCTTCCTGCTGGGTTTGAAGGCGGCGCTGGGCATGGCGCCGGAGGGTGCGAGCGAGTCGCCGCACGAGGTGACGGCGCTGGTCAACACCGGCGACGACGTCTGGATGCACGGCCTGCGGATCTGCCCTGACCTGGACACGTGCATGTACACCCTGGGCGGCGGGATCGACAAGGAACGCGGCTGGGGGCACTCGGGCGAGACCTGGGTGGTCAAGGAGGAGCTGGCGGCCTACGGCGCCGACCCGGACTGGTTCGGGCTCGGCGACAAGGACATCGCCACCCACCTGATCCGGTCCCGGATGCTGCGCGCGGGCTACCCGCTGTCCGCGGTGACCGAGGCCCTGTGCGACCGCTGGCAGCCCGGCGTCCGGCTGCTGCCGATGTCCGACGACCGCGTCGAGACGCACGTCGTGATCGACGACCCGGAGCAGGACGGCCAGCAGAAGGCCATCCACTTCCAGGAGTGGTGGGTGCGCTACCGCGCCGAGCCGAAGGCGCACTCGATCGTCGCCGTCGGCAACGACGAGGCCAAGCCCGCGCCCGGGGTGCTCGAAGCCATCGCCGGCGCCGACGCCGTGCTGTTCGCGCCGTCGAACCCGGTGGTGTCGGTCGGCACCACGCTCGGTGTGCCGGGGATCCGGGACGCGCTGCGCAAGACGTCGGCCGGCGTCGTCGGGGTGTCCCCGATCATCGGCGGGAAGGCGCTGCGCGGGATGGCCGACGCGTGCCTGACCGCGATCGGCGTCGAGACGTCGGCCGAGGCGGTGGGCCGGCACTACGGCTCGCGCAAGGACGACGGCGTGCTCGACGGCTGGCTGATCGCCGAGGGCGAGACGGCCGACGTGCCGGGCGTGACCGTCCGCGACGTGCCACTGCTGATGTCCGATGTGGACGCGACCGCGGCGATGGCCCGCGCGGCGCTCGAACTCGCTGGAGCCCCCGTTGAGTGATCACGCTTCCGCCAAGCTGGAGATCCTGCCCGTCACCGGGCTGCCGGAGTTCCGCCCGGGTGACGACCTGACCGGCGCGATCGTCACCGCCGCACCGTGGCTGCGCTCGGGTGACGTCGTGGTCGTGACCAGCAAGATCGTCTCGAAGGCCGAGGGCAGGCTCGTCCGCGTGCCGACCGACCCCGAGGCCCGGGACGCCGCGCGCCGCGACCTCGTCAAGCAGGAGGCCGTGCGAATCGTCGCGCGGATCGCGCGCACGGTCATCACCCAGAACCGGCTGGGCATCGTCCAGGCGGCGTCCGGGATCGACGCGTCCAATGTGGCCGGTGACGAGGTCGCGCTGCTGCCGGCCGACCCCGACGCGTCGGCGCTGGCCCTGCGCAACGGCCTGCGGGAGCGGCTCGGCGTCGAGGTCGCCGTGGTCGTCACCGACACCATGGGCCGCGCCTGGCGGGTCGGGCAGACCGACAACGCGATCGGCGCGTCCGGGCTGCGCGTGCTGCACGCCTACCGGGGGACGATCGACGGTCAGGGCAACGAACTGGCCGTCACCGAGGTCGCGATCGCCGACGAGCTGGCCTCGGCCGCCGACCTCGTCAAGGGCAAGCTGGGCGGGACGCCGGTCGCCGTCGTCCGCGGGCTCGTCCTGGAGGACGACGGCTCGAACGCCCGGACGCTCATCCGTCCCCTCGAAGAGGACCTCTTCCGGCTGGGCGCCAACGAAGCGATCGCGCAGGGCCGCCGGGAGGCCGTGCCGGTGCGGCGGTCGGTCCGGCAGTTCAGCGACGCTCCCGTGTCGCCCATCTCGATGCGGCGGGCCGTCGGCTCGGCGCTCACCGCGCCCGCGCCGCACCACACGCACCCGGTGCGGTTCGTCTGGCTGCGCGACGGCGCGAAGCGCAAGGAACTGCTCGACGCGATGCGCGAATCGTGGCAGGCCGACCTCAACGGCGACGAATTCACCCCGGAGCAGGTCGCGAAGCGGCTCAGCCGCGGCGACATCCTTTACCGGGCCCCGGAAATCGTCATCCCGTTCCTCGTGCCGGACGGCGCGCACACCTACCCCGACGCGCGCCGCAACGACTGCGAGAAGACGATGTTCACCGTCGCCGGCGGGGCCGCGGTGCAGGGCCTGCTGGTCGCGCTGGCGGCCGAAGGCCTCGGCTCGTGCTGGATCGGCTCGACGATCTTCGCCGCCGACATCGTCCGCGACGTCCTCGGCCTGGACGAGCGCTGGCAGCCGCTGGGCTCGGTCGCGATCGGCATCCCGCTCACCGAGCCGGAGCCGCGGGTCTCGGCCACGCCGGGTGAAGGGCTGCTGGAGCTGTGAGCCTGCACGCGGACGCCGTCACGACGCTGGGTTCGTGGCGGCCTGCTCTGGCGTCCCAGGAGTCCCTGCGGCAGGCGTTCCTCGGGTTCCTCGCGGCCCGTGAGGATTCCTGCCGCCGCTCGTGCGAGGCCGGGCACCTGACGGCGTCGGCGGTGCTGCTGGACCACACCGGCACGCAGGTGCTGCTCACGCTGCACCCGCGCGTCGGCCGCTGGCTGCAGCTGGGCGGGCACTGCGAGCCGTCCGACGTGTCGCTGGCCGGGGCCGCGTTGCGGGAGGCGTCCGAGGAGTCCGGCATCGCCGGCCTGCGGATCGGGGACGCGCCGGTGCACCTGGACGTCCACCCGATCACCTGCTCCCTCGGCCTGCCGACGCGGCATTTCGACGTCCGGTACGCGGTGCACGCCCCGCCGGGCGCTTCGCCGGTGCGCAGCAGCGAGTCCGACGACCTGCGGTGGTGGCCGGTGGACGCGCTCCCCGCCGGGTCGGAAGATCTCGCCGATCTGGTGAAAGCGGCCGTTCCTGTCGGTGCCGGGCACTAGCCTGGGCGCGGGAGAGGGAGGACCACATGGCTACGCAGTTCCCCGAGCGGGTGCACATCCACACCGGCGGCGGCAGCGGCAGCGGGGCGTTCGGCTACGTCGTCGTCGGCCTGCTGATCCTCGCGGTCATCGTGTTCGTGATCGTGGTGGCGGTGCGGGTGTCGAAGATGCGCCGCGAAGAGGCGCTGAAGAACGGCGGCGGGCAGTTCCCGGGGGCGAACTTCCCGCCGCAGCAGGGGTTCCCGCCGCAGGGTGGTTTCGCTCCGCCGCCGTCGCAGGGGTTCCCGCAGCCGGGTGACTTCGCTCCCCCGCCGTCGCAAGGGTTCCCGCAGCCGCAGCCCGGTTCGCAGGGATTTCCGCAGCCGGGTTTCGCGCCGGGACCGCAGCCCTCACAAGGTTTTCCGCAGCAGGCCGGCTTCGCTCAACCGCCTTCTCAGGGATTCCCGCAGCAGCCGGGCAGCTCCACTCCGCCGCCGTCGCAAGGGTTTCCGCAGCAGCCGGGCGGCTTCGCTTCGCCGCCGTCGCAGGGATTTCCGCAGCAGCAGCCGGGCTTTGTGCCGGTGCCACCCGGGCCGTCGTCGCCGGGTCATCACCCGCCGCAGCAGCCGCCGCCTGGTCCGGGAGCGGGGCCGCAGAGCTGGTGAAGACGATCGTCCCCTTCGACAGCTCGTCCTCGGTGCCGCCGTTCGAGCAGGTTCGCTCCGGGCTCGCGGCGCGGATCAACGACCGCTCGCTGGCCGTCGGCACGAAGCTGCCCACGGTGCGGCAGCTGGCCGCCGACCTCGGCGTGGCGCCGAACACCGTCGCGCGGGCCTACCGTGAACTGGAAGAGGCCGGGCTGATCGAAACGGGGCCGCGCAGGCAGCTTCGTGGGCGCCTCCGGTGACCAGACGCGCCGCCGGGCCCAGGAAGCGGCCGCCGGGTACGCCGCGCTCACCCGAAAACTGGGACTGTCCGACGCCGAAGCGCTGTCGATCGTCCGCGCCGCACTCGACGAGGGGAAAGGCCGACCGTGAGCCTGCTGATGCTGCTGATCGTGCTGGTGGTGCTCGGTGGCCTGGTGACCGTCGTGGTCCTCGTGGTCAAGGCGGCCAAGCCGACCCAGCCGCCATACCCGCAGCAATACCCGGGTTACCCGCCCCAACAGGGCTACCCGGGCTACCCGCAGCAACCCGGCTATCCGCCGCAGCAGCCCGGTTACCCACTCCAGCAGGGCTATCCCGGCCAGCAGCAGCCCAGTTACCCGCCCCAACAGGGCTACCCCGGCCAACAGCCCAGCTATCCGCCCCAGCAAGGCGGCTATCCCCCGCACCAGTAGCCAAGTCCGTGAATGTCGCATTGAGAGACTTAGAGTCTCTCAATGCGACATTCACGGCTTTAGAACCTCACATGGCGCGGTAGTCGCGCAGCTCGATGCGGGGGCCGAAGCGGGGGCGCTTGTGGCCCGCCGCCTCCAGGTAGCGGACCGCGCGCTGCCGTTGCGGTGCGTACGGCACCAGCAGCTCCGCCATCCCCTCGTCGTCGAGCTTCGCGCCCAGCAGCGCGTTGCCCACCATCGACGGGATGTTGTAGTCCCCGAAGCTCACCGCGTCCGGGTCGCCCCAGGCGCGCTGGGCGATCTCCGCGGCCGTCCAGACGCCGATGCCGGGCACGTGCCGCAGCAGCATCCGGCCCTCGCGCCCGCCCAGCTCGACCGCGCGTTCCAGCTGGTGGGCGACGCGCGCGGCGTTGATCAGGGTCGTCCGGCGCTTGATGTCGACGCCCGCGCCGTGCCAGTGCCAGTCCGGCAACGAGCGCAGCGCCACCGGTGTCGGCGGCACGCGCAGGCGTTCCGGCGCCGGCCCGGGCGCCCGCGCACCGAACCGGCGGCACAGCTCGGCCCACGACCGGATCGCCTCCTTGCCGGTCACCTTCTGCTCCAGCACGGCCAGCACCAGCCAGTCCCAGACCACGCCGGTCGAACCCAGCCGCAGGCCGGGGTTCTCCCGCCGGGCCCGCGCGACGACGTCGTGGTGCGCGACGAACCCGGAGTCGTCGTCGTTCGCACCGAGCAGCGCCGGGACGCCGGTGAGCAGCCGATCCTTGCCGTCACCCCAGGCCGCGGCCTCGATCCGGCCGTCGGTGAGCTTGCGCAGGGCGAGCGTGCCGGGACCGTCGGGCGTGTTCGACGCCAGCCAGGTGATGCCCCGCTCGTCGGTGAAGATGTTGAGCGACCCGCGCCCGCGCGTCAGCGGACCCAGGACCCGGCCCAGGTCGACCTCGAACGCCGGACGCCAGAACATCGGCTACGCGTCGCTCGAGAAGCGGACGGAACCGTCCGGCAGCACGGTGTCGGGCCAGATCCGGGCGCCGTCGAGCAGCTCGCACCCGGCGCCGACGGACGCGCCGTCCCCCAGCACCACCCCGCGCAGCACCGCGCCGGCGCCGACGCGCGCGCCGTGCCCCAGCACCGAGTTCTCGACGATCGCGCCCTCGGAGACGGCCGCGCCGTCGAACAGGACCGAGCCGTCGATCTTCGCGCCCGAGCCGACGACGGCGGCGACGCCGATGGTCGAACCACCGGACAGCTCGGCGTCCTCGGCCACGGAAGCGCCGTCCAGCACCAGGAACTCGCCGGCGCGACCCGGCAGCGCCGACGTCGGCGCGATGCCCCGGACCAAGTCGGCCGAGCCGCGCACGAACGCCTCGGGCGTGCCGACGTCCAGCCAGTAGGACGCGTCGACAAAACCGTGGAGATGCGCGCCTTTTTCGAGGAGCGCGGGGAAAGTCTCACGCTCTACTGAAACCCGGCGCCCGGTGGGGATCGACTCGATCACCTGGCGGCGGAATACGTAACACCCGGCGTTGACCTGGTCGGTCGTCGGGTACGGCGTCTTCTCAAGAAAGGCCTGCACGCGGCCGGTTTCGTCGGTGGGCACCGATCCGAACCGGCTCGGGTCCGGCACGCGCTGCAGGTGCAGCGTGACATCGGCACCGGAATCATAGTGCACCCCCAGCTGAGCGCTTAGATCCGCTCCGGAGATGATGTCGCCGTTGAAGACGATCACGTGCTCGGCACGCAGCCTGTCGTAGACGTTCCGGATAGCGCCCCCGGTGTCCAGTGGCTCATCTTCGACGACGTACTCCAACTCCAGCCCAAGCGCCTTGCCGTCGCCGAAGTACTCCTCGAACACCTCCGCCCGGTAGCTCGTGCCCAGCACAACGTGCTTGATCCCGGCCTCACTGATGCGCGAGAACAGGTGGCTCAGGTAGGGTGTCCCGGCTGTCGGGAGCATCGGCTTCGGCGCCGAAAGGGTGAGCGGGCGCAAGCGCGCGCCCCTGCCCCCGACCAGCACGACGGCGTCGACCTCGACCTCGGACGTCACGAAAATCTCCTCTTGTATCACGCACCGCTGAGCGACTGGCCACGGGAAACCCTGACGGAGGTCGCCCAGAGGGCCTACCCTAGACAGCAAACAGTCGGGCCCTTTCCCCAGAGGGCCCCGGGTCAGTCGGGAGGCCGAGGGGATGGACCCCCGCGATCGGGCGGACGCCCTGCTCGCACGAGCCCAGGCGCGTGGTGTGTTCGTGGTGACACCGGACAGTGCCATTTCGCCGATGGACGCCTCGAACACGCAGCAGATACCGCGTGCCGCCATCGACGGCCTCGACAGAAGCCAGGACCCGGACACGACCACGCAGCTACCGGCGTCGCTGATCGAGGAGAACGACCACCCGCTGGCCGGCAAGTCGCCGACCCGGCGGCTGGAGGTCTCCGGCGCTTCGGGCGTCGCGAGCGGGCGCCGCCAGCAGGTGACCGCGCCGCTGAGCACGCCGTCGCCGACGACGCCGATGAAGACACCGGCGAAGACCCCGGTGACGACGCCGCTGGCCCGCCGGCCCCAGGCCGAGCCGATCACGAGCCCGCTGAAGGAGCCCGATCCGGAGGACACCGGCCTGGTGCCGACGGTGACGCAGAACAACGGCAAGTCCGACCTTTCGCGCCGGCTCGACGGGATCTAGCGGGTCTCGAGCTTCAGCCGGAGCTTGAGACCGAGCTTCACAGCGGCCAGGACCGGCTTCCAGGCGAGGCTCTGGTGGCGGTCGGCGAGGTAGCGGTAGGCGCTGTCGTGGTGCGCCTTCAGCATCTTCTCCGACGCCTGCGACGTCGAGTGCCCGCCTTCGTGCGTCACGCTCGAGGCCGGCACGTAGACGTTCTGCCAGCCCGCCTTCGCCAGCCTGTCGCCGAGGTCGACGTCCTCGAAGTACATGAAGTAGCGCGTGTCGAAGCCGCTGACGGAGTCGAACGCCTCCCGGCGGAACAGCTGGCACGAGCCGGACAGCCAGCCCGCGACGCGCTCGACCGGCGTGCCGGTCTCCTGCCGGTACTGCCTGGTCCACGGGTTGGCCGGCCACACCTTGGCGAACGCGGCGTGCCCGATGCCGCGGCCGAAGGACGGCAGCAGCCGCGCCGACGGGTAGACGGTGCCGTCGACGTCGTGGATCAGCGGCCCGAACGCACCCCCGCGCGGCCACCGCTGAGCGGCGTCGAGCAGCGCGTCGAGCGAACCGGGCTCCCATTCGAGGTCGGGGTTGACGACGACGACCCAGCCGTACCGGTCGTCGAGCTCGGCGACCCCGCGGTTCGCGGCGGTCCCGTAGCCGACGTTGTCCCCGATGCTGAGCAGCTGCACGTTCGCCCGCGGCCGCGTGATCTCGTCGAGGGCACCGTCGACGGAAGCGTTGTCCGCGACGACCACCTTGACCTCGCGCTCGGTGGCCTTCTCGAGGGTCTCGAGGAACCGCTCGAGGGTGTCCTCGGAGAAGTAGGTCACGGTCACGACGCCGACGTCATCGCCATAGCGGGAGTCCTCAGTCACCCGGCCATTGTCCACGCGTCACCGAGCGTGAATCGGGTGCCCCGGGCCAGGAGCAAGCTGGAAGAAGCCTCGGCGGTGATTCCGGAGCCGACACGCGTGATCAGAAGGTCGACACGCGTGATTGAAGGGTCGACACGCGTGGCCGCGGCCGTGTCGTCGCTCCGATCACGGGTGTCGACCCTCTAGTCACGAGGTCAGCGGGTGCGGAGGTGGCGGGACCAGGCCTTGGCGTACGCCTCCCGGTGCCGTTCCGCAGCGGGTCCTCAAGCAGTCACCTGAAGCCCGCCCACTTGACGTCGACCCGGCGCGCGTGAGCTGCACTTCAAGAAGGAGAAGGAACCTCGCCGCCGGATGCTCATCGACCGGATCGCGGCGTCGCCGGTCTCCGCTCGGCTTTACCTCGCCGAGTGCGCACCCAAGACCGAAGAAGCCGCTCGGCAGCGGTGCATCGAACGCCTGGCGGAGGATCTGCTCGGGCTGCGAGCACACCGGCTGGTCCTGGACTCCCGCGATCACCGCGACGGTCACGACCGCCGGACCTTTCAGCTGGCGCCCGGAGTCCGTTGCTGTGGATCTCCGACGCGGTGGCATGGTGCTTCGGCGCGGGTGGTGACTGGCGGCGCCGGGCGAGCCGATTGATCACCGAAGTCCTCACCGTCTGAGAGCAGCGAACCCGCCGAAGGCGGTCAGCGGGTGCGGAGGTGGCGGGACCAGGCCTTGGCGTACGCCTCCCGGTGCCGTTCCGCGGTTGTCGCCCACGAGAACTCCTTCGCCCGCTGCTGCGCCGCCGTGGCCAGCTCGGACCTGCGGCCGGGGTCGGCCAGCAGCTCCGCGATCGCCGCCGCGACGTCGCCTGCTCCTACTCCGCAGTACGCCACCGCGTCGCCGCCCACCTCCGGGAGGGACAGCCTGCGGGTGGTCAGCACGCACGCTCCGCACGCCATCGCCTCCAGGACCGGGAGGCCGAAACCCTCGCCGAGCGACGGGTAAGCCACCAGCGAAGACCCGCCCAGGAAGCCCGCCAGCGTGCCGAACGGCAGGTAGCCCGCCCGGATCACGCGCAGGCGGTGCGGGACCGCGTCCAGCGCGCGCTCCACCTGCGTGTCCCAGCCCGGCTGGCCGGCGAGGACCAGCGCCGGGGCATCGGCCCGGCCGGCAACCGCGCGGGCGAAACCGCGGATCAACGCCGGGACGTTCTTGCGCGGCTCCAACGCCCCCAGGAACGCCACGTACGGCGTCCGGCCCAGGCCGACGGCCGCGCGCGCGGCCGTGACCTCCGCCGGGGACGGCGGGTGGAAACGCTCCGTGTCGACGCCGTGGTGGATGACCTCCACCGACGCGTGCCGCACCGGGCTGACGCGGGCCAGCTCCGCGGCCGTCGCCGCCGACGGGACCACGCACACCGTCGCGCGCCGCAGGGCCGTGGCCGTCCACGCGCGGAAGAAGCGGGCCTTCACCGACGAGTGCAGGACGGCGTCGGTGAAGAACGTCGCGTCGTGCAGCGTGACGACCGAAGCGGCCGACGTCGCCAGCGGCATCGTGTAGTGGGGCGAGTGGACGACGTCCGCGCCGAGGCGGCGGACCAGCCGCGGCAGGGTCGCCTGCTCCCAGGTCAGCCGGGCGGTGCGGGTGGTCGTCGACGGCGACGCGGGCACGATGCGTGACCCCGGCGCCAGCCGATCGTAAAGCTGCAGGTCCCGCGGCTGGCAGACGACGGTGATGCGCGCCCCGTCCGCGTCCAGCGCGGCGACGAGCGAGTCCACGTAGCGGCCGACCCCGCCGCGGTCCGCGGGCACCGCGGTCGCGTCGATCAGGACCCGGGGATCATCGCTCACCCCCGTAGGGTACGGCGGCGACGCAGCGTCATAGTGGGGAACTGGCAAACCCGTCAGTCGCGTGCTCGCCGGTGGATCGCCCAAACGGCTTCCGCGGCGCGACGCCAGGTGAACGCCTTGGCCCGCTCGCGTCCCGACCGGGTGAGCTCCGCTGCTCGCTCGGGTGACCCGAGCACTTCACGCAGCGCTTTCGCCAACGCGGCGGCGTCCCCGCGCGGCACCGTGACGCCCGCGCCGCCCGCCACCTCGACCAGCGCCGGCACGTCCGTGTGCACCACCGGGACGCCGGCCGCCATCGCCTCCAGCAGCCCCAGGCCGAAGCCCTCGGCGAGGCTCGGCACGGCCAGCACGCTCGCCCGCCGCAGCACGGTCGCCAGCTCGGCGTCCGGCACCCTCCCGAGCACGCGCAGCCGGCCGGCGGGCAGCCCGCGCTCGGCGGCCAGCGCGACCGGGTCGACACCGCCCCAGCCCGGCTGCCCGGCGAGCACCAGCACCGTGTCGTCCAGCGCGGCGACGGCGTCGATCAGCAGGTCGATGCCCTTGCGCGGCTCGATCGTGCCCACCGCCAGCACGTACCGCGAAGGCAGGTCCACCTCGGCCGAATCCCGGGACACGCGCACGCCGTGCGGGATCACGCGCACCGGGACGTCGACGTCGACCAGCACCGCCAGCTCGTCGGCGACCGCCCGCGTCGGCACGACCAGCCCGGACGCGCGGCGCGCGGCCCGCGCGATCATCGACCGGTGCCAGCTGACACCACGCGCGGTCAGCGTCTCGGGGTGGGTCCAGGGCACGGTGTCGTGCACGGTCACGCTCAGCGTCCGCCCGGCCGGGGCGCGCGGCGGCGCGAACGGCGTCGGCGCGTGCACCGCGTCGCCGCCCGGCCACCAGGGAATGCCCAGCTGCCAGACGCCGATCAGCGCCCGCGGCGGGAGCCGCAGCACGCGCGGGCCCTCGACGCCGTCGAGCTCGGCCGCGCCGACGTCGGCGTGCCGCGCGACGACGCTGGACACCGTCCAGCCCGGCGGGGCGGTCTTCGCGAGCGCGGGCAGCAGCTCGGCCGTGTAGCGCCCGGTGCCACCGGGCACGGGCGCGAGGAGCTGCTCGGCGAGCACGACCAGTTCGGGCACGCGGCTATTGTGCGGGACGTGACGCCGAATCCCGCCACCACGGTGGTAGTCGTGACCTGGCGGGGTGCCGGGCACGTCGCCGCCTGCCTCGACGCGCTCGCCGCGCAGACGCGTCCACATCGGACGCTCGTGGTGGACAACGCCTCGGACGACGGCACCGCCGCGCTGCTCGCGGCGCACCCGAGCAAGCCGCGGGTCCTCCGGCTCCCCCGCAACACCGGTTACGCGGGCGCGCTCGCCGTCGCCGTGAAGGAGCTCGAGACGCCGTTGATGGCGTGGCTCAACGACGACGCCGAACCCGAGCCCGGCTGGCTGGAAATCCTGGAGGACACCCTCGAGAAGTCGCCCCTGGCGGCCGCGGCGACGTCGCTGCTCGTGCTGCCCGGCGGCCCGGTGCAGTCCGCCGGGGTGCGGCTGACCGCCGACGGCCACGGCGCCGACCTCACCGAGCCCGGGGGCGAGGTCTTCGGCTTCTGCGGCGGCGCGGCGCTGCTGCGCGTCGAGGCCCTGCGCGCCGTCGGCGGCGTCCCGGCGGAGTTCTTCTGTTATTACGAGGACACCGACACGGCGTGGCGGCTGCGGCTGGCCGGGTGGGACGTCGTCGCGGCGCCGGACGCCCGGGTCCGGCACGCCCACGGCGTCAGCAGCAAGCCCGGTTCGGTGCCGTTCCACCGCTGGAACGAGCGCAACCGCCTGCTCACGCTGCTGCGCTGCGCCCCCCGCGAGGTCGCGCTGAACCAGCTGGTCCGCTTCGCCGTGTTGACAGCGGTACTGCCGCTGCGGCCGGGCCGCCCGGCCGCGGCGAACTTCCGGTTCGGCCTGCGCTGCCGGGTCCTGGCCGAGGTCGGCGCGCGGTTACCGGCGACGCTGCTGGCCCGGCGCCGGATCGGCCGCCTCGCAGCGCTGGGCCGAGGCGCGGTCTGGGAGGCATGGGCCGGCCTTTAAGCTGGGCCCAATCCGACGAAGGAGCTGGCTTTGGCGCAGGGGGAACAGCAACCGCTCGTCTCGGTGATCCTGGTGAACTACCACGGCGCCGACGACACGATCACCTGCCTGCGCGCGCTGGCCGAGCACGACTACCCCGCACTCGAGCTGATCTGCGTCGAGAACACCCCCGGCAGCGCCGACGCCGCGCGCATCCGCGAGGCCGTCCCCGGCGCGCGGGTGATCGAGGCCGGGCGCAACACCGGGTTCGCCGGCGGCTGCAACCTCGGCGCCCGCCACGCCAAGGGCACGGTCGTCGCCTTCCTCAACAACGACGCGCGCCCGGCGCCCGGCTGGGTGTCCGCCGCCGTCGCCGAACTGCGCGCGCAGCCGCGCGTCGCCGCGGTGGCCAGCAAGGTCCTCGACTGGGACGGCACCGGCACCGACTTCGTCGACGGCGGCCTGACCTGGTTCGGCATGGGCTACAAGCGCCACGCGGGCAGCCCGCTGGCCGACGTCCCGGCCGCCGAGCACGAGGTCGCGAAGGACGTCCTGTTCGGCACCGGCTCGGCGCTGTTCGTCCGCGCGGGCGTGTTCGCCGAGCTCGGCGGCTTCGACGAGCGGTTCTTCATGTTCTACGAGGACGTCGACCTCGGCTGGCGGCTCAACCTGCGCGGCTGGCGCGTCCGGTACGTGCCGGAGTCGCTGACCTACCACCGCCACCACGGCACGATGGGCGCGGTCGACGCGCCGGAGACCGGCCGCGAGACCTTCCTGCTGGAGCGCAACGCCCTGGCCTCGCTGTACAAGAACCTCTCCGACGAGACGCTCGCCCGCGCGCTGCCCGCGGCGCTCGCGCTGGCCGTCCGCCGGGCCACCGCCCGCGGTGAGCTGGACGCGACCCAGCTGGACCTGGAACAGGGCGGTGACCCTTCAGGCCCGATCGAATCCGGCGACGTCGCGATCCCGCGGACCACGCTCGCCGGGCTCCTCGCGATCGACCAGTTCGTGGAGCAGCTGCCGTCGCTGGCCGAGTCCCGCGCGGTCGAACAGGCCGCGCGCGTGCGTACCGACGCCGACCTGCTTCCCTTGCTGCGCAAGGCGTTGGAGCCCGCGTACCCGCTGCCGCGCTACCTCGCCGCGCACGACATCCTCGTCGAGGCGTTCGGCATAGAAAAGGCTTTCGGGCAGCGCCGCAAGATCCTGGTGATCACCGGCGACGCGCTCACCGAGCGGATGGCCGGCCCGGCGATCCGCGCCTGGAACATCGCGCTGGCGCTGTCCGCCGAGCACGACGTCCAGCTCGTCACGACGAACCCGCTGGCCACGCCGCCGCCCGCGCCGTTCCGGGTCGGCGCCGGGAAGCGCCACGAGCTGGAAGCGCCGATCGCCTGGGCCGACATCGTCGTCCTGCAGGGACACGTGCTCGAACTGGCGCCGTCGCTCAAGAAGGAGCACAGCGGCAAGATCGTCGTCGCCGACCTGTACGACCCGATGCACCTCGAACTGCTGGAGCAGGGCAAGGGCGTCGCCGACGACAAGCGCGCGGCGGACCTGGCCGGCGTCACGAAGGTCCTCGACGCGCAGCTCGAACGCGGTGACTTCTTCCTCTGCGCGTCCGAGCGGCAGCGGCACTTCTGGCTCGGCCACCTGGCCGCGCTCGGCCGGCTCTCGCCGCGGCTCTACGACGCCGACCCGACCACGCAGTCGCTGCTCGCGGTCGTCCCCTTCGGACTGTCGCCGCAGCCGCCCACCCGGACCGGGCCCGGCCTGCGGTCGTCGCTGGGCATCGGCGGCACCGACCACGTCGTGCTCTGGGCCGGCGGGGTGTACAGCTGGTTCGACCCGCTGACGCTGGTCCGCGCGATCGACGAGCTGCGCCGCCGCCGCGGCGACGTCCGCCTGGTGTTCCTCGGCATGAAGCACCCGAACCCCGAGGTCGCCGAGATGGACATCGGCGCCCGGACGATCCGGCTGGCGGACGCACTGGGCCTGACGGACAAGCACGTCTACTTCAACGAGCAGTGGGTGCCCTACGGCGAGCGGCAGAACTGGCTGCTCGACGCGAACTGCGGGGTCACCACGCACTACGAGCACGTCGAGACGACGTTCGCGTTCCGCACCCGGGTGCTCGACTACCTCTGGGCCGGGCTGCCGATCGTCACGACGGACGGCGACGCGTTCGCCGACCTGGTGCGGACCGAGAAGCTCGGTGTCGTCGTCCCGGCCGAAGACGCCGGCGCGCTGGCCGACGCGCTCGAGAAGTCCTTGTACGACGAGGAGTTCGCCGCGGGCTGCGTCGAGCGGATCGCCGTCGTCGCGCAGCGGTTCGCCTGGCCGGAGGCGCTGAAGCCGCTGGTGGAGTTCTGCCGCGACCCGCGCCCGGCGGCCGACCGCCTGCCGGGTTCGGCGGACCTGGTGACCACGCCCCCGGTGCGCGGCCGGGCGATGCTGCGCCGGGACACCGACCTGATCCGCGAATACCTGGCCGACGGCGGGCCGTCCGAGCTGGCGCGGCGCGTCGGTGGCCGGGTCGTCAAGGTCGCGAAGCAGCGGTTGCGCCGTGGCTAAACCGCTTCGCGTCCTCCTCGACGGCACGCCGTTGCTCGGCGCCCGCACCGGAATCGGCCGGTACACCGCCGCGCTGAGCGAGGAACTGGCGTCGAACCCCGAGGTGGACACCCGCGCGGTGGCGTTCACGCTGCGCGGCTGGCGGAGGCTGCGGCACGTGCTGCCGCACGGTGTGCGGGCCCGCGGGATGCCGGTGGCGGCGCGGCTGCTGCGGATGACGTGGCTGCGTTCGGACTTCCCGCCGGTGGAGCTGTTCGCCGGCTCGACCGACGTCGTGCACGGCACGAACTTCGTGCTGCCGGGCCGGTTCCGCGCGGCCGGTGTCGTCACGATCCACGATCTGGCCTTTTTGGACAATCCCGCGGAGCTCGCCCCGAGCGACCGCGACCTGCCGGAACTGGTCCGCCGCGGCGCCCGCCGGGCGGACGTGATCTGCACCCCGACCGCCGCGGTGGCCGACTCGGTGGCGACCCGGCTGGACGTCGACCGGGCGAAGATCGTCGTGACCCCGCTGGGCGTCAACCCGGCGTGGTTCACCGCGCGTCCGCCGGACGACGAGCGCCGCGCGCGCCTGGACCTGCCTTCGCGCTACCTGCTCTTCGCCGGGGCCGCGGGTCCCCGCAAGGGTCTCGACTGGCTGATTCGCGCGCACGACGCCGCCCCGGACCTGCCGGACCTGGTGTTCGCCGGCCCGGGCCCGTTCCCCCGGACGTCCCGGACGCGCCAGACCGGCTATCTGTCCGATGTGGACCTGCGCACGGTGGTCGCGGGCGCGTCGGCGCTGGTGTTGCCCTCGCGCGACGAGGGTTTCGGCCTGCCGGTGCTGGAGGCGATGGCGTCGGACGTCCCGGTGGTGTGCACGGACATCCCGGCCCTGCGCGAGGTCACGGGCGACTGCGCGAGCCTGGTCCCGTACGGCGACGTGGACGGCCTGGCGGAAGCCCTGCGCACCGCGGTGACCGACCCGCACGCGGTAGCGACGTCCTCGGCGCGGCGCGCCCACGCGGCGAATTTCACGTGGCACACGTGCGCGGAACTGACGGTGGGCGCGTACCGCCTCGCCTCAGGCCGCCACTGACCGCGTCACTCGGCCGCGAAGTAGGCGTCCAGGGCTTCTTCCCACGGACGCAGCGGCGTCAGCCAGGCTTCCTTCCACGAAGCCGGTGACAGCACCGAATAAGCCGGCCGCGGGGCGGGGCGCGGGAACTCCTCCGTCGTGCACGGCTTGACCCGCGCCGGATCCGCGCCCAGGTGGGTGAAGACCGCGCGCGCGAAGCCGCACCAGCTCACCGAACCCGCGTTCGTGCAGTGCAGGATCCGCTGCTCCGGGCCGTCGCCGGTCGCCGCGCGGGAGGCCAGCTCCAGCAGGCCCGCCGCCAGGTCCGCCGTCCACGTGGGACCGCCGACCTGGTCGTCCACAACGGACAGTTCCGGATTCGAGGCTTCCAGGCGCGCCATGGTCTTCACGAAGTTCGTGCCCGACCTGCCGTACAGCCAGCCGGTGCGCACCACCCAGGACGACGCGCCCGAGCCCAGCACCGCGTCCTCGCCCGCCGCCTTCGTGCGGCCGTACGCGCTTCGCGGGCCCAGCTCGTCCGAAGGCTCGTACGGCGCGGACGCGTCACCCGGGAACACGTAGTCCGTGGACACGTGGATCAGCGGCACCCGGCGGGCCGCGCAGGCCGCGGCGAGCACACGCGGGCCGTCGGCGTTGACCGCGAACGCGCGCTCCTCGTCCGTCTCCGCCGCGTCGACCGCGGTGTAGGCGGCCGCGTTGATCACCACCGGTGCCGAGCCCGACTCGCGCGCGCGGTCGGCCAGCGCGCCGACGGCGGCCAGCACCTGGCCCGTCTGCGTCACGTCCAGCTCCGCCGACCCCGGCGCGACGACGTCCACGTCGTCCGAAGCGAGCGCGGCGAGATCCCGGCCGAGCTGTCCGGAACCACCGGGCACGAGCACCGTCAACCGCACGAGCACATCCTCTACTTCTTGAGCGCGGCCCGCTCCGCCAGGGGCTCCCACCACGCGCGATTGTCCGTGTACCAGGCCACTGTCGCGGCCAGACCGTCCTCGAAGGACACGCGCGGAGCGTACCCCAGCTCCTCGCCGATCTTCGTGATGTCCACCGAGTACCGGCGGTCGTGGCCCTTGCGGTCCTCGACCGGCTCGACGCTGTCCCAGCCCGCGCCGAGCGCCGCGAGCAGCCGCTCGGTCAGCTGGCGGTTCGTCAGCTCGATGCCGCCGCCGATGTTGTAGATCTCGCCCGGCCGGCCGCCGTCGGCGACCAGCTGGATGCCGTGGCAGTGGTCGTCCACGTGCAGCCAGTCACGGACGTTGAGCCCGTCGCCGTACAGCGGCACCTTCCGCCCGTCGAGCAGGTTCGTCACGAACAGCGGGACGACCTTCTCGGGGAACTGGTACGGACCGTAGTTGTTGGAACACCGGGTGATGCACACCGGCAGCCCGTGGGTGCGGAAGAACGAGCGCGCCACCAGGTCGGAGGACGCCTTGGACGCCGAGTACGGCGAGTTCGGCTCCAGCAGCCGGTCCTCGGTCCAGGAGCCGGTCTCGATCGAGCCGTACACCTCGTCGGTGGACACGTGGACGAACCTGCCGACCCCGGCCTCCAGCGCCGCCTGCAGCAGGTTCTGCGTGCCCAGCACGTTCGTCAGCACGAAGTCGGCGGCGCCGAGGATCGAGCGGTCCACATGCGACTCCGCGGCGAAGTGCACCACGAGGTCCACACCACTCATGACCTCGGTGACCAGGGCGGTGTCACAGATGTCGCCGCGGACGAACCGCAGCCGCGGGTCGGCGGCGACCGGGGCCAGGTTGGCTTCGTTGCCGGCGTAGGTGAGTTTGTCCAGCACGACAACCTCGGCGTCACGCAGCGCCGGGTACGCGCCGCCCAGCGCCTGCCGGACGTAGTGCGACCCGATGAAGCCCGCACCACCGGTGACCAGGACCCGCATCTTCCCGCCTTTCCTCGGCCCCCGTCCGGGGGCAACCGGCCCCCAGCCTACGGAGGTCCCACAACACCCTCAGTAGAGTCTGGGGTGGAGGCACGGGGGGTGCCCTGGGTTCACAGGAGGAAAGCGCGTGACCGATTGGCCTGCGCCGCCCGTCCCGGGCCGCCGTCGCCACGGTGTCGCCATCTTCGCCCGCCGCGGCGGCAAGGTGGTCGTCTCGTTGCTTTCCGTCGCGATCCTGGCGCTGACCTGGTACGGCTGGCACTTCATCGGCGACCCGAACACCGGCCTGACCACCACGAACGTCTTCGCCGACACCGAGGCGCACGCCAAGCCGCTCGACGGCGCGATCGACATCCTCCTGGTCGGCCAGGACAGCCGCACCGACGCGCAGGGCAACCCGCTGCCCCGCGAGGTGCTGGACATGCTGCACGCCGGCGTCTCCGACGGCGAACTGAACACCGACACGATGATCCTGGTGCACATCCCCCAGAACGGGAAGCACGCCATCGCGATCTCGTTCCCCCGCGACTCCTGGGTGGAGCTGGCCGGCGGGTACGGCAAGCACAAGCTCAACAGCGCGTTCGTCTACGCGTACACGGACACGTACAAAACGTTGCAGCGGCAGGGCATGACCGACCTGAAGCAGGCCGACGCGCAGGCGAAGGTCGCCGGGCGCAAGAACCTCATCGCCACGCTCGAGAAGTTCATCGGCAAGCCGGGCATGATCGACCGCTACGCCGAGGTCAACCTGGCGAGCTTCTACGAGATCACCAAGTCGATCGGCGGCGTCGAGGTCTGCCTCAAGGGCCCGGTCAAGGAGAAGAAGTCCGGGGTGGACCTGCCGGGCGGGCGCCAGACCATCGAAGGCGTGCAGGCGCTCGCCTTCGTCCGCCAGCGGTACGACCTGCCCAACGCCGACCTCGACCGGATCGCCCGCCAGCAGGCGTTCCTCTCCGGGCTCGCCCGCAAGGTCATCTCGACCGACGTGCTGACCAGCCCGTCGAAGATCGCCGACCTGGTGAGCGCGGTGAAGAAGTCCGTCGTCGTCTCGCAGGGCTGGGACCTGACCGAGTTCGCCGAGCAGATGCGCGGCCTGACCGGCGGCAACATCGAGTTCCACACCATCCCGACCCAGGGCAACGCCGTGATCGGCGGCGCCGACGTGCTGCGCGTCGACCCGGCCGCGGTGCAGGCGGAGGTGGCGCGCCTGACCTTCGACGGCGACGCCCCGGCGACCACGGCCCCGGCGCAGGCGCAGCTGCCCGGCGCGAACGCCGTCACGGTGGACCTGTTCGACGGCACGGGCACGCCGGCGCTGGCGACCCAGACCCACACGTTGCTGCAGGGCAAGGGCTTCACGCTGCCCGCGGACCAGAAGCTGAGCACCCGCGCCACCACGGTCGTCCGGTACAACCCGGCCGACGAGACCGCGCTGGGCCTGGTCAAGCAGGTGCTGGGCACCTCGCTCCAGGCCGAACCGGACAAGGACGTCGCCGCCGGGCACGTGCGCGTCCTGCTGGGCAAGGACTTCAAGGCCCCGGCCGACGGGCCGTCGACGCCGCAGTCGACGTCGCTGTCGACGCCGTCGAAGCCGCCGGTCCAGACCTCCACCCCACCGAGCTCCGCCCCCGCCGCGCCGCCGATCACGGCGGGCGACGTCCCCTGCGTCAACTAGACTGAGTACGCAGTGTGGTCGGGGGAGGGGAACAAGGGGTGGATGACGCGCAGGAACAGTCCGGTCCGGCCGCCAAGGCGGTGACGCAGAGCGACACCGCGGAGTGGAAGCCATCGCCGTTCCCGCGGCAGCCGACGCCCGAGTTGTCCGAAGAGCCCGCTCCCCGACCGTCCCGCGCACGCCGTGCCGGGCGGGTGACGCGCCGGGTCGCCGTCGGCCTCGTGTCCCTGATCGCTCTGGGCGCGAGCGGCTACGCCTACGTCACGAAGGACCAGCTGCAGAGCAACGTCCCGACGACCGACGCGCTCACCCCGCGGGCGGGCGAGCCCGCGCCGCCGCCCGCCGACGACGGCGCGGACGACATCCTGCTCGTCGGCAGCGACGCGCGGACGGACGCGCAGGGCAACGTGCTGCCGGCGCGGGTCCTGCGCGAGCTGCGCACCGAGGCCAACAACGGCGCGGTCAACACCGACACCGTGATCCTGCTGCGGGTGCCGAAGAACGGCGCGAAGCCGTCCGCCGTCTCGGTCCCGCGCGACACCTGGACCGAGATCCCGGGCCGGGGCAAGGCCAAGATCAACTCGGCGTACGGCATCGCGAAGGCGCACTACGCCCAGACGTTGCGCGCGCAGGGCGAGCGCGACCAGGCGAAGATCGAGCGCGACTCCGACACCGAAGGCCGCCGCGTCCTGGTGCAGGCCGTGCAGGACCTCACGCAGGTGCGCGTCGACCACTACGCCGAGGTCAACCTGCTGGGCTTCTACCTGCTCACCGAGGCCCTCGGCGGCGTCAAGGTGTGCCTGAACCACGCGACCGAGGACAAGGACTCGGGCGCGGACTTCCGCCGCGGCGAGCAGACCGTCTCGGGCGGCAAAGCGCTTTCCTTCGTCCGGCAGCGCAAGAACCTCCCCCGCGGCGACCTCGACCGGATCGTGCGGCAGCAGGCGTTCCTGTCCTCCGCGCTGCACCAGGTGCTCTCGGCCGGGACGCTGACCAGCCCAGGCACGCTGAACAACCTCGTGGACGTCGTCCACCGGTCCCTCACCCTCGACCCGGGGCTCGACCTGCTGCAGTTCGCGCAGCAGGCGAAGGGCCTCGCGTCCGGCGACCTGGAGTTCGCGACGATCCCGGTGATCACCGCGAACGGCCGCAGCGAGGACGGTCAGAGCATCGTCGAGGTCGACCCGGCCGCGGTCCGGGAGTTCGTGGCCGGCCTGGCCGGGCGCGCGACGACCCCCGCGGGCGGCGGCTCGGGCAGCGGCGCCGCCCCCGTCGCGGCGCCGCTGCTCCAAGCCTCCCCAGGCGTCACCTGCGTCAACTGAGCCCCAAAACCCGCCACTTTCCCTAAGAAAGATGCGTCGCCGGCCCCCTCGGGCGCATCTTTCACGGCGAAAGTGCGGCTTGGTCACGCGAAGTCGGCGCGGTGCTCTTCGGCCCATTGGCGGAAGGTGCGCGGCGCGGCCCCGGTCACGTCGCGGACGACGTTGGTGACCAGCGACGGCTCCCGGGTCGTGCGCGCCCAGGCGCGCAGGATCTCCGGCGGCACCTCGGGCGGGAAGCCCAGCGCGACCATCCGCTCGGCCGCCTGCTCCGGCGTCAGCTCCTCGACGGCGAGCGGCCGGCCGAGGACGTCGGCGAGGATCGCCGCCTGCTCGCGGAACGAGATCGGCTCCGGGCCGGTGAGCGCGAGCGCTTCGCCGACGTGCGAGCCGTCGATCAGGATCCGCGTGGCGACGTCGGCGATGTCGCGCTCGTGGATGGCGCCGATCCGCGAATCCGGGTGGGCCGAGCGCACCACGCCCTCGGCGATGTCCTGGCGCCAGCCCAGGGTGTTCGTCGCGAACGCGCCGGGGTTGAGCACGGTCTCGGCGAACGGCGCCGCGGCAAGCGCTTCCTCGACCGCGCGGTGCAGCCGGGCGATGCGGCTCTGCGCGGACTGCGGTTCCAGCGTGGCCGCTGACGACAGCAGCACGACGTGCCGCACCCCGGCCGCCTCGGCCGCCTTCACGAAACCGTCGATCCCCTGGCGTTGCGTGTAGAGGAACACCGAGCCGACGCCGTCGAGCGCGGCGTCGAGCGTTTCCGGGCTTTCCAGGTCGGCGCTCACCTTCGCGACGCCGTCCGGGACGTCGAGCGCAGTGGCGTCGCGGCTCGACGCGCGTACGTCCTGACCTGCGGCGACGAGCGCGTCGAGGACGGCGCGGCCGACGTTGCCGCGGGCGCCGGTGACGAGGATGGTCATGAGGGTTCCCCAGTTCGTGTATTGCATTTGCTTGCAAAGCAAAGCTACTCAGGACGGCGAAGCGGTGTCAACCGGCGAGGCCCGTGGTCCGCGCTTTAGCCTTGGCGCATGAGCCTCACCGACGAGCTGCTGCGGCCGCTGCAGGCCTCGCCCGCCAAGCCGTTGATCACCCACTACGACGACCAGCTCGGCAGCCGCGTCGAGCTGTCCGTGGCGACGACCGTGAACTGGGCCGCGAAGACGGCCAACTGGCTGACCGAGGAGTTCGACATCGAGCCGGGCGACGCGGTGGCCGTGCAGCTCCCCGCGCACTGGCAGACCGTCGGCGTGCTGCTCGGCGCGTGGTGGTGCGGCGCCCGAGTGGTGACCGAGGGCAGCGGCGCGCGCGTGGCGTTCGTCGGGCCGGACGACCCGGAACCGACCGGGGCGGCCGCGACCGCCGTCGTCACGCTGGACCCGATGGGCCGCGGCCTCGACGAGCCGCCGGGCGGCGGCGCGTTCGACTACCTGACCGAGTCCCGGATGGCGGGCGACCAGTACCGGCCGCTCTTCCCGATCCCCGGCGACACGGCGGCGCTGTTCGATTCCACTGTGGACGAGATCCTCGCGGAAGCCCGCGGCCGGGCGTCGAAACTGGGCCTGAGCGCGGACGACCGCGTACTGTCCACACGCGACTGGAGCGGCCCCGAGGGCATCCTCGACGGCCTGCTCGTCCCCCTCGCGGCCGGCGCCCACCTGGTGCACGTCAGCAACGCGGACCCGGCCAAGCTCTCCGCCCGCCGCGACGCCGAGCGCACGACCGCCGACCTCTCCGCCTGAAGTCCGTGAAGGCCACCTTGAGGGACTCAGAGTCCCTCAAGGTGGCCTTCACGGCTTTGCGGGGTCAGGCGTTCTGGAGTTCCCCGACCTCGGTGTCGCGGCGGGCGCGTTTGCGGCCCCACAGCAGGTGGTCCAGCGTGAGGCGGCCGCCGTTGAAGCCCAGTGCCAAGCCGGCGAGGGCGAGCACCAGAACCAGCTCGTAGCCGCCCTGGCCGGTGAGGCCGTTGTCGATGTGCACCGAAAGCAGCGCACCGACCGAAATCACGACGTAGCCGATCCCGACCAGCGGCATCAGGAACCCGGCGATGAACGCGATCGAGCCGAGGATCTCGACGGTCATGGCGAAGATCGCGGCGGCCGTGGGCAGCGGGATGCCCGTCATCGCGAAGAACTTCGCGGTGCCGTCGACGCCGTTGTTCCACTTCTGGATCCCGTGCGCGAGGAAGACGACCGCGACGCCGATCCTCCCCAGCAACAGGGCCACGTCCTTGAATCGTCCGAACATCCGGTCCCACTCCCGATCGGTGAAATTTCAACTGACCCGACCCAAAGTAGGGCACCCGGCACCCGTGATCGAAGCTCCGGAGGGTGATCGACAGGGAACCGACAGGGACCGAATTCGGTTTCGCGCGGGCCCCGGCGGAGCTATCGTCGCCCTGATCCGCGTCCACGACCGTGAGGAGACCCCGATGCGCCGACAGACCGTCCGACCCGGCCTGTCCACCGCATCCCAAAGGATCTCCCGCACCCGTGAAAACCCTGAACATCGGCATTCTCGCGCACGTCGACGCCGGTAAGACCAGCCTGACCGAGCGCCTGCTCTTCGAGGCGGGCGCCATCGACCACCTCGGCAGCGTCGACGGCGGCGACACCCAGACCGACTCCCTCGACCTCGAACGCCGTCGCGGCATCACCATCCGCTCCGCGGTGGTCTCGTTCGTGACCGGCGACACCCGGATCACGCTGATCGACACCCCGGGCCACTCCGACTTCATCGCCGAGGTCGAGCGCGCGCTGCGGGTGCTCGACGGCGCCGTCCTGGTGGTGTCGGCCGTCGAAGGCGTCCAGGCCCAGACCCGCGTGCTGATGCGGACCTTGCGCCGCCTCGGCATCCCGACGCTGATCTTCGTCAACAAGATCGACCGAATGGGCGCCCGGGACCTGCTCGACGACGTCCGCGCGAAGCTGGCGCCCCGCGCGTTCGCCCTGGGCGCGCCCGAAGGCCTGGCCGAGTTCCTCGCCGACGGCGACGACGCGTTCCTACAGTCCTATGTGGACAACCGGGTCGACGCGGCGGTCTGCCGCGTCGAGCTGGCCCGGCAGGTCGCCCGCGCCGCGGCGCACCCCGTGCTGTCCGGCTCGGCGATCACCGGCGCCAGCGTCGGGGACCTCGTCACGGCGATGGCCGAGCTGCTGCCGGCCACCGAGCGGACCGGCGACGGGCCGCTGTCCGCGACGGTGTTCAAGATCGACCGCGGCCGCGCGGGCGAGAAGATCGCCTACGCGCGGCTGCACTCGGGCTCGCTGGCCGTGCGGCAGCGGATCTTGTTCTACCGCGGCGAAACCGAGCTCACCGGGCGCGTCTCGGCGGTCGAGGTCGCCGGGGACGACGTGGCGCTCGCCGGGGACGTCGCCCGGGTGCGCGGCCTGCGCGACGTCCGGATCGGCGATCGGCTCGGCTCCCCCGGCGGCGCCCGCGACGGCGTGTTCGCGCCGCCGAGCCTGGAGAGCGTGGTGCGGCCGGTCCGGCCCGAGCAGGCGGCGGCGCTGTTCACGGCGCTGACGCGACTGTCCGAAGAGGACCCGTTGATCGACGTCCGGCGCCGCGGCCACGACGTCTCGGTGCGGCTCTACGGCGAAGTGCAGAAGGAGGTACTGCGCTCGATGCTGGCCGAAGGCGCCGGGATCGACGTCGAGTTCGAGCCGACGCGCACGCTGTACGTCGAGAAGCCGGTCGGCCGCGGCGAGGCCGTCAAGGAGCTGGACCCGGAGCAGCGGCTGTACTTCTTCGCGACGGTCGGCCTGCGGGTCGAGCCGGGATCGGGCGTCACGTTCGGCCGGTCGGTCGAGCTGGGCTCATTGCCGTTGGCGTTCCACAAGGCGATCGAGGAGACCGTCCACGGCACCCTCGAGCAGGGCCTGTACGGCTGGGAGGTGCTCGACTGCGCGGTGACGTTGACGCACACGGCGTATTTCAGCCCGATCAGCGCCGCGGGCGACTTCCGCAAGATGACCCCGCTCGTGCTGAGGGCGGCGCTGCGCGAGGCCGGGACGCGGGTGTACGAACCGGTGCACCGCTTCGAGCTGGAGATCCCGGTGAACGCCGTCAGCGCGGTGCTGCTCAAGCTGGCGGAGCTGCGGGCGGTGCCCGGGGAACCCGTGCCGGGCCCGGCGTCGTGCACGTTGCACGGGACCATCCCGGCGGGCCACGTCGACGAGTTCACCCAGGCGCTGCCCGCCCTCTCCCAGGGCGAGGGCGTCTTCCTGAGCGAGTTCGGTGATTACCGGCCGTACCCCGGGAAACCGCCGCGGCGTCAGCGCTTGTGGGCCCAGGCCGCGCCGAAGCAGTAGGCGCCGAACGCGGCGAAGCCAAGGGCCACCACACTCAGCAGCACGGTGCCGAAGGGCTGGGCGGCGAGCGTCTTGAGGGCGGCGTCCAGCCCGCCGGCCTTGTTCGGGTCGGCGTTGAACCCCGCGTAGGCGAGGAGGATCGCGACGATCGCCAGTACGACGCCCTTGGCGATGTACCCGGCCTGGCCGAGCCAGGTGACCCAGCGCTTGGTCTTGCCCGGCAGGTCCGTCATGTCGAGGTCTTCGAGGAACTTCTTCTTGAAGCCCTTGACCCCGGACGCGATCGCGACGCCGAGCACGGCCGCGGCGGCGATGATCACCAGCACCCGCCCGAACGGCAGCTGGAGCAGCTTGGCCGTGAACTCCTGCTGGGTCTGGTTGCTCGAACCCCCGCTGCCGCTGCCGATGGCGATCTTGAAGGCGGAGAAGCCCAGCGCGATCACGACGACGCCGCGCGCGCCGGCGCCGATCCGCTTGCGCGTCCGCTTGCCGCCGCTGACCCACGTGTAGCCGACCGCGGCCATCATGAACTGCCACAGGCCGAAGAGCACCAGCCCGAGGGCGAGCACCCAGAGCAGGACCTGCCCGAACGCCGTCGAGCCGATCTCCTGCAGCGCGCCCTTCTGGTCGGCCTGCTCGCCGCTGCCGAACGCGACCTGCAGGGCGAGGTAGGCGAGGACCAGGTGGACCAGGCCGTAGCAGGCCATCCCGACCCGGCCGAGCAGTTGGGCGGTATCGGTCTTTTCGCCTCGTTGGGCCGTGGCCGCTGTCCGGTTCATGCCTGGTGGGTACCCATTGCGAAGCCCGACCGGCTGCGCCATGCGGCCTAATCGCCCGCTGTGATGGGACGATGCCAGCATGGAAGCACGGCTGGTCGGTTATTGGTCGGAGTCGCCGCTGGATCCCGGCTCGCCCGAGTACACCGAACTGGGTTTCCGCGCGGACGGCACCGGCTGGCAGTACTGGACGAGCTGGAGCAGCGCGTTCGCCGTCCACCGGTTCGACTGGCACTCCCCCGGGCCCGGCCGGCTCACCGCCCGCCTGCGGATGGCGATCGACGGCGCGTGGTCGCTGCACGGCTCCGACGTCCGCCACCGCGTCGAACGCCGGGAGCACGTCGACACCCTCGTCGAGCTCGCGTGGGAGCTCGGGCCGGACCGGCAGCTGACGCTGGACCGCGCCCTGGTCGACGTCCTGGGCGGCACGCAGTTCCTGCCCGTCGCCGCCGGCGGCGACGACCCGACGCTCACCGGGCCTTAGGCGGGACGGCGGCGCACCTCGTCGAGGCGGGTCCAGCCGCCGTGGACGGCGAGCAGCGTCAGCACCTGCTCCGCTTGCTCGGCGAACCGCGCGAGGTCGTCGTGCAGCAACGCGGCGCGTTCGCCGTCGAGCTGGTCGAAGTCGTCCCACCAGAGGCCGATCGCCGAGCCGGCGGTGACGACGAGCCCCTGCACGAGCCGCAGGAACCCGGCCGACGGCACGTCGGTCGTGTCGCGGTAGGACATCTCGATCTCGTCGCAGGCCGCGAGGAGGTCACGCAGCTGGCGGACGGCGCCGGCCGGGGTGCCGTCCCAGGCCGCCGTGGGCCAGGCGCGGTCGGCCAGCTCGAGCCACAGCCGCCAGCCGGCGACCAGCTCGGCGTCGTCACGGGGTGTCCAGGACGCGGGGACCGGCCAGTACATGCTTCGAGCGTGACACCGCCGGGGCGGAAATCCGCCCCGGCGGTGGGTTATGTCTCATGTGGCGAAGCTCAGCTGATCACCGGCGGCACCGGCACGCAGGGCGGCGTCTTGGCGTGCGCCGGGTCGAGCGCGTTGAGCACCAGCCCCTGGGCGACCGGGTCGTAGGTGATGCCGAGGTGGTCGGTGAAGTCGAGCCCGCAGACGTTCTGCAGCAGGATGTTCTTCACGTTGGGTTTCGCCGGCAGGAACGCGCTGGTGTACGGCGTCACGACGTCGTCGTAGCGGGTTTGGATGACGGTGTACTGGATGCCGTCGACGGTTTCCCCGCCGGCGTTGAGGTCGGTCAGGAAGGCCGACCCGACGGCCTGTTCGTTGCACGACTGGCACACGGTGCCGAGCGCGGCGGGCACCCCCGGGATCATTTCGAGCGTGCTCAGCAGGCCGAAGAGGTCGGTGCCGTGGTTGGACGGCGAGAGCCCGACGAGCCGGCTGATCTTGTCGGCGCCGCCGAGGTACTTGATCCAGTACCGGATGTTCATCCCGCCCTGCGAGTGCCCGACGACGTCGAGCTTCGACGCCCCGGTCGCGTTGAGGATCTTGTCCCCGAAGGCAGCAAGCGCTTTCGCGGTGTCGGCGATCGGCCCGACGGTCTGCAGGAAGCTGCCGGGCGCCCCGCCGAAGTTCCCGGCGAAGACGCAGTACCCGGCGTTGGCGAGCTTCTGCGACAGGTTCGCCCAGTTCTCGTAGGCGTTGGCGGTGGTCCCGTTGGAGAGCAGCACGGGATTGGGATGCCTGCTGGACGGCTTGCAGTTCCAGTCGTTCGTCCCCGGCGGCGCGATGGTCGGCGCCCCGAGCGAGTAGACGGCGGCGGTGAGGATGTTGGGCTGCACGGGCCCGGTGGGTTCTCTGACCGCTGCTTGGGCCGAAGTGGCCCCCAGTACGAGCGCGGCTGTCACGGCCATCCCGGCTACCAGCCACCTGCGCGTCCTCAAGCCCATCCAATTCACCTCTCTGTGAATCGACAGTGACCTGCATCACCACCTTCATTAACGCGCGAGTAACTTGTTCGGACACTCCCCCTGGTGAGTGATTTTCCTCCGGCCGTTGACCTGCTATGAGTGACACAAGACGGGGTGAGTGGCACTCACGGATGTGACAAAACCGCGTTGACGACCCGCGCAGCTGTGGCCCCGACGACCTCCTGGCCGAACTCAACGGCGCGAAGAACCCGTCGAAGATGACGGCCCTCATGAAGCGGCACCGAGCCCAGCGCCGATGAAAGCTCCGGCGTGCGCAGTCCCGGCCACCGCGGCGCCCGCCGACGCAAAACGCCCCCGGCACGAGTGCGTGCCGGGGGCGTTCGGGTTCGTCGCTGCGGGGTCAGCCCTTGAGCAGGGCCCGGGCCATGACGACCTTCTGGATCTGGTTCGTGCCTTCGTAGATCTGGGTGATCTTCGCGTCGCGCATCATGCGCTCCACCGGGAAGTCGCGGGTGTAGCCGGCGCCGCCGAAGAGCTGGACCGCGTCCGTCGTGACCTCCATCGCGATGTCCGACGCGTACGTCTTCGCCGCCGAGGCCATGAAGCCCGCCCGCTTGTCGCCTCGCTCGCTCGCTGCCGCCGAGGCGTAGACCAGGTGGCGGGCCGCCTCGATCTTGGTGCCCATGTCCGCCAGCATGAACTGGACGCCCTGGAACTCCGCGATCGCCTTGCCGAACTGCTTGCGCTCCTTGACGTACGCGATCGCCGCGTCGAGCGCGCCCTGGGCGATGCCCAGTGCCTGCGCGCCGATCGTCGGGCGGGTGTGGTCGAGCGTGCGCAGGGCCGTCTTCAGGCCGGTGCCGGGCTCGCCGATGATGCGGTCCGCCGGGATCGTGCAGTTCTCGAAGTAGATCTCGCGCGTCGGGGAGCCCTTGATGCCGAGCTTCTTCTCCTTCGGGCCCACCGAGAAGCCCGGGTCGTCCTTGTGGACGACGAACGCCGAGATGCCGTTGGCCTTCTTCTCCGCGTCCGGGTCGGTCACGACCATCACGGTGTACCAGGTCGATTCACCCGCGTTGGTGATCCAGCACTTGGTGCCGTTGAGGACCCAGTGGTCACCGTCGAGCCGCGCGCGGGCGCGCATCGACGCGGTGTCCGAGCCCGCCTCGCGCTCCGAAAGCGCGTACGAAGCCGAAGCCTCGCCGGACGCGATCGAGGGCAGGACCTGCTTCTTCAGCTCTTCCGACGCCGACAGGATGATCGGCTGGGTGCCCAGCTTGTTGACCGCCGGGATCAGCGACGCCGAGGCATCGACCCGGGCGACCTCTTCGATCACGATGCAGGCGCCGACGGCGTCCGCACCCTGGCCGTCGTACTCCTCGCCGATGTGGACGGCGTTGAAACCCGACTTGACCAGCGCGTTGTACGCCTCGATCGGGTAGCGCTCGTTCTCGTCGACCTCGGCCGCGTACGGCGCGATCTCCTTCTCGGCCAGAGCCCGGACCGCGGCCCGCAGCTCCTCGTGCTCCTCGGCAAGCTGGTACAGGCTCATCGTCACTCCGGTCACCTTCTCTACGACGTCGGGAGGGTTCCGTCGATGTTAGCGCTCGTTCACTGACTGCGTCGGCCGTCGTCCTTGTGTCCTTGACCGCAGAATTCGTATGGTCGAGTGATGCCGCTCACCGCGCCGACGACGCCGCCCGGTTTGCCCACCTCCCTCGACTACCCCGAAGTCCCGGTCGGCTCGATCCTCGCCGCGGGTGCCGCGCGCTGGGGCGACCGGACCGCCTTCGCCCAAGACGGCCGCAGTCTCACCTTCACCGAGACCTACCGGGCCGCCTGCCGGTTCGCGAACGCGCTGATCGAACGCGGCATCGGCCGCGGCGACGTCGTGGCCCTGCACCTGCCCAACTGCCTGGCCTTCCCGATCGCCTACTACGGCACGCTCATGGCCGGGGCGACCTTCAGCCCGACGAACCCGCTGCTCCCGCCGGACGACCTCGCGTTCCAGCTCGCCGACTGCGAGGCCGCGGCCGTCGTGACGTTCGGGCCGGTCGCGGGCGCGCTGGCGAGCGTCGCCGACCGGATCCCGGCGAAGTTCGCCGTCGTCGTCGCCCCGGCGGGCGACCTGCTCGACGACCAGGTCGAGTTCGAGGCGTTCCACGCCGGACAGCCGGAGACGCGGCCCGAGGTCGCCATCGACGTCCACGACGACCTCGCGCACCTCGCCTACACCGGCGGCACCACAGGCCGGTCGAAGGGCGTGCGGCTGACCCACCGGAACGTCCTGGTCAACACCCTCCAGCACTCGTGCTGGGGCTCCGGCTCGGTGCCGGCCCTGGACGCGGACGGCGAGATCACGATCGACCAGATCGGCAGCGAGGAGGAGTGGCCGTCGCGGCTCGGCACCGGCGTCGCGATCAACCTGACCCCGTGGTTCCACGCGATGGGCATCATCGGCGGGATGAACGCGGCGGTGATCGGCGGCACGACGACCGTGCTCCACGCGCGCTTCGACCCGGCCGCCTACATCGCCGACGCCGAACGGCTGCGCGTCACCGGCCTCGGCGGCGCGCCCGCGCTGTTCGCCGCGCTGCTCGCGACGCCGTCGTTCCACACCGCCGACCTGTCTTCGGTGCGGTCGATCGGCTCCGGCGCGGCGCCGATGAACCACGCGATGATCAACGCGCTGCGCGAACGCTTCCCGGGCGTGGTCGTCGCCGAGGGCTACGGCCTGACCGAAGCGACGATGGGCGCGGTCATCTCCCCGACGTACCGCTCGGGCACGCGCAAGGTCGGCTCGGTGGGCGTCCCGATCTTCGACACGGAGGTCAAGGTCGTCCCGGCCGAGGGCGGCGAGGACCCGGTCCCGGCGGGCGAGCGCGGCGAGGTCTGCCTGCGCGGCCCGCAGATCATGCAGGGCTACCGCAACCGCCCCGAGGAGACGGCGGCCGCCCTGGTCGACGGCTGGCTGCACACGGGCGACATCGGCATCCTCGACGAGGACGGTTATCTGTCCATCGTGGACCGCAAGAAGGACATGCTGCTATACAAGGGGTACAACGTTTTTCCCCGCGAGCTGGAGGAACTGCTGATCACGATGCCGGGCGTCGCGGCGGCCGCGGTGGTGGGCCGTCCGGACACCGAGGTCGGCGAGCTGCCGGTGGCGTTCGTGGTGCCGCGCGGCGACCTGGACGCGGACGAGCTGATGGCCGCGATCAACGAGAAGGTCGTGCCCTACAAGCGGTTGCGGGAGATCCACGTCGTCGAGCAGATCCCGGTGTCGGCGGCCGGAAAGGTGCTCAAGCGGCAGTTGCGCGACCAGCTTTCAAGCTAGGCGGTCGCCGGAGAGGAGGGTCCCCGCCTGCTTCACGTGCCGGAGCAGCGGGGAGACCTCCATGCTCTGCAGGCCCGGCAGCGAGCCGACCTGGTCGGAGGTGAACTCGAACAGTTCGTCGAGGTCCCGGAAGGCCGCGACCGCGTGGAGGTTGTGCGGGCCGGACAGCGCCGCGGCGAAGGCGACTTCGGGCAGCTGGGCCAGCGCGCGCCCGACGCTCTTGATCGCCGACGGGTGCACGCGCAGCCACAGGTTCGCCCGGGCGTGGTAGCCCAGCGCCGTCGCGGCGATCTCGACGTCGATGTGCACGACGCGCCGCTCCAGCAACGTCTGCAGGCGCCGCGACGCTCGCCCGGGCGTGAGGTCCGCCGCCGCGGCGAGATCGACCAGGCTCGCGCGGCCGTCCTCGGCGAGCACCGCGAGCAGCTGCTCGTCTTCGGGTGTGAGGTGCACCGGCTCGCGGGCCACCACCGGGGCTTCCGTGAACGGCGCGCCGTCGCTGCCCAGCGCGGCCTCCTGCTCCGGCGTCAGCGTGCCGCGCAGGGCGGCCCAGTAGTGGCCGCGGCCGCCGATGAACTGGCGCAGCATCGCGGCCGCGTTGATGTCCAGCACGGCCGCCGTGCGCGGGAGCTGCCGGCCGAGCAGGTCGTCGCGCTCGTCCTGGGTCCGCGACCGGACCGCGCAGGTGACCTCCGAGCCCGCCGCGCTCAGCGCCACCCAGCTGACGTCTTCCCGCTTCGCCAGCGCGTCGGCGATCGCCGCGCCGCTGCCGGGACGGCAGCGCAGCCGCACCAGCCACTTGCTCTGCCCCAGCGCCCCCGGGTCGACGATGCCGGCGACCCGCACGACGCCGTCGGCCCGCAGCCGCCGGTAGCGCCGCCCGACCGCGGCTTCGGTGACCCCGAGCACGCCCGCGATCGAGGCAAACGACGCCCGCGGCGCGACCTGGAGCGCCCGCAGGAGACGCACGTCGTCGGGTGACGCAGCGACGGATTCGGCCATCAACGCTCCTCAGGTCGAGGCAATCCTACAAATCACCCCGCCGAACGCGCCTCAACGACGTCGTCGCGGTGAGACTGGAAGCCGAACCGAAGGAGACGAAATGACCAACCCCACCGCCCTCATCGTCGGGGCGTCGCGCGGCCTCGGCCACGCGATAGCCGCCGAACTCGCCGACCGGGGGTGGCACGTCATCGGCACCGTCCGGGACACCACCGCCCGCACGCCCCTGCACGACCTGGCGGACCGCTCGGACGGGCGCGTCGAGATCGAGCACCTCGACATCACCGAACCCGATCAACTGCCGCCCCTGCACGAACGGCTCGCGGACCGGCAGCTCGACGTGCTCTTCGTCAACGCCGGGACCACCAACAACCCGCAGACGCCGATCGGCGAGGTCTCGACCGACGACTTCGTCGACGTGATGGTCACCAACGCGCTCAGCCCGATGCGGGTCATCGAGGCGCTCGGGGACCTCGTGCCACCAGACGGGCTCATCGGCGCGATGTCGTCCGGCCAGGGCAGCATCACGAACAACACGGCCGGCTCGCGCGAGGTCTACCGGGCCAGCAAGGCCGCGCTGAACATGCTCATGCGCAGCTTCGCGGCCCGGCCGTCGGAGACCGATCGCGCCCTCGCCGTCGTGGCCCCCGGCTGGATCCGCACGGCCCTCGGCGGGCCGGACGCGCCGTTCACCATGGAGGAGAGCGTCCCGCTGATCGTCGACGTGCTCCTGGCCAAGCGGGGCAAGCCCGGCCTCGAGTACCTGGACCGCAACGGCGAGACCGTGCCGTGGTGACCCGCTAGTGGCCGGTCTTCTCGCGCAGGGCCGCGTCCTTGTCCAGGACCAGCTTCTCCAGATCACGCTGGAACGTCGCCATCTTCGACCGCAGTCCCTCGTCGGACGCGGCGAGGATGCGGACCGCCAGCAGGCCCGCGTTGCGCGCGCCGCCGACCGAGACCGTGGCCACCGGGACGCCCGCCGGCATCTGGACGATCGACAGCAGGGAGTCCAGGCCGTCCAGGTACTTCAGCGGGACCGGGACGCCGATCACCGGCAGGACGGTCGCCGAGGCGACCATGCCCGGGAGGTGGGCCGCGCCGCCCGCGCCCGCGATGATCACCCGGATGCCGCGAGCCACCGCCGACGTCGCGTAGTCCAGCATGCGCTGCGGGGTGCGGTGCGCCGAGTAGACGCCGACCTCGTACTCGACGCCGAACTCGTCCAGCGCCGCGCAGGCCGCCTCCAGGGTCGGCCAGTCCGAGTCGCTGCCCATGATCACGCCCACCTGCGGCGCCATAGCTGATCTCCTAGTGAATCTCGTGGCCGTCGAGCCAGACGGCGTGGGACAGCCAGTGCGCCGACAGCAGGGCCCGGTTGCGCAGGTCCTCCATGCGGTCGCCGGTGAAGTTCACGTGCCCGAGCTTGCGGCCCGGCCGCTCCTGCTTGCCGTACAGGTGCACCCGCGCCTCCGGGTACCGCGCGAACAGGTGGTGCAGCCGCTCGTCCGGCCCCATCTCGGGCAGCTCCGACGCGCCCAGCACGTTCGCCATGACGCACGCGGGCGCGACCATGTCCGTGCGGCCCAGCGGGTAGTCGAGCACCGCGCGCAGGTGCTGCTCGAACTGGGACGTGCGCGAGCCGTCCATCGTCCAGTGGCCGGAGTTGTGCGGCCGCATCGCGAGCTCGTTCACCAGCAGCCCGGTGTCGGTCTCGAACAGCTCCACCGCCAGCAGGCCGGTGACGTCCAGCGTCGACGCCACGCGCAGCGCGAGGTCCTGCGCCTCGTGGACCCGCGCGTCCGAAAGCCCCGGCGCCGGGGCGAGCACCTCGGTGTTGATGCCGCCGGACTGCACGGTCTCGACCACCGGGTACGCCGCGCCCTGGCCGAAGGGCGAGCGGGCGACGAGCGCGGCCAGCTCCCGCCGCATCACCACCTTCTCCTCGACCAGCAGCGGGGTGCCCGCTTCCAGCAACGCCGGCACGGTCTCCCGCGCCTGCTGGGCGGTGTCCAGCATCCAGACGCCGCGGCCGTCGTAACCGCCGCTGGACGCCTTGAGCACCACCGGCCAGCCGTGCTCGCCACCGAACTTCACCACGTCGTCCACAGAGGACACTTCGGCGAAGGCGGGGCCCGGCACGCCCATGCCGGCCATCATCTCGCGCATCACCAGCTTGTTCTGCGCGAAGCCCAGCGCGGACGGCGCCGGGCGGATGGCGTAGCCCTCCATCGCCAGCGTCAGCAGGTGCTCGCCGGGCACGTGCTCGTGGTCGAACGTGAGCACGTCGACCGACGCCGCGAACGCGCGCAGCGCCTCGAGATCGGCGTGGTGGCCCAGCACCACGTCACCCGCGACGAGCCCCGCCGCTTCGTTCTCACCCGCGGCGAGCACGCGCAGGGACTGACCGAGGGAGATCGCCGCCTGGTGGGTCATCCGGGCGAGCTGCCCGCCGCCCACCATGCCCACGACGGGCAGACCGGTGTGTTTGTCCATAGCGCGCTCAGCCTACTGTGTCGACATTTGCCGATCCGGCTGGCAGTCACGGCGGAAAGGGTGCCGGTTCCCCCTGCTTTCAGCCGGCTTGGCAAGCGGCGACGACCTTCACCAACCCGGCCAGCAGCCACAGTGGAAAGCGGGCCCGCGAGCAGGCAGGTGCCGAATCGTGCCCGCCTGCCTTCAGCCGGATGCTAAACGGTGACGACCTGCGGTGACCGCCGGACCAGGCGAACCTCACGCGCCGCGAGGCCCACGATCCCGGCCGCCGCGGCGAGGACGTAGACATTGCCGAGGACCGACCAGCCCAGGCCCCAGCCGAACTCCGTGTCACCGCCGTTGGGCACCAGCATCACCACCTGCGAGGCGAACAGCACCGCGACCGCCGCCGCGGCCCAGCGCTTGCCCTTCACCAGCAGCAGCGTGATCAACGGCACGGCCCAGACCCAGTGGTGCGACCACGACACCGGCGAGAGCAGCAGACCGTAGAACGCCGTCACGAGCAACGCGGCCGCGTCCTCACCGCGCCGGTGCAGCCGCACCACCAGCCACACCGCGGGCACGGCCAGCACCGCCGCCACGCCGACCGCCACCGCCAGCGACCAGGGCGCGAGGTGGGAAGCGCGGTTGACCAGCCCGTTGAGCGACTGGTTGAAGATCCAGTGCACCGACCCGACCCGGCTCGGGTCGGTCGCCGAATCCCGCCAGAACCGCAGCGCGTCGACCGGGATGACCGCGAACATCGCCGCTTCCAGGACGACGAACGTGCCCAGCGCGCGCAGCCCGTCCTTCCACCGGCCCGTGAAGAACAGGTGCGGCACGAAGATCAGCGGGGTGAGCTTGATCGCCGCCGCCACACCGATCAGCACGCCCGCCCAGCGCGACCCGCGCGCGGACAGCACCAGGACGTCCAGCACCACGAACGCCATCAGTATCAAGTTGATCTGGCCCAGGAACAGCGTCTTCCACACCGGTTCCAGCGCCAGAGCGGCGGCCGTTCCCGCCGGCAGCGCCCACCAGCTTCTTCCCAGAAGCGACGAGTGCCCCGGCGACGACGAAACCACCGTGATCACGACCATAAGGGCGACCACCGACAAAAACGCGATCACGCCCCAGACCAGGCCCGACGGCACCAGAGCGAGCGGCAGGAACAGCGGCGCGGCGGCCGGGGTGTAGGTGAACGGCAGCCGCACCCAGTCCGGCAGCGCCGTAAGCACGTCACGCGTGTAGAGGGGGTCGCCGTGGACCAGGGTCAGCGCGCCGGCCCGGTAGACGGCGCTGTCCGCACCCAGGTGCCAGCCCGCCAGCCAGGCAACCACCCCGAAGGCCAGGACGACGAGCGGGAGAACCCCGGCGAGAACCCGGCCGGTGCGGGCCTCAGACGCCGGTGGGGACGTCGACATGCTCGTCAGCCGCCGCCTTCTTCCGGGCCCGCCTCTGCAGCCCCCAGCGCAGCGCCAGGGCGAGGGCGAGGACGACCGGCATCAGGATGTACGCGTCGCCCAGGACGTTCTGCCACACCGTCCAGTGCAGCTCGACGTTGCGCCCGTTGGGCAAGATCAGCAGCACGCAGCTCACGAACACGAACGCCGCGAGGAACGTCCCGACCCAGCGCTTCCACGCCGTCGCCGGGGTCGTCTTCGGCAGGCGCGAGACCAGCAGCACGATCAGCGGGACCACCCACACCCAGTGGTGGGTCCAGGAGATCGGCGAGATCAGCAGCGTCCAGAACGCGGTGACCAGCAGCGCGGCCAGCGCCTGGCCCTTGCGGTGGAACCGCATGAGCAGCCACAGCGCCGGGATGGCGAGCAGGAAGCCGATGCCCATCGCCGCCTTCGACGCCCACGGCGCGAGGTCGGTGGCCCGGTTCATCAGGGCGTTCAGCGACTGGTTGCCCGCCCAGTGCACCGGCCCGATCCGGCCGGTGTCGGGCAGCGTGACGGTCCAGTACTTGGCCGCGTCGTGCGAGTTGATCAGGAACATCAGGCCCTGGAGCAGCACGAACGTCGCCAGCCCGCGCAGCGCGTCCTTGCGGCGGCCGGTGATGAACAGGTGGCCGAGGAACACCAGTGGCGTCAGCTTGATCGCCGCCGCGACACCGACCAGGACCCCGCCCCATCGGCTCCCGCGGGCGCCGATGACCAGCATGTCCAGCAGGATCATGGCCATCAGGATCAGGTTGATCTGGCCGAGGAAGATCGTCCGCCACACCGGTTCGAGACCGAGGAAGACCAGGAAGAACACGATGGTCGAGCGGGCGGGCGAGGCCCACCAGCGCGGGCCGTCGTCGGCCGGGCGCGGCAGGGCGCCGATCGCGATCCGGATCGACAGCGCCATCGCCATCAGCGAGATCGCGGTGATCAGGCCCCAGGAGATCTGCGTCGGGAACGCCGCGAGCGGCACGAAGATCAGCGCCGCCGTCGGCGGGTAGGTGAACGGCAGCAGCGCCCACCACGGCTCGTTGGCCAGGGTGTTCGCGTCGTAGAGGGAATCGCCGTGCAGCAGCGTGAGCGCACCCGCCCGGTAGACCGCGCTGTCGACGCCGAGCACCCAGTCGTGCTGCCAGCCCCAGATGCCGTACCCGATCGCGACCAGCGGGATCACCGACAGGATCAAGATCGACCGCGGGCGCACGGACAGGCGGGCGATCGACTTGCGCAGGGCCAAACGGTGCGTGGATCTGGCCGCTACTTCGCCGTCGACGTCGGTGGATACGGTCCTGGTCACCTCACCAGGAAATCATGGCGGCCCGGGTCCAGGTCAGAAGGGTCCGGGCGGAACCGGACTTTCCGGGCGTTCTACACCCGGGCGAGGCGAGCCAGCAGGTCGCAGGCCAATTCGTGGGTGGCGGGCAACCGCACCGCCGAGACGCGTGGCTGACCGGCGTCGGCGAGCTGCGCGTCGACCGACAACCGCTCGTGCAAGGCCCTTCGCAGCGCGACGCCGTGGGACGCGACCTTGTCGTCCCGCTGGACGAGCGCGGCGACCACGGACGGCCCGAGCGTGGCGACGCTCTGGCCGCTGTCGAACACCGCCCGCAGCGCGTCCGCGACCAGGATCATCCCGGTCAGCCGCAGGAAACCGGCGACCGTGCTGAGGTCCAGCGAGACGACCAGCAGCATGTGTTCCTCGGCCGCCGGCCGCTCGCACGCCGCCGCGGCCTGGTAGACCTCGACCAGCCGCGTCCGCAGGTAGGCGGCCGAGGGCAGGCCGGTCAGCGGGTCGGTGACCTCGGTGTGCACGAGCTGGTCGGTGGCGACGTCCGCCCAGGCCAGCGCCGTCATCCGGAGGAGACGGGACGGCGTCGCGTCGACGTCGGGCGAGACGAACCCGTCACCGCCGTGGTCGAGCACCGCGTGCAGCGCCGCGAGGTCGGCGAGGGTTTCGGCGAGCCCCGCCCCGGCCGCCGCGCGCGCCCGGGCCAGCCCGGCCAACGCGATTTCGGCGGCTTCGACGCGGCCCTTGCTCATCACCGCCGCGCAGACGGCGTCGACCTCGGGCAGCGCCCAGTCGCTCGGGAAGCGCCAGCCGGCGGCGAGACTCGCGGTGCGCCAGCGGCCCCGCAGCGCGCGGAGGGAACGGTCACGCTCGGCGGTGGACGGAACGTCACCGGGGCCGGATCGCACGCCGGTTGCCGGAACATCCACTGGCCATCCGCCCCTTTCGAACTTGTCGATCTTGCTCGGTGCCTCACGGTGAGGACGCAGACCGGAGTACCCCGTGACGGCGTACTCACCAGTTTTGTTAAGAAGCTTTTCCACGGCGCTCGCCGAGGGTGGGTGATTTTGCTGCGCCGTCGGTGGCTTCACCCCCACCACGACGTGACCGTTCCGACCGGGTCAGTCACACTTGCCTCGTGACCCGGACCCGCCTGTAATGGCAGGTCCTGGCCTTAGCCGACCGAGGAGTGCCGTGTCCACCATTCCCGCCGATCTCAGCGGAAAGAGTGACGCCGAGCTGATCGCGGAGGTTCGCGCCGGGAAGATCGCTTCGTACGGCGGTCTGTACGAACGCCACACCGGCGCGGCGCACAACCTCGCTCGTCAGCTGGCCCGCTCGAGCTCCGAGGCCGACGACCTGGTGTCCGAGGCCTTCGCGAAAGTGCTGGACACGCTCCGTGGTGGCAAGGGCCCGGATACGGCCTTCCGGGCGTACCTTCTTACCGCCCTTCGCCACACTGCGTACGACCGGACGCGCAAGGAGCGCCGGGTCGACCTCAACGAGGACATGACCGACGTCTCCGCCGAGGCGCTCACCGTCCCGTTCTCCGACACCGCCGTCGCCGGGCTCGAGCGGACGATGGCCGCGAAGGCGTTCGCACGGCTGCCCGAACGCTGGCAGGCCGTGCTCTGGCACACCGAGATCGAGCAGCAGAGCCCGGCCGAGGTCGCGCCGCTGCTGGGACTGACCGCGAACGGCGTCTCCGCGCTCGCCTACCGCGCCCGCGAAGGGCTGCGGCAGGCGTACCTGCAGGTCCACCTGCAGGAGAACGCCGAGGAACGCTGCCGCGCCTGCGCCGAGCGGCTCGGCGCGTGGACCCGCGACGGGCTGTCCAAGCGGGAACGCGCCCAGGTCGAGAGCCACCTCGACGAGTGCGACAACTGCCGGGCGCTGGCCGCGGAGCTGGCCGACGTCAACGGCGGCCTGCGCGCGATCATCGCCCCGATCGTCCTGGGCGGCGCCGCGCTGGGTTACCTCGCGACCATCGGCGCGGCCAAGGCGAGCGCGGCCACCGCGGCGGCGGCCGGTGCGGCCGCCGCCGGGGCCGCGGCCGCCGGTGGCAAAGCGGGCGCGGCGGCCGGTGCCGCCGCCGCGGGACCCCGCCAGTTCGCCGGGGTCGCCGCCTCCGGGACGGCGGTCGTCGCGGCCGTCGTCATCGCGCTGACGGCCGGCGGCGGGGCGCAGGAGGTCCCCGTCGCGGCCCAGGTGCCGCCTCCGATCGTCCAGCCGGTCCAGCCACCGCCGCCGAAGCCGCCGGCCCCGCAGCCGCCGGCGCCGCCTGCTCCCCCGGCACCGCCCGCTCCGCCGGCCCCGCCGGCCCCGCCCGCCGCGCCGCCGGTCGTGCCCGCGCCGCCGCCGGTGGTCCCGCCCGCGGAGCAGCCGCCCGCGCCCACGCCGACCCCCACGACGGCGCCGCCCGCGCCGTCGGTGTCCGCGACGACCCCGCCCGACGGCGTCGAGCTGCAGCCCGGCGCCGGGCCCGTCAGCCTGCCGATCACCGTGCGCAACGACGGCGGGAGCGTGTCCGAGCCGGTGGCCGCGGCCCTGAAGCTGCCGCCGGGCGTCCGCGCGGTCGAAACAGGCGGTGGCGGCGCGCCGATGGCGTTCGCACAGGACGCGCCCGCCCCGATCTCGGTGAACTGCCCGGGCGGCGAAGGCACGGTGACGTGCAAGACGGGCGTCGGCCTGCAGCCCGGCCAGAGCGCGACGCTGAATTTCCGGCTCGAGGCCGACGAGGACGCGACCGGCGGCACGGTGACGGGCTCGGTCACGGCCGGCGTGCAGATCAGCGTCGAGGTCACCGTCAAGGTCACCGTGAAGCAGCCGCCGGACGCCGTGGTCCTGGAAGCGGAGGGCGACGGGCTCTCGGCGTTCCCCTGGACCCGCAACCCGCTGGTCTACGTGCGCGTCCGCAACACCGGCGAGACGACCCGGCCGGTCACGGTCACCTTCGACCACGCCCTCTGGCAGTGGTGGAGCCTGCGCGGCTTCCCGTGCACGCCGACCGCGGCGGGCGCGAGCTGCACGACGACCGGTGCGGTGGCGCCCGGCCAGCACGTCAACCTGTGGGTGCGGCTGAAGGGCCGTCCCGACGACGGGCAGGTGACGATCGGCGCGCAGCTGGGCAAGGCGTCGGCGGGGCCGGTGACCGTCGACTTCGGCTGCTGGCACCACTGGTGCGGCAAGGACCCGCTGCCCGGACCGTCCACGCCGCCGACCACTCCCTCGACGTCGGCCACGACGACGCCGTCGAAGCACAAGCCGTCGCCGACGAAGCAGACCACTCCGCCGGCGACGAGCGAGCCGGAACCGACAAAAACCCCATCCACGTCGACGACGACTTCAAGTGCCCCGCCGGTTCCCGGCAAACCGGGCGCGAAGCAGCCGACGGTCACCCCCGAAAGGGGTTTCGGCTGGCTGACCGGGTAGCGTCCGCGCGGTGCGCGAGCTGCTGAAAAAGCATCGCGAGCTCCTCCGCTTCGCCGTTGTCGGCGGGATCAGCTTCGTGATCACGATGTCCGTCAACTACGGCCTGAAGTTCACCGTGCTGCGGACCCACCCGGTCACGGCGCTGATGATCGGCGTCCTGGTCGCGACGATCTTTTCCTACGTCGCCAACCGCGAGTGGTCCTTCCGCACCCGCGGCGGCCGCGAGCGCCACCACGAGGCCGCGCTGTTCTTCGTCTTCAGCGGGATCGCGCTGGGCCTGAACGCGCTGCCGCAGTGGTTCTCGCGGTACGTGCTGGACCTGCAGGCCCCGCGGCTGTCACCGTTCGGCGTCGAGGTGGCCGACTTCGTCAGTGGCATCATCATCGGCACCCTGCTCGGCACGGTGTTCCGCTGGTGGGCGTTCAAGAAGTGGGTGTTCCCGGACGAGGACGCCCGATCGCTGGCCGAAACCGCCGAGGTCGCGGACGATCCGGACATTCACGGCAGCAAGGCCGCCTGAACCACAGGTCACGGCGGTGTGCTCCTAGACTGGCCGTTGTGACCGTTGTGGAAACCGTGCTCAAGCGCACGCCGGAGCCACTGCGTTCGGTGCTGATCAAGCACCGGGAGCTGCTGAAGTTCGCGATCGTGGGCGGCACGACGTTCGTGGTCGACAACGGCGTCTGGTACTTCCTGAAGCTGAGCGTGCTGGAGTCCAAACCGACCACGGCGAAGGCGATCGCGATCATCGTCGCGACGATCGTGTCGTACATCCTCAACCGCGAGTGGTCGTTCCGCACCCGCGGCGGGCGGGAACGCCACCACGAAGCCGCACTGTTCTTCGTGATCAGCGGCATCGCGGTCGTGGTGAACCTGATCCCGCTGTACGTCTCGCGGTACGTGCTGGACCTCGAGGTCCCGCACGTGACGCGGCTGGTGCAGGAGGTCGCGGACTTCGCGAGCGGGTCGATCATCGGCATGCTGCTGGCGATGTTCTTCCGCTTCTGGGGCTTCAAGAAGTGGGTCTTCCCGGACGAGCTGGGTGAGCGGCGCCGGGACGGCGACTCGGTGACCCGCCTGCGCTGACCGCGCCCGCAAAAGTACTTGTCTCCTGACATGTAGTTGTCTACAGTCAACTTCGTCAGTGTTCCTTCGTGAAGACGCCGTCCGGGTTCGCACCGGGCGAGCGGGACGATTCGAGGTGGTTTCCGAGCGCGAAGAGGTCGCATCCGTTCGCGGATGACGATGGAGCCTTTTCCCGACTCGACGGGACGCGTTTTCCGCGCGTCCGGACATCTCTCGTCCCTTCCTTCACAAAGACATCTCTTGATCACAACCGCGCCTTCGCGCGCTCAAAAAGCTGCCCTCATCGGGCTGTTCCTGTCCGTTTTCCTCGCGATGCTCGACGCCCAGGTCGTCGCCACCGCGCTCCCCCGGGTCGCCGCCGAGTTCGGCGGGACCGGGGCGTACGCCTGGGTCACCACCGCCTACCTGCTCGCCGGGAGCGTCACCGCGCCGGTCCACGGCAAGCTCGGTGACGTCTTCGGGCGCAAACGTGTGCTCCTGGGCGCGCTCGCCCTCTTCCTGCTCGGTTCGGTCGCTTGCGGCCTGGCGCCGTCGGCCGGGCTGCTCGTCGCCGGGCGCGTCCTGCAGGGCGCCGGTTCCGGCGGCCTCTTCGTCTCCGTCGGCGCTTCGCTCGGCGAAATGTTCACGCCTCGCGAAGGCGCGAAGTACTTCGGGTGGTTCTCGATCTGCTTCGCCGTCGCCTCGCTCGCCGGTCCCGTCGTCGGCGGACTGCTCACCGGGGTGGCCGGGTGGCGGTCGATCTTCCTGGTCAACCTGCCGCTCGGCCTGCTCGCCGTCGTGCTGCTCAAGAGCCTCGACCTGCCGCGGCGGCGCAAGGACGCGCCGTTCGACTTCGCCGGTGTTGTCCTGCTCGGCGCGACGATCACCGGGTTCACGCTGCTGACGCCGTGGTCGATCGCCCTCGGCGCCGCGGCCGCCGTCGCCTTCGTCCTCGTCGAACGACGGGCGAAAGCGCCCGTGCTCCCGCTGCGGCTGTTCCGCGACCGGACGTTCACCGTGTCCGCCGTGCTCAGCGTGCTCGCCGGGTTCGCCTTCCTCGGCTCGATCAACTACATCGCGGTCTTCCTGCAGGCCGACGCCGGCCCGGCGGAAGGCGGCCTCCGGCTCGTGCCGATGACGATCGCCGTGGCGGTCTCGTCGGCCGTCGCGAGCCGGATCATCGCCCGCACCGGCCACTATCGCTGGGCGCCGCAGCTCAGCATGGCGCTCGGGCTCCTGGCGATGCTCGGTCTCACCACGGTGCACGGGCTGCCGCTCGTCCTGTCCTGCCTCGTCGTCTTCGGGCTCGCGGCCGGGCTGAACCTGCAGGTCCTCGCGATGGCCACGCAGAACACGGCGCCGGCCGCGGACCGCGGTGCGGTCGCCGCCGGCGTCAACCTCGCCCGCGCGCTCGGCTCGGCCCTCGGCCCGGTCGCGCTCGGCTTCGCCTACCGCGCCGGGACCCACGGCGTCTTCCTCGCCCTGCTGCCCGTGCTCGCGCTCGCCCTCGTCACGGCGTTCGCGCTCCCGCACGTCCCGCTGCGCAACCACCATTAGGAGAAACCCCATGATCTTCGTCCTCGGCGCCACCGGCAAGGTCGGCCGCGCCCTCGTCCCCGCTCTGCTCGACGCCGGCGCCGCGGTCCGCGCGCTGACGCGTGACCCGGCCAAGGCCCGGATCGACCCGCGGGCCGACGTCGTCGGAGCCGACCTCGAAACCGCCGACCTGCCCGCGCTGTTCGACGGCGCGGACCGCGTTTTCCTGCTCACGCAAGGGTTCCGGCACGAAGGAGCCATCGCACGGGCCGCGGCCCGCGCCGGTGTCACCCACCTCGTCAAGCTGTCCACCTCCGGCGTCCACTTCGGACAGACGGATCCGATCACCCGCGCCCACGCCGAAGCCGAGCAGGCCGTCCGCGAAGCCGGTCCGGCGTGGACGATCCTGCGGCCCGGCGCGTTCATGGACAACCGCTTCGCCTGGCTGCGCACGATTCGCGAGGAGAACACCGTGTACGTGCCCGAAGGCGACCCGGCGTCCGCGCTGGTGCACGTCCGGGACATCGCCGCGGTCGCCACCCTCGCGCTCACGACGTCCGGCCACGAGGGCGCGACCTACGAGCTGACCGGAGGCGAAGCTCTCACCACCGAACAGCAGGTCGCCGTCCTTTCCGACGCGATCGGCCGCCCGATCGAGTACGTAGAAGAGCCCGAAACCGCCGCTCGCGAACGCATGACACGGATGTACGGCTGGCCCGTCGAAGCCGTCGACGGCTTCTTCGCGCTCAAGCGGGAGTCCGCCGCGCACGAGCACGTCGTCTTCGACACCGTCGCGCGGTTGCTCGGCAAGCCGCCGCGAACGTTCCCGGATTGGGCGCGTGAGAATGCGGCCGCGTTCACCTACCATTACCGGGGGTGACGACGGGGAGGTGGGCGGTTGTCCGAGCACCTGCGCGTCCTGGTCGTGGACGACCACCCGCTGTTCCGCTTCGGCGTGTGCACGCTGCTGGACGTCGAACCCGGGATCGAGGTCGTCGGCGAGGCCGCCAGCGGGGCGAACGCGATCAGCGCCGCCGCCGCGCTGCGTCCGGACGTCGTGGTGATGGACCTGCACCTGCCGGACCTGTCCGGGATCCAGGCGACCCGGCACATCGTGGCCGAGTGCCCGGGCGCCGGCGTGCTGATGCTGACGATGGCCGACGAGAGCGAGTCGGTCTTCGCGGCGATGCGCGCCGGCGCCCGCGGCTACCTGCTCAAGGACGCCGAGCCGGACGAGATCATCCGCGCGGTGCGGGCCGTCGCGCGGGGCGAGGCGATCTTCGGTCCCGACGTCGCCAACCGCGTCCTCGGCTTCTTCAACCAGCCGCCGCCGGTGAACGACCCGGTGTTCCCGGAGCTGACCGGGCGGGAGCGCGAGGTGCTTGCGCTGATCGCGGCCGGGCACAGCAACGGCGTCATCGCGAACACCCTGTGCCTGAGCCCGAAAACGGTGCGCAACCACATCTCGAACGTCTTCGCGAAGCTGCACGTCGCGGACCGGGCCGAGGCGATCGTCCGCGCCCGTGAGGCCGGGCTCGGGCGCGGCTGAACCGAGCAACATCGGGACACCGGTCCCATGCGCCCGGGACACCCCGGCGGGCAGGCTGGGAGCTCGCACCGTTCGAGGGGACTGGGTGACGATGTTCGAATCCGACAGGACACCGGTGGTGGTCCGCGCCACCGATCCGATCCTGCACAACGGCGTCTGCATGGCGCTGCGTTCGCGGGACGACGTCCGGGTGGTGGACGGCGGGGCGGCCGACCCCGCCGTGGTCGCGCTGCTGGTCGCCGACCGGCTCGACGAAACGATGAGCAAGGTGCTGTCCGCACTGCGCCACCAGGGCTTCACCCGCATCGTGCTGGTCGCGGGCGAGGTCGACGACAACGAGATCCTGGGCGCCGTCGAGCACGGTGTCTGCGCGGTCGCCCGCCGCGCCGACGCCGGGCCGGAGGTGCTCGTCCGGCTGGTCAAGGCCGCCGCGGCCGGGGAGGGCGCGCTGCCGCCCGACCTGCTCGGCCGGCTGCTGAACCGGGTTTCCCGCCTGCAGCGCCAGGTGCTCGAACCGCGCGGCATGACCATGGGCGGCATGAGCAACCGGGAGACCGAGGTGCTCCGCCTGGTCGCGTCGGGGTTTTCGACGCAGGAGATCGCCGATCAGCTGTGCTATTCGCAGCGCACGGTGAAGAGCATCCTGCACGACGTGACCAACCGGTTCCAGCTGCGCAACCGGTCGCACGCGGTCGCCTACGCCCTCCGCGAAGGGCTGATCTGACCGATGATCGCCCAGGTCGACGAGGCGCTGTGCCGGCTGCTGCGCCCCTGCCTGCCGGCGGGGACGCAGATCCGGCTCGACCCGCCGAAGCCGACCTGGCAGACGGAGTCCCAGGTGCGGAGCGTGGAGCTGTTCCTCTTCGCCCTGCGAGGGGAGCGTGCGGCGCACCGCTGCACGCTCTCCTACCTGGTCACCGCGCGAGCCCGCGAAGTCGCCGAGGAGCACGCGCTGCTCGACGCCACGCTGAACGCCGTCTTCGGCGCCGATCCGTCCCTGCGGCTGAGCCTGGCCGAGACCGATCCGGCCCAGCTGTGGACGAGCCTGGGCATGCCCGCGCGAGCCGGGTTCGTCCTGCTCGTCACGGCCGACGCCGACTAACGCGGGACGCGCTCGGCGGGCCAGCGCACCTCGGGCACGTCGCTGGGCTTGGGGACCTTGAGGAACAGGCTGAACACGGCCGGACGGCGGTTCGACAGCTCCAGCCGCCCGCCGTCGGCCTCGACCAGGGCCCGCGCGAGCGCCAGCCCGACGCCCGTGGAGCCACCGCCGGAGAAGCCGCGTTCGAAGATGTGCGGGGCGAGCTCGTCGGGGACGCCGGAGCCGGTGTCGCTGACCTCGATCACCACCGTGCCCTCGGCGTCGCCGCGGCGGGCGGCCACGCTGACCGTGCCCGAGCCGTGGCGCAGCGCGTTGTCCAGCAGGACGCCGATGACCTCGCGAAGACGGCCGGGCGTGGCCCGCGCCATGAGCCCGTCGGCCACGCGCATCCGCAGGTTGCGGCCTTCCGAGCGGAGCAGCTCGCGCCACTCCTGGGACATCTGGGGCAGCTGGTGGGGCAGGTCGACGGGTTCGGCGCCGACCTCGCGCGCCGCGCGTGCGGCCGCCAGCAGCCCTTCGAGCGCCTCGGCGAGCCTGTCCGCCTGCTCCTGGGCGGCCTTCGACTCGTCGGCCACCTCGCCGTCCGGGTGCATGGTCAGCGGCTCCAACCGCAGCTGCAGCGCGGTCAGCCGGCTGCGCAGCTGGTGCGAGACGTCGCCGACCAGCTGACGCTCCCGCTGGACGAGCTGGGCGAGCGCCGAACCGGACGCGTCCAGGGCCTCGGCGACCATGTCGAGCTCACCGACGCCGTAGCGGCTGGTGTCGGGCCGGAAGTCGCCGCCGCCGAGGCGGGACGCGCGTTCGGCGACGTGCCGCAGCGGTTTCGCCAGCCGCCGCGCCGTCACCAGCGCCACCACCGCGCCGGTGCCGATCGACAGCAGCACCAGCAGGATGACGACGAGGGTCACGGTCGTCTGCCGCTCGTGCATCGGGCCGGCCGGGACGGCGATCTCGACCTTGCCGTCGCGGGCCAGGTCGGCCGTCTCGGTGACGGTGTCCTCGCCCGGGGAGCTGCCGTAGCGCTTCTCGTTCTGGCCGCTGGCGCGGACGGTCAGCAGGCCGTTGGCCGGGACCGCGGCCCGCACCTGGTCGAGGTCGATGTCCTGACCGTTCGCGATCTCCGTGTCGAGGATCGCCGCCGCGGCGCGAGCGTTCTCGGCGAGCGTCTCGCGGTAGCTCGACTCGATCTGCCAGCTCGCGACGATGCCCAGCGGGATGCCGAGCACCGCCGCCGTCACCGCGACGGCGAGCAGGATGGCCAGCAGGATGCGGCGGCGCACGGCTTATTCGGCGTTGAAGCGGAAGCCGACGCCGCGGACCGTGGCGATCCGGCGTTCGCCGTCGTGGGTCTTGCTGCTGCGGCCGGCGGCCTCGTCGGCGGCGATGGAGAGCTTCCGCCGCAGCCACGACATGTGCATGTCGAGCGTCTTGGACGTCTTCGACTCGAGGTCGTTCCAGACCTCGGCGAGGATCTCGTCGCGGCTGACGACCTGCCCGGCGCGGCTCATGAGCACGCGCAGCAGCTCGAACTCCTTGTTCGCCAGCTGCACCTCGTGCAGGTCGACGGTGACGAGCCGAGCCCCGAGGTCCATCCGCACCCCGCCGGCCTCGAGCACCTCGGGCACCCGGCGGCGCAGCAGCGCGCGGATCCGGGCGAGCAGCTCGGCCAGCCGGAACGGCTTGGCGACGTAGTCGTCGGCGCCCGCGTCCAGGCCGACGACGAAGTCGACCTCGTCGGTGCGGGCGGTGAGCATCAGGACGGGCAGCTCGGTGCCGTTGGCCCGGAGGCGGCGGCAGACCTCCAGCCCGTCCATCCCGGGCAACCCCAGATCCAGGACGAGCAGGTCGACGCGCTGGGCGGCGGTGGCGTCGAGCACCGAAGGGCCGTCGGTGACGACGTGGATCTCGTATCCCTCACGTTCGAGGGCGCGGGAGAGCGGTTCGGCGATGGCCGGATCGTCTTCGGCAAGTAGGACCATGCTCACCTGGTCAACTCTACGGCGGTGAGGCGTGAAACCATCGTGACCGTGCCTGGCTACGGAGATGATCTGGCCCTCGCCACCCGGCTGGCTGACGCCGCCGACGCGATCACGACGGCGCGCTTCCGCGCCCTGGACCTGAGGATCGAGCGCAAGCCCGACCGCACGCCGGTGACCGACGCGGACACCGCGGTCGAAGACGCGATCCGCTCGTTGCTGGCCGCCGAGCGCCCGGACGACGCGGTGCTGGGCGAGGAGCGCGGCGGCTCGGCCGCGACCGGCCGGGCGTGGGTGCTCGACCCGATCGACGGGACCAAGAACTTCCTGCGGGGTGTACCCGTTTGGGCGACCCTGATCGCGCTGGTCGTCGACGGCGACCCGGTGGTCGGCTTGATCAGCGCCCCGCTGCTGGGCCGCCGCTGGTGGGCGGCGACGGGCGACGGCGCGTTCTCCTCCGATTCGGCCGGGACGCGTCAGCTGTCGGTTTCCGGTGTTTCGTCGGTTTCGGACGCCTATCTGTCCACAACGGACGTGAACTCGTGGCGCGAGCACCACTCGCGCGAGAAGTACCTGGACCTGGTCGACGCCTGCTGGGAGTCCCGCGCGTTCGGCGACTTCTGGCACCACGTCCTGGTCGCGGAGGGCGCGCTGGACGTCGCGGCCGAGTGCATCGTGAACCCGTGGGACGTCGCGGCGGCGCAGGTGATCGTCACCGAGGCCGGCGGCCGGTTCAGCGACCTGGACGGCAAGCCGCGCTACGACAACGGGAGCGCGTTGTCCACGAACGGCCTCCTGCACGACGACGTCCTGGGGATCCTCAAGCGTTAACCGGATGGGCCGCTTGGCGGGCACTTCTTGACCGGTCTGAACCACCGGTGGTTCACTCCCAGTGCTCGCCGGGTCACCGCGTCTTCTGACAACGTTGTCAGCCCGCGGTGACCCGCTCACCCCGGGAGGAAGAGCATGCGCAGAGTCGTCACCGCGGCTTTGGTCATTCCCCTGTTCACGGCCATCGCGGCCACTCCGGCGGCCGCCGCCCACCAGACCGATCCCGCCGCCTACGTCAACCCGTTCGTCGGCGCGAAGGCCGGCGACACCCCCGAGACCAACACCTACGCCGGCGACACGTTCCCCGGTGCCGACGTCCCCTTCGGCATGGTGCAGTGGAGCCCCGACACGCCCCTGCAACCGAAGCCGCCCGCCGGGCAGGGCCGCTACTACGCCCGCGACCGCGACGGCGGTTACGCCTGGGAGGAGAACCAGCTCCGCGGCTTCAGCCTCACCCACTTCAACGGCGCGGGCTGCGGCGGCGCGGCCGGCGACGTCCCGTTCCTGCCGTTCGCCGGGCAGATCAGCACCTCGCCTGCGGTCGACTCGACCAAGTACTTTCCCACCTTCAGCCACGCCAACGAATCCGCGTCACCCGGCTACTACAAGGTGACCACCGACTCCGGCATCACCACCGAGCTGACCGCGACCCAGCACTCCGGCCTCGGCCGCTTCACCTTCCCGAAGAACTCCCCCGCGACGCTCCTGATCGACGTCGCGCAGTCCGCGATGGGCAGCGACGACGCGGCCGTGACCGTCGACCCGGCCAAGCGGACCGTCGAGGGCTGGGTCTCCAGCGGGCACTTCTGCCGCGGCCCCAACACCTACAAGGTCTACTTCACCGCATCCTTCGACCAGCCGTTCACGGCGTCCGGCACCTGGCAGAACGCCACCGTGACGCCGGGCGCGACCAGCGCCCGCGGCGGCGACCTGAGCAAGACGACCTGGGACAAGCAGGTCGTCACCGCCGACGGCGGCTCGGGCGCCTACCTGAGTTTCGACCCGGCCAAGCCGGTGCAGGTCCGCGTCGGCCTGTCCTATGTGGACGCCGACGGCGCGCGGCTGAACGTCGCCGCGGAGCAACGTCACGACTCCTTCGAGACGGTCAAAACCCAGGCGCGGCAGACGTGGAACGCGCGTCTCGGCCAGATCGCCGTCGAAGGCGGCACGGACGCGGCCACGCGCACCTTCTACACCGCGCTCTACCACACCCTGTTGCAGCCGAACGTCTTCTCCGATGTGGACGGTCGCTATCCGGGCTTCGACAAGGCGATCCACCGCGCGAAGCCGGGCCACGCGCAGTACGCGAACTTCTCCGGCTGGGACACCTACCGCGACGAGGTCCAGCTGCTCTCGATGCTCGCGCCGCACGAGGCCGCCGACATGGCGCAGTCCATGCTCAACCAGGCGAACCAGGCCGGCGGCGTCTGGGACCGCTGGTCGCAGAACAACGACTTCATGGGCGTGATGGGCGGCGACCCGTACCACTCGATCATCGCCAGCACGTACGCCTTCGGCGCCACGGACTTCGACGCGGCGCAGGCGTTGAAGTCCATGGTCACCGGCGCCACGCGCGTCCAGCAGGCGGGTGAACGCGCCCTCGAGCGCCCGGGTCTGTCCGACTACCAGACGCTGGGCTACCACCCCAACAACGTCTCGGACATGCTCGAGGACACCACCGCCGACTTCGGCATCGCCCAGCTGGCCCAGCGGCTCGGTCAGAAGAACACCTACCAGCAGTTCATGACCCGCGCGCAGTACTGGGAGAACGTCTACAACCCGGCCACCGGCTACCTGCAGACGCGGATGCGCGACGGGCAGTTCCTCTCGCCGTTCGATCCCGCGGAGTACCAGGAAATGCGCTACCAGGAAGGGAACGCGGCGCAGTACACGTGGATGGTGCCGTACAACGTCCGCGGCCTCTTCGACGCGATGGGCGGCGACGACGCCGTCAAGAAGCGTCTCGACTTCTTCTTCACGAAGCTCAACAGCGACGCCAGTTCGCCCTACGCGTTCATGTCGAACGAGCCGTCGTTCGAGGTGCCGTGGGAGTACGCCTACGCGGGCGCGCCGTCGAAGACGCAGGACATCGTGCGCCGCTCGGCGGAGCTGCTGTTCAAGCCGACCGAGGACGGCCTGCCCGGCAACGACGACCTCGGTGCGACGTCGGCGTGGTACGTCTTCGCCGCCCTCGGCATGTACCCGGAAGCGCCGGGACGCGCCGAGATGGTGCTGGCCAGCCCGCTGTTCCCGAAGATCACGCTCACCCGGGCGACCGGGCAGCGGATCACGATCACCGCGCCCGGCGCGTCCAGCTCGGCGAAGTACGTCCGCGCGCTGACGGTGAACGGGAAGGCGAGCACCAAGCCGTGGCTGCCGGAGTCGTTCGCGGTGAACGGCGGACGCCTCGACTTCACCCTCGGCACGTCGCCGACGTCGTGGGGCTCCGGCGCTTCGGACGCCCCGCCGTCCTTCCGCGACGGCGAGGTGCCAGTGCGCGGCCGCGTCGGCCCGGGCCGCGTCGTCGTGGCGCCGGGCGGCTCCACGACCGCGACCGTCATCGCCGAAGGCATCACCGGCCAGGGCAAGGTGACCTGGCACGCGAAGCCGACGGCCGGGATCACCGTGACGCCGTCGAGCGGGACGCTCACGGTGGGGCCCAACGGCAAGGCGTCACAGCAGGTGAAGGTGACGGCCGCCGCCGGGACGCCGGACGCGTACACGAGCGTGCCGGTGGAGTTCAGCGGGCAGCTGCCGTCGTACCTGCCGGTGACCGTCGGGACGCCGGGAACGCTGCAGGCGGCGAGCACGAACGTCGGCGTCACGGACGACCGGTTCGTCCAGTACGGCGACTTCGGCGGGACGGACCTCTACCCGGGCCAGTTCGCCTACTCCGCGCAGGGCCTGGCCACGAGCGGCGTCAAGCCGGGCGCGAAGGTGCGGGAGTTCACCTGGCCGTCGAGCCCGGCGGGATCACCGGACAACGTGATCGCCGCGGGGCAAACGCTTGCGGTCGACGCGCCGGCGGGCGCGACGAAGCTGTCGTTCCTCGGCTCGGCGACCGGCGGTGACGCGCAGGGCAACGTGACCGTCACCTACACCGACGGCTCGACGCAGCAGGGCGCGCTGGGCCTGTCGGAGTGGCTGCTGCAGGGCGGCGCGGAGACCCCGCAGTTCGGGAACACCGTCGTCGCGCAGGTGCCGTACGTGAACTCGGCCTTCCCGCGGTACATGTTCCGGCTGTCGCGGCCGTACACGTCCTACCTGTTCGCGACGGCGCCGATCACCCTGAACCCGGCCAAACAGGTGCGCAGCATCACCCTGCCCACCTCCACGGGCTCAGCCGCGGCGCACATCTTCACCTACGCCGTGTCATAGCCCAAGTCCGTGAAGGCCACATCGAGGGACTCTGAGTCCCTCGATGTGGCCTTCACGGAAGATCACTTGCCGGGCAGCAGGCCGACGGCGCCGCGGGCGACCTGCGCCCAGGCCAGCCGGCCGAAGAGGTAGTGGCACGCGACCTGTTCGCTGGTGAACCGCGCCCAGTCGTAGCGGTTGCCCTGCTCGCGCCAGAACACCTCCCACGCCTCGTCCTCGCCCTGCATCAGGCACCAGGCGTTGTCGACCTCGGCGCCGAGCGAGACGACTTCCGGCGGCACTCCCAGTACCCCGAGCCAGCGCTGGATCGACTGCGTGTTCATGCGTCCTCTCCCTTGGCCTCGGCCAGGTAGCCGAGGGTGACGAGCTCGTCCGCCCCCAGCAGGGCACGGTACCGGGTGCCGCCGCCGACCTGGCCGAACCAGTGCGCGGACTCCGAGCGCCACATCGGCACCCGCCGCACCACGACGTAGCGCCGGTATTCGGCGTCGCGCATCGCGGGCGGCAGGGAGCGTTCCGCGAACGGGGTCCCGTCCGCGGCGAAAACGCGCCCGTACGCCGGCCCGAAGCGGTCGAGCACGGTGTTGGCCGGCACCATCACCGGCTCGGCGAAGTACAGCCCGCCCTCGGGGTACTGCTCCCCCGGCGGCCAGGCGTACTCGGGCCCGAGCGGGCCGTCGCCGACGACGAACCGGCGGATCCACACCGCCTGCGTCGCGTGCGCGTACGGGACGTAGTTCGCCGTGACGTACCGCGGCACCGGCAGCGGCGCCGCGGTCGGCGACCGGCGGAAGCCCGCGGTGACGTTGGTGAGGGCCTGGTCGTCGAAGATCAGCCGGGCGTCCGGGTGGTCGTTCGGCGGGAAGCCGTCCGGGTCGTCGGGCAACGGCAGCTGCAGCGCGGGCCGGTCCATCGCGATCGGCAGGTGCCCGATCGGGAACATGTGCACCAGGAACAGCGCGACAACGCTTTCCCGCTCCTTGCGCGGCGAGCCCAGCGGGGGCAACGGCGCGGGCGAACCCGGGTTCGGCGGCGGACCGGCCACCGGCGGCGGCGGTCCGGCCGGCGCCGGCGGAGGCGGCGGGGCCGGGGGCAGCGGGAACGGCGGCAGCAGCGGCGACACCGCGTGCGGCCACGGCGCGGGGTTGCCCGAGGGCGGGGTCGGCGCCTCTTCGAACGCGCCGGAATCCGTCAGGCCGTACCCGGGCAGCTGGATCGGCCCGGTGTCGAGGTCGGCCTCGACCGGCTCTGAGCCCGCCTCGGAAGGCTCGGTCACACCCATCCTCCGGCTCGGTCGGTGCCCGCGGGCACAAAACTCTTCGACGCGGCCGCGGCGCTGCCGGTCACCCTTGATACCGCACCCGCCCCGACCGGGCGGCACCGAGGTCAGCTCAGCGCGGCGACCACGCGGGACGGGCTCGGGCGGCCGAGCTGTCCCGCCATCCACGTGCTGGTCGCCACCAGTGCGTCCAGATCGACGCCGTGGGCGACGCCCAGCCCGTCCAGCATCCACACCAGGTCTTCGGTCGCCAGGTTCCCGGTGGCCGACTCGGCGTACGGGCAGCCACCCAGCCCGCCCGCCGAAGAGTCCACAGTCGACACTCCACATCGGAGCGCCGCCAGCGTGTTGGCGAGAGCCTGACCGTAGGTGTCGTGGAAGTGCACGGCCAAAGTACCGACATCGCCGAACAGCCCGATCAGGTTCTCGACCTGGCCCGCGGTCGCGACGCCGATGGTGTCGCCGAGCGAGAGCTGCGTGCAGCCCAGCTCCAGCAGCCGTCGGCCCGCGTCGGCGACCTGCTTCGCCGGCACGACGCCTTCCCACGGGTCACCGAAGCACATCGAGAGGTAACCACGGACGTCCAAGCCGGCCTGGCGGGCGCGCGTGACCACCGGCTCGAACATCGCGAACTGCTCGTCCAGCGACGAGTTGAGGTTCTTGCGCGCGAAGGTCTCCGTCGCGCTCGCGAAGATCGCGATGTGCTCGACGCCGGCTTCGAGGGCCCGGTCCAGGCCCTTCTCGTTCGGCACCAGCACCGGGTAACGGACGCCGTCACGGCGGTCCAGCCCGGCCAGGACCTCCTCGGCGTCGGCCAGCTGGGGCACCCACTTCGGGTGCACGAAGCTGGTCGCCTCCAGCGTGGTGAGGCCCGCGCCGGCGAGCCGGTCGAGGAACTCCAGCTTGACCCCGGCCGGGACGATCGTCTTCTCGTTCTGCAGCCCGTCCCGCGGGCCGACCTCCCAGATCGTGACCCGCTCCGGCAGCTCACCCGCCGAGGGGACCCGTTCCGGCAGGCCCAGTGCGCGCGTGCCCATCAGCGTCGGCGGTCGCCGCGCGGCTGCGGCGGCAACGGCTCGGTCTGCTGGGGGCCGGGCGCCCGGTAGTCGTCGTGCGGGTTGTCGTTGACCTCGCGGTAGATCACCGTGTGCACCCGCTCGACGTGCGGGATGTCCTCGAACCGCAGCGGCTCGTCGGACGCCGACTCGATGATCAGCGTGCCGCAGCCGAAGACCCGGTCGAGCAGCCCGTGCTCGAACTGGACGCTGTTGATGCGGCTCATCGGGATGTCGATGCCGGTGCGCTTCAGCACACCCTCGCGGGCGATGAGGCGGTCGGTGGTCACGATGAAGTGGGTGGTGCGCCAGCGCACGAACGGCGTCAGGAACAGCCACACCACCAGCACGAGGGCCACGACCCCGATGGCGATCAGCCCGACCGTGTTCCACGGCGAGCCGGCGTCCTTCGCGAGGATCGCGAGCCAGGTGCCCGCGCCCAGGGTGACCAGCAGCGCGAGCGTCGGGAAGATCAGCATCTTGAAGTGCGGGTGACTGTGCACCACGACGTGCTCTTGCTCACTGAGCAAATCGTCCGGATAGGCCACGGCGGACGCTCCCAAGGTCGGTGTGGCGGTGTCGCCTCACCGTACCGGCGAGACGCCCGGCCGGTGAGTGCAACGCCCCAAACTTTCAGGCCGGGCGGACGTGCACCACGTCACCCGCGAAGACGGTGTGCCGCTGGCCGCCCGCCATGTCGACCTGCAGCTGCCCGGCGGCGTCGATGTCGGCCGCCCGGCCGACCAGCGACGTGCCGTCCGGCAGCTGCACCTCGACGTCCTGGCCGAGGGTCGCGCAGTGGGCGCGGTAGTCGCCGAGCAGCCCGGCTTCGGTGAGGTCGCCGGCCGCGAAGCGCCAGCGCCGTTCGAGGTCGTCGAGCTCGGTGAGCAGCGCGATGGCGACGTCGGTGCGGTCGGTGGTGGTGGCGCCGTGCTCGGCGAGCGACGTCGCGGGCAGCCCGCCGGGCCCCGGCTGGACGTCGCCGAGCGGCAGGACGTTGAGCCCGATCCCGAGCACGATCGACGGGTCGGCGCCCGCGACCGCCTCGGCGAGGATCCCGGCGCACTTGGCGCGGCCGATGAGGACGTCGTTCGGCCACTTGAGCACGGCCTCGACGCCGAGACCGGCCGCGGCGGCCCGGACGGCGAGCCCGGCGACGACGGACAGTGACCCGAGCGCCGCGAACGACACGCCGGACGGCCGCAGCGCGACGCTCAGGTACAGCCCCGCGCCCTTCGGCGAACTCCAGGACCGCGCGCGCCTGCCGACCCCCGCGGTCTGCGTCTCGGCGAGCAGAACGGTACGGTCCGCGGCGCCTTCGTCGACGGCTTTCCGCAGGTCGGCGTTGGTGGACCCGGTCGAATCGACGACGTCGACCCGCGCGTAGCGGTCCTTGAGCGCCGCGGTCAGCCGGGCAGCGTCGATCTCAGGCATGTGCCCACCATATGGGAGTCCCCCTAACGTGCAAGCCGCTCGCTCGTTCACACAGAGGTGCGCTCTTCTAAGTTGGACCCCGTGACGACGAAGCCGACTTCCTGGGCTCGTGGGGCGGCCCTGCGCGGCCTCGTCGCGCTGCCGCTCGTCGCCGGGCTGGTCACCGCCGGCTGGCTGCTGGCGGACCGGGCGCCCGAACCTGCGCCGGCCCCCGCGCCCCTGCCGGCGGCCACCGGGGCGGCGTCGGGCCCCTCGGTCCTCGAAGTGAGCGCACCCGTCAAGGCCCAGGAGCCGGGTCAGGGCGCGTCCGGTGCCGGCGGCAAGTCGCCGCTGCAGCAGTGGGCCGACCAGCTGGCCGGGCCCCTCGACATCCCCGCGACCGCGCTCATCGGCTACGCGAACGGCGAGCTGACCCTGCGCAGCGAAGACCCGTCGTGCCACCTCTCGTGGGTCACGCTCGCCGGCGTCGGCTCGGCGGCGTCGAACCACGGCCGTGGCGGCGACAACCCGCTCGGGCTGACGGCGGCGCAGGCCAAGAAGTACGGCGCGACCCCGGATTCGCCGCCGGTCGCGGCCGGCCGGGCCCTCTGCGCGGGCGGCACCGACCTCGGCGCCGGCGCGGGCTGGTGGAAGGCCGTCGCGGCCTACCACCCGGGCAGCGAAAGCGAGCTTTTCCGCCAGCGCGTGCTCGGCATGGCGCAGCTGTACGCGACGCTCTCGCTCGACCCGTCCCGCGCGGGCACGCCGTCTGTCCAGGCGGCTCGCTTCGCCCTCGGCCAGCTCGGCCTCCCGTACGTCTGGGGCGGCAACGGCCCGGACGCGGGCGCGGCCGGCTTCGACTGCTCGGGCCTGACGAAGGCGTCGTACGACAGCGCGGGCGTCGGGCTGCCGCGGACGGCCGACAGCCAGTTCCGCTCGGTCCCGGCGGTCCCGCCGTCGCAGGAGCCGCGGCTGGGCGACCTGGTGTTCTACGGCAGCCCCGCGACCCGCATCCACCACGTCGGGCTGTACCTGGGCAACGGCCTGATGATCAACGCGCCGACCGAGGGACAGGCGATCCAGATCCACACGTACCACTCGAAGGGCGACGACTACGCGGGCGCGGGCCGCCCCGCCTGAGTCACGGCTTCTGCGCGATCGTCTCCGGCTTGTACGCGAACACCGCGCCGTCCGCGGCGAAGACGTGCCAGTCCTGGTCGCAGATCCGGTCGGTCCGGCCCTCCGCGCCGCGCGGCCACCAGTCGGCGGTCAGCGTCGCCGCCGTCTTCGCGGGGGCGCCGAGCACGCAGCTCGGCGGCGGGTTCGCGGTCGTGAACCGCAGGATCCGCTCGGAACCGGTGGTCCGGATGACCTCCGTGACGGCCTGCGCCTGGTCCGGCACCCAACCCGGCAGCTTCGTGTCCCGGTCAGCCTTGCCCGCCGCGCCACTCGCGAAGTCGACGGTCTTGACGTGCCCGTTGGCGTTCTCGTCGATGCCCTCCTTTAGCCCGCACCCGGTCAGGGTGATCACCAAGGCCGCGCCGACGCCGATCATCTTCGTGCTCGTGTTCATGCGACGAGCTTCGCGGGCCGCCCGCCTCGTCACATCGGTCGTCCGGTCGCGGCGGACTGGCCATCCGGCCGATTTCGCCGACCGGTTTTGTCGGTGGTCTCCGCTAGCGTCCGCGGCATGTACGAAGTCGACTTCGTCGAGTTCCCGTCCACGTCGTCCGCGGCGTCGGGCCGGTTCTTCGAGCGCGCGTTCGGCTGGGCGACCACGCCGTACGGACCGGAGTACGCGGACGTCCGCGCCGCCGGGATCACGTTCGGTTTCCAGGCGAACGCGGCCGAACAGGCCCGCGCGCCGCTGGTCACGATCCGCACGGACGACCTGGCGGCAGCCCGCGAAGCGGTGGAAGAGGCCGGTGGGGTGGTGACGGTCGAGCCGTTCGACTTCCCGGGCGGGCGCCGGTTCCACTTCCGCGAGCCGGGAGGGAGTGAGCTGGCCGTTTGGTGCGCTGCGGAGTGATCACAGGTACCCCGTGAGCCCGCCGCCGTAGTACGTCGCCGGGTCACCGGCGGTGAGCTCGCGGCCGAGCGCGAACCGCGTCACCAGATCGGGGTTCGCGACGAAGTGGCGTGCGTACGAAACGGCGTCGGCGATCCCGGCCTCGACCACGGCGTTTCCCGAGGCCAGGTCGAAGCCGTTGTTGACGATCAGCGGCCCGTCGAACAGGCGTCGATAGCGTGCGAAAGCGGCGAAGTCCGGTCCGGTGTCGGGTCCTCGCAGGTGCAGGTACGCGACCTGGTCCAGTGCACGGACCAGGTCGTCGTGATCGCGCCGCAGGGATTCGTCCACAGTGAACAGTCCCCCGGTCCAGTACGGCGAAAGCCGCACGCCCACGGCGATCCCGGTCCCGGCCACGGCGTCGACGACGTCGAGCACCAGCTTCCGCCGCGCCCGCGCCGAACCGCCGTAGGCGTCGCGGCGCCGGTTCAGCCGTGGCTGCAGGAACTGCGCGAGCAGGTAGACGCCGTGCGCGGCGACCTCGACACCGTCGAACCCGGCGCGCCGGGCGTTCACCGCGGCCGTCCGGTAGTCCTCGACGATCCGCCGGATCTCCTCGACGGTCAGCTCCCTCGGGGTTTCGGTCCGCTGCCGTCCACCGGCCAGGTACACCGTCTCCTCCGGGTCGACCGCGGACGGCCCCGCGGGCCGCGCACCGAGGAGCTCCGCGTGCGACACCGCGCCGGTGTGCCACAGCTGCAGCACGATCCGCCCGCCGAGCGCGTGCACGAGGTCGGTGACCCGCCGCCACCCCGCGACCTGCTCGCCGGTGTACACCCCGGGGACGTTCCGGAACCCGACCGCCCGTTCGCTCACCCAGGTCCCTTCGGTGACGACGAGCCCGGCGCCCGCCCGCCGCGCGTAGTACTCGGCCTGCAGATCGGTGGGCACGCTGCCGCGGGCGCGGGTCGTCGGCGCCAGCACGACGCGGTTCGGCAGGCGCCATCCGCCCAGGTCGGCAGGGGTCAGCAAGCTCATCGGTCACCTCGGGTCGCGGAGAATCGTCATGAGGTCGACGGCCCGGGCGAGCGGAAGGTGACCGATGGACGAGCTGGCGGAGCGGTTCGAGGCCGAGCGCGGCAGGCTGCGCGGGCTGGCCTGCCGCATGCTGGGCTCGGCGGCCGAAGCGGACGACGCCGTCCAGGAGGCGTGGCTGCGGCTAAGCCGCACGGACGGCGTCGACAACGTCGCGGCCTGGCTGACCACGGTCGTCGCCCGCGTCTGCCTCGACGCGTTGCGGTCGCGGAAGGCGCGCCGGGAGGACCCGGTCGAGCTGCTGCCGGAGGCGTCCGCGGACGCCGATCCGGCGGGTGAGGTGGAGCTGGCCGACGCGGTGGGCCGCGCGCTGCTCGTCGTGCTGGACGCGCTGGGCCCGGCCGAACGGGTCGCGTTCGTGCTGCACGACCTGTTCGCGGTGCCGTTCGACCGGATCGCGCCGGTGCTGGACCGGACGCCGGTGGCGGCGAAGAAGCTCGCGAGCCGCGCGCGGGCGCGGGTCCGGGGCACCTCCACCCTGCCCGCCGCCGACCTCACGCGGCACCGCCGGGTCGTCGACGCGTTCCTGGCGGCGGCCCGCGGCGGTGATCTGGACGAGCTGCTGGCCGTGCTCGCCCCGGACGTCGTCCGGCGCGCCGACGCGGCCGCGCTGCCGGCGGGAGCACCCCTCGAGGTTCGCGGGGCGCGAGCGGTGGCGCAGGAGACGCAGGTGTTCGGGAAGCGGGCCCACTTCGCGGAAACGGCCCTGGTGGACGGCGCGGTCGGCGTCGTCGTGGCCCCGCGCGGCCGGCTGGTGCTGGCCCTCGCGGTGACGATCGAGGGCGAGCGGGTGACCGGTTACGACGTGATCGCCGACCCCGTCCGGCTGGCTTCGCTGCGGATCACCTGTCCGTGGTCTTGACGTGGTCTCTCCCTCGGCGGGAGTATGAACACGTGTTCATGAACGTGTGTTCATAACGAAGGAGCAGAGGATGACTGGGGTGCGGGTCGTCAACACAGCGCAGGCCGAGGCGTGGAACGGCTACGAGGGAGAGCATTGGGCGTCGCACGCCGACCGCTACGACGGCGTGAACGGCGGGTTCAACCCCTTCGTCCTGGATCTGGTGAGCCCATCGGACCGGGTACTCGACATCGGCTGCGGCAACGGCCAGCTGACCCGGGCGGCAGCCGCACGGGCCGCGTCCGCGACGGGCGTAGACCTGTCCGGCCCGATGCTGACGACGGCGCGTGCGCGCTCGGCGGAAATCCCGAACGTGACGTTCGAACAGGGTGACGCCCAGGTCCACCCGTTCCCGGCAAGTACGTTCGACCTGGCGATCAGCCGCTTCGGCGTGATGTTCTTCGCCGACCCGGTGGCGGCGTTCGCAAACGTCCACCGGGCCCTGAGCCCCGGCGGCCGGCTCGCCTTCCTGTGCATGACGGCCTTGGCGGACACGGACCTGGGCCGGGTCTTCGGCGCGATGGCGCCGTACCTACCCCAGCCGACCGGCCCGGACGGCACCGGCCCAACCTCCTTCGCCGACCCGTCCCGCACCCGCGCGGTACTGATCGAAGCAGGCTTCGAGAGCGTGGAGTGCACCCACGTAGAGGCCGCCCAAACCTGGGGCCGCAACATCCCGGACGCAACAGCATTCATCACGAACTGGGGCCCGGTCCGCCACCACCTGGCCCAGGTGGACACCGAAACCGCAAGCCGGGCAAGGGAAGCGCTCACAGAGGCACTGAAACCGTTCGAGACCCCAGAAGCAGTAAACCTACGCGGCACGGCGTGGCTCGTGACAGGAAGGAGACCCTGACCCGGGCCACCTCCCACCGAGGCCCCCTCCTGCGCTGTCCGCCACCACCGCCCCCTCCCCGCCTCGACGCGACTCGTCACGGAAGGAAGTCCCGCCCACAGCCACCGTCGCACCACAACCAAACCCACCACGGCGACACATCGGAAGCCCGGCGCTCCCTCGCCCTCACCAGACCGCACACCACACATCCCCGCGCGACCCGCCACGAAAGGGAAGCCCGCCCACCACCAAACCCACACCACAAACTCACCAACCGCCACAGTTCCCGCGAAGTCCTCCACCCCGCCGCACCACCAGCGCGGCGCTCTCTCTCGCAGCCTCCCCGAACGCCTCACCACCCGCCTCCCGCGGACCATCACGAAAGGAATCCCACCCACAGCCACTTGCCACCACAGTCAGAACTCACGCCACGGCGACTCACCAAGCACCACGCCTCCCGCGCAGTCCTCGACCACACCGCACCAGCAGTCTGGCGCTCTCCCGACCTAGCCAAACCGCCTCACCGCCAGCCCCGCGCGGCCCGGCACGAAAGGAAGCCCCGCCCCACAGCCACCACCGCCAGAACTCACGCCACCGCGACTCACCTCTCACGCTGCCCACCACACCGGCAGCCCGGCGCTCCTTCGCCCTCACGAATCCGCCCACCCCCTCCCAGCTCGGCTCGCCACGGAAAGGAAACCCTGCCCATGCCCCTACGATGGCGGTGATGTCACCGAGGAAAGCCGCGGCTCAGCGCGACGGGCAGTCGCTTCACGACCTGCTGGTCGAGACCGCCGAGAAGATGATCGCCACGCACGGCACGACCGGCCTCACCGTGCGCGCGATCGCCCGCGCGGCCGGCGTCGCCGACGGAGTGCTCTACAACCACTTCTCCGACAAGGAGGAGCTGCTGGCCCGGGCCCTGCTGGAGTACGTCCGCACGACGGAAGCGGAGCTGGGCGAGCTGCCGGTGGCGGGTGAAGGCACCCTCGACGGGAACCTCCGCCGTCACCTCGAGTTCGGCCTCGCCCTGCACCGGGTGATCGTCCCGGCGTTCGGTGGTCTGGTCGGCCGTCCGGCGGTGCTGGCGCGGTTCGCGGAGATCAGCGAGCGGTCCGGTTACTGGCGTGACCGGCTGGTGGCCTACCTGCGGGAGGAGCGCGCCCTCGGCAGGCTGGCGCCGGAGTCCGAAGTGGACGCCGCGGCGGCCGTCCTGGTCGGCTTCTGCCACGAGTCGGTCATGGGCGCGGTCTTCCCGCACACCGGCCCGCTCGACCCGCCTTCGCCGGAGTCGGTGGTCAGGACCGTCCTGCACGGCATCGCGCCGTAGTCACCGCAGCACGACCTCGACCGGAACCTGCCCCGGCGGAGTGACCGAGCGGATCACCGGCGGCACCCGCACGTCCTCGGCTTCGAAGACCACGCGGAGCTGCTCGATGTCCGGGTCGGGCATCAGCTCGGCCAGCTCGTCCGCGCGGGCCAGGTCGGCCGGGGCCACCTCGGCGTCGTCGCCGAGGCTGCCCCAGAGGTCCCACAGGATCATCTCGTGCTTGTTCAGCGCGGCGAGGTCGAGCACGAGGTTGTGCCACGCGTAGGGCAGGCCGCGCAGGAACGGCACGTCCAGGTCCGGTGAGACGACCAGCCGGGCCGGGTCGAGGTCGCCGGCCCGCGCGGCGGTCCACGCGTCCGCGCCGACCAGGAAGCGGTCGCGGGGGACGTCGAGGAGGTCGAGAGCCGAGCCGTCGACCGGGTCGTGGAAGCCGGCGGGCAGCTGCGGCTCGACCAGCCGCCACGCGCCGTCGAACCAGACCTCGGCGACCACGTGGTCGAGGTACCAGCCGGGCACCAGGTAACTCGCGAACCCGACCCGGGTGCGGGCCGGGATGCCGTGATGGCGGGCCATCGAGACGAACAGGAGGGTGAAGTCACGGCAGCAGCCGACGATCCGATGCAGCGGCTCGCGCGGGCCGCCGGGCGGTGCAGGGTCGAGTTCGCGAAGGCGGGCGAACATGTCCTCGGCGTAGCGGAGGTTGATCTCTTCGCCGCGCGAGGCGGGGAAGCCGTGCTGCGTGATGTCGCCCTGGGCCCAGTAGTGGAAGACCAGTTGAGAGGAGGCTTCACGCAAAGCCGCGACGTCGCCCGGGGTTCCGTCGAGCCAGTCCGCCTGGGCACCCGGGTCGGTGAACCGGCTGTGGCTGACGTGGAAGTCGTCCATGGTGGCGACGCTAGCGGGATTCAGCCGGCCTGGGCAGCCAGTTCGCCGCGGAACGTCGAGCGGTACGCGCTCGGTGACACCCCGAGTGCGGCCTGGAAGTGCTGGCGCAGCGACGCCGACGTGCCGAAGCCGGCCTCGGTGGCGACGCGGTCGACCGGGAGGTCCGACTCCTCCAGGAGCTGCCGGGCGCGCTCGACGCGTTGCTGCGTGAGCCACTGCAGGGCTGAGATGCCGACTTCCTCGCGGAAGCGCCGGGTGAACGTGCGGGTGCTCATGGCTTCGCGGGCGGCTAGTTCGCGCAGCGTCAGCGGGCGGTGGAGGTTCTCCAGCGCCCACGCGCGGGCGGCCTTGGTCGACGACGTCCGGGGCTCCGGCACCGGCCGCCGGACGAACTGGGCCTGGCCGCCTTCGCGGTGCGGGGACACCACCGTGCCGCGGGCGACCTCGTTGGCGACGGCCGCGCCGTGGTCGCGGCGGATCATGTGCAGCACCAGGTCGATCCCGGCCGCGACGCCGGCGGACGTCAGCACGGTGCCGTCGTCGGTGTAGAGCACGCAGGGGTCGACGTCGACCTCGGGGAAGCGCTCTTGGAGCTCCTCGGCGGAGCGCCAGTGGGTGGTGGCCGGGCGGCCGTCGAGCAGGCCCGCCGCGGCGAGCACGAACGCGCCCGTGCAGATCGACGCGATCCGCGCGCCCGCCGGGATCAGCTCCAGCGCGGCCTTGAGCGGCGGGGTCAGCACCCGCGCCATGGGCTCGTACTCGGCGCTGGACGCCGGGACGATCACCGTGTCGGCCTTGGCGATGGCCTCCGGGCCGTGGTCGACGGGGATGGTCAAGTCGGCGTCGGTACGGATCGGTCCCGGCTCGAGTGCGCAGGTCACGACCTCGTACAGCGGCTCGCCCGACGCCGAGCGGGCCTGCCCGAACAGGCGGTGGACGATGCCGAGCTCCATCACGAGCATGCCGTGCCTGACCAGCACGGCGACGTGGTGTCGGTCCGGGTGCACGAATGCGGCCATGGCCCGATTCTTGCACAGGTTGGCTATCAGGCCACTCGATCGCGACGGCGAACGGCGCGACCATCGAGGTCATGAACGTGTTGTGGGTATTCGCGCATCCCGAGCCCCGCTCGCTGGGCGGGGCCCTCCGTGACGACGGGCTCCGGACGCTCCGGGAGCTCGGACACGACGTCCGGGAATCGGACCTGTACGCGATGAAGTGGAACCCGGTGGTCGACGCCGGCGACTTCGGCGCGGAAGCCGGGGACGAGCGGCTGGTCGTCGGGGCGACGTCGGCCCGCGCGTACGCCGGCGGCGAGCTGAGCCCGGACATCGTGGCCGAGCACGAGAAGCTGGCGTGGGCGGACGCGGTCGTCGTCCAGTTCCCGCTGTGGTGGTACGGCATGCCGGCGATCCTCAAAGGCTGGTTCGACCGCGTGTTCGTGAAGGGGTTCGGCTACGGCCGCACCCTCCGCTACGGCGACGGCGTGCTCGCGGGCAAACGCGCGATGGTGGTCCTGAGCGCGGGCGCCCGCAAGCCGGCCCTCGGGCCACGCGGGATCAACGGCCCGCTGAACGACATCCTGTTCCCCCTGCACCACGGAACGCTGTTCTACGCCGGAATGTCGGTCCTGCCACCGGTCGCGATCTACGGCGCCGACCGGGTCTCACCGAAGCAGTTCGCCGAGTCGCGAGACCTGCTGCGCACGCGGCTGCACACGCTGGACACCGCGAAGCCGATCCCGTTCCGCACCCAGAACGGCGGCGACTACGACGACGACCTCGTTCTCCACCCCGCCCATGCACCGGGCGCCACCGGCCTCGCCATCCACCTCGGCTAACGGTCCGTGAAGGCCACCTTGAGGGACTCTATGTCCCTCAAGGTGGCCTTCACGGATTCGAGCGAGCTGCAGCCAAGCGGGCTCGGCGCACCCGGCGAAGCCCGGCGAAGCCCCGCGAAGTCTGGCGGAGCGGCTACGCGGGCAACGTCAGGCGCTGCCCAAGACCACCGTCCACCGGGAGGTCGGCGCCCGTGGTGAAGGTCGCGTCGAAGGCCAGGAACAGGACCGCCGTCGCTACCTCCTCCGGGGCTGCGTGGCGCTTCAGCGGGGTCACCTCGTCGCCGGTTGCCTTGAAGGCCGCCAGAACCGAGGAAGGCACGCCCGTCACGCCCATTGTCGGGGTGTCCGTGTAGCCCGGGCTGACCACGTTCACCCGGATTCCGCGCGGGGCCAGTTCGGCCGCGTACGTCCGGGCGAACGAGCGGACCGCCGCCTTCGCCGCGGAATACGGGCCCATGCCCGCGATTCCCGCTTCGGCCGCGACCGATGTCGTGAACACGAACGAACCTCCGGGGCGCACCAAACCCGCCAAGCGCTGGGCCGTGAAGTACGCGCCCTTCGTGTTGACGTCGAACGTGCGGTCGTAGACCTCCGGTGTCGCCACCTCATACGGTGTGAGCGTTGCGAAACCGACGTTGACGAACACCAGGTCCAGCTCGCCGAGCGTCTCAGCGGCGGCTGCGCCCAGTGCATCTATGTCGGACAGGCTGGCCGCGTCTGACGACAGCAGGTGTGCTTTGCCGGGCAGTTTTCCTTGCAGCGGCGTGACGTCGCGGCCGGTCAGCAGGACTTCCGCGCCACCTTCGAGTAGAGCGCGGACCACTGCCAGGCCCATGCCGTGCGTGCCGCCCGTGACGACGACTTTCTTTCCCACGTACTTCACCGGATCTCCTCGATGACGCTGGCGATCGCGTGCGCGCCGTGGCCCGCCGCTGCCGCTCGGCCGAACAACTCCGCCAGCGGCGCCGGGACCGCCGTGCTGATCCCCCGCTCGCGGCTCGTCTCGACCAGCAATTTCAGGCCCGCCGCGTTGATGTCGAGGGCCGAGACGTCCGTCGTGTACTCGCCGCTCGCCACCTGCGCGCCGATGCCCGGCAGGAACCCGCCGACCGCCGAAAGCCACGACAACGCCATCGGCGTGAACCGTTCCGGCGCCACGCCCTCGGTGCCGACCAGGGCCAGCGCGTGCAGGTAACCGCTCATCGTCGACCACATGATGCCGAGCAACGCCAGGTCGTACAGCGCCGCGAGCCCGGCGTCCTCGCCGAGGAACACCGGCTCTCCCAGCACTTCCAGCACGTCGCGCTGCGCGGCGAACGCCGTGGGCGAGCCGCCGTAGAGGATCCGGGCCCCTGGTGTGCCGATGCCCTGCGGGACGGCCATGATCACGCCGTCCACGTAGTCGATTCCCCTTGAGGACGCCCACTTCGCGACGCCGCGGGCCTGCTCCGGCGTGCCGGACGTGAGGTTCACCAGCACGGACGGCGTCAGCTCGTCCAGTACCGGTTGTTGAGTGTCGTATGTGGACAGACAGCTGAGCACGACATCTGCTTCAGCCGCCTCCGCGGGCATAGCCGCGAGACGCGCGCCGCGGTCGAGCAGCGGGCCGGCCTTGAGCGGCGACCGGTTCCACACCACGACGTCGTGGCCCGCCCCCAGGAGCGCCCCGGCGAGGGCGGCACCCATCCGCCCCAGGCCGAGTACGCCCACCTTCTTGTTGTTTCCCATGGGCGTCATGCTGCTGAACCGCTTTACACTGGACAAGTACCTACTAAATCGTCAGGTACCCACCAAAACGTAAGGATCCTGCATGCTGACCCGAACCTACCGATGCGGGCTGGACGCCGCGATCGACGTCGTCGGCGGCCGCTGGAAGGCGCTGATCCTGTGGGCGCTGCACGCCGAGCCACTGCGGTTCGGCGAACTGCGGCGCAAGGTGACGGGGATCAGCGAGAAGATGCTGATCCAGGCGCTGCGGGAGCTGGAGGCGGACGAAGTCGTGCACCGCGAGGTGTTCCACGAGGTCCCGCCGAAGGTCGAGTACTCGCTGACCGACCTGGGTCAGCGGCTGAACACCGCGCTGCTGCCGCTGGGCGACTGGGGCGAGGCGAACATGGCCGGCATCGCGCAACGCCGGGGCGTCACGCCGGCACCTTCGCATACTCCTTGAGCGTGATCGCGTTGCCGGCCTTGAGCGGCAGCTGCTCGATCACCTTGCGCCACGGCAGGTGTGGCAGCAGCCGCAGGTTGAGGTTGCGCATGCGGATCCACGCGCGGGTCTGCGGCACGAACCACTTCCCGTTGCCCTCCCCCAGTTTCTGGCACACGGCGACGAACTCGCGCATCTCGTCGTGGTAGGTGGTGAACGCCGTCGTGTGGTCGCCGCCGGCCGCCGCGAGCTCGCCCGCCAGCACGTACGCGCCGACGATCGCCAGGCTCGTCCCCATGCCGGAGAGCGGCGCGGCGCAGTACGCGGCGTCGCCGACCAGCGCGACACGGCCGTTCGAGTACGTGTCCATCTTGATCTGGCTGGCCGAGTCGAAGTAGAAGTCCGGCGCCTCGTGCATCCGCCGGAGCAGCGCCGGCGTCTCCCAGCCCGTGTCCGCGAAGGCCTCCTCGACGATCCCGCGCTGCTGTTCGACGTCGCGGTGGTCGTACGCGAGCGGCTCGGAACCGAACCAGAACAAGGCTTTCGCTTCCGCGTTGTCGCGGGCGCTGTAGACGCCGATCGTGCGGTTCGGCTCGTTGTAGAACCGGCCGACGTGGTCGAGGCCGAGGTGGTTCGGCACGGTGAAGATCGAGACGTAGTAACCGAGGTCGCGGCGGTACCAGGACTCGTCGCCGAAGACCAGGGAGCGCACGTTCGAGTGCAGCCCGTCGGCCCCCACGACCAGGTCGAACTCGCGCGGCTCGCCGCGTTCGAAGGTGACCGTGACGCCCGCGCCGTGCTCGGTGACGCCGGTGATCGAGTCGCCGAAGACGTACTCGACGTCGTCCTTCGTGGCGTCGTACAGGATGCGCGAGAGGTCGCCGCGCAGGATCTCGAGCTCGCCGCTCTGGAACGTCGGCGGCGTGACCACCAGCGTCCGGTCGTCGGCGTCCACATAGGACACCTCACCCATGTTGGTCGCCGCGGCCTCGACCTGGCCGAGCAGGCCCATCCGGTCGAGGACGCGCAGGGACGCGCCGCGGAAGTCGACCGCGTAGCCGCCCTCCCGCAGTGAAGGCGCGCGCTCGATCACGGTCGGCGTGAAGCCGTGGCGGCGAAGCCAGAAGGCCAGGGCGGGGCCGGCGACGCTGGCGCCGGAGATGAGGACTCGTCTGTTCTGCATGCCGAGAACGGTAACCCCGATTTGGGCGATCGCGCAAGACGTTCGCCTCAATCGATCGCCTAAGACGTTCGTGCTAATCTCGGGACATGGGCAACAAGGAAGCACTGCTGGCGGGCGCGAAGCGCTGTCTCAACGAAAAGGGCTACGCCCGCACGAGCGTGCGGGACCTGGCCTCGGCGGCGAACGTCAGCATGGCCGCGATCGGCTACCACTTCGGCTCGCGGGAGGCGCTGCTCAACACCGCGCTGATCGAGGCGAACGAGGAGTGGGGCGAGACCCTGGCGAAGACGCTGCAGGTCGAGACGCCGCCGGACGCGACGCCGGCCGAGCGCTTCGCGCTGATCTGGCAGCGGGTGATCGAGTCGATCCCCGAGCACCAGCGGATGTGGGCGATGACGTTCGAGGCCTACACCCAGCCGGACCTCGACCCGGCCGTCCGCGAGCAGCTGGCGAAGGCGCTGGAGCTGGCCCGTTTCGGGCTGGCGAACCTCTTCCAGGGCCTCGACGACGGCAGCGCCGAGGCCCGGGCCGTCGGCACCGTGCACCAGGCCCTGCTTTCGGGCGTGGTGCTGCAGTGGCTCGCCGACCCGGACCACGCGCCGTCGGGCACCGACCTGATCCACGGCCTGCGCCTGCTCGCGAAGGACGTCCTGGCTTAGGCGCGCACCAGGTCCGCGCCGGTGAAGAACGTCGACGCGGCCGCCATGGCCGGGGCGTCGAGCAGGACGTCACCCGGGCGGCTGCCGTTGCCCAGCAGGACGCCACCCCAGTTCATGCTCAGGTACTCCGCGCACAGCTCCAACGTGCCGATCAGCGGCTGGGCTTCGCGCGCCGTCTCGCTCAGAACGCTCACGCCCCACAGCGTCTTGCCCGCCATCCGCGGCTTGAACTCCACCGGCAGGCGCATCCAGCCGGACCAGTAGTCCAGGTACAGCTTCACGCTCGCCGCGACCGAGTACCAGTACACCGGCGACGCGATCACGATGTCCGTCGCGGCGAAGGTCGCGTCCATCAGCAGCTGCTCGTTCTCCCCCGGCGCGGGGTGCTCGCCGGCGCCGTGACGGCGGTCTTCGAACGGCGCCAGCGGCACCTCGGGCAGCCGGATCCAGCGCTGGTCCACGTCCTGCGGCAGCTCCTTCGCGGCCCGCCGGGCCAGCATCTCCGTGTTACCCCCGGCCCGCGCGGCGCCGACCAGGAACAGGAAGCTGCGGTCGCTCATGGTCAATCCCCTCCAGTTACTTGCATGTACATATAAAGACTGCTCCTGCAGGTATCCTGAAGTCAAGAGGAGGTCGCGAGATGACCGTCGACGAACAGGCCTGGGGCCGCGTGCTCGTGCTGCACGCCCGCATCGAGCAGGAGCTGGGCAAGGCGCTGCACCGCCGCCACGGGCTCGGCCTGTCGGAGTACCGCGCGCTCGGCAAGCTGGCCGCGCACCCGAAGGGCGAGCTGCGGATGCAGGAGCTCGCCGAGGCGATCGGGCTCAACCAGAGCTCGGTCAGCCGGATGTGCGCGCGCCTCGAAGACGCCGGGTTGACCGTCCGCGACCTGTGCGAAGACGACCGCCGCGGCGTCTACTCGGTGATCACCGACGCCGGCCGCGAGCGCTACACCGAGACCGAGCCCACCTACCGCGACGTCCTGAGCACCGCGCTCGACAAGGCCGCGAGCGACCCGGAGCTGGCCCCCGCCGTCGCCGTCGTCCGTGGCCCTTGACCCTCATATTCCACGGTGGTTATATACCGGCACAGGCAACCACCAGGAGGACGCCGTGTCCGGACGCGCGAAGCTGCAGACCGCCGACGAACGCCCCGTGCTCAGGCACGAACGCCGCCTGAAGCACGCGCCGGAGAAGGTCTGGCACGCCATCACCGACCCGGCCGAGCTCGCGCACTGGTTCCCGGCCGCGGTCGAGGTCGACCTGCGCGACGGGGGCGAGATCCGCTTCACCTTCCCCGGCGCGGACGACTCCACCACCGGCCGGGTGCTCACCGTCGACCCGCCGCGCGAGTTCACCTTCGTCTGGAACGACGACACGCTGCGCTGGCTGATCTCCCCGGACGGCGACGGCAGCCTGCTGGAGTTCACGCACACCTTCGGCCGCGGCGACCCGGCGATCGCGAAGCTCGCCGCGGGCCGCACCGCGACCGGCTGGGACGTCTGCCTCGACACCCTCGACGCCCGCCTCTCCGGCGAGACGCACGAGCCGCCGGAGAACTGGCACGCCGGGATGGCGTCCTACGTCGAGGAATTCGGCCTCGACGACGGTGAGGTCCTCGAAGACGGCACCGTCCGCTTCCGCCGCGACCTCGTCTGGAAGCCCGTCGACGAGGTCCGCGCGCTGCTGCCCGACGAGCCCGGCTGGCACGTGCTCCAAGACCCGCTCGAAGGCACGCGCGTCGAGTTTACCGAGGCCCCCGAAGACGACGTCGCCGCGCAGCTGACCCGCCGGCACGAGCAACTCGACAAGTTGTTCGCGGCCACCCACGGCGTCGACCTGCCGGACTGGACGGCCGACCGCGTCGAAGCCGTGCGCAAGCACTACGCGCAGCGTCCGACCCAGGTCTGACGCGCGGTGCGGTCGGCCGCATTACGTTCGGGGCATGCGAATCCGCGTGGTGCTCGACGTGCTGGCGGCCGTCGTGCTGGGTTTCGGAGCGGGCGGGAACCTGGCCGCCGGCGCGTGGGCGCTGCCGTCGTGGCTGCCCGGCTGGCTCGGCTGGACGATCCTCCTGGCCAGTGTGCTGCCGATCGTGCTCCGGCGGTGGTGGCCGCTGGGCAGCTACGTGCTCAGCCTGGTGCTCGCCGCGGCCGCCGTCCCGATCGGCGGGCCGGTGTTCGGCGTCGCCGTGGTGGGCGCGGGGTGCGCGCTCTACGTCGTCGTGATCCGGCAGGACAGCCGGATCGTGCGGCTCGGGTTCGCGGCGGGCCTGGTCGAGCTGGGGGTGCTGGCCTTCGCGGTGCCGAACCCGAACGCGTCCACGACGGTGAACTTCAGCGCGACCGCGCTGATCGTCGGGTACGCGCTCGGCCTCACCGTGCGCGCCCGGCGCGAACACGCCGCGAGCGAGCGGGAAAGCCATGCGCAGCAAGCGGTTTCGGCGGAACGGCTGCGGATCGCCCGCGAGATGCACGACGTCGTCGCGCACAGCATGAGCCTGATCGCGGTGAAGGCGGCCGTCGGCAACCACGTCGCCCTCGACCAGCCCGACGAAGCCCGGGAAGCCTTGCGGGTCATCGAAGAGACCAGCCGCGAGAGCCTCGCCGAGCTGCGGCGGATGCTGGGCGTACTGCGGGACGGCACCGGCGTCCCGGCTTTGACGCCCGCCCCGACGCTCGCCGACCTGCGTGCGCTCGCCGAGCGCGCGCAGCAGGCGGGCCCGGCCGTCGACCTGGTCGTCGAGGGCCTCGACGAGCTGCCGAACGGCGTCGGGCAGTCGGTGTACCGGATCGTGCAGGAGGCACTGACCAACGTGGTCAAGCACGCGGGCGCGGCGACGTGCCGGATCCACGTCACCGGCGAGGGCGGCGAGGTCCGCATCGAGGTGCTGGACGACGGCCGCGGCGGCACCGCGGAACCGGGCCATGGCCTGATCGGCATGCGCGAGCGCGTGGCCGTCTACGGCGGCGAGTTCAGCGCGGGACCGGCGCCGGACGGCTTCCGCGTCTTCGCCCGCCTGCCCTACGAAACGGCGGTGGCGTGATGACGCGCGTCCTCATCGCCGACGACCAGGCGTTGCTGCGCGGCAGTTTCCGCGTCCTGGTGGACAGCGCGCCCGGGCTCACGGTCGTCGGCGAGGCGTCCGACGGCGTCGAGGCGGTCGCCCTGACGCGGCGCGAGCAGCCGGACGTCGTGCTGATGGACGTCCGGATGCCCGAGATGGACGGCATCGAGGCGACCCGCCGCATCTGCGCCGAAACCGGCGTGCGCGTGCTGATGCTGACGACGTTCGACCTCGACGAGTACGTCTACGCGGCCCTGCGCGCGGGCGCGAGCGGGTTCCTGCTCAAGGACACCCGCCCGGCGGACCTGCTGGCGGCGATCGAGGTGATCGCGCACGGCGACGCGCTGCTGGCGCCGTCGGTGACCCGGCGGCTGGTGTCGGAGTTCGCGCGCCTGCCGCCGGGCCCGGTGACGCGGCTGGACGGCGTGACCGCCCGCGAGCAGGAGGTCCTGACGCTGATCGCGCGCGGGCTGTCGAACGACGAGATCGCCGAGCGGCTGCACCTGGGCATCGCGACGGTGAAGACCCACATCGGCCGTCTGCTGCACAAACTCGCGGCGCGGGACCGGGCCCAGCTGGTGATCGCGGCCTACGAGTCAGGTCTCGTCCGCGCCGGTTGACGGCTACGGTGGGTTCGAGGGAGGTACACCTTGAGTCGCAGCATCCTGATTTCCGGCGCCAGTATCGCCGGTCCCACCCTGGCTTCGTGGCTGTCCCGGGCGGGCTGGGAGGTGACCGTCGTCGAGCGGTTCGACCACGTGCGTGAACAGGGCCAGAACATCGACGTCCGCGGGGTCGGGCGCCAGGTCATCCGCCGGATGGGCCTGGAGGACGCCGTCCGCGCCGCGCACACCGGGGAGACCGGCACGGAGTTCGTCGACGAGCACGGACGCGCTGTCGCCACCTTCGCGGGCGGGACCGACGACACCTCCGGTGGCACGGCCGAGCTGGAGATCCTGCGCGGCCAGTTCGCCAAGATCCTTTACGAGCACTCGAAAGACGGTGCCGAGTACGTCTTCGGCGACCAGATCACCGCCCTGCACGACGACGGCTCGGGCGTGGACGTCGAGTTCCAGCGGGGTTCGCGCCGCCGGTTCGACGCGGTCGTCCTCGCCGAAGGCCTGCGCTCGCGCAGCCGCGCGCTGATCATGCCCGACGCGCGGATCCACGAACTGGGCCTCTACAACGCTTTCCTCGCGATCCCGCGCACCGGCGACGACACCGACCGGTGGCGTGTCCTGCCCTGCGGGCGCGGGCGGATGCTCTCGCTGCGCCCGGACAACCTCGGCACCACGCAGGCGTCGCTGAGCTTCATCTCCGACGTCCGCGGCCTGGACCGGCTCGGCCACGACGACGTCGCCGCGGTGCTGCGGGCGACGTTCGCCGACGTCGGCTGGGTGGCCCCGCGGGTGCTCGCCGAGCTGGACAACGGCTCCCTGTACTTCGAGGACATCGGGCAGGCGAAGCTCGGCACGTGGAGCCGCGGCCGGATCGCGCTGCTCGGCGACGCCGCGCACTGCGCGTCACCGGTCAGCGGTATGGGCACCACCCTGGCGCTGGCCGGCGCCTACGTCCTGGCCGGCGAACTGGCCGGCCACGACGATCCGCGTGACGCCTTCGCCCGCTACGAGCAGGTGCTGCGCCCACTGGTCACGAAGGCGCAGCAGCTCCCGCCGGGGGCACCGCGGATCGCCCACCCCCGCAGCCGGCTGCAGCTCGCCGCCTTCCGGACCGCGGTGCGCGTGGCCGCGTCGCCGCTGCTCGGCCGCGTCTCGGGCCTGGCGGGCAAGTACATGACGCCGCCGGCCGAGGCGATCACGCTGCCGGAGTACCCGATCCCGGCGGCCGCTGCGTAGCTCAGCCCACCGCCCGGGTGAACGGCGCGAACCGCATCGCAGCGTCGCCAGGGAGCGCGCGGCCGCCCAGGACCAGCCGGGGCGCGGGCGCGGCCGGGACCAGGCCGCGCTCGCGCACCCACGCCGTCAACGCGGGGAAGCGGAAGTCCGGGTCCACCCGCACCTCGCCGGACGCCGTCCGCGCGACCCCGCGGATCAGCGCCTTGGCCTGGTCCCCGGTCGTCGCGACGACCGGGCCGATCACCGTCACGTGGCCGATGTCGACGCCGAACGCGAACCCGCCGTCGACCACGAACGGCGTCCCCAGCCGTTCCAGGAGCCGCCGCCGGTCCACGCCCTGCGCGCGCAGGTCCAGCGCGAAGACGTCGGACAACGAGCCCGGCGAGGCACCCGGGCCGCCGTCGTCGGCGAAGGTGCCGGCGTGGCCCTGGCACCCGCCGTCGACCTCGAAGCCCATCGACTCGTACAGCGGCCTGCCGAACTTCGACGCGTGCAGGTACACGACCTGGTCACCCGCCGCGTTGACGGCGTGCCGGGTGATCGCCCGGCCCAGGCCGCGCCGCTCGAACCGGGGCGCGACCAGCACCATCGAGATCGACGCCACCCGATCGAACGACACCAGGACGGCGGTCGCGGCCAGGCCGTCGCCGTCCGGAGCGTCCACTCCGAACACGTGCCCGATCTCGTGCAGCAGCCGCCACTTGGGCGGCTCGCTCGGCCAGGAGCGGGATTCGCCCAGGTCGGAGCAGGCGGGCAGGTCGGCGGGGCCCAGGAGCCGGATCGGCGGGAAGGTCATGGACGTTGCCTACGCCACACGCGAAGTGACCGGCAAGTAGCTAAGCTCCCGTGGCATGAGCAGTGCGACGGAGCCGCTCGGGACGCCGCCCGAGGATGAACCGGACATCCACACCACGGCCGGCAAGCTGGCCGACCTGTACCGCCGGTACGACGAGGCGGTGCACGCGGGCTCGGCCCGCGCGGTGGAGAAGCAGCACGCGAAGGGCAAGAAAACCGCGCGCGAGCGCATCGAGCTGCTGCTGGACGAGAACTCGTTCGTGGAGCTCGACGAGCTGGCCCGGCACCGCTCGACCAACTTCGGCCAGGAGAAGAACCGGCCGTACGGCGACGGCGTCGTCACCGGCTACGGGACCGTCGACGGCCGTCCGGTGTGCGTGTTCAGCCAGGACGTGACGATCTTCGGCGGCAGCCTCGGCGAGGTGTACGGCGAGAAGATCGTCAAGGTGATGGACCTGGCGATCAAGACCGGCCGCCCGATCGTCGGCATCAACGAGGGCGGTGGCGCGCGCATCCAGGAGGGTGTCGTCTCGCTCGGCCTCTACGGCGAGATCTTCCGCCGCAACGTGCAGGCCTCCGGCGTGATCCCGCAGATCTCGCTGATCATGGGCGCGAACGCGGGCGGGCACGTCTACTCCCCCGCGCTGACCGACTTCGTCGTGATGGTCGACGAGACGTCGCAGATGTTCATCACCGGCCCGGACGTCGTCAAGACGGTCACCGGCGAGGACGTCACCTTCGAGGAGCTCGGCGGCGGCCGCACCCACAACACGAAGTCCGGTGTCGCGCACTACCTCGGCAACGACGACGAAGACGCCATCGCCTACGTCAAGGAACTGCTCTCCTACCTGCCGCAGAACAACCTCTCCGACGCCCCGGTGTTCGAGCCGTCGGACGCTCCGGCCGGGTTCTTCGACGACGTCACCGACGCCGACCGCGAACTCGACACGATCATCCCGGACTCGCCGAACACGCCGTACGACATGCACGAGGTGATCAACCGCGTCGTCGACGACGGCGAGTTCCTCGAGGTCCACGAGCTGTTCGCGCCGAACATCATCGTCGGCTTCGGCCGCGTCGACGGCCAGAGCGTCGGCGTCGTGGCGAACCAGCCGACGCAGTTCGCCGGCTGCCTCGACATCGACGCGTCGGAGAAGGCCGCGCGGTTCGTCCGCACCTGCGACGCGTTCAACATCCCGGTGCTCACCTTCGTCGACGTCCCAGGGTTCCTCCCGGGCACCGAGCAGGAGTGGAACGGCATCATCCGCCGCGGCGCGAAGCTGATCTACGCCTACGCGGAGGCCACGGTCCCGCTGGTCACGATCATCACGCGCAAGGCGTTCGGCGGCGCGTACGACGTCATGGGCTCCAAGCACCTCGGCGCCGACATCAACCTCGCCTGGCCGACCGCGCAGGTCGCGGTGATGGGCGCCCAGGGCGCGGCGAACATCGTGCACCGCAAGACGCTGGCCAACGCGGCGAACGAGGGTCGCGATGTGGATCAGTTGCGAGCGGAGCTGATCGAGCAGTACGAGGACACGCTGCTCAACCCGTATGCGGCGGCCGAGCGTGGTTACGTCGACTCGGTGATCGTGCCGGCGCACACCCGCGGGCACGTCGCGCGGGCGTTGTCGCTGCTGCGCAACAAACGCGAGTCGCTGCCGCCCAAGAAGCACGGGAACATCCCGCTGTGAGCGAGGAAAGCAAGCCCCTGCTGCGGGTGGTTCGCGGAAACCCGAGCGACGCCGAGGTGGCGGCGCTGACGGCGGTCGTCGCCGCGGCGTCGGCCGCTCCGGCCGCGGAGAAGCCGAAGCCACGTACGTCGTGGTGGGGCGACCACGCAGCTTCCCTGCGCAGGCCGCTCCACCCCGGCGACGGTGCTTGGCGCGCGTCGGGTCTGCCTAGCTGACGTTCAACGCCGTGTCGTCGACGACGAACGACGTCTGCAGCTGAGAGCCTTCGACGCCGCTGAAGGCGAGCGTCACGGACTGACCCGCGAAGGCGGACAGCGAGAAGCTGCGCTGCTGGTACCCGCCGGCCGCGTTGAGGTTGCTGTACGTCGCCAGCGTCGTGCTGCCCGCCTTGACGGTCAGCTTGTCGTAGGCCGTTGTGCCCGTTTCCGCGGTACTGATGTTGAGCCAGAACGAAAACGTGTACGACGAGCAGCCGGCCGGCAGCGTGACGGTCTGGCTGAGGGTGTCGGTGTGAGCGGTGCCGTAGCCGTCGAGCCAGGCGCTCCAGGATCCGCTGCGGGCGGGCGCGTCGGTGCTGTGCTGGCCGATCACGCTCGACGACGCCGTCCAGCCGGTGTTGCCCGATTCGAAGCCCGGGTTGGCCAGCAGCTGCCCGGCGGTGCAGCCGGTCGGCGGCGGGGTGGTCGTCCCGCTGCCCGCGAGCCAGGCCGTCGCGTTGAGGCCGAGGGCCGCGTTGTCGGCGGTGGAGTCGGACCAGCCGTTGTAGAGCGTGTTGCCGGACTGGCCGGTGCCGTCGTCGATGGTCGAGCTGTCACCCCAGATCGCGACGCGGCCCGAGCCGAAGGTGCTCGTCACGAAGAAGGCGTTGGTGTTGCCCGGTGACGACGTGCTCAGGTACGCCAGGCCCTTGACGCTGGGGTTGTCGGCGGGCTTGAGGGTGAACGTGGTGCCGTTGGCGATCAGGCTCTTCTTGACCGCGCCGAACGAGCCGTTGAGCACGGGGTTCGAGGAGTCGGTGATGGCCACCGGGTGGTCGCTGGCGACGTTCTTCAGGTCGACCGAAAAGCCGAACGGGTCGGTGTTGTCGACGCCGTTGTTCGTCAGCAGGTCGTTGATGATCTTCGGCGAGTCCCAGCCGTCGTTGTTGCGGTCGCTGCCGGTGTGGTCCGAGATCAGGAACAGGCCACCGCCGTTCTGCACGAACTTCATGATCGCCGTCTTTCGGCGGCACTCAGCACGACGTTCGGCTCCGGCAGCACGAATTCGTCGAAGTTCTTGAGGTCCAGCGCGTTCGACGTGCCGTAGGTGATGGTGTTGCCGGAGGGCAGCGTCTTGAGGCTGTACTGCCCGGTCTTCTGCAGCGCGACACCCCACGCCGAAAGCGCGCCGGTCCAGTCGGTTTCCTTCTGTGGCGCGGAGTTCTGCCCGGTCGGATCGGGCTGCGAGGTGCCGACGATCCAGTCGGCGTTCCCGGCGGTCTCGGCTTTGGTGTTGTCGAAGAGGATCCGGTGGGTGACGGCGGCCTGCGCGGGCACGGCGGTGAGCAGACCGGCGGCGAGCGTGGCGACAGCGAGCGGAATGAGGCGCTTCATGGTGCTCCTCGGTGACGGGGACCTGGGGCGACATCACTGTGACGAGCGAAGAAGTGGTCCTCCCGGCGGCAGACGGGACCAGCCGGTGAACTTCCGGCAACGTACCCCCGCCACCGCCCGACGAAAGTCGGGATCAGAGCGCGTCGAGGAAGACCGTCGGGACCTCGTTGTCCTCGACCACGCGCCCCAGCAACGTTGCCAGCCGGTCGCGGTCCGCCGGCGGCAGGCCGCTCGCGAGTCCTTCGATCCGGCGGCACGTCGCTCCGTAGAAGTCCTCCGCCAGTTCGCGTCCTTCGCCGGTCAGGACCACCTGCACCGCGCGGCGGTCGTCCGGGACGGGCTCGCGACGCACGAGCCCGCGCCGGACCGCGCGGTCGACCAGGCCGGTGAGGCTGGACTTCTCGAGGCCGAGCGTCGCGCCGAGCTCGCCCATGCCGTACGGCTGCGCCATCAGCACGCACAGCAGCTGCCCCTGCTGCACGGTGAGCCCGTACTCGCGGGCCGACTCGGTGTAGACGGCGTTCACGAGGAACGACGACCGCACCAGACCGGCCACCACACCGAGAGCCTCCATAAGGCCACCCTACTTCGCGACGGCCTCGCGCACGGCGGGCGCGATCTCTTCGGCCCAGCGCGCGACTTCGCCGTCGGCGGGCGGGCGGCCGCCGGGGCCGAAGAGCACGAACCCGTGCGCGTCGTGGTCCAGCACCGCGCCGGTCAGCTCCTCGATCCACTGCTCCGGCGAGCCGCCGATCCAGCGTCCGTCGTCGTCGCGGGTCCGCGGCAGCGGCTCGGCCGTGATGCGGCCGGGGAAGTTGTAGACGTCAACGACGTCCCGCGGATCACGCCCGGCTTCGGCCGCCGCCTCGTCGATCACCGGCCTCGACGTCCGGTAGCGCTCGCTGAGCCAGTCCGCGGCGCGGCCGGGCATCCAGCCGTCGGCGATGCGTCCGGTGACGGCGAGCGACTTGGGCCCGACCGAGCCGGTCCACACCGGCGGGATCGGCTCCTCGGCCGGGTGCAGCGCGGTGACCTGGTAGAACTCGCCGTCGAAGGTCACCGGCTCCCCGCCACCGCCGAGCCGTTTGACGAGCCGGATCCCCTCTTCGAACGCGCGCACGGCCGCGCCGGGCGTGAGCTGGGTGAAGCCGAGCCGCGCGATGTCGTCCCACAGCCCGCCGACGCCCATCCCGAGCACGATCCGGCCCCCGCTCAGCGAGGACAGCGAAGTGACGGTGCGCGCGAGCATCGGCGCGGGCCGCGTCGGCAGGTTGGTGACGCTGACCAGCCCGGAGATTCGTTCGGTCCGCCCGAGAACAACCCCGATCTCGGCGTAGGCGTCGAGGCGGTCGGCGTAGTAGGGGTGGTCGGACACGCTGAACAGGTCGAGCCCACCCCGATCGGCGGCGACGGCCTGGCGGAGCGTGTGCGCCGCATCGGATACCGCCGTCGAACCGCCGATGCCGAAGAGCACCATGATTCCTCCCAGTTGTTAGTTCGTTCTACGAACTGACTATACCTAGTTCTTACCACGAACTACAGACCACGGCTGGCGCCCGCCGTAAAACCGGTCGCGCCCGCCGCGGCGGGCCGGTAACTTGGGTGTCGCCCGGTGCGAGGGAGAAGGTTACTTCTGGTATCCCTTGGGTTCGAATCCCGAACCGGCGGTGTCACAGCCGCCGGTCGACACCTTCTCCAGCCGAGACCTCGGGCACCCAACTTCAGACGCACTCCCGGTGCGAGGCCCGCGGTTACTTCGCTCAACCCGAAAACCCGCGAGCCACAACAGATCTCGGGAGCCACCACTTCACCGATGCCCGGTGCGCAGGCGAGGGTTACTTCCTTCTAGTGGGCAGGTTGGGGGTTCGAATCCCTCCCGGACCTTTCACGGTCCGGTAGCTCAATGGCAGAGCAGCAACGTACCTTCACCGACTTCGATCTCGGGCATCGCTGTGGTTGTGGCTCCCATCACCAAGGGGGAGAAATGACCAAGTTCAACACCGCACGCGCGCCCGCCGCGACCTCGCCGGTCCGTGGTGGGGCCACGCCGTCCGGCGTCACCCACCAGGGCGGCGCCGGGTACGCGCGTGACACGCGCTCCGAGCTCTTCCTGCTCGCCGTCACCAACATGGTCGGCGAGCACACCTTCTACGAGTCCGCGGACACGCGCGACACCCGCTACACCGACCTGGTGCAGCGGGCGACGCTCGAGGATCCACAGTGGACGGCTCGGTTCCTGCGCTGGCTGCGCACCGAGGCGAACCTGCGCACCGCGGCGCTCGTCGGCGCGGCCGAGTTCGCCAAGGCGCGCCGCGACGCGGGCCTCGACGGGCTGGGCCGCCAGGTCGTCGACAGCGTGCTGCAGCGGGCCGACGAGCCCGGCGAGCTGCTCGCGTACTGGACTTCCGTGCACGGCAAGAACGTGCCGAAGCCGGTCAAGCGCGGCATCGCCGACGCCGCCACGCGGCTGTTCGACGAGCGCGCCTTCGTCAAGTGGGACTCCGCCACGCGGGCGTTCCGCTTCGCCGACGTCCTCGAGCTGACCCACCCGGGCAAGCGCGACGACGTCCAGGGCGCGCTGTTCCGGCACGTCCTCGACGAGCGGCACGACCGCGGCAACGCCGTCCCCGAGAGCCTCGCCGTGCTGCGCGCGCGGGCCGTACTGCTGTCGTGGGACGCCGATCGCCGCCGGACGCTGTTCGACCGGCCGGACGCGGCGGACGTGCTGCGCGGCGCGGGCATGACCTGGGAGTCGGTCGCCGGCTGGCTGCAGGGTCCGCTCGACGCGCGGGTCTGGGAGGCGCTGATCCCGTCGATGGGCTACATGGCCCTGCTGCGGAACCTGCGCAACTTCGACGAGGCCGGCGTCTCGGACGACGTCGCGCTGCGGGTCGCGCAGCGGCTGGCCGCGCCGGCGCAGGTCGCGAAGTCGCGGCAGCTGCCGATGCGGTTCCTCTCGGCCTACCGGGCGGCGCCGTCGCTGCGCTGGGCGTGGGCGCTGGAGCAGGCGATTTCGCACGCGCTGGCGAACGTGCCGGAGCTGCGGGGCCGCACGCTGGTCCTCGTCGACACGTCGGCGTCGATGAACGCGGGCTTCAGCCGCGACGGCAGCCTGATGCGCTGGGACGCCGCCGCGGTGTTCGGGCTGGCGCTCGCGCGGCGGTGCGCGGACGCCGACGTCGTGTCGTTCTCGAGCCGCTACGGGCTGCGGCCGGGCACGAAGGTGTTCAAGCTGCGCCAGGGCGGTTCGCTGCTGTCCGACGTCGAGAGCTGGAAGTCCGGTGGGTACTTCATCGGCAGCGGCACCGACACCGAGGCCGCGGTGAAGAAGTACTTCGCGGGGCACGACCGCGTCGTCATCCTCACCGACGAGCAGGCCTCCTACGGTGACGTCGGGCGGGCGCTGCCCGCGCGGGTGCCGCTGTACACGTGGAACCTGGCGGGGTACCGGCTCGGCCACGCGCCGTCCGGGACCGCGCACCGGCACACGTTCGGCGGTCTGACCGACCAGGGTTTCCGGATGATCCCGCTGCTGGAAGCGGGCCGGAACGCCGACTGGCCGTTCTGAGAGAAGCCGTGGAGACCCCCATGACGGGATCATGGGGGTCTTCGCGCTGTGTACGCACGGTCACAGAATTCGCCGTGGACCGGCGATTGGTCTGCGCCGTATAGTCCACGTGGAATAACCGACCCGGAGTCACTCGGAGGGACCAACGATCATGGCTTCGGCCAAGCTGACCCCACTCGGCCTCGCCGTGCTGGAGCTGCTCCACGAGAAGGCCATGCACCCCTACGAGATGGCCCAGCTCATGCGCGAGCGGTACGTGAGCACCCGCGTCAACGTGAAGGCGGGCTCGCTCTACCACACCGTGGAACGCCTGCAGCGCGACAACTACATCGAGGTCGTCGACACGCAGCGCGACGGCAGGCGGCCCGAACGGACCGTCTACGGCATGACGCAGACCGGGCTGGACGTGTTCAACCAGCGCGGCCGCGAACTGCTCGGCGACGTCGCCCAGGAGTTCCCGGCCTACCTGTCCGGGCTGGCCGTGATCGACGAGCTGGGGCGCGAGACGTCACTCGTCGAGATCGAGAACCGGCTCATGCGGCTGCGCGCCGCCGTCGCCGCCGACCATGCGGTGCTGCAGCGCCTCGCCGAGGACAAGACGCCGGAGATCTACTGGCTGGACTGGCGCTACAGCTGCGACCACCGCAAGTTCGAGCTCGAGTGGACCGAGCGGCTCCACGAAGACCTGCGCTCCGGGCGGATCCCGTTCCAGGAGTGCGACCCACCGCACCTCACGCTCATCACCAGGGAAGACGACGATGAACGCAAGACAAGCTAACCCGTGGGCGGCGCTCAGCGCGCTGTGCCTCGGCTTCTTCATGATCCTGCTCGACACGACCATCGTGTCGATCGCGATCCCGACCATGCTGCGCGAGCTGAACGCCGGACTGAACTCGGTCGTCTGGGTGATCAGCGTCTACCTGCTCACCTACGCCGTGCCGATGCTGTTCACCAGCCGCCTCGGCGACCGCTTCGGCCCGAAGCGCGTGTTCCTCGCCGGGCTGGTCGTGTTCACCGGCGCGTCCCTGTGGTGCGGCCTCTCCGGCAACGTCGAGATGCTCATCGCCGCGCGTGCCGTGCAGGGCCTCGGCGCCGCGCTGATGACCCCGCAGACGCTGGCGTTCATCACGCACCTGTTCCCGCCGGCCAAGCGCGGCCCGGCGATGGGCATGTGGGGCGGTGTCGCCGGCCTGGCGACGATCGCGGGCCCGCTGCTCGGCGGCGTGCTGGTGGACCACCTCGGCTGGGAGTGGATCTTCTTCGTCAACGTGCCGATCGGCGTGATCGCCATCGTCCTGACGCTGCTGCTCGTGCCGGACTGGCAGCCGAAGCACTCGCACGCGTTCGACGTGATCGGGATCGTGCTGTCGAGCCTGGCCCTGCTGGCCATCGTGTTCGGCGTCCAGAACGGCCAGCAGTACGACTGGGGCACGGTCTGGGGCGGCATCACCGTGTTCGAGATCATCGGCGCCGGCGTGCTGCTGCTGGTGGCTTTCGTGGTGTGGCAACGGTTCAACAAGCGTGAGCCCCTCTTGCCGCTGCAGGTGTTCTCGAACCGGAACTTCTCGGCCGGGACGCTGACCGCGACGACGGTCGGGTTCGCGATGACCGGCATGTTCCTGCCGCTGGTCATCTACATCCAGTCGGTGCTCGAGCTGACCCCGACCATGGCCGGCCTGCTGACCGCGCCGATGTCGCTGCTGTCCGGGATCGTGGCGCCGTTCATCGGGCGCGCGTCGGACAAGGTCAACGGCAAGTACCTGGTGATGTTCGGCCTCGCCGCGCTCGCGGCCGGGCTGGGGGTCATCGCGCTGCAGGCGTCACCGGACAGCAGCCCGTGGAGCTTCATCCCGGCGCTTCTCCTGTGCGGCCTGGGCATCGGCTGCGTCTTCTCGCCGATGAGCAACATGACGATGGGCTCGGTCGAGCCGCGGCTGGCCGGCACGGCGTCGGGCATCTTCAACACCTCCCGCCAGGTCGGCGGCGTGCTCGGCAGCGCCGCGATCGGCGTCCTCCTGCAGGCGCGGGTGACGGCGTCGATCACGGACGAAGCCACGAAGGCGGCTGCGCAGCTGCCGGAGCAGTACCGGGCGCCGTTCGCCGAGGGCATCGCGAAGGCCGCGGCGAGCACGGGTGAATTCGGTTCCGCGGGCGGGCCGTCGCCGATGCCGGGCCTGCCGGCCGACGTCGCCGCCCAGGCCGGGCGGCTGGCCACCGAGGCCGTCCACAGTGGACTCACGGACGCAGCGCGTGTGACGATGCTGCTGCCGATGGTCGTCCTGCTGCTGGGCGTGATCTCGGCGGCGATGCTGCGGAAGGTCAAGCCGCGCTGGGAATCCCCGGCGCCGGCAGCTCCCGAGGCCGCCGCGGCCTGAGACCGTGCAGGCCCCCGTTCCGGAGGTCGGGTTCCGGAGCGGGGGCCTGCACGTACCGCGGGAGCGGTGGTCTTCAGCTCGTCGCGGGAGGCGGGGCCACCGGCGCGGTACCGGGCGACGGGCGGGACGCGGCCCGGGCCTTCGGTGTCCGGCGTTTCGCCCACCACGTCGACCACGACGTCGCGGTCGAGTCCGTCACGCGCACGGTCATGAGAGCCACCTCCGCGCCATATGTTGCGAGCCACAACAAAATAACTCTTCCCGGCATGTGGTGCCGGTCACAATTCGGTCACGACGAGCCTCCCGGTACGTTCCCGGGGTGCACTTCGTCCTCGCCTCCCAGTCCCCCGCCCGGCTCGCCCTCCTGCGCGCCGCCGGCCTCGAACCGAGCGTGTTCGTCTCCGGCGTCGACGAGGACGCCGTCGCCGCTTCGCTGGCCGATCCGTCCCCCGCCGAGCTGGTCATGGCGCTCGCCGCGGCCAAGGCCGAAGCGGTCCTCGACCAGGTCGCCGCGGCCCACCCGGACGCCGTCGTCGTCGCCTGCGACTCGATGCTGCACATCCACGGCGACATGGTCGGGAAACCGGGCGATCCGGACACCGCGCGGCAGCGCTGGGCCGCGATGGCGGGGACAACCGGTGAACTCTTCACCGGGCACACGGTCGTCCGGCTCGACGGCGGCGCACGCGCCAAGGAGACGTCCGGCTCGATGTCGACGACCGTCCGGTTCGGCACGCCGAGCCCCGCGGAGATCGACGCCTACGTCGGCACCGGCGAGCCGCTGCGGGTGGCCGGCGGGTTCACGATCGACGGCCTGGGCGGCTGGTTCATCGAGGGGCTCGACGGCGACCACACCAGCGTCATCGGCCTCAGCCTGCCGCTGACGCGCCGCCTGCTGGCCGAGGTCGGCGTGAGTGTCGTGGATCTCTGGCGGCCTCCCGCATCCTGAGAAGAACGCCACACGATGGGGTGATTTGGAAGAGTTCGGTCCGGCCAGACGTCGTCTTCACCTGGCAAGACCGAAACTTTCGAGCACCGGAGTCGCCCCGTGTCTTTCGTACGGACATACACCAAACCGCGGGTGTTCGCGGCCGCGGTTCTCGGCTCGCTCGTCGTCGGCGCCGCCCTCGGCGTCGTCGCACGGCAGACCGAGGCCGGCTGGCTGACCGATCTCCTCGACCAGATCGGGAGCATCTTCACCACGCTGCTGCAGATCGCGGTGATCCCGCTGGTCTTCACGGCGATCGTGGTCGGCATCAACAGCCTGCGCGGGCTCGGCGGCGGCCGCACGGCCGCGCGCCTGGGCGGCAAGACGGTGCTGTGGTTCGCGATCACGTCGTTCGTCGCGTCGCTGATCGGCATCGCGGTCGGCCGGCTCTTCGACCCCGGCTCCGGCGGGCTCGGCGGCGTCGAGGCGACGGCCAAGAACGCCGACAAGGCGGCGAAGAGCGTCAGCAGCTGGGGCTCGTGGGACGCGTTCGTCAAGGGCCTGCTGCCGGAGAACTTCTTCACCGCCTTCGCCGACGGCGAGACGCTGCAGGTGCTGTTCCTGGCGCTGGTCATCGGCGCCGCCGCCTACAGCCTGGGTGACCGCGCGAAGCCGTTCGTGGACTTCACGACGAGCGTCTTCGAGATCATCCAGCGCTACCTCGGCTGGATCGTCCGGCTCGCCCCGCTCGGCATCATCGGCCTGATCGGCGCGGCGGTGTCCAACTACGGCGACGCGCTGTTCCGCCCGCTGCTCTCGACGACGCTCGCGGTGTACGTCGGCTGCCTGCTCGTGCTGTTCGTCGTCTACCCGATCCTGCTGCAGTTCGTGGCGAAGGTCAGCCCGCTGAAGTTCTTCGCGAAGGCGGGCACGGCGATCCAGTTCGCGTTCGCTTCGCAGTCTTCGGCCGCGACGCTGCCGCTGACCCGCCAGTCCGCGGTGAACCTCGGCGTCCAGCCGGCGTACGCGGCCTTCGCGACGCCGCTGGGCAGCGCCACGAAGATGGACGGCTGCGCGGCGGTCTTCCCGGCGATCGCGGCGATCTTCGTCGCGAACCTGGCCGGGGTTTCGCTCAACTTCTGGCAGTACGCGGGCATCGTCGTGGTCGCGGTGGTCGGCGCGCTGGCGACGGCCGGCACCACCGGCTGGCTGACGGCGTTCACGCTGACGACATCGTTCATCGGCCTCGACGCCAAGCAGGTGGCCCTCGGCCTGGCGCTGATCTACTCGGTCAACCCGATCATGGACATGATGCGCACGGCCACGAACGTCGCCGGCCAGATCACGGTCCCGCTGATCGTGGCGCGCAGCGAAGGCCTCCTCGACGACGACGTCCTCAACGCCCCGACGGACAACCCGGAACACAGCGACGACGGCTCCGAGGCCCGTCACCCCGAACCCGCCAACGCCTGATCGTCAGGGGCAGGCGCGCAGGTCGGCGCGGGTCAGGCGGACGTCCGGCCAGCCGCGCAGGTCCGACGGCGCCGTCACCCGGCGGGTGCAGCCCAGCGAGTTGCCGGCCAGGTCGTAGGCCTCGCCCAGCACCGGCGACGCCTGGCACTTGGCCGTGCCCGACGCCGCGCCTGGGCAGTCGTGGCGGACCACGATGACGTCCGGGCGGCCGTCGGCCGTGACGTCGTAGAGCGAGAGCGTCCCGGCGTCCGCGAAGTACGGCTTGCCCGGGTCACGCCAGACTCCCCCGCCGTTGACCAGCAGTTCGCCGTACGCGCCGGTGCCCTCGTCGCCGAGGTCACCGCGGATCAGGCACGTCGGCGACGTGCCGTCGATGCAGGTCAGCGAGTTCGCGTCGAGGCGGGCGCCCAGCTGCACGATCGACAGGTCGAACACCGTGCCCGGCTCCGGGCCGACGCGCACCTGCCCCGCGCCGCCCGACGCGTCGGTCAGCAGCACCACCGGCGTCCCGCCGACGGTCATCGCCGCGAGCTGGCGGCACGGACCGCCGCCGCAGGTCACGGCCGGGACCGCCGACGCGGCGCCGGGCTCGGTGACCGTGTCCACCGGCACGTCGGGGCGCGGGCGCAGCAGGAACACCGCGCCGATCGCGCCGAGCGTGACCACCGCGGCCAGCACGGCGGTGAGCAGCGCCGACCGAGGCGTCCGCACTGCCGAAGTCCGCATAAGACAGAGCGTAAGCCGCTTCGCGAACGTGCGTGGGCAGCGCCCCGGCAGGTGTGTCCGGTTCAACCGGACGGGGTCGCGGGTAGCGCAGAGTGCTCGTTTATGTTGTCCGGGTGACGAACCCCAGCCTGCCCCCCGCTCTGTACCTCCCGACCGGCCCCGCCAGCCGCGAAGCGCAAGGCGCGTCGATCGAGCTGCGCCGCACGCCGGACGGCCGGACCGCGCTGGTCGCCTTCACCGCGCTCGACCGGTTGATCGACTGCTGCGGCGAGCACCAGCCGTGGGTGCTGGTCAGCACCGAGCACCTGCCGAAGGTGCACGCCGCGAACCCGTACGACGTGATCGTGCTCGACTCGCCGCTGCCGGCCGAGCTGCGGCACGGAGGGACGCTCGTCTGAGCGTGGTTCAGCTCTCACTCAAGGGACTCCCGACGTCATATCCGTAGACTCCCCCGTACCGCGTGAGCGGTCAGCAATGCAGCTGTCGGGACGCAGGAGGTGCGGGGTGGCCGAGCAGGTCGGCGAATCCACCGGTGGTCCGGTGACCAAGATCCTGGTCGCCAACCGGGGCGAGATCGCGGTACGCGTGATCAGAGCCGCCAAGGACGCTGGCCTGGCCAGCGTGGCGGTGTACGCCGACCCGGATCGCGACGCACCGCACGTGCGCCTGGCCGACGAGGCCTTCGCGCTGGGCGGCACCACGGCGGCCGAGAGCTACCTCGACTCCGACAAGCTGCTCGACGCGGCGAAGCGCGCCGGCGCCGACTCCGTGCACCCGGGTTACGGCTTCCTCTCGGAGAACGCCGAGTTCGCCCAGGCCGTCATCGACGCCGGGCTGACCTGGATCGGGCCGAGCCCGCAGGCCATCCGCGACCTCGGTGACAAGGTCACCGCGCGGCACATCGCGACGCGCGCGGGCGCGCCGCTGGTGCCGGGCACCAAGGAGCCGGTCAAGGACGCGAGCGAGATCGTCGCGTTCGCCGACGAGCACGGCCTGCCGGTGGCCATCAAGGCCGCGTTCGGCGGCGGTGGCCGTGGGCTGAAGGTCGCGCGCACCCGCGAAGAGATCCCGGAGCTGTTCGAGTCGGCCACGCGCGAGGCCGTCGCGGCGTTCGGCCGCGGCGAGTGCTTCGTCGAGCGCTACCTGGACAAGCCGCGGCACGTCGAGGCGCAGGTGCTGGCCGACCAGCACGGCACCGCGATCGTCGTCGGCACCCGCGACTGCTCGCTGCAGCGGCGGCACCAGAAGCTCGTCGAGGAGGCGCCCGCGCCGTTCCTGTCCGACGACCAGCGCGCCCGGATCCACGAGTCGGCGAAGGCGATCTGCAAAGAAGCCGGCTACTACGGCGCCGGCACGGTCGAGTACCTCGTCGCCACCGACGGCACGATCTCGTTCCTCGAGGTCAACACCCGCCTGCAGGTCGAGCACCCGGTCTCCGAGGAGACCACCGGCCTCGACCTCGTCCGCGAGATGTTCCGCATCGCGCGCGGCGAGAAGCTGCGGATCACCGAGGACCCCGAACCCCGCGGTCACTCGATCGAGTTCCGCATCAACGGCGAGGACGCCGGTCGCGGCTTCCTGCCCGCGCCGGGCACGGTGACGAAGTTCGTCGCGCCGAGCGGCCCCGGCGTCCGCGTCGACTCCGGCGTCGAGGACGGCAGCGTCATCGGCGGCCAGTTCGACTCGATGCTGGCGAAGCTGATCGTCACCGGCTCGGACCGGAACAACGCCCTCGAACGCAGCCGTCGCGCGCTGGCCGAGATGGTCGTCGAGGGCATGGCCACGGTCCTGCCGTTCGACCGCGTGATCGTCGACGACCCGGCGTTCATCGGCGACGAAAACGGCTTCAGCGTGCACACGCGCTGGATCGAGACCGAGTTCGACAACCAGATCGAGCCGTTCGTCGCGCCGGACCTCGAGACCGCCGAAGAGCAGCCCCGGCAGAACGTCGTCGTCGAGGTCGGCGGGCGCCGCCTCGAGGTGTCGCTGCCCGGCGGGTTCGCGCTCGAAGGCGGCGGCGGGGGCGGCACCGCCGTCAAGGCCAAGCCGCGCAAGCGCGCCGGCGGCGGCAAGGCGGCGGTCAGCGGTGACGCCGTCACCGCGCCGATGCAGGGCACCATCGTCAAGGTGGCCGTCGAAGAGGGCCAGAGCGTCGAGGCCGGCGAGCTGATCGTCGTGCTCGAAGCGATGAAGATGGAGAACCCGGTCACCGCGCACAAAGCGGGCACCGTCACCGGCCTTTCGGTCGAGGTGGGCGCCGCCGTGACGCAGGGCACGCAGCTTCTCGAGATCAAGTAGGACAGTTCGTTACAGATGTCGTGGTGGGCCGCCCCCGAGGCGGCCTACCATCGGCAAGGTGACCGAAGTCCCGTCTCCGCAGCTGCGGATCAGCGACCAGACCCGTGAGTCCGCGTTGACCGCGCTCGGTGAGCACATGACCGCGGGGCGGATCGACATCGACGAATACGGCGAGCGCTCGGCCCGCATCACGGCGGCCAAGACTCGCGGCGAGCTCGGCGAGATCTTCGGTGATCTGCCCTCGCCCCACCCCAGCTACGACGACACGCCCCAGGCGGCCGTCGCCGCGACGGCGGCGGAGAAGCAGCCCGCGCAGCAGCGTCCCGCGACGCCGGACGGCTGGACGGGCCCGCAGCGGTTCATCGCCGCGATCCTCCCGGTGCTCTGGATCGCGGCGATCGCCCTGATCGCCACCGGGGTGGTGAGCGGGGTGTTCATCCTCGTCCCGATCGGGGCGAGCGTGTTCGCCAGGGGCATGTGGGGCCACGGCGGCGGCCACCACGACCACTACGACCGCCGCGATCGGCACCTGCGCGACCGGGAGCGCCGTCGTGAGCTGCGCGACTCCTACCGCGACCGCCGGCGCGAACTGGGCCGCTGACGCCGCCGTGAGCGACCTACGCCTGAGCGACGCCGAGCGTCAGGACGCCCTCGACGTCCTCGAGGAGCACGTCCGCAGCGGACGTCTCGACATCGACGAGTACGGCACCCGGTCCGCGAAGGTCACTGCGGCCAAGCGGGTCAGCGACCTCGTGCCGCTGTTCGACGACCTGCCCTCGCCCCGGCCGAGCGCGCTGGTCAACGGCGCGGCCGTGCCCGGGGTGCCGGTGGTGACCGGGGAAAGCCAGATGCAGCGCTTCCTGAACGCGAGCGCGGTGCCGATCGCCATCGTCGTCGCGATCGCGGTGCTCGTGCTCAGCCGCGGGCGGCTGCTCATCATCTCCGTTGCGCTGCCGCTGGTGATCGCGATGCTCGCGGGGCTCCGCCGTCGGCGCTGAGCCTGCGACAATCGCCCGATGATGGGCGTGTATCCGGGCGCGCTGGACGCCCGGGGCGAGCGGCTGGCGGGGCCGATCTTCACCTTCGTCGGGCTGGCCGCGCTCGCCGCGTGCTCGTTCTGGGCGGCGGGCCGCGACTCGGACTGGCGCGGCACCCTGATCGTCGTCCTGGTCACGGCGGCGTGGCTGACGTTGCTGATCCCGCTGTTCCCGCGCCGGAAGGCGCACCCGTGGCTGACGGCCGGCTACTTCGCCGGTGTCCTGGTGGCCGCGGTCGTGCTGATCACGCGCAACGAGCTGTACACCGGGTTCGCGTCGGTCGGCTACCCGCTCGCGTTCGTGCTGTTCCCGGCCCGCTGGGGGTTCTTCGCGGTGGCCGCGACGGCGGTGCTGCCGATCCTGGCCAAGGGCTCGTCCGGCACCCCGGCGCCGACGTGGGTGCTGGTCGCGTCCCTGGCCGGGCCGCTGCTGTACGCGGCCTGGTTCGTCGGCGCGGAAAGCGAGAAGCGGCGCAAGGCGAACGCCCGGCTGGAAGCCGCGCTGGAGGAGAACGCGGGGCTGCACGCGCAGCTGCTGACCCAGGCGCGCGAGGCCGGCGTGCTCGACGAGCGGCAGCGGATGGCGCGCGAAATCCACGACACGCTGGCCCAGGGCCTGACCGGGATCGTCACGCAGCTGCAGGCCGCCGACCGCGAGGACGGCCCGGACCGCGACCGGCGGCTGGCGCAGGTGCGCGACCTGGCCCGGGACAGCCTGAGCGAAGCGCGCCGCGCGGTGCAGGCGCTGCGGCCCGAACCGCTGGCCGGCTCCCGGCTGCCGGAAGCGCTTTCCGAGCTGGCCGGGCGGATCACGCAGACGTCCGGGGTGAGCGTGCACACCGAAACCACCGGCGAAGTCCGGCCGCTGCTGCCCGAGGTGGAGGTCACGCTCTACCGCGTCGCGCAGGAAGCACTGGCCAACGCGGAGAAGCACGCGAAGGCGTCGAGGATCGGGCTGACACTGTCCTATTCGGACGAGGTGGTGCTGCTGGACGTCGTCGACGACGGCGTCGGGTTCAGTCCCGGCGACCGCGGCGACGGCACCGGCTTCGGGCTGGAGGCGATGCGCCACCGCGTCCAGCGGGTAGCGGGGACGCTGTCGGTCGAGAGCGCGCCGGGCGGCGGCACGGCGGTCAACGCCCAGGTCCCGGCGCTGTGATCCGGGTACTGGTCACCGACGACCACCCGATCGTGCGCGACGGGCTGCGCGGCGCGTTCACGGGCGAGCCGGACATCGAGGTCGTCGGCGAGGCGGCGTCCGGGCTGGAGGCGCTGGCGCTGGTGGCCCGGCACCACCCCGACGTCGTGCTGATGGACCTGCGCATGCCGGAGCTGGACGGCGTCGGCGCGATCCGCAGGCTGGCCGTCTCCCATCCCGCGGTCCGCGTCCTGGTGCTGACGACCTACGACGCGGAGACGGACGTCCTCCCGGCGATCGAGGCGGGCGCGACGGGCTACCTGCTGAAGGACGCCCCGGTCGCGGACCTGCTGGCCGCCGTCCGCGCGGCGGCGCGCGGCGAGGCCGTGCTGGCGCCGAGCGTCGCGGGCCGGGTGCTGGGCGGTTTTCGCCAGGCCGGCCCGCTGACCCGCCGCGAGCTGGAGGTCCTGCGCCTGGTGGCGGCCGGGGCGACGAACCGCGCGGCGGCCGGGAAGCTGTTCATCAGCGAGGCGAGCGTGAAGACCCACCTCGTGAGCGCGTACACGAAGCTCGGGGTGAACGACCGCGCGGCGGCGGTCGGCGAGGCCTACCGCCGCGGCCTGCTCTGAGGCGTTTCACCCGTTTCGGCGGTGCGACCGGGCACGGATCCTGCCTTGACCACCGGACCGGGCGCGGCGTGCGGCCGGCCTGGCTAGGCTGGGTGGAGTGGAACCGGTGGAGATCAACGCGGGCACCTACTACCTGCGCCAGCTGCGCGCCGACCGGCACATCGACGACCGCCCGGCGCTGATGGAGGCGTTCGCCGACCCGACGCACCGCAAGTACGTGCTGAACTACCGCCTGCGCACCCTCGACGAGGCAACGGAGTACGTAACCCTGCGCGCGGCCCAGTGGGCAGGCGACGAGCGCTGCTCCTGGGCGATCGCCGAGCCGACATCGGGCCGGCTGCTGGGCGAAGTGGGCCTCCGCGAGCTGGACCTGGACAAGGCGTACGCGGAGGCGACGGTCTGGGTCCACCCGGCCGAGCGAGGCAAGGGAATAGCAACAACGTCGCTGAACGCGGCCCTGCGCTTCGGTTTCGGCGGCCTGGGGCTGACGGAGGTCAGCTACCGCTACGAGGAGAGCAACGCGGCATCAGCCATCGTGGCGGAACGCTGCGGCTTCACGTTGATCGGCCCGGAGGACGACCGAGCCCCAACAGGCGAGCGCCTGATCCGCTGGCACCGCACGTCCTGACCAGAGGCCTGATACCGGTCCGTCGCCGGTAGACCACACCGCAGCGGCAGCCCCAAAACGCGCGTTTCGAGTTCCCAGCTCCCAGCCCGGGCCGAAACTCCCCCGCCCTTCCCTGGGGGGGCGGCCCCGAGGCCAGTCTATCGGTGACCCCGGACGGGAACGCTCCTGAAACCCCTGGTCAGCGTCGGTTGTCCACAAGTCCGGGGGCCTGTGGACAACCCCGCTGTCAGCTGACCGGCGCCACGATTCCCGAGCGGGCCTCCGGGGCTGCGATCCGCAGGGCGTCCGCCGCTTCGTCGCTTGGCTGGGACTGGGACTCGCGTTCGGCTTCGACTCGCGCTCGGTAGACCTCCACCTCGCGTTTCACCGTTTCGGGGGACCAGCCGAGGACCTCGCCCACCAGGTCCGCGACCTGCTCCGCGCAGTCGACGCCGCGGTGGGCGTACTCGATCGAGATGCGGGTGCGGCGGGCCAGGACGTCCTCCAGGTGCAGCGCACCCTCGTGCGCGGCCGCGTACACCACCTCGACGCCCAGGTAGTCCGGCGCGTGCTCGACCGGCTTGAGCAGCTCCGGGCGTCCCTCGGCGAGCCCGAGCACCTCGTGCACCAGCGAGCCGTAGCGGTCCAGCAGGTGCCTCACCCGGTAGGGGTGCAGGCCGTGCTCCGCGGCCAGGTGGTCGGCCTGGTTGACCAGCGCGTGGTAACCGTCCGCCCCGATCAGGGGAACCTTGTCCGTGATCGACGGCTGAGAGCGGCCCGGCAGATCGACTGCCGCCGCGTCGACGGCGTCCGCCGCCATCACCCGGTACGTCGTGTACTTGCCGCCCGCGATCGCGACCAGGCCCGGCGCCACCCGCGCCACCGCGTGCTCACGCGAAAGCTTCGACGTCTCTTCGCTCTCGCCCGCCAGCAACGGGCGAAGCCCGGCGTACACACCTTCGATGTCGTCGTGCGTCAACGGGGTCGCCAGCACGCTGTTGACGTGCTCCAGCAGGTAGTCGATGTCGTGCTTGGTCGCCGCCGGGTGCGCGAGGTCGAGGTTCCAGTCCGTGTCCGTGGTGCCCACGATCCAGTGATTGCGCCACGGAATGACGAACAGCACCGACTTCTCGGTGCGCAGGATCATCCCCGACTCCGACACGATCCGGTCGCGCGGGACGACGATGTGCACACCCTTGCTCGCCCGCACCCGGAACCGCCCGCGGCCACCGGACAGGCGCTGCAGTTCGTCGGTCCAGACGCCGGTGCAGTTGATCACGACGGCCGCCGAGATCTCCGTCTCGCGCCCGTCTTCGACGTCGCGCACGCGCACGCCGGACACCCGGTCGGCCTCCCGCAGGAAGCCGACGACCTGGGTGGACGTCCGCACGATCGCGCCGTAGTGCGCCGCAGTCCGGGCCACCGTCATGGTGTGGCGGGCGTCGTCGGACTGGGCGTCGTAGTAGCGGATCCCGCCGATCAACGCGGACCGCTTGAGCGCCGGCACCATCCGCAGCGCGCCCGCGCGGGTCAGGTGCTTCTGCCCCGGGACGCTCTTGGCGCCGCCCATCGTGTCGTACATCAGCAGGCCCGCCGCGGTGTACGGCCGCTCCCACACCCGGTGCGTCAGCGGGTAGAGAAAGCTGACCGGCTTCACCAGATGGGGGGCAATCGTCGTCAGCATCAGCTCGCGCTCGCGAAGCGCTTCCCGCACCAGCCCGAACTCGAGCTGCTCCAGGTAGCGCAGGCCGCCGTGGAAGAGCTTGCTCGAACGGCTCGACGTCCCGGACGCCAGATCCCGCGCCTCGACGAGCGCGACCCGCAGCCCGCGGGTGGCGGCGTCCAGCGCCGTGCCGGCCCCGACCACGCCGCCGCCGATCACGACGACGTCGAAGGTCTCCTTGCCCAGCCGCTGCCAGGTCTCCTCCCGCTTGCGCGGGCCCAGCCGAGCCGGGTTCGTCTCCGCTGCGTGCTGTGCGCTTGCCACGTGACAGTCCTCCTCGAGCTGGCGAGGGTTCCAGCATCGCACGACCCGGTGATCCTCCGCCCGTTCGCGGATGACACATGTGGCGTAACCCTCCGCGATCTTGAAAAGATTGCGCTCTCCGGTCCTTGGACCGGGCTTCTACGCCCGGGTAACGTCGCCCGGACGTGGGTCGGCAACGGTGCCGTGGCACGCCGTGATCGACCCTGCGCAGAGTGTCCAGTGTGGAGGTGCAGCGGTGAGTGCTGGGGCAATAATCGTCTGGGAACTACTGGGAACAGCGGCGCTGATCCTGCTCGGCAACGGCGTGGTGGCCAACCACGTGCTGCGCAAGACCAACGGCAACAACGGCGGAATCCTGTTCATCAACTTCGGCTGGGCCTTTGCCGTCTTCACCGGCGCCAGCATCGCCGCGCCCAGTGGCGCGCACCTCAACCCGGCGGTGACCCTCGGGCTCGCCATCGCCGACAAGACCAAGTGGGCCGATGTGCCCTTCTACTTCATCGGGCAGATGGCCGGCGCCATCATCGGCGCCCTGCTGTGCTGGGCGACCTACAAGCTCCAGTTCGACGACCACCCCGAGCCCGAGAACACCCTCGGCATCTTCTCCACCGCGCCACAGATCCCGAACCGGGCGTGGAACCTCGTCACCGAGGTCATCGGCACCTTCGTCCTGGTGGCCTGGATCCTGCTCAGCCCCACGTTCGCGGCGACCGACGGCGGCACCCCGAACTTCGGCAACTCCGCGCTGGGCTACGCGGGCGTCTCGTTCGTCGTCCTGGTGATCGGTACCTCCCTCGGTGGCCCGACGGGCTACGCCATCAACCCGGCGCGTGACCTCGGCCCGCGGATCGCGTACGCGTTCCTGATGCCGATCCGCAACAAGGCGAACGCCAACTGGGGCTACTCCTGGATCCCGGTCGTCGGCCCGCTCGCCGGTGGCGCCCTCGCAGCGCTCCTCTACCTCCTCGTGCACAACCTGACCTGATCGCCCCGCCCGAGAACTTCCTGGAGCACACATGACTTCGTACGTAGCAGCGATCGACCAGGGCACGACCTCGACCCGGTGCATGATCTTCAACCACGAGGGCCGGGTCGTCGCCGTCGACCAGAAGGAACACGAGCAGATCTTCCCGAAGGCGGGCTGGGTCGAGCACAACGCCGAGGAGATCTGGGAGAACACCCGCGCGGTCGCCGCGGGCGCCATCGCCAAGGCCGACCTGCACACCAAGGACATCGTCGCCGTCGGCATCACCAACCAGCGCGAAACCGCGCTGGTCTGGGACAAGACGACCGGCAAGCCGGTGTACAACGCGATCGTCTGGCAGGACACCCGCACCGACCGGATCGTCACCGAGCTCGGCAACCTCGGCGGCGGCCAGGAGCGCTACCGCGACAAGGTCGGCCTCCCGCTCGCGACGTACTTCTCCGGGCCGAAGGTCAAGTGGATCCTCGACAACGTCGAAGGCGCGCGCGAGAAGGCCGAAGCCGGTGACCTGGTCTTCGGCAACATGGACACCTGGGTGCTGTGGAACATGACCGGCGGGCCCGACGGCGGCGTGCACGTCACCGACCCGACCAACGCCTCCCGCACCATGCTGATGGACCTCGACACGCTGCAGTGGGACCCCGAGATCGCCGCCGAAATGACGATCCCGCTGTCCATGCTGCCGGAGATCCGCTCCTCCTCCGAGGAGTACGGCAAGGTCCGCGAGAAGGGCGCGCTGGCCGGCGTGCCGATCGCGGGCATCCTGGGCGACCAGCAGGCCGCGACGTTCGGCCAGGCCTGCCTCTCACCCGGCGAGGCCAAGAACACCTACGGCACCGGCAACTTCATGCTGCTCAACACCGGTACCGAAAAGGTGATGTCGCAGAACGGGCTGCTCACCACGGTCTGCTACAAGATCGGCTCGAACGACACGATCTACGCGCTGGAAGGCTCCATCGCCGTCACCGGTTCGCTGGTTCAGTGGCTGCGCGACAACCTCGGCATGATCGCGACCGCGGCCGAGATCGAAGAGCACGCGCGCAGCGTCGAGGACAACGGCGGCGCGTACTTCGTCCCGGCGTTCTCGGGTCTGTTCGCTCCTTACTGGCGGTCCGACGCTCGCGGCGCGATCGTCGGGCTCACCCGGTTCGTCAACAAGGGACACCTGGCCCGCGCGGTGCTGGAGGCGACCGCCTTCCAGTCGCGCGAGGTGATCGACGCGATGAACGCCGACTCCGGTGTCCCGCTGAAGTCGCTCAAGGTGGACGGCGGCATGGTCGTCAACGAGCTGCTCATGCAGTTCCAGGCCGACATCCTCGGCGTGCCGGTGATCCGCCCGGTGGTCAACGAGACCACCGCGCTGGGCGCCGCGTACGCCGCCGGGCTGGCGGTCGGGTTCTGGAAGTCCGAAGACGACATCCGCACCAACTGGGCCCAGGACAAGCAGTGGGACCCGTCGATGGACGACGCCCGCCGCGAATCCGAGTACCGCAACTGGAAGAAGGCCGTCACCAAGACCTTCGACTGGGTCGACGACGAGGACTGACCGGTCAGGGCCGGGGGCGCCGACGGCGCTCTCGGCCCGCCCCGTCAGTCGTCCCAGCCCCGCGGTTTGCCGGACTTCTCCGTCGGCGCGATGACGAAGAACGGCACGCCCTGGTCGTCGGCGAGCAGCACGTGCCTGCCTTCCGGCGAGTCGACCGGCTCGCCCAGGACCCGGCCGCCGAGTTCGACCGCCTTCGCCGCGCTCGCGTCCGCATCCGTCACCCAGAAGTACACCCGCCAGTGCGACGGCACGTCCGCCGCCGACACGCCGATCCCCCCGACGGGCCGCCCGCTCGCCAGCAGTGCCTTGTACGTCGAGCCGCCGCTGCTCTCGTCTTCGAAGGCGTAGCCGAACACCCGCTCGTAGAACACTTCGGCCGCCGGGTAGTCCTGACTCACGCACTCGTTCCAGGCCAGCGCGCCCGGCCCCGCCATGACCTGCGTGCCCTGGTGCTCACCGGGCTCCCAGAGGCCGAACGCCGCGCCGCCCGGATCGACCGCGACGGCCATCCGGCCCTCCTTCGCGACCTCCATCACCGGTACCACGAGCTGCCCGCCAGCTTCGGTGATCGCCGCCGCCGTCTTGTCCACATCGGACACCGAGAGGTACGTCGTCCAGACCGCCGGCATCTCCTGGTCCGGCGGCGTCTGCCCGATCCCGGCGACGGGACGCCCGCCCAGCGTCGCCATGCCGTAGAAGCCGGTCTCCTCACCGCCCGCCCGCACGTCCCAGCCCAGCAGGCCGCTGTAGAAGGCGATCGCCTTCGCCTGGTCCGGCACCATCAGGTCCACCCAGCTGGGTGTCCCGTCGGGCCACGGCTCGTCGCGGAACAACATGTCGGCTCCCTACCCTCGTCGGCGCCGCCTCGGTGACGGCCGACACAGTGAAGCACCGGGGTCCGACAAAAACGGAAAATCAGCCCTGGACCAGGTGTGCGTAGACGACGATGTTGTCGACGTAGTTGTGCGCGCTCCGGTCGAAGACGCCGCCGCAGGTGATCAGCCGCAGCTCGGGATCCGCCGTGTCGTCGTAGACGCCTTCGGCTTCGAAGTCCTTTTTGGGCACCTGGTGCACTTTCGTCACCTCGAAGAGTGCCGTGGAGCCGTCCTTGCGGGCGACCGTGACCCGGTCACCGGCGGCCAACTCCTTGAGGCGGAAGAAAATCCCCTTCTGGTGGTTGCCGTCGACGTGCCCGAGCACGACGGCCGGGCCGACCTCGCCGGGCGTCGGCGCGTAGGTGTACCAGCCCGCCTGCAGCGGCGTCGTCACCGGCGGCACCTGGACGGTGTTGTCCGGGTTGAGCCCGAGCGGGACCAGCGACGAGTGCGCGCCGATCTTCGGGATGTCGATCGAGACGGGCTCCGACTTGGGCAGCGCCGCGACGGCGTCCTGGGCCTCGCTCGCGGGTGCCGGGCTCACCGCGACCGGCCGAGCCGGCGGCGGCTGGGCGTCGGACGGCCCGGGCCCGCCGCCGAGCGTCAGCGCCAGCACCGCCAGCGCGGCTAGCAGCGCGACGACGAGCGCGATCAGGTAGCCCCGTCTGTTCGTGATCCTCGTGGTCATGGTCTCCCCCGTGCCTGGCTCCTGAAGTTCACACGTCCGGGTGGCCCGTTCGGTTGGGTCCCGACGGTACCGCCGCGGGAGGGCCACTCCGGAACCCCCGTTCCGGAGTGGCCCGGGAGATCAGCGGCGCCGGGCCCGCCGGGCCAGCACGAGGCCGCTGCCTCCGACCGCGAGCACGCCCATGGCGGCCGCGGCCGCCAGCGGTGCGTCGGAACCACCGTCCGGTGCGTCCGTGCCACCGGTCTGCGGGGCGCCCGCGGGCACCTTGGCGACCTGCTTCGGCGCCGGGTTCCCGGCGGCCGGGAGCACCTCGAAGGACGTCGTCGAGGTCTCGATGCCGCAGTGCAGGGTGACGGAGTACTTACCGGGCTTGACGTTCGCGACGGTGCCGGACGCGAAGCCGGGCTTGTCGGGGACGACCGCGGCCGAGCGGATGCTCACCGTCTCGTTCGGCCAGGTCGAGCAGCCGAAGTCGAAGTTCACCCGCGCGCCCGGCCGGGCCTTGCTAGGCGACACGGTCAGCTGCTTCTTGACGCGGGTCATCGGGCCGTCCGGATACTCCGGCTTGGTGGTGGCCGTGGCCGGCGCCGACGGCGTGTCCGCCGCGAGCGCGGCGGTGGGCGCGAGCACCAGGAATGCCGCGGCGACACCGGCGACGACAGCAGTGTTCTTCATTCTTTTCTCCCCTGTGGATTACGCTCGGAAAATGGGAACGGATGCCGTTCGCAGTTCCCCCTGCATCGGCTTCATCCGCTCACCTACGCACCTGAAGACGTCTCCACCTGCGGTTGGTTGCGCCCGAAAGTCACGAAAACGGAAGGTTGGGAACACAAGAAAAAACCACCCGGGAGCGTGGCTCCGAGGTGGTCTTTTCGAGCTGGTGAATCAGCCGGCCATGCTGCCGTCGCCCGCTTTCGCGGCACCGGAAGGCACTTTCGTCACCTGGGCGGCCGGCACCGAGAACTGGGTGCTGTAGGACTTGCCGCCGCAGGTCACGCTCAGCGGGTACGTCCCGGCCGCGGTGCCCGGCTTGAGGGCGGCGTCGGCGCTGATGTTCGCGTCCGCGCCCATGAACGGGCCCGGCGTGTAGTTGGAGAACGTCAGGACCGGCGAGGAGAAGGCCGGCGAGGCGCCGTCGCACTTCGCCAGCGCGACGTTCGGCGCGTCCCGGACGTACTTGTCCACGAGCGACTGGTTGATCGCGGTGTTGACGTTCAGCTGGACACTGCCGGCGCTCGGCGCGGCCGCGGGGGTCGGACTGGTGCTCTGCGCTGACGCCGGCGCTGCCAGCCCCGTCGCCCCGATCACCGCTGCCGCAACGAAAACCAACGTCTTGCGCACCTTCGCACCCTTCGCGTCCTTCAGCCTCACAACCGACAAGACGCGACGGGCGCGGCTGGGTTGCGTCCCGGATCAGTCGAGATCGTCGTGCCGCATGAGCTGGCGCCCGGCCTCGGTGATCGAGCCCGAGAGCGACGGGTACACCGAAAATGTCAGTGCCAGGTGGTCCACTGTGAGCTGGTTCTGGACGGCGAGCGCGATGGGAAGGATGAGCTCGCTCGCCTGCGGCGCCACGACGACCCCACCGACGACCACGCCGGTGGCGGGGCGGCAGAACAGCTTGACGAAGCCTCGGCGGAGGCCCTCCATCTTCGCGCGCGCGTTGGTGGCCAGGGGCAGCATGATGGTGCGCGCGGGCACCTCGCCGGCGTCGATCGCGTGCTGGCTGATGCCGACGGTCGCGATCTCCGGGTGGGTGAAGACGTTCGCGGCGACGGTCTTGAGCTTGATCGGCGCGACGCCCTCGCCCAGCGCGTGCCACATCGCGATGCGGCCCTGCATGCTCGCCACCGAGGCGAGCATGAGCACGCCGGTGCAGTCGCCGGCGGCGTAGATCCCGGGAACGGAGGTGCGCGAAACGCGGTCGACGGTGATGAACCCGCCGGGGCCGGGCGAGATGCCGACCTTGTCGAGGCCGAGGTCGGCGGTGTTCGGGATGGACCCGACCGTCATCAGCGCGTGGCTGGCTTCGATCACGCGGCCGTCGGCGAGGTGGATCTCGACGCCCTTTTCGGTGCGCTCGACGCGGTCGGCGCGCGCCTGCTTCGCCACGGTCGTCCCGCGCTGCGAGAAGACCTCTTCGAGCACGGCGGCGGCGTCGGCGTCCTCGTGCGGCAGCACGCGGTCGCGGCTGGAGACGACGGTGACCTTGACGCCCATCTCGGTGTAGGCGGACGCGAACTCGGCGCCGGTGACGCCGGAGCCGATCACGGCGAGGTGCTCGGGCAGCTCCTGGAGCTCGTAGAGCTGCCGCCAGTCGAGGATGCGCTCGCCGTCGGGCACCGCGCCGGGCAGCACGCGCGGGGTGGCGCCGGTGGCGATCAGGACGACGTCGGCCGGGAACTTCTCGGTTTCGCCGTCCGGCGTGGTGACGGCGACCTTGTGCGTCGCGAGGCCGGGCTCTTCGTCGCAGAAGCGCGCCTGGCCGATGACGACGCGGACGCCCTCGCGCTGGACGCGCGCGCGGATGTCGGCGGACTGGGCCAGCGCGAGGCCCTTGACGCGGCCGTGGACGGTCGGCAGGTCGATGCTCGTGTCGGCCATGTCGGTGTTGATGCCGAGCTCGCCGAGGTCGTGCATCTTCGCCAGCGCGCCCGAGCTCGCGATGAACGTCTTCGAAGGGACGCAGTCGTAGAGGACGCAGGCGCCGCCGAGGCCGTCCCGCTCGACGATCGTGACGTCGGCCCCGTGCTGGGCTGCGACCAGCGCGGCTTCGTAGCCGGCCGGGCCCCCGCCCATGATCACGATCCTGGTCACCTGGGTCCTCCTCGAAGTGCGTGAATGCGGTGGTCTCACCGTACGCGGCGAAGGTGACCGGACACTGAAGTGGGCGAACACGCCGAGCGCGTCCACTCGGGTGAGCGGGGGGTCGCTACGCTGTCGGCGTGCCGTTGTATGCCGCTTACGGATCGAACATGGAGCCCGCCCAGATGCTGGAGCGCGCGCCGCACTCTCCGATGGCCGGCTCCGGCTGGCTGGAGGGGTGGCGCCTGACCTTCGGTGGCGAGGACCTCGGCTGGGAAGGTGCCCTGGCCACGATCGTCGAGGACGCCGGCTCCCGCGTCTTCGTCGTGCTCTACGACGTCACGTCCCTGGACGAGACGGGCCTCGACCGCTGGGAAGGCGGCGAGCTGGGGATGCACAGCAAGATCCGCCTCAGAGTCCAGACGATGGACGGCTCGGTCCTGGCCTGGCTCTACGTCCTGGACGCCTACGAAGGCGGCCTCCCCTCGGCGCGCTACCTGGGCGTCCTGGCGGACGCGGCCGAGGCGGCCGGAGCCCCCGCCGACTACGTCGACGACCTCCGCACCCGCCCCTGCTCCGGCATCACCGGCTGATGCCTCTCTAGATCACGCGTGATGCCCGCCCAGTCACGCGTGATGCCCCGGCAATCACGTGTGATGCCCCGAACGTAACTTGAACGCGTCTCGCAGCTCAGCAAGTACCCGGTCTGGATCACGCAGGTCGACGGCGGTGGCGCGGATCGTGATCCAGCCACGACCGGACATCCGCCGATCCCGCTCGGCGTCGAGTTGCTGTCGTTCCTCGTGCGCGGCGAACCCGTCGTATTCGAGGGCTATCCGCACCTCAGGCCACGCGATGTCGAGCACGTAGAGCTTGCGCCCGTCGATGTCCGCGATCTCGTACTGGGCCTCCGGGACCGGGAACCCGGCCTCGACCACGATCAGCCGCAGGATGCTTTCAGGTGGCGATTCGGCCTTCCCCGTGGCGAGCGCCAGCAGCATCTGCGCCCTGTGGATACCTCGTCGGTCTCGGCGGTCCATGACGCGGTCGCGCACGTTCTTCCGCAGGGCCTGGCAGTGGTCCGTGGAGAGCCCGGCCATCGCCTGATCCACGGCCGCGAACGCCGTTCGTTCATCGCCGTCGCACAGGTAATCGGCCAAGGCGAGATCGATCGAGAACACCGGGAGACCGTCGATTTCGACCACGTCCGACGGCTGGAATTCGGCGCGGTGCACAACCAAGCCCGGCTTCGACCTGGCCCGCTTGACGGCCGGAACGGACAGGTGCACGACAGGGTCGTCGATCACCGATATCCCATGCAGGGCAAGGGAAGTAGCGCCGGACAACGCCGCCGGCGGTCCTACGTGGAGCAACGCCGCCTGAGCCAGCGTCGCCAGATTCAGCGAGTCGGCAGCGTGAATGAGCACGCCGCGCCAAGGTTGGGCGAGAACGCCCGTCGCCAGCCCTTCGAGCACCGCCCGGCGGCCCAGTATTCGATCAGCCTCGGACCGCGAGACAGCTCCATGCCGCCCTCCCCAATTGATCACACACTCGAGAATCGGCCCTTCCCTCAACGAAGGGAAGGGCCGATCTCACGACCTGTGGACAACTCGGGATACCTGTGGACAACTCTGTGCGGAAAGAGGCATCACGCGTGACTGGAGAGGCATCACGCGTGATTGGCGGGGCATCTCACGCGAGGGTGGCTAGGGCGGTGTGGACCAGGGTGCGGACTCCGCAGGCCAGGGCTCGCTCGTCCAGGATGAAGGTCGGGCGGTGGATGTCCGATTGCGGAGACGGGTCGCCGGGCCAGACGCCCAGCCGGGCGAACGCTCCCTGGACGTGCTCCAGGTACCAGCCGAAGTCTTCGCCGCCCGAGGACTGCTCGGTGCCGGCCACCGCGTTCTCGCCCAGGGCCGCTTCAACGCCTGCGCGCATCAGGGCCGTGGAGTCCGGGTCGGAGACCACCGGGGGGACGCCGCGGCGGTAGTCCAGGTGGAAGCCGACGCCCGTGGGGGCCAGCAGGGACTCCACCGAGGAGGCGACCAGCGGCTCCAGGGCCGTCCAGACCTCGTGGTCCGCCGTGCGCAGGGTGCCGCGCAGGACGCCGTCCTGGGGGACGGCGTTGGCCGCCTGGCCCGCGTGGACCGCGCCCCAGACCAGGACCGTGCCGGAGCGGGGGTCGACGCGCCGGGACAGCACCGACGGCAGCGACGTGATCACCGTGCCGAGCGCGTGGACCAGGTCGGCGGTCAGGTGCGGGCGGGACGTGTGCCCGCCCGGCGACGTCAGGCGCAGCTCGATCAGGTCCGCGGCCGACGTCAGGGCGCCGACGCGCATGCCGACCTGGCCGACCTCGAGCCGCGGGTCGACGTGCAGGCCGTAGATCCGGTCGACGCCCTCCAGGGCGCCCGCGGCGATCATGTCCAGCGCGCCGCCGGGCATGACCTCCTCGGCGGCCTGGAAGATCAGCCGCACCTTGCCGGGCAGCTCCGGCGCGCCGGCCAGGGCACGGGCCGCGCCGAGCAGGATCGCCGTGTGGGCGTCGTGGCCGCACATGTGCGCCGCGCCTTCGACGGTCGACGCGTAGGGCAGGCCGGTCGCCTCGGTGAGCGGCAGCGCGTCCATGTCCGCGCGCAGCGCCACGCACTTCTCGCCACTGCCGATGTCGCAGACGACGCCGGTGCCGCCGGGCAGCACCCACGGCTTGAGGCCGACGGCGCGCAGCAGCGTGACGACCAGTTCGGTCGTCGCGAACTCGTGCCGCGACAGCTCCGGGTGCGCGTGGATGTGCCTGCGCCAGGCAAGCACGTCCGTCGCGTTGGCCCGGAGCCAGTCGTCGAGCCAGAACGGGCCGCGGCCCGCGCCAAGGTCCTCCACGGGAGCCATGGTTACGCCGGCCTCGGAAATGAGCGCCTCCGGCCCCTCGATAGGGGTGATGATGCGCCCGTGGGGGTCGCCTGGAACGTCCGGTCGTGAGTCGAGCACCGTCACGCCGCACCTCCTCCCGCAACACGGGTAACCCGCGCAGCGGCTGGGGTCACGCAACGTGCCGATCGTTCTGTCGTACGCATTTGCAGACGATCGTGCACCATGCAGGCGGCAAGCCGCGCCTCGAAACGAGGCGTCCTAGACGGCCGGTAGCTGATCTGCGTTGAACGGTGTGCAGTAATTCGGCCAAGGCGAACGCCGACCGCTGTTCGCCCGGTTGGACGCCGCCCTACGCCTTTTTGGCCTTCTTCGACCGGATCCGCCGCCCCCAGATCACGATGCCGAGCAGCACGACCGCGACCAGCCCGGCGACCAGCTTGTTCTTGGTCTTTTCGGTGTTGGCCTTGTCGGTCTGGGCCGGGTCGAGCACCGGCCCGGGCGCCTGGGTCTGCGCGAGCACGGGCGCCGCACCGGCGTGCGCCACGGTCACGGTGACGGCCACCGGCCGCACCGGCTCGGCCTGCGCCGGCGACGCGGTGAACAGCACCGCCCCCAGCAGCCCGACCAGGACCAGACCCCGCAACTTCGCCATGTCATCCCTTCGCCACGACCGGCGGTCAACCGGCATTGTGCCCGCGCGGCGCCCCTCGGTCAGCCACCGAACGCGTCGAGGATCCGCTGTGCACCGAGGGTAGCCGTCAGTTCACCGTCGCGCACCGCCCGCTCGACGTCGGGAACGACCGTTCGCACGTCCGGATGCGCCGCCAGCCGACTGAGCAGTTGTTCACGAACCATCGACCACGTCCAGTCGACCTGCTGCTGCCGCCGCCGGGCGGCCAGCTCGCCGGACGCCGTGAGCGTTTCGCGGTGCTGCTCGATCGCGCCCCACACCTCGTCGAGCCGCAGGTTGTGCAGTCCGCTGCAGGTCAGCACGGGTGGCGTCCACGACGCGTCGGGACCGTAAATCATCCGCAGGGCGCCCGAAAGCTCCCGCGCCGCCCGCTTGGCGTCGCGCTCGTGGTCGCCGTCGGCCTTGTTGACGGCGATGACGTCGGCCAGCTCCAGCACGCCCTTCTTGATGCCCTGGAGCTGGTCGCCGGTGCGAGCGAGGGTCAGGAACATGAAGCAGTCCACCATGTTCGCGACGGCCACTTCGGACTGTCCCACCCCGACGGTCTCGACCAGCACGGTGTCGTAGCCGGCCGCCTCCATCAGCACGATCGTCTCGCGGGTCGCCCGCGCGACGCCGCCCAGCGTCCCGGACGTCGGCGACGGGCGGATGAACGCCCGGTCGTCGACGGCCAGGCGCGCCATCCGGGTCTTGTCGCCGAGGATCGACCCGCCGGTGCGCGTCGACGACGGGTCGACCGCCAGCACGGCCACGCGGTGCCCGGCCGCCGTCAGGTCGGTGCCCAGCTGGTCGATGAATGTCGACTTGCCGACACCGGGGACGCCGGTGATCCCGATCCGCCGCGCGCTGCCCGACGACGGCAGCAGCTCGACGAGCAGCTCCTGCGCCTGCGCCCGGTGGTCTTCGCGCTGGGATTCGACCAGCGTGATCGCCTTCGACAGCGTGCCGCGGTCACCCGCCAGGACGCCCTTGGCGTAGGCCGTGACGTCGATCTTGCGCGGCAACGCTCAGGACTCCTGCGCCGAGAGCTGGCCGAGCAGGTCGATGGCCGCGTCCGCGAGCACCGTGCCGGGGCCGAAGATCGCCGCCGCCCCGGCCTCGCGCAGCGCCGGGTAGTCCTGCGGCGGGATGACGCCGCCGACCACGACCATGATGTCCTCGCGGCCCAGCTCGGCGAGCTCGTGCCGCAGCGCCGGCACCAGCGAGAGGTGCCCGGCGGCCAGCGAGGACACCCCGACGACGTGGACGTCCGCCTCGATCGCCTGGCGGGCGACCTCGGCCGGCGTCGAGAACAGCGGGCCGACGTCGACGTCGAAGCCGATGTCGGCGAAGCCGGTGGCGATCACCTTCTGGCCGCGGTCGTGGCCGTCCTGGCCCATCTTCGCGACGAGGATCCGCGGCCGGCGGCCCTCTTCCGCGGCGAACTCCTCGACCAGCGAGCGGGCCTTTTCGACGTTCTGCGACTTCCCCACCTCTTCGCGGTAGACGCCCGAGATCGTCCGGATCTGGCCGGAGTGACGGCCCCAGAGCTTCTCCAGCGCGTCGGAGATCTCGCCGACCGTGGCCTTCGCGCGGGCCGCGTTGATGCCCAGCTCCAGCAGGTTGCCGCCGTTCCCGGCGCCCTCGGTGAGCCGCCGCAGCGCGTCCTCGGTGGCGTCGGAATCACGCTCTTCCCGAAGGCGCCGCAGCTTCTCCAGCTGCTGCGTCCGGACGCCGGCGTTGTCGACCTTCAGGACTTCGATGTCTTCATCGCTCGTGACCTGGTACTTGTTGACGCCGATCACCGGCTGCCGTCCCGAGTCGATCCGGGCCTGCGTGCGGGCCGCGGCCTCCTCGATGCGCAGCTTCGGGATGCCCGCGTCGATCGCCTTGGCCATACCGCCGGCCTGCTCGACCTCGCTGATGTGGCCCCACGCCTTGCGCGCGAGGTCGTAGGTCAGCTTCTCGACGAAGGCGCTGCCGCCCCACGGGTCGATCACCCGCGTGGTGCCGGATTCCTGCTGCAGCAGGAGCTGCGTGTTGCGGGCGATGCGCGCGGAGAAGTCGGTCGGCAGCGCGAGCGCCTCGTCCAACGCGTTGGTGTGCAACGACTGCGTGTGCCCCTGGGTCGCGGCCATCGCCTCGACGCAGGTGCGCACGACGTTGTTGTAGACGTCCTGGGCGGTCAGCGACCAGCCCGACGTCTGGGAGTGCGTCCGCAGCGAAAGCGATTTCTGCGACTTCGGGTCGAAGCCCTTCACGAGCTTCGCCCAGATCAGCCGGGCCGCGCGCAGTTTCGCGACCTCCATGAAGAAGTTCATCCCGATCGCCCAGAAGAACGACAGCCGCGGCGCGAACTTGTCGACGTCCAGCCCGGCCTCGGTGCCCGCGCGGATGTACTCGACGCCGTCGGCGAGGGTGTAGGCCAGCTCGAGGTCGGCGGTCGCCCCGGCCTCCTGCATGTGGTAGCCGGAGATGGAGATCGAGTTGTACTTCGGCATGTGCTGCGAGGTGTAGGAGAAGATGTCGGAGATGACCCGCATCGACGGCTGCGGCGGGTAGATGTAGGTGTTGCGGACCATGAACTCCTTGAGGATGTCGTTCTGGATGGTCCCCGCGAGCTGCTCCGGCTTCACCCCCTGCTCCTCGGCCGCGACGACGTACAGCGCGAGCACCGGCAGCACCGCGCCGTTCATCGTCATCGACACGGACATCTTGTCCAGCGGGATGCCGTCGAAGAGCTGCCGCATGTCGTAGATGGAGTCGATCGCGACGCCCGCCATGCCGACGTCACCGGAGACGCGCGGGTGGTCGGAGTCGTAACCGCGGTGGGTGGCCAGGTCGAAGGCGACCGACAGGCCCTTCTGCCCGGCCGCGAGGTTGCGGCGGTAGAAGGCGTTGGACTCCTCGGCGGTGGAGAACCCGGCGTACTGGCGGATGGTCCAGGGCTGGTTGACGTACATCGTCGGGTACGGCCCGCGCAGGTAGGGCGCGATGCCAGGGTACGTGTTCAGGAAGTCCACATCGGACAGATCCGCGGCGGTGTAGACCGGCTTGACGCCGATGCCTTCGGGCGTCTCCCAGTCCAGCGCGTCCGGGCCCTTGCCGGTGGCTTCCTGCACCGCGCGCGCCCAGGTCTCCCGGTCGGCGGGCGGCGGCGTGCCGAGGTCGACGTCGGCGAAGTTGGGGATGGTCATCGCGAGACTCCCAGCTCGGTGTGCAGGCCGTTGAGGACTTCGAGGGCGTCACAACCGGCGAAGACGTTGCCGTCGACGCCGTCGTAGGACCCCTTGCCCGCCAAGAGAACGTGGTCGGCGCCCAGCGAGGCGGCCACCTCGGCGGCCTGCTCGGCGTAGGCGTCGTCGGTGCCGCAGAGGCAGGCGATCCTGGCGCCGGACGCCCGGAACGCGCCGGGCAGGTCGTCGGTCGCGCCCGGGTTGACCGCTTCGATCCCGCCCGCCTGGAACAGGTTGGCGGCGAACCCGGCCCGCGCGGTGTGCGCGGCGACCGGGCCGAGCGTGGCCAGGAAGACTTTCGGCCGCGCGCCGTGCGCGGCCAGGTACGCGTCCGACGCGTCCCGCAGGGCCTCGAAACCCTCGGCGTAGCGGTGCCGCGGCAACCCGCCTTCCGCCGGAGGATCCAGCGGCTCGCGCTTCACCGGCTTCTCGGTCAGGTTCGGGAACTCGCTGACGCCGGTGAGCGGGTCGCGCCGGGTGGCGAGCCGCTTCGCGCGCTTCTCCCACGTCTCGGCGAGGCGGCCGGCGAGCGCGCCGGACGCCAGCTCGGCGACCAGGCCGCCCGCGCCTTCGATCGCGGTGAACTCGGCCCACGCGACGCGGGCGAAGTCGTCGGTGAGCTTCTCGACGTACCAGGAGCCGCCCGCCGGGTCGACCACCCCGGCCAGCTTGGACTCCTCCAGCAGCACGGCGTGGGTGTTGCGGGCGATCCGCGCGGAGAACGCGTCGGCCCGGCCGATCGCGGCGTCGAACGGCAGCACCGTGACGGCGTCCGCGCCGCCGACCCCCGCGCCGAAGCAGGCGACGGTCGTGCGCAGCATGTTCACCCACGGGTCGCGCTGGGTCAGCATCGACGGCGACGTCACGGCGTGCTGGCGCATCGGCGAGGAGAAGCCGCACACCTCGGCGACGCGCGCCCAGAGGCGGCGGGCCGCGCGCAGCTTGGCGATGGTCGAGAACTGGTCGGCGGTCGCGGCGATCCGGAACTCCAGCTGCCCAGCGGCCGTTTCGGCGTCCAGGCCCGCGTCTGTCAGGGCCCGCAGGTAGGTGACGCCGGCGGCGACCAGCGCGCCCAGCTCCTGCGCGTCCGAGCCGCCCGCCTCGTGGAACGGGAGGCCGTCGGCGACGATCGTGCGCACCTTCGGGTACTTCGCGGCGACACGCGCGGCCAGCGCGGCGGCCGGCTCCAGCGCGACCTCGGCCCCGGTCCGGGCCGCGAGGCCGATCGGGTCGGCGCCGAGCACGGCGGTGGCTTCGCTCGCCGGGATCTCCCGCTCGGCGAACAGTTCGAACAGCGCGTCGGCGGCGGCTTCGTAGTCGGCGCCGGCGTCCAGGACGACCGGTGCCAGGTCGAGGTAGACCTCGTTCAGCGCGTCGGCCACCGCGCCGGGCGCCACGGTCAGCCAGATCGACGTCACGCCGCCTTCGAGGTCGGCGAGGACGGCCTTGTTGACGGCCTTCGCGTCGGTGCCGGTGAAGCGGGCGCGCACGTCCCAGCCGGTGGTCACCTGCCCCTGCGGCCGCGCGCCGCGCACGAACGGCGGCAGCCCGGGGAAGCCGCTTTCCGCGGGTACGTCGTCCGCCGTGTACAACGGCTGGATCTCGATCCCGTCGTAGGTCCGCGTGACGAGCTTGCTCTCCGGGGCGCCCGTGAAGTCCTCCGGCAGCCTGCCGCTCTTGCGCAGGACGCCGGCGACGAGCTCCTGCCACTGCACCCGTGTCGCCTGGGGAAACTCGGCCGCCAGGTCGAGTTCGGAGATCGGCGCTGACTCCGGACCGGCCAGTTCAGTCATACCCAGTGATGGTAGAGGCACTCGACACGGAGAACCTGTGAGTCTGGTCGCCCCTGGGGGTGGTAGGGGTCGGATCCGGGTACGACACAATTGGCGGGTGCCCCCCTCCAGCGAAGAGACACGACTGGTCGCCGGTCGCTACCGGCTGCGCTCGGTGCTGGGTTCCGGGTCGATGGGCACCGTCTGGTCGGCGTACGACGAGTTCCTGCACCGCCAGGTGGCCGTCAAGGAGATGAAGGTGCCGCCGGGCATCCCCTCTTCGCAGGCCGACGAGCTGCGGGAACGCACTCTGCGCGAGGCCCGCGCGATCGCCGTGCTGTCTCACCCGAACGTGATCATCCTGCACGACGTCGCCCGCGAGAACGATCAGCCGTTCGTGGTGATGGAGCTGCTGCCCTCGCGCAGCCTGGCGCACATCCTGCGCGACCACGGGCCGCTGACCGTCGAGCAGGCCGCCGCGATGGGCATCGCCGTCGCGTCCGCGCTGGAGGCCGCGCACGCCGCCGGCATCACCCACCGCGACGTCAAGCCGGGCAACGTCCTCGTGGCCAGCGACGGCCGGATCAAGCTGACCGACTTCGGCATCGCCCGCAACGTCTCCGAAGCGACCATGACCCGCACCGGGATCATGCTCGGCTCCCCCGCCTACATCGCGCCGGAGGTCGCCTCGGGCGGTCCGGTCACGCCCGCCGCGGACCTGTGGGGCCTGGGCGCGACGCTGTTCGCCGCGGTCGAGGGCGCCCCGCCGTACGACGCCGACGGCGACCCGCTGGAGACCGTCGGCAAGGTCGTCAACGGGAAGGTGCCCAAGCCGAAGGCCGGGCCGCTCGCCGACGTCATCTCCGCGCTGATGAAGAAGGAGCCGGACCAGCGGATCACGCTGCGCGACGTCCGGCACCGGCTGTACCCGCGGCAGACGAAGACCGCGCTCGACCTGTTCGGCCCCGAGCTGTTCCGCACGCCGGACGGCAAGAAGACGTCCGCGCAGCCGGACGCGAGCGACACGCAGGTGATCAAGACCGTCCTGCCGGAGAAGGTCGAGAAGAAGGCCGAGGCCAGCTCCGAGCTGGCGACCGACCCGGGTCCGCTGCCGTTCCTGAAGCCGCCCACCGCGGCGCCGCAGCCGCCGGCGGCCACCGTCTACGTCCCGCCACCGCCACCACCCGCGCCGCGGCCGGGCCGGCGCAGCACCGCGGCCACCGCCGCACTCATCGGCGTCGCGATCCTGCTCTTCCTGGTCGCCGCCGGCGGCGGGTTCGCGCTGGCCAGGACGGTCGGCGGGGAGCCGCTGCTGCCGCCGGCCGCCGAGCCGCGGCCGACGTCGAACGGGACCACCGAGCTGCCGCCACCCGAGCTGGTGCGCCAGTCCGGCGACGCGGGCGTGGCGACCGGGGCGAGGGGCGGCGAGTTCGGCCTCGGCGTGCCGAAGGGCTGGCAGAAGTTCGTCGCCCCGCACGACTCGCGCTTCGGGGCGAGCACGGTCGTCCAGTACGTCTCGGAGGACGGCCGCCGCGCGATCCGGCTGGAGCGGCTGGCGAACTACTTCGGCGACTACCCCAGCGACCAGGCGTACATCGACCAGCTGAAGCTGCTCTACCCGTCCGACGGGTTCTTCCTCCTCCCGCCGGAGCCGGTGGCGAACGGGACCACGCTGACCTTCCGCACGACCGACCGGGGCGCCGAGACCAGCGTCACCCGCGTGACGTTCATGAACCTGCTCAAGGCGGGTACGAGCCTGTGGGTCTTCTCGGTCACCGCCCCGACCGAGCAGGAGGACGCGACCCGCAAGGACGTCTTCGAGCCGGTCGCCCAGTCGCTGACCATCGCCGGCTGACGACCCGGTCAGTCGGGAACGTCGCCGAGGACCTCGCGGGACAGCAGCTCCTGGCCGAGGTGGCGCAGGCCCGCGAAGATGCGGTCGCCCAGGACCGTCACGACCAGGCCGGCCTCGATGATCTTGTCGAACGACGTCAGGCCCGTCACCGTGTCGACGTCCAGCTCCGCGACCCGCAGCGCCAGGTGCGCGTACTCCTCGAGGCGCTCCGCCAGCTTCTCGTGGCCCAGCTCCTTCGCCGTGGCCAGCGCCGCGACGAGGTTCACGACCCCGACGTGCTTGCGCTTCAGCTCGCCCCAGCCGTTGCGGCGGACGATCCCGTCGAGCAGCTCCCACGCCCACTGCGCGGCCTCTTCGGAGACCTGCGGCGGGGTACCGGCCAGCTCCTCCTGGACGACGCCCATCGTGCGGTGCGGGGTCTTGTCGCCGTCGATCGCTTCGAGCACCGCGCCGACCGAGGCCAGCGACATCCCGCCGACCTCGGTGAGGGCCTTGATCAGCCGCAGCCGCTGGACGTGCGCCGCCGAGTACCGGGCCTGGTTGGGGCTGGTGCGCTCGCCCGGCGGCAGCAGGCCTTCGCGCAGGTAGTACTTGACGGTCGCGACCGGCACCCCCGACTCGGCGCTCAGTTCGGCCATCCGCATGCGTGTCCGCTCCGATTCTGCATTCGATTCCGGGGTCGGCTTCAGAGGCAACCCTGAAGACTTCTCAGCATGGATAGCTTAGCTTCCCATAACGGAGAGCTTGACTATCCGTTCTGGGAGGAACCATGACCATCCTTGCCGATCTCCGGACGAGAACCCGCGGGTGGCACCCGCCGTCGCGCTACGCCGGCGCCGTCTACGGCGTGGTGGCCGTGCTCTGCGTCGCCGCGCTGCTCGTCGACCACCGGACCCTCGAAGGCGCGCCGATCTGGGCCAAGCCGCTCAAGTTCGCGATCTCCGGCAGCCTCTACTTCCTCACTTGGAGCTGGCTGGTCTCGCTGCTGCCGCGGTTCCGCCGCACCGCGAGCGGGCTGACGAACGCGCTCGTGGTGATCTTCACCGGCGAGTACGTCCTGCTGGTGTTCCAGGCCGCCCGCGGCCGGGCGAGCCACTTCAACAACTCGACCCCGCTGGACGCCACGATCTACGACGTCATGGGCAAGATGATCATCGGCCTCTGGTCCGCGACGTTCGCGCTGACCGTCCTGGTCATGTTCACCAAGGTCGCCGACCGCGCGAGCTTCTGGGCCGTGCGCGCCGGCGCCGTCCTGTCGCTCGCCGGGATCTCGCTCGGCATGCTCATGACGAGCCCGACCGCGCAGCAGCTGGCGCAGTGGAAGTCCGGCGGCACGCCGGACATGGTCGGCGCGCACACGGTCGGCCTCGGCGACGGCGGCCCCGGCCTGCCGATCCTCGGCTGGAGCACGGTCGGCGGCGACCTGCGGATCCCGCACTTCGTCGGGATGCACGCCCTGCAGGCCCTGCCGCTGCTCGCGATCGCGCTGCTGGCCCTGACCTCGCGGTTCCCGCGCCTGCGCGACGACGTCGTCCGCGCGCGGCTCGTCCTGATCGGCGCCGCCGGCTACGCGGGCCTGATCGCGCTGGTCACCTGGCAGGCGCTGCGGGCGCAGTCGATCGTCCACCCGGACGGCCTGACGCTGAGCGCGGCCGCCGCGCTGGCCGCCGCCGTCGGGCTGAGCGCGTGGGCCGTCGTGCGGGCCCCGGCCCGGGTGGCCGCGTGATGGCCCTGTTCACCTGGGCGTTCCCGCTGGCGACGCCGTTCTGGGCGCTCATGATCCTGCTGCCGAAGTGGCAGTGGACGGCCCGGATCATGCGGTCGCCGTGGGTGCCGCTGCTGCCGCTGGTCTGCTACTTCGGGCTCGTCCTGCCGCACTTCGCGGAGTGGGGGCGGGCGATGCTCCGGCCCGACCTCGGCGTGCTGCAGTCGATCCTCGCCACGCCGTGGGGCGCCGGGCTCGTCTGGGCGCACCTCATCGCGTTCGACCTGTTCATCGCGCGGTGGATGTACTTCGAGGCCCGCTCGCTGGAGATCTCGCCGTGGATCGTCAGCCCGATCCTGCTGCTGACGATCTTCCTTTCGCCGTTCGGGCTGGTGGTGTTCCTGGCTGTCCGGAGCGTCCGGATACGCTCGCGGGCATGAGCGCACAGGAAGCCGCGGCCGTCATCGCCGACCGCACTGGGGTGGACAAGCACGACATCGCCGTCGTGCTCGGTTCGGGCTGGCGCCCGGCCGCGGACGTCATCGGGGAGCCCGAAGCGGAGATCCCGCTGGGCGACCTGCCCGGGTTCGAAGCGCCGAGCGCGGTCGGCCACGGCGGGACGGTGCGCTCGGTGCGCGTCGGCGACCGCCGGGCGCTGATCCTGCTCGGCCGCACGCACTTCTACGAGGGCAAGGGCATCGACCCGGTGGTGCACAACGTGCGCACCGCCGCGGCCGCCGGCGCCCGGACGGTGCTGCTGACCAACGCGGCCGGCGGGCTGCGCCACGGCTTCCAGGTCGGGCAGCCGGTGCTGATCTCCGACCACCTCAACCTGACGGCGCGGTCGCCGATCGTCGGCGCGAACTTCGTCGACCTGACGGACCTCTACTCGGCGCGGCTGCGTTCTCTCGCGAAGGAGATCGACCCGTCGCTCGAGGAAGGCGTCTACGCGGGCCTGACCGGGCCGCACTTCGAGACGCCCGCCGAGATCCACATGCTGCGCACGCTGGGCGCGGATCTCGTCGGCATGTCGACGGTCCTGGAGGCCATCGCGGCCCGCGCCGCCGGCGTCGAGGTCTTCGGCCTCTCGCTGGTGACGAACCTGGCCGCGGGTATGACGGGCGAGCCGCTCAACCACGAAGAGGTGCTGGAAGCCGGCCGCGCGGCCGCGACCCGCATGGGCTCCCTGCTGCGCGACCTGGTCGCCCGCGCCTGACCGCAACAGCCGCGAAGGCCTCATTACCAGCTCTTATGGCCGGGAAGGAGGCCTTCACGGCTTTCAGGCGAACGACGGGAGCTGCGCGGCGACTTCGGCCGGGGACGGCATCGCCGCGACCTCCGCGGCCAGCGCGCGGGCCGCGTCGCGGACGGACGAGTCCGTCAGCAGGTGGCGGGCCTTCTCCGCGACGGCGTCCGGGGTGACCTCGGCGGCGAGCAGGCGGGCGCCCCCCCCCCCCCCGCGCACCCCCCCCGCCCCCCCGGCGCCGTCCCCCCCCGAGCCGACCACCCCCCC